>JBEEFP010000036.1:0-76911 GCA_041166085.1 Actinomycetota bacterium
CGTCGTCGGTGCCGACATCGGTCCACGGTCCGGTCTGCGGGCCGAACTTGCCCCGGCCCATGATCTCGGCACCGAACCCGACGTCCAGGCGTTCCGCGAACGCGTTGTCGACACCGGTCGAGCCACCGGTCTGACCCATGATCGGGCGCCCGAACCGGGTGGCCATCATCCACTCGTGCAGACGGTGCCCGGCGTGCCCGAACGGGGCGTCGAACGTGAGGTCCTCGCCGGTCCCGAACCCGTCGAGGGAGACCGAGAAGTTGTGGACACGGACCTGGGACATGACTGCCTCCGGGGCGGTAGGGTGATTGCAATGTGCAACTGGTCGGGCGAACCTAGACCGACGCATTGGCAGACTGCAAGCACTTGGGGGTGCAGCGCATGGAGACCGCCCCACGGTCGGGATGCCCGATCAACGCCGCCGTCGAGGTGCTCGGCGATGCGTGGGCGATGCTCGTGCTGCGAGACATCATGTTCGGCAACCGCCGCCACTTCCGTGAGCTGATCGCCGGCTCCGAGGAGAGGATCGCCACCAACATCCTCGCCAGCCGGCTCAAGCAGCTCGTGGCCGCCGGGCTGCTCACCCGCGATGACGCCCGCCGTGGGCAGCGGGCGGCGTACTCACTCACCGAGGCGGGCATCCAAGTGCTGCCGATCATGGTCGCCCTCGGCAACTGGGGCCTCGCCCATCGCCACGGCGAGCGCCGCCTACGGGTCCGCGCTGAACTCCTTCGCGACGGAGGCCCCGAGCTCGTGGCGGCGATGATGGACGAGCTGCGCGAGCTCCACATCGGCGTCCCGCGCCCCGACCCGGACGCACCGCGTGCGAGCGATCAGCTGCGCGCCGCCACCTCGAGAGGGTGATGAACACCCCCGTCCGCTTCTCCCACGGAGCCGCGCCGCGTGCCGGACCCTTCTCGCTCGTTGGCTGTCGTGCTGGACACGTCTACCATCACCTGCTGATAGCATCTTCTTATGGCTTCGTCGCGCACCACCTTCACACTCGACGCAGAGCTGGCCGAGCGCGCCCGCGACCTTGGGGTCAACATCTCGGCGGCCGCCCGCGAGGGGGTCGCGGCGGCGGTGCGCGTGGCATTGGAGCGATCGGACCGAGCCGCATATCAGCGACATCCTGAACGTCCTGATGCGTTTTGGGCCGAAGCGGAAGCGTGGAGCGACGAATGACGCGCGGGGAGTTGTGGCTGGCACAGGTTGGGCGAAAGAAGCGCCCCGTCCTGGTGCTGACCAGGACGGAGGTGCTCGACGTGCGCGCGCTCGTCACGGTCGCGGAAGTGACCACTTCCATTCGCGGCCTTGCCGCCGAGGTGGCGATCGATGATGTCGACGTCGGGCTCGACCGGCCGTCAGTCATCAATTGCGACGGTCTTCACACCGTCCCCCAGGCGTCCCTCACCACCCTCGTCGGGGAGGTGAGCACGGGCATCATGCGCAGGGTTTGCTCGGCCGTCAGCTACTCGCTCGGATGCTGACAACGGACGCGCAGCCGGCCCTGCCGAGCGCGAGCGACCCGAGCCACCTACAGGCCGGCTCACGGTCGCATCCTCGAAGGCCCTGCTCCAAGGAGCACCTGA
Organism: Actinomycetota bacterium; assembly: GCA_041166085.1. GTDB lineage: Bacteria > Actinomycetota > Acidimicrobiia > Acidimicrobiales > JAFATL01 > JBEEFP01. The sequence goes on from JBEEFP010000036.1 coordinate 1,593, forward strand.
CTGGCCAGGGGATCTGGTGCTCAGCCAGCGGGGTCGATGTTCTGGTTGAGGCGGAACAGGTTGGTGGGGTCGTAGGTGCGCTTGAGCTCGAGGAGGCGGGCGTAGTTCGGCCCGTAGGCCTCGTGCACCAAGCCGGCGTCGTCGGCGGACATGTAGTTCATGTACCGGCGCTCGGACAGGTGCGGCCGTAGCTGCTGCATGAGCGTCTGGGCCCAGGCGATGTTCGTCTGCGTGTCGGCCGGGTCGGACCACTGGGCGATGATGAGAACGCTGTAGCCCTCGTCCCGCCAGGGATACGCGGTCGCGGTCGGTGCCACCCGGGTGGCCTCACCGTGAAGGTGCTCGAGGATGATCGCACTCATCGGCGACGGCACGTTGGCATAGGCATCGAGGACGATGTCGATGACGTCGTCGGACAGGTCAGTGAGGAACGCCGACTTCCAATAGTTGAGCGCGCCGGCTGGGAAGCCTCCGTCGAGGAGCGTGTTGACCACCGGGTAGGGCATCACCTCGACGGCGTCGAGCACGGGCGGGCCGAACTCGCGCAGCGGCTTGATGTCGGCTTCGGCCCGCTGGGGGTCCCCGGCGGCGTGGCACAGCGGCAGGGCGACGATCTTATTGCCGGAGCCGTCAGGTGCATGCACGAGCCCGCAGGCGACGCCCAGGTCGTCGGGCCCGCCAGTGGTGACGCGGCGGAAGCTGTCGATGGCGCCAGGGCCGGCGGGCAGCGGGTGGGCCAGGATCCCGCCAAGGACGGTGTCGACGGGGTGCACGCGGTATTCCAGCGACGCGGCCACACCGAAGTTGCCACCGCCGCCCCGAATGGCCCAGAACAGGTCCTCGTTCTCGGTGGGACTGGCCGTCAGCACGTCGCCCGCGGCGGTGACGACCTCGGCCGAGACGAGGTTGTCGATGGCCATCCCGTACTTGCCCATGAGCCAGCCGAACCCGCCGCCGAGGGTGAGGCCGGCGATGCCGGTGCTCGAGACCTGGCCGCCGGTCGTGGCCAGGCCGTGGACGGCGGCGGCGTCGTTGAACTCGGCCCAGGTGACGCCCGGCTGGGCCCGCACGGTTCGGGTGGCCGGGTCGACCTGGATGGCGCGCATTGGGGCCAGGTCGATCATCACCCCGCCCTCGGTGACGGCCTTGCCGGCGACGTTGTGGCCGCCGCCTCGGACGGCCACCTCGCCGCCGGACTCCCGCCCGAGACGGACGGCGTCGACGATGTCGGCCGTCGACGTGCAGCGGGCGATGACCGCCGGGTGCTTGTCGATCATGCCGTTGTGGATGCGACGGGCGTCGTCGTAGCCGGCGTCGCCGGGCTTCAGCAGTGTGGTCATGACGGCATCGTCGTGTGTGGGCGTGTCACTTGCGTGTCACCTTACGGACGGCCTCCACGGCAACGGCGACGACGCCGGGCTCGCCGAGATCGGCTCCTGCTGCAGCCAGCCGATCGAACTCCCCGTCGCCCAGCTCGCTCCGCAGGTTCAGGCCCGCCTCGACCAGCGCGGCCTCGGAGACGGGGAAGCGGCCGGCACTGCGCCTCGGTGAGATCGCCGCGCCGTAGAGCTGGGCGGCGTCGGCGTAGGCCTGCACGATCGTCAGGACCTCGATGACGCGCACGAGGTCCCGGGGCAGGATGCCCGTCCGGGTGGCGTGACTGTCGGCGAGCAGCGCGTCACAGTCGGCCAGCGCGCCCTCGACGTCACCCTGGCGGGCCTTGACGATGGCCAGACCGAACTCGGCTTCGACCACGACCTGACGGCTTCCCATCGACGTCGCCAGCTCGATCGACCGTTCGAGGTGGGCCTGCGCGGCGGCAGGGTCGGTGGACGCGACGAGCTCGCCCACGACCCACTCCTGCATGGCCGTCGTCGTCGGACTGCCGCACTCGGTTGCCAGGGCGCCGCTCTTCTCCGCGACCTCACGCGACCGCTCCAGCTCGGCGCCGTAGGTCAGCGCGTGGCTGACACTCCCCAGCGCCCACATTGCTTGCAGCCAGTCGCCGTCGGTGACCGCGAGCTCCCACGCACGAGTGTGCAGGCGGACGGCTTCGTCGACGTCGCCTGCGATGAAGGCGACGTCGGCTTGGATGTCGACGACGTACCGCACGTCGGCAGGGTCTCGCGGCGCGGCGGCCTGCACCGCGGTGCGAGCCAGCTCCCATGCCGCGTCGTAGTCGCCCCGCTGCCACGCGCCGGTGAACGCGCAGAGCAGCACGGCCGGAAGCGACTTGTCGTCGCCACCCGCGCCGACCGATGCCGACACCTCGGCCCATCGCCCGACCTCGACCGCGCGGCGCCACAGCGCGTAGGGCCGGAGGGCGGCGATCAGGCGGAGCGCGGCGGGAGGGTCGCGTCCGACGAGCCAGTCATGGGCGGTGCGCATCTCGGCGAAGTGACGAGCGACGCGCGATGCCCACGCGCCCTCGTCCGGTCCGGCCAGTCCGACGGCTGCGCTCTCGGCCAGGGTCAGCGCCCATGCAGCGTGATGGTCGCGCGCCACCTCCAAATCGCCCCGTTGGCGCAACCGTTCGACGCCGTAGCTGCGCATCGAGTCGAGGAACGCGTACTGCGACGAACGCACCCCATGGCGGACAACCGCGAGCGAGCAGTCAACGAGGCGCAACAGAGCGTCGGTGGCTGCGTCGGACGACAGGTCGTCGCCGACGACGGCGTGGGCGGCCTCGAGGTCGAACCACGACGCGAAGACGGCGAGCTGGTCGAACACCCGTTGCTCTTGTAGCGACAGCAGGTCGTAGGACCAGTCGAGGACGGCGCGCAACGAGCGGTGGCGCTCGTCGGCGCGGCGAGCGCCGACGAGCAGTTGGAAGCGGCGGTCGAGACCGCCGCTCAGCTCGTCCAGCGTCATGCCCCGCATGCGCGCCGCAGCCAACTCGATGGCAAGGGGCAGCCCGTCGAGCTTCCGGCAGATCGCCTCGATGGCGTCGCCTTCCACCGAGCCGGCGAAGGCCGGCAGGATCGACCGGGCCCGATCGATGAACAGCCGCGATGCCGGCGCGTCGCTCCCGTCAGTTGTCAGCGGCTCGACCGGGACGAGTTGTTCACCGGCCACGGCGAGGGGCTCGCGAGTCGTGGCCAGGATCGTCACCCCCGCCGTCCGTTGCACGAGGTGATCGACCAACCTCGCAGCGCCGTTGATCACGTGCTCGCAGTTGTCGACGACGAGCAGGCAGCGCCGATGCTCGAGGTAGCTCACCAGCTGATCGTCGAGACGGCGCGTGCTGCGCTCTTCGAGGCCGACCGCGCCGGCCACGACCCGGGCGACGTCGGCGTCGTGGGTCACCGATGAGAGGTCGCAGAACGCGACGCCCTGGGGGTACAGCTCGGCGACGGTGCGCGCCGCCTCCACGGCGAGCCTGGTCTTGCCCACACCGCCCGGGCCGCACAACACGACGATGCGTTGGGCGCGGAGTGTGTCGGCGACGTTCCCGATGGCGTCTTCGCGCCCGACGAACGAGCTGGCGGGTTGCGGGAGCCCGTGCCACGCCGCGGCTGCGCCGGTCGCCCGGGTCTCGTCGCCGGTCGCGCCGAGGGCATGGTTCAGGATCTGGTGTTGGAGTTGTTGGAGGTCCGGCGACGGCGTCAGGCCGAGGTCCTCGGCGAGATGAGCGCGCCACGCCTCGTAGACCTCGAGTGCCTCGGTCTGGCGGCCGGCGCTGTAGAGCGCCCGCATCAGGAGGCCGCGGGCCCGCTCCCGCCCCGGCGTGTCGGCCAGCAGTGACTCGAGGTCGGCGATGGCGTCGGCGGAACGACCGACCTCGAGCAGCCGCTCGCCCCGCTGTTCACGCGCTGCGAGGCGCAGCTCGTTCAGCCGAAAGGCTTCCGCGTGCGCGAAGCCGCGATCGGCGAACTCGCTGAGCGCGTCGCCCCGCCAGAGCGCGAGCGCGTCGTCGATGCGACCATCTGCCAACCACAGCTCGAAGCGAGCGGCGTCGTAGTCGTCGGCCGCGACGGCGAGGCGGTAGCCGGCTTCGTCGGTCACCAGCGCGCCGTCGTCGAGCCGCTTCCGGAGACGGGAGACCTGCGTGCGGAGGGCCACACGCGGATCGGTCGGGAGTCGATCGCCCCACAGCTCGTCGATGAGTCGGTCGGCCGAGACGGAGTGGTTGGCGTTCACGAGAAGCACGGCGAGCAGCAGCCGTTGCTGCTCACTGGCGAGCCGGACAGGCGTGCCGTCGGACGACCACGTCGCCAAGGGCCCGAGCACGCCATAGCGCAGTGGCGCACGTGTCGCCGGAGCGATGGCGGCCGGTTCGGGCAGACCGTCACCAGCGAGCGCCCACACCGTTTCGGGACGGGTGAGGTCGCGCAGGCTGACCTCGCCCAGCTCGACGAGGCGCACGCCCTGCGGAAGGTGGTCGGCCACGAGGGGCGCCGTCGTCCCGCTCATGAGCACCTGACCGCCGCCCGCGATCCCTCGCAACCGGGCAACGCGATTGACGGCAGGCCCGAAGTAATCATCGTCGTGCTCGAGGGCCTCGCCGGTGTGCAGGGCGAAGCGCACGCTCAGCGGCGCATCGTCCGGCCAACGCTCGCCGACCAACGCGACCTGTGCGGCGTGCGCGGCCCGGAGGGCGTCGGTCGCCCGCACGAACACCGAGAAGGTCGAGTCGCCCTCGCCGCGCGCCTTGAGCAGCACACCGCCGTGGGCGGCAATCGCGTCCGCGATCAACTCGTCGTGACGGCCGAGCGCCGTCGCCGTGGCCGCCGGTGCCTGCTCCCACAGGCGCGTCGAACCCACAACGTCCGATAGAACGAAGGTAACGACCCCCGACGGCAGATCACGCGCGGCCACGACCCCGCCATTCTGCGACAAACGCGCTGTGTCTGGCTTGCCGGGTAGCGAGCAGCCCCAACGGGATTCGAACCCATGTCGCACCTCGAGAAGCAGAGGACGACAGTCCGTCAGCTTCAATTGTGAACACTAGCGGCCGGCACAATCCGCAGGCTCGAACCAAGTCCCGCTCTCTGTGCTGACAATCTGCTGACTGCTCACGCCGCTGGCTCTCGGGCCATGGTTCGATGACAGGCAGAGTCCTGTCGTTGCGCCGCTTCGCGCAACGCGCGAAACGGCGGACCCGTGGTGGCACCCCACCGGTTGCGTATTGACACCCTTGCTCCGCGCCCCGAGGTTCGGTTCAACTGGACGAGTGGGCCTGATCGCTTACGTCGGGCGCGCGGACATCCGACGGCAGTGGCGCAGTTACGCGGGCACCGCACTGCTGCTCGCATTGGCCGCGGGGCTCAGCCTGTTCGCTCTTGCAGGCGCGCGTCGCACGCAGTCGTCATATCCACGGTTACTGCGGGCAGGGAACGCATCAACGCTGGCCGTCATCAACCCCGGCTACTTCGACCCAGGTCTCAACGCCTCCATCGCCGCGCTCCCGCAAGTCGTGCAATCGCGGACCTACGTCTCCTTCGAGGTGAAGGTGCTGGTCGACGGTGTGCCGGACTTCTCGCAGGCGCTCGAGGCCACTGGCACGATCGACGGCCGCTTTTTCGACCAGGATCGTTTCGCGCCGACGCAGGGACGCCGACCCGACAGCGCGAAGCCCGACGAGGTTGCGGTGAACGAGCTGGCAGCCCGCCGCTACGGCTACCACATGGGCCAGCGACTCGAGCTCGGCACCTACGGCGTCGACCAGCCGCTCGACGCGGCGTTCGTCGCCAACCCGACGCGGCCCAAGCTGACGACGTCGGCCACCATCGTCGGCATCGGGGTGTTCCCCGACGAAGTGCTGCAGGACGAGGGCGACCGCACGACTCGGATGCTGCTGACACCTGCGTTCAGCCGCGCGGCGATCGAGCACGTCACATACGGCGTCCAGGGCCTGGTGCTGGCGCACGGTGACGCTGACATCGCGGCTGTGCAGGACCAGGTCAACCGCGACGCGCCGCCGGGCACCATCGCGTACCGCGTCACGTCAGTGGACGTCCTCCATGCGCTGCGCGCCGTGCGCCCGCTGTCGCTCGCGCTCGCGGTGTTCGGGGTGCTCGTCGGGCTGGCCGGTCTCGTCCTCGTCTCGCAGGCACTGGCCCGGGCCATACGACACCAGCGCGACGTGCGCGCCGGCCTTCGCTCCATGGGAGCGCGCCAGCGTGCGATCGCGGCCGCGGGCATGGCGGGACCTGTGGTCGCGATTGTCTCGGGTGCGGCACTAGCCGTCGTGCTCGCGGTCGCGCTGTCACCGCTCATGCCGGCCGGGCCCGTGCGCAAGGTCGAGGCCCACCCCGGCTTCGATCTCGACGCGACCGTGATGGGCGTCGGTGCGCTGGCGATCGTGCTCACGCTGCTGGTTGCGATAGTCGTCGTCTCGCTTCTTGAAGCACCGGAGCGTGTGGCTGGCCGTGCCCACGCTTGGAGACGGCCAAGTTGGATCATCACGCGCGCCACAGGCGCGAGCATGGGCCCGGCGGCGGTTGCCGGCCTGCGGTTCGCGCTCGAACCCGGGGGAGGCCCATCGGCGGCGCCGACGCGTTCGGTCATGGTCGGCGCGGCCGTCGCGGTCACCGCGCTCGTCGGATCGGTCACGTTCGGCGCCAGTTTCACGAACCTCGTGGACCACCCGCGCCTCTACGGCTGGAGTGGCGACGCGGTGCTGTCGGCCGGGACCGGGTACGGGAATATCCCGCTCGACGGAGCGAGGGCGATCCTCGACCATGACCCGGCCGTCCAGGCGTGGTCAGGGACGTACTTCGGTGTCGACCAGATCGATGGCCTCGACACGCCCCTGCTCGGCATGGACCCGGGGGCTGCGCTGCTGCCGGTCGTGCTGCGCGGTCGCAACCTCGAACAGGCGAAGGAGATCGTGCTCGGTGCTGCGACCGCGTCGACCCTCGGCAAGGACATCGACGACCGCGTGACGCTCAGCGGCGCCGGCGCGCCCCACACGCTGAGGGTCGTGGGCATCGCGTCGTTCCCGGCGATCGGCGCGGTACACACGGCGCACACGGCACTCGGCAACGGCGCGCTCGTCGAGCACCAGCTCGTGCCGGGCTACGACGCGGACATCACCGGTCAGATGCACGGCGATTTCGGGCCGCGTGCGATCTTCGTGCGCTTCCGTCCCGGCACGAACGCCGCGGCCGAGCTCGCGCACCTCAAGGAGACGACCGCCCCGCTCGACGTCGTCGGAGGACTCGATGTGCTTCCCGTTCAGCGACCCGCGGAGATCACGACGTCGAGCTCGGTGGCGAACCTGCCGACCGTGCTGGCTGGGACGCTCGGCCTCGCGGCGCTGACCTCGCTCGCGCTCGCCCTCGGTGCCGCGGTGCGAAGACGACGCCACGAGCTCGCGGTGCTCATGGCGATCGGGTTCACCGGACGTCAGCTCGCCGGCACGGTCTCTTGGCTGGCGACCACGACTATCGCGGTGGGGCTCCTAGTCGGGGTCCCCGTCGGCGTCGTCGTCGGGCGCTCGCTGTGGAGGCTCTTCGCCGGCACGCTCGACGTGGTCGACACGCCAGGCGTGCCGGTGCTGGCGCTCGCGGCGATCGCCGGGGTGGCGATCATCCTCGCCAACGCGATCGCCGCCGTGCCGGGCCGATGGGCGCGCCGCGTCGGCACAGCTGGTCTGCTGCGCGCCGAGTAGCTCGGCGCCGCCCAATGGAGGAGGAGGAGCAGCCCCAACGGGATTCGAACCCGTGTCGCCAAGGTTGGGGGGCGGTGGTGTCCTGACGGACACCACCGGCGCGGATCTGGCTGGCAGCCCCAACGGGATCCGAACCCGTGTCGCCACCTTGAGAGAGGTGGTTCGGTGTGGGCCTAGGCGTTTCACGCGGCGTCGCTACTGGCGCGGTCAGGATCCGGGACAAAGCGGTTGACAAAGGCGAGCACCGCGTCGGCGACCTCACGCCAGCCCGCGTCGATGGTCAGTGAGTGGGCGCGGTTCGGCACAATGATGAATTCGGTGGGGGCCTGGTTGTGCCGCTGCAGCTTGTAGGTCGACTTGGCGATCGCGCCCGGGACGGTGTGGTCGTGCTGACCCCCGATGATCAGCATCGGGCCACGGTCGGGGTTCCTCGCGTGAGCCTTGGCCTGGGTCCAGGGATTCAGGTTCGCGGCGACCGCCTGGAATAGGGGCACCCCGGAGCCAGCAACCGAGAACTCCCGGTAGAGACGCTCCGCCTCCGATTCTGTGACGGCGTTGCCGAAGCCATAGCGGAACTGCTTGTAGGTGAGCGGCACCGCCCGGTGTCGGTTGAGCGGGTTGCGAAGGACGACGGAGGCGACTCGAAGCGCGGACAACGGCACGGGGAGAACCCCGCGCACCGGGGCCGGCGAGATCGCCACCGATGCCCGAGCCAAGCCGCGTCCGGCGAGGATCTCGGTGAGCAGGCCGCCGAAGCTGTGGCCGATGATCACGGGCGCGGCGGTGAGCTCGCGAATGACCGCTTCGTAGTGGGCGGCGATCTGGCCGATGGACTTCCGGGCGAACACCTCCGGCTTGGCTCGGGTCGACTCGACCGTGTCGGGATCGTCGGGCCACCCGGGAGCCAGCGTGGTGTACCCGTCGTCCTCGAACCGGGCCCGCCACGGGTCCCAACTGCTGGCGAGCAGCCACAGGCCGTGCACGAACACGACCGGGACTCGCCCGGACTCATTGGACGCGTCGATCTGCCGGCGCTCCCATGCCGTGATGCTCCCCTTGGCGGGGTTGGCTGCAGGGGTGCTCATAGGTGCCTCCTCAGGCGACGGTCATCCGGTTTGTGCGTGTGGTGCGATCGTCCGGCACCACGCCGTCGATGGCATCCCGCGACCCGCGTAGTCGAGGCGCGCAGCGCTGACCGGACTACGCGACATCGGGGATGTGACCGCAGGAGCCTTCACGCACGATCGCAGCGACCCCGACGAAGGAGCCCCGCCATGTCCATCCTCCAGCGATCCGGCCGCACCCTCCGCTTTGCCCTCGCTGCCGCGGCGCTGGTCGCCAGCGCCGCCGTGATCGCTGCGGTGGTGCCTGCCGCAACCGCAGCGAACCGCCACCCCAACGGACCGAAGCCGACCATTGTGCTGGCGCACGGCGCGTTCGCCGACGCCTCGGGCTGGAGCGCCGTGAGCCTTCGGCTGCAACGCGAGGGCTACACGGTGCTCGCGCCGGCCAACCCGCTGCGGGGTCCGCTCACCGACGCTGCTTACCTCAGCAGCATCCTCGACACGATCCCGGGTCCCGTCGTGCTCGTCGGTCACTCCTACGGCGGCTTCGTGCTCACCAACGCCGCGACCGGCCACGCAAACGTCAAGGCGCTCGTGTACATCGCCGCGTTCGTCCCTGACGCCGGCGACACGGTCGGCGGGCTCACCGCCATGAACCCCGGCAGCGGGCTCGGCCCGGCCAGCCTCGTGTTCCGTCCCTACCCCGGGGGCGTCGACGGCTACATCGACCCGGCCCAGTTCCGGAGGATCTTCGCCGGTGATCTGGATCGGTCCACGGCCGCGGCGATGGCAGCCAGCCAACGGCCCGCGGACGCGTCCGTGCTCGCGGTGCCCTCCGGTGTGCCTGCATGGCGCACGATCCCCTCGTGGTACATGGTCGCCTCCCAGGACCGCACCATCCCGCCGGCCACCGAGCGATTCATGGCGCGACGGGCGAAAGCGACCACAGTCGAGGTTGCTTCGTCACACGTCGCGATGATCTCCCACCCCAGCGAGACGGCGCGGCTGATCGAGCAGGCCGCTGCCGCGACCAGCGGACCGTAACCAGTGGGGTTCAGGGGGGGTCAGGGCGTTCGCGGAAGCGTGCGAGCGAGCTGGCGGCGAGAGGTGATCGAGAGCTTCTGGAACACCTTTCGCAAGTGGTAGTCGACGGTGTGGGCGCTGAGGTAGAGCTTCGACGCGATCTCCGCGTTCGTTGCACCCTGCGCCGCCAGCTCGGCGATGCGCCGTTCCTGCGGCGTCAACGCGCGGGCCGTGCTGACATCGCGTCGCCGCACTCGCTCACCGGTCGCCGCGAGCTCCGAGCGGGCACGTTCGGCGTAGCCCTCGATGCCCTTTGACTCGAACAGCTGCTGCGCGGTGCGCAGATGCTCGCGCGCGTCGAGGCGTCGATGCTGGCGGCGCAGCCATTCGCCGTACAGGAGGTGAGCTCGGGCGAGCTGCAGCTCCGCACGCGACGATGCGAGGCGGTCGATCGCGTCCTCGTACAATGAAGCGGCCGAGCCGTCCTCGGACATCAGCGCCCCGGTCCGTGCCCGCATGCCGTGCGAAAGCGGTGTGCCGATCAACGCTGCCCGTGCCGAGTACACCGCGAAGGCGTCCCGTGCCGCGTCGAGGTGGCCACTGCGCACCGCCGCCTCGATCATGTTCGGGTAGCCGACGACGACCAGGAACGAGTCGTCCTCGTAGCCCTTCGACGCGGCGCCGAACGCGGCGTCGTAGTTGCCGAGGCCGAGTTCGAGGACGCCGAGGGCGTACTCGGTGAACAACAGCATCCAACCTTGCCGGTGAGCGGACGCATATGCCTCCACCGAGGCAATGGCGGCGCGTGCGCCTACCTCGTCACCGGCCCACGCCCGCACAACTGTGTCGCCGACATCGGCGTCGATGCCCAGGGTCATGAGGATCTCGGACCGCTCCGCGAAGTGGGCTCGGGATCGGTCGAGGTCGCCGCTGAGGAGTTCCGACATGGCGAGGTAGAGCAGCCCGCTCGACAGCTCGACGAGGGCGCCATCGCTGCGTGCCTGCTCGACAAGTCGCGACGCGAGCGCCTGCAGTGCGTCGTCGGCGGCGATGGCGCCGGCCGCCCAGCACCCGATGCTGAGCCACACGAGAAGGTCCTCGCCTGTGCAGTCTTGGGCCATCAGGCGACGCAGGGACTCGTGCAGGATCGGCACCGCAGCATCAGGCCCGTCGAGCATCAGCGCCGCGTAGCCGTCGAGGAGAAGATCAGCGGCGCTGGCCGGAGAGCCGAGAGGGAGCGGGGTAGCTCGAGCCTCGAGGGCGACGTCGTGCTCGGTAGCGCCCGGAGCTGCGAAGCGCCCAGCAAGACGCGCGGCAGCGACGGCGCGAAGCAGCGTCGCGCGCGCCAACGCCACGTCGAAGGGGCGGAGGGAGCGGGCGGCGGCGATGAGCACCGGCACCGCCTCCACCGCCTCGCCGAGGGCGCCATGGATCGACCCGCGCAGCTGCATGGTGCGAGCCACTGTGAGCGGATCGGTGAGGATCGACACGGACGCGTCGAGCAGGCTTCTCGCTCGTCGGGGTGTGCCACCGAGCAGGTGGTGGGTGGCGGCGCTCAGGATCCGCTCGCCGCGCCGCGCAGGGTCGGGGGTGAGTTCCGCGGCTCGTGCGAGGATCACGCCCGCGGTGGAGAGCGCGCCCCGCGCACGCGCGTCGTCCGCCAAGCGCTCGAGGCCGGCCGCCACCTCTTCGTCGGATCCGGCCGCCGCCGCGGCGAGGTGCCACGCTCGCCGCGGGCACTCGGCAGCCGATGAGCGTGCCAGGGCGGCATGGACGTGCCGTCGCTCAGCGATCGATGCGTTGCCGTAGATGGCGGAACGCACGAGCGGGTGACGGAACGATTGGTTGGGCTCGATCACGATCAAACCGGCTTCGACCGCCGCGTCGGCGGCGTCCCCAGCGATGCCGAGGTCGGACGCGGCCGCGAGGACCGTTTTGAGATCGGCGGCCGGATCGGCCGCGGCGATGAGCAGGAGGGTGCGTGTGTCCGGCGGAAGCGGGTCGAACAGGCCCAGGAAGTGGGACTCGAGGCGTTTCGGAAGCGCCAGCGGCGCCGAGCCGGCGGCCGTTTTGGTCAGCTCGTCGACGGTGAGCCGGCTGAGTTCCACGATCGCCAGTGGACAGCCCATCGTTTCGTCGACCACTTGCTGGATCAGCAGCGGGTCCCGCAGTTCCGGCACGACCTGCTGAACGAGCACGGACGCCGCACCGGCCGACAGCTCCGTGAGGTGCAGCGCCGGGAGACCGTCGAGGCGCGTGTCGAGGTCGGGTGATGGGCGCAGACCGAACAGCATTGCCACCTGGTCTGCGTGGAGCCGACGGGCGGCGAGGGCCAAGGCGTCTCTCGACAACACGTCGAGCCATTGGGCGTCGTCGATGACACAAAGCAACGGCCCGGCTGCGGCCGCTTGGCCCAGCAGCGACAGCGCGGCGAGTCCCACGAGGAACCGATCGGGTGGAGGCCCGTCGAGCAATGCGAACGCCCTCCGGAGCGCGTGGGCCTGGGGCGATGGAATCTCATCGAGCTGGTTGAGGAACGGCTGGAGCAGTCGGTGCAGCCCGGCGTGGGCAAGCTCCATCTCGGACTCGACCCCCGCCACCCGAACCGTCCGGAACTCCGGGGCCGCGTCGACCACGCAATCGAGGAGCGCCGTCTTCCCGATGCCCGGATCCCCGAACAGCACTCGTGCACCTGCGCGACCCTCACGGGCCGCGTCGATGGCTTCGACCAGCCATGCAAGCTCATCGGCTCGACCGACGATTCCGAGCGACGTGTTGCGTTGGGAAAGCGAGTGGTCACGTCCAATCGCCGACGTCGGCGCGGCCGCTGGCGGCGCCGTGATGCTCACTCGACCGCACCCCTAGGTGATGTGCTCTTCTCCATGGCTCAGCTCGTCAAGACCTCGCGGATGACGTCGGTGACATGTTGGACACCGTCATGAGACGCAACCAGACGATTTCGACGTGCGGCTGGGTGCGACCGGTACGGGCTACGGCTCGCACCCTGACATTGCGTCCTGTTGTGTGCCCGCACGATTTCTGGCTCAGCGTGCACAGCGGGTCGAACTGTGCAGGGCCTAGTCGTGTCGGTATGAGCCGCGCAGCACCTCTCGCGGCGTGACCCCGTACGCGCGGCGGAACCGTTGAGTGAAGTGGCTCGCGTCCTTGAACCCCCACTTGTGGGCGACGAACGCAACCGAGACCCGGGGCCGGTCGGGCGAACTGAGGTCTCGTCGAGCGCCGTCGAGGCGCTCTTGCATGACCCACTCCATAAGTGTCACGTCCGCCTCGTCGCACAGCTTGTACAGGTAGCGGACAGAGATGTTGTGTGCTCGCGCGATCTTCGCGGGCGTGAGATCGCCGTCGGTCAAGTGCTGGCGCACGTAGGCGAAGATCCGAGGTGCCAACGCGTCGGCGAACGCTGAGCGGGCAAACCGTGCATCGGTCGCCGCTGAGACGATCAGCGCTCGGAGAAGGTTGGTGGTAGCGAGGCCGACGTCGGGGCCACCAGCACTCGAGCTGATGGCATCAGCTTCACGGCGTAACGACAGCAGGTGGCGGCCCACGAGCGCGAACAGTGGGCTTGCCGGAAGCCTTTCGCAGGCCCGCTGCGCCATCTCGACCGACACGTCCATCTCCTCGAATGGGATCTCCACCGCAGCCGTCGCGCCGTCGATCACGAACTGGTTCCGCAGTGTCGGGCTGACCATCACCAGATCGCCGGGCATCAACGCCAACCGCCGGTCATCCTCGATGGATCGACCGGTCCCGTGCATCTGGAGACAGAACGCGATCATCGGATCCAAACGCCGCGTGGGGCCGCTTCTGACCACGTCCATGCCCGGGCTGTCCGGACAGAACAGTTTCATGTTCCCGAACATCCATCCCTCGATACGCGTCGAGTCGATGGCTTCCTGACTCAACAGGGAGACCTGCCGTGGCACGTCGGCGAGAACGTACGCATCGTGGATCGCGTCTCGGCGATGGTCCCGAGGGAGGTCCCGGGTGTCGAGCCATACGACCATGCCTTGCGTCGCCCCCGTTCTCGACCGAGACCTTCGGTGCGGAGCAACGAGACTGCTGTCCGGTCGTGCGCGGACATCGGCACCGTGCCGTGGCCGTCCCTTGAGACGCTAGTGCTTGATCTGTGCCGAAGGACGGGCCAACACCTGGCGCGCTCCTCGATCCGCGCCCAGCGGCCGCGGTGAGGGTGACTACGCGCCTTACGGGATGCGACTCGGGCGGATCGGCGTCATCGTGCGCGCAAGCGACCTGGAGGTTCTCGACCGTGAATGCCGCCGCACGTCAGACCATCGCAGCCGCCCTCGACGTAGCGCTCGTCGATCTCATCAACCTCGGCCTCCTCGCCAAGCAGGCGCATTGGAACGTCGAGGGGCCGATGTTCCGCTCGCTGCACCTCCTTCTCGACGAGCTCGCCGATCTCGCTCGCAACGGAGGCGACGAGGTCGCCGAGCGGGCGATCACCCTCGGCCACCACCCCGACGGCCGGGCCGCGACCGTTGCCACGTCTTCGCTCCCCGACGTCCCCGCCGGCGCGATCCGAGACAGCGATGTCGTCGCCAGGTTCCAGCTCATCCTGGACGCCGTTGTCGAGCGCCTCCACCGCGCCATCGACTCATCGACCGACGACCCCGTCACCCAGGACCTGCTCACGACGATCGCAGCTGGAATTGAAAAACAGGCATGGATGATCTGCGCCCACGCGTGAAGGCGATCAGGGACTCCAGGATCGACCCGCCGCGCCGCGTTGGCGACGCTGCTCGCCTCACCGCCGTCACCGGTCTCGGACTCGTCGCGGGTGATGGCGCAGCCGAGGTCCTCATATGGGTTACGGCGTAGGGGTCGACCACCTGGCACCACGCGTTTCAGGGGATTTGACCGAGCGCCGATCGGACCGACGATCTGACCGCCACCTCAACCGCCCACCAATGCAGAGGAGACCCTCATGAGCAAGCCCGTACTCGAGCCCGCCGCCCAAGCGTTCGTCGAGGCCACCAACGACCCGCCGTACCTGTTCGACCTCGAGCCCAGTGTCGGCCGCAAGACGGTCGACGAGGTGCAGAGCCCCGAGATCGATGTCCCCGGCACCGAGAAGACCATGGTGACCGTGCCCGGCGGTCCGTCCGGCTCGGTGTCCGTGAGCATCTTCCGGCCCAGCGGTATCGAGGGCCCGCTCCCGGTGATCATCTTCATCCACGGCGCGGGGTGGGTGTTCGGCAACGACCACACGCACGGCCGCTTGGCGCGCGAGCTGGCCAAGGGCGTCGGCGCCGCCGTCGTCTTCCCCAACTACAGCCTCTCGCCTGAAGCGCGATTCCCGATCGCCACCGAGGAGAACTACGCCGTAGCCCAGTGGGTCATGACCACCGGGGCCGACAACGATCTCGACCCGAGCCGCGTGGCCGTCGCCGGTGACTCCGTCGGTGGCGACATGGCCGCGTCGCTGACGATCACCGCCAAGGAGCGAGGCGACGTGCGCCTCGCCGCCCAGGTGCTCTTCTACCCGGTCACCGACGGCGCATTCGACACCGGCTCCTACGAGCAGTTCGCCACCGGCTACTTCCTCCGGCGCGACGGGATGCAGTGGTTCTGGGATCAGTACACCACTGACCCTGCGGAGCGGGCGCTGGCCACCGCGTCACCACTTCAAGCAACGGATGATCAGCTGGCGGGTCTGCCGCCCGCCCTGGTCATCACCGGTGAGGCCGACGTGCTGCGTGACGAGGGCGAGGCCTACGCCAACCGCCTCCGATCCGCAGGTGTGCCGGTCATCGCAACCCGGTACCAGGGCATCATCCACGACTTCGTGATGCTCAACGCGCTGCGGGAGACCAACGCCGCCGAAGCCGCCATCACCCAGGCCATCGACTTCCTGGCCAAGAAGCTCGAGACCCGCAGCTGACCCAACCCGCCGGAGCACTGCCTCCGCGTGCTGCCCCCCCCTTTCCGGGGGCGGTGCTCCGGCCGCGGAACCGCCGAGCCCCGGTCGACAGCTCGAAGGAATCAGAAGGAGCGGTGATCGATGCCCAAGACGAGCCCCGAACCCCGTCGCGATCCGACGACTGATCGTCTGCTCACGCCTGAGAACTGCATCGTGGTGTTGATCGACTTTCAGCCGGAGCAGTACTCGCTGGTCACCTCCGCCACACGCGAGGAGATCGACCTCAACGTGGTTGCCCTCTGCAGGCTGGCGACAGGATTCAACGTTCCTGTTGTCCTCTCCACCGTCGCCGTCGGCATGGGCGTCAACGACGGCACGTCGCGAGTGATTCTCGATGAGCTCCCGGGCGTGACCGAGATCGACCGCACCGGCGTCAACGCGTGGGAGGACGCTGAGGTTCGACGAGCGATCGAAACGTCGGAGCGTCGCAAGGTCGTGATTGCCGGGCTCTGGACTGAGGTCTGTCTGACGTTCCCGGCGCTCGACATGCTTGCCGAGGGGTTCGACGTCTACCCGGTCGCCGACGCGGTCGGGGGGATAACCCAAGTCGCTCACGACCGTGCCTTCGACCGGATGATCGCAGCTGGGGCCCAGCCGGTGACCGCAATCTCCTTCGGCTGCGAGCTGATGCGCAACTGGGCTCGCGACGGCTCCGACCGCCTACGTGAGGTGATGCGCTGGTACTTCCCGGAGCGCCGGCGCCTCGGGCTTGCGCTCAGGCCGCTCTCGTGAGTCGGGCCTCGAGGCGGTTGGCCTCGAGTTGCTCAGCCGGCGATGAGGTCGAACTCGTTGCCTTCGATGTCGCCGAAGGTCGTCCAGCGCGCTTCGCCCTGTTCGATGTCGCGGAGCTTGTGGGCGCCGAGACCGATCAGTCGTTCGGTCTCTACTTCGAAGCTGGTCGTGATGAGATCCAGGTGCAGCCGGTTCTTCACCGTCTTCGGTTCGGGAACCTGGTGGAACGCCAATCGAGGTCCGTGCACACCTTCGTCGTCGACGAGCACGACAGCGTGCTCCTGGGTTGGATGGTCGGCTATCTCTCGGCCGAGCACATCGGCCCAGAACCGAGCAAGTGCGGCGGCGTCGACGCAATCGACGGCGACGCCGAAGAATGTGTTGCTCATGACGGAACCTCTTTCGTTGGTCGTGGCTGGGTCTGGGTGCGCAGAGACGTAAGGCGTCGAGACATCGCGGGCGAAGCGGGTGATCTGGTCGAGGTTCGTTCGGTCGCGGTCCTGTAGCGCGTTGACTCAGATCGCAGTACGTCCACCGTCGACGGCAATCACCGCGCCGGTGATGTAGCTCGCTTTGTCCGACGCGAGGAAGGCGATGACCTCGGCGATCTCTTCGACCTGGGCGGCGCGCCCGAGCAGGGTGGTGCTGCCCAGTTGCTTGATCCGGTCCGGGCTGGCGCCGCTGGTGTAGACGGGCCCGGGGGCCACGGTGTTGACTCGAACTCCCGCGGGGCTGAACTCAGCAGCCCACGAACGCGACAGAACGCTCAGAGCGGCTTTGGTTGCCCCGTACGCGGCGCCGCCGATCAGGCCGACGTGTCCTGCCATCGAGTCGAGGCTCACGATGCTCCCGTGTCCCCTCGCTGCCATCCCGGGAGCGATCGCTGCCACCAGCTGGTAGGCCGAACGGACGTTGCTCGCGAAGAGTGCGTCGAACGTCGCTGTGTCGAGCTCGGCCGTTGGACCGAACCACGAGAACCCGCCGTTGTTGACGAGGATGTCCACGTCGCCGGCCTCTTTGGCGAGTCGGTTTACGTCGTCGGCGTCGGCGAGGTCGGCCGCCAGGAAGCGGGCGTGTCCACCTGCGTCTTCGATGGCTCGGACTGTTGCTGCGCCGCGCTCTGCATCGCGGCCGTGCACGATCACGTCGAGGCCGTCACTGGCAAGCTTCATGGCCACGGCCCGTCCGATGCCCGACGTTGCTCCGGTGACGAGAGCGACCTCGGGTGACGCTTGCGTCTGTTGGCTCATGACCAATCTCCTTTTGTGAGTAGGACGCGCGTTGTGGGTCATGCCACGTGATGGTCCTCGATCGCGCTTCGCCCCAGTCAACGCGCTGCGCCGGTTGATTCATCTCACTAGCCCGCTACGACCCGGCGATACCCGCCGCCCACCCAGTCGGCGACCAGGCGGCCGTATTCCTCCGATGCTTGCTCCCACGCGAAGTGACCGGCGTCAAGAGGATGGATCTCGCTGTTGGGGAGGAGATCGTGGAGGTACTCGTTGTTCGACCACGGCACGAGGTCATCTTCGCGGCCGGCGACGATTTGGGTCGGAGTGGTGATCGACGAGAGCAGATCACGTAGCACCGGGTTCTGCTCGGGGTAGTGCCGCACGAAGCGCGCCGACTCCGCGAAGCGTCCGAGGTCATAGGCGCTGACATAGTCCTCGTGAACCTCGGGCTCGTTGTCCTTGGCGGCACCGGACTCGACCGCGAGGCCGATGTTGGTTCTGGCGTCCAGGCCGCGCACCACGTCCAGATTCGGCGCTTCGATGATGTCCTTGAGCGCGCCGCCGGCCTCGATCGGGAAGCG
This sequence comes from Actinomycetota bacterium, assembly GCA_041166085.1. GTDB lineage: Bacteria > Actinomycetota > Acidimicrobiia > Acidimicrobiales > JAFATL01 > JBEEFP01. The sequence continues at coordinate 19,802 of JBEEFP010000036.1, forward strand.
GACGGCGCCGCCGCCGATGGTCAGGCTCGTGACGCGTTGGGGGGCCTTCGCAGCAAGGAAGAGCGCCGCGGCCGTGCCCACGTCCGGCCCGACGATGTGGGGAGCGCCCAGGCCCCACTCATCGATCATGCGGGCCAGGAACGCGCCCGAGCCGTCCGGGGCAATCAGGTCCGGGCGACCGTCGGAGTGACCGAATCCCGGTAAGTCGATGGCGACCACCCGCCCGACGGTCGCGACGCGCTCCCAGATGCGACGGAAGGCCCAAAGGCTCTCGGGCCACGGTGCCAGCAGCAGCACGGTGGTATCCGACCCTGCCCTGGTGTCTGCGAACCTCACCCGTACGCCGTCACAGACTCGGAAGTACGTGCTGATCGGCGAACCCGCCTCGGCATCCGCCATCAGACGGCCTCGGTGAGGAACGTGTTCCTGTCCCCACTGGCCGGCTTGTCGCGGCCGTCTGTCATGCGCTCGCCTCTTCGACAGTCGCGTCGACCTCGCCCAGGTGATGGCCCATGCGGAGCTCGAAGTCTTGGCCGACGGCCACGGCGTGCGCGGTAACCGCGGCGCGTCGTGCACCGGTCGAAGGGGAAACGATCAGCTCGCGCAGTTCGTCCAGCGTCTCGCGGAAGTCATCTACCGACGGCGCCAGTGCGTCGCGTCGGCTGACCGTCAGTCGTTTCGCGACGGAGAGGGCGTGGGTGTCGAACGATGCGAGACGTCGGGCAAGCCTGTCGACGTAGTCGTCGAGTTCATTGTCGGGGATCGCACGGTTGATCCATCCGTAGCGTTCCGCGGTGACCGCGTCGTAGTCGTCGCTGCTGGCAATGATCTCCAGTGCCCGTGCGGTCCCGACGAGTTCGGGAAGACGTTCGATCGCGCCGCCCGCGGGCACGATGCCGACGCCGACTTCGGGTTGCCCCAGGACCGTGTTCTCGATACTGGCGAATTGCAGGTCGCACGAGAGCACGAACTCGCTGCCGCCGCCGCGGGCGCGGCCGCGGATCGATGCAATCGTGATCGGATCGGCGCGGCGCATGCGCAGCATGGAGTCGATGAAGAGCGTGACGCCGTCCTCGGTGGGCATGAAGGCGACGGGGTTCGGGTCCGAGAGGTCGTATCGGGCCATGTAGAAGTCGGGATGCTCGCTCGCAAACACGACGACCCGTAGGTCCCGGGCTTCTTCGATTCGCCTGACGATCGCGTCGAGCTCGACAACCGTGGTGGAGTTCAACAGGTTGATCGGTGGGTTCGAGAACACGATCCGCCAGTAGCCACCTGCGGGTTCCTCGATGGTGAACTGGACCAGCTCTCCTTCTATGTATGTTGACATGCATAGTTCCTAGCACGCCTATGCTCTGTTGCATAGTGGAAGTCATGCCGCGCAATGACGTTCGGACCAAGATGGTCGAAGGGGCGGTGCGACTCCTCGCCATCAACGGGGTGGAAGGCACCTCGTTCGCCGGGGTGCTCGCTACGACGGGAGCGCCGCGGGGTTCGGTGTATCACCACTTCCCCGGAGGAAAGACCGAGTTGCTGCACGCCGCGCTCGACCTCGCCAGCGAGCGCGGGCTGGCCGCGATGGAGGCCACTCGTGGGCAGCCGCCCGCAGTCGTCGTTGCCCGCTTTCTCGACCTATGGCGAGAGCTGCTGAACCGCTCGAAGCTGACGGCCGGCTGCGCCGTGCTGGCCGTCACCGTCGCCGCGGGCGACAACGAATTACTCGATCACGCGGGAACAATCTTTCGTACCTGGGCCGATGTGCTCGCGGACCTGTTCGCGACGAGTGGCATGAAGAAGGCACCTGCACGAGAGCTGGCGGTCACGGTGATCGCCGCGACCGAAGGCGCAGTCGCGTTGTCCCGAGCACAACGGAGCCGTGAGCCGTTCGACCATGTGGCCGCGACGTTGACCCGCCTCGCCAAGTCGAACTCCGGCGCGCTCCGGCTCGGGCATTCGATTCGCTCTGTTGATTGACTCGGCGGCCGCCATGCCGGCTCCAGGGTGAGGCTCCCTGGAGGACTACCGGCTCGAAGAAGCGACCGCCTCGGCGATGAGCGCGGTGACGGCCTCGGGCTGCGACAGGTACACGGAGTGGCTGGCTGCGACCTCTGCGGTCGTTGCGCCGATTCGCTCCGACATCGCTCGCTGCGCGGGATCATGTGGTCCTCGGTGGCGATGAGGACCAGCTCGGCTTGGCCCGCCAGGCGGGACTGCTTACGGCTCCGTTGAGGGCGTCGAGCCCCCATCCGACCTAACGAGTCGGCCATGAACTCCGCCTCAGACACGCGAGAAACCCCCGCCGGAGCAGGGGTTTTCGAGGCGCAGCCCCAACGGGATTCGAACCCGTGTCGCCACCTTGAGAGAGGTGGTTCGGTGGCGTGACCTGCGACGTCGTACGAAGTCGCAGTCACGCGCCTGATCTGAGGGGATCGGGATTGCCGCAGGTGTCCGGAGATCAGAGGTCAAGCGTGTCGTGGGCGCCCGTCAGCCCGCTGCGAGCATCCGACAGCGCAACCAGTGGAACGGGAGCGCAGATCCGGCTACGCATCGGTGGGATCAAGTCGCCAGCGACTCGGCGGCGATATCCCTGAGGGCGTCCCGGAGCGCAGCGCGTGAGGTGATTCCGAGCTTCGGGAAGAGTTGGTAGAGGTGGGTGCCGACCGTTCGGTGCGAAAGGAACAGCCGCTCACCGATCTCCTTGTTGGTGAGCCCGGCGGCGGCGAGCTGGGCGATCTCCAGCTGTTGTGGGGTGAGCGACGTCGGCCCGAGCGTCTCGGGGCGGCCGATCGACACACCAGTCGCCCGCAGCTCGTTCCCAGCCCGCACCTCCCATGGCCGCGCTCGGAGCCGCTGGAACGTCTCCCGAGCCGCTCGAAGGTGGTCGCGGGCTTCGGACGTGAGCTTCGATCTGCGAAGACGTTCGCCGTAGGCGAGCTGCACCCTGGCCAGGTCGAACTGCCAGCGATCGGCACCCGGAACGGCAAGGGCCTTCTCGAACCATGCGGCGTCCTGGCCGTCGGGCGCGGCCATCGCGGCCGACGCGTACGTCACGAGCGCAAGACGCGACGAGATCGCGGCGAGGTTGCCCTCGCTGGCCGCGGCAGCGTGGGCAGCGGCCTCCACGTGCCGGCCGGTTCGCACGGCAGCCTCGACCAGATCCATGACGAGCCACAGCGCGTGGGGAACGTGAGAGGCCAGCGTTCCGGGCGGGCTCACCAAGGTCGCCTGCTGGAACGCCTCCTCGAAATCTCCTCGACCCAGCGCCGCGAGCGCCCTCGCGTGCCAGGCGTAGTTCTGGATCGACCTGAGACCTCGAGGCGCCGCCCAGCCGGCTAATTGCTCCGCCAGCTCTCGCGTCGTGTCGTCGTCGCCGCGTCCCGCGGCGAGCAGCGCCCGGAGGAACACGCCCGGCCAGGACAGCAGCTTGTAACCATGGTCCTCGCACAGCGTCAGACCCTCCTCGGTCACGTCAGCCAGCTCGTCCCATTCCCCGGTCCAGAAGGCGGCGTTGCCCAGGAGGAACAGCGCCTCGATCTCAGAGGTGATCGCGCCGCCAGCCCGGCCATGTTCGACGACCCGCGATAGCGCGTCAGCGCACGTTGGGAGCCGGTCCAGGTACGCACCCGCCATGGCCACCCGCGCGATGCGAGCCGGACTTGTCTCGTCCTTCAACCCGGCGATAGCGCCATCGAGGCGGTCGAGCACGGGTAGCGCATCACGGGCTGGATCGGCGAACGTCGCTTCGAGCAGGGCGAGCAACTCGGGAGGTCGCCGCCACAACCGAGCGACGGCTGACCCGAACGGCTCCCACAGCTCGGGCCGGCCACCGAAGAAGCACATCAGCAGCAGGGTGTGGAGCGCCTCTATCAAGATGGTGTCGTCGCCGTCCGCCGGCTCAGACATGTCGATGGCGCCAACCAGCAGTGTGTGGGCGGTGTTGACATCGCCTGAGCCACTGATCAGGTGGTAGGCCGCAGCGACCGCTGCGGCCAACGACGCGTGCTGCTCAGGGTCGGCCGCGCGTGCATCATCAAGCAGCTTCGGCACGTCGCGCAGGTCACCCGTGGCCGCGGCACCGAGGTAGGCGGCCTCGGCCAGCCGTCGACTCCGGTCCGCTCCGGCAGGGCTCACCTGCGCCGAACGCAGGAGCGTGCAGACGGCGCCGAGCGGGTCCCCTCGGCCCAAGGTCTCTGCTGCTGCACTTTCGAGAAGCTCGGCCACTGCCTCGTCTGGCGACATCGCCGCCGCCGCCAGATGCCAGGCACGGCGCTCATCCCGGTCCGCGAGGTGGTCGGCGAGGGCCTTGTGGGCATTGCGACGCTGCTCGGCCGTCGCCAGCTCCACAACCGCGGACCCGGTCAAGGGATGGCGGAAGCCAAGCCTCGCTGTCGCCTGGTCGACGGTCACCAGCTGTGCCCGCTCCGCCGGCGCCAACGCCTTCAATACCGGCTGTCCGGATGCGACGATGCTGAGCCGCTGGAGGTCACCCGTCCCGTCGAGGACCGCAAGGAGCAGCAGATCCCGCGTCGAAGCCGGCAGCTTGCCGACGCGCGAGGTGAACAGGGCCTGCAGCCTTCCGCTCAACGGCAGAGCCGTCCGGGGCCCGCCAGAGGCGCTGCGTTGCGAATCCGTCAGGGCGGCGGGTAGCTCGAGAAGCGCGAGCGGATTTCCTTGTGCATCATCGATGAGACGTTGCCTGACGCGCGCTGTCAGTGCAGGGAAACGCTCTTCGAGAAGGGCCGAGGCGGCCGCATCTCCCAGTGGGTCGAGCCTGTAGTTGGACAGCCCCGCTCGCTCGAAGAAGCCTTCCTCGCCGGTTCTGGAAGCGGCGAGGAGTCCGACCTGGCTGTTGTGGAGCCGTCGCGCGATGAAGCCGAGCACGACCGCGCTCGCTCGGTCCAACCACGGCAGGTCGTCGACGATGACCACGACCGGGCCCCCTTTGGCGACGTGAAGGAGAAGGTCCAGCGCCGCGTTGAGGACCACGAGTTGGTCTGGCGGTGCCCCGTCCTCGAGGCCGAGGGCCACCTGTAATGCGGTTCGTTGGACCTCGGGCAGGTGGTCCAGCTCGCCGAGGATGGGCTGGAACAATTGATTCACACCCGCGAAGCTCACGTTCACTTCGAACTCTGCGCCACCGCCGCGCAAGAGTCGTGCGCCGGCACCGGCCGCGTGGTGCGCGGCGGCATCGAGGACCGCCGTCTTTCCCACACCTGCGTCGCCCGAGAGCAGCAGGGCGCCGCCCTCCTCCGCCGCCGCGTCAAGGAACGCGCAGACGAAGTCGAGATCGTCGTCCCGCCCGATCAGACGCCTTGGCGCACGACCGTCCACGGCGCCTCCTTCGTCCTGAACCCACGCCCCTTCGCGCCGGAAGCTTACGCCTGGCCGGATAGGCACTACCCGGGCGACCCATGCGACATCGCCCTTGGACCGCTCTCGAGGACGATCGACTCGCGGCTGGGTCATTGGAGATGCCCCGGCCGGCGGCGGCGGGCGAGGTGCCGCACCGGCCGGGGCCACCTGCGCGGTTGTGAGGTCAGGCGCCGACCTCCGTCCTCGACGTCACCGCATCGCATGCCTGCTCGATGAGATCGGTGACCGCCTGGGGCTGCGACACGTACACCGCATGGCTCCCGCTCACCTCGGTGGCGGTTGCGCCCGCTCGCTCGCACATGGCGCGCTGCGCCGGCGGGGGGATCATCCGGTCGTCGGTGGCGACGAGGTACCAGCTGGGCTTCACCCGCCACGCCGCTTCAGTAACCGTTCCGCCCAGCGCCTCGAGGCCCCACGGCACCTGGGAGTCGGCCATGAACGCGGCCAATTCGGGGCTGAGATCGCCGGCGAATGAGGCGTGGAACTCGTCCCTGTCGAGAAGCAAGAAGCCGTCCTGGGGCGGCAGGATGGGCGGCACCGGGGCACCCGGAGGCGGATCGGCGATGAGGGTCTCCACCGACTCGCCCTTGTCGGGCGCGAAGGCCGCGATGTAGACGAGCGCGGCGACCTTGGGGTCGGTGCCCGCCTCGGTGATGACCGCCCCGCCGTAGGAGTGGCCGACGAGCACGACCGGTTCCTCGTGGGCGGCGATGACCTGCCGCGTGGCGGCGACATCGCCTTCGAGGGACTGCGTGGGGTTCTGCACTACGGACACCCTGTAGCCACGCTGGCGCAGGTGGTCGTACACCCCCTGCCATCCGGAGCCGTCGACGAAGCCGCCGTGGACCAGGACGACGCTGGCACCTGCTGAGTCTGTATTCATTTGTCTTTCTCCTCGTTCGTGGGAGCGGTTGCGTCAGATCTACGCCCCCAGCTCGTCCGTCGCTTCCGTCGAATGACTGAGGGATCTCGTCGGGAGCGACGGCGTAGCCGCGCTCAGTCGAATGACGGAAGTCAGAGAAGGCCTGGTCCTTCACGGTGGGGCTCCATCCACCAACGAAACGAACGGAGTCGAAAAATGGCCATTCTCAATCAACTGTCGTCAGTCAGGCGTCGCCTCATTGCTGGGCTTGTCGCCGTGCTGGCGTTGTCCTTGGGCCTCGGCGCAGTGGCGCTCGCGTCTCCCGGCGGCTCCTCGGAGCCGTCGCCCAAGCCGACCGTGGTGCTTGTGCACGGCGGCTGGGACAACTCCTCGGGTTGGAATGCCGTCGTCGAGAAGCTGCAGCGTCGCGGCTACCCGGTGATCGCGCCCGCGAACCCACTTCGGGGTCTCGCCTCGGACTCGGCCTACATCTCGAGCGTCCTGGCCACCATCGAAGGCCCGATCGTGCTCGTCGGCCATTCCTACGGCGGCGCCGTCATCACCAACGCCGCGGTCGGCCACGACAACGTCGACGCGCTCGTGTACATCGCCGGGTTCGCCCCGGACGAGGGCGAGTCGCTGGTCAAGCTCGTCACGATGAACCCCGGCAGCCAGATCGGACCGCCGACGCTGATCACCCGTCCCTACCCCCTCGCGGGAGGCGGCGAGGGAGTCGACCTGTACCTCAAGAGGGACGCCGTCAAGACGGCGTTCGCGGCCGACCTCCCCCGCCAGATCACCGACCAGATGTACGCCACCCAGCGCCCGTTCTCGGAGGAAGCCTTCGGCAGTGCGTCTGGTGCGCCCGCGTGGAAGTCCATCCCCTCCTGGTACCTGGTCGCGACCGAGGACCATGCCATTCCGCCCGCGACACAACGGTTCATGGCCGACCGTGCCGGCTCCCACATCAGCCAGGTCCGCTCGTCGCATGTTCCGCAGATCTCGCAGCCGGAAAAGACCGTCGACGTGATCCTGGACGCCGCCAGTTCTCTCGGCTGAACGCGTGTCATCCCTGTCAACCGACGTCGCCATCGCTGTCTGGGCTCTCCCGGGCAGCGATGCGGCGCGTCGACGCACGCCACGTCGGCAAGAGACGCGTCAGACTGCCTGGGTGAGCGATGTCGACTCCCGCGGGGCGGGCCGCGTCGCGCAGCCGATGGTGGGGCGGGCGGACGAGCTGGTCCTGATCGGCGCGTTTCTCGAGCGAGCGGCGACGAACGGGGAGGCGCTGGTCGTGTTCGGCGAGCCCGGCATAGGCAAGACCAGGCTTCTCGATGCTGCGGCGAAGAAGGCTGTGGCCACCGGCGCGCACGTCGTGCAGGCTGCGGGCGTGGAGTTCGAGGCGGAGGCGACGTGCTCGAGCGTCCGCCGGACCAGAAGGTATGAGCGCTCCAGATTTCGGCGGCGCCCGCGCCTCGCGTTCCGCGGGGCCGGCCATATGCGCCTGAGGTGAACGGGTGTAGCGCCAGGGGCACAATCTGGGGCACAAATCTCAAGCACGCTGCCCATCACCGGGAGGATCGGACTGCACCAGATAGACGACCGAAACTCGACGGACTCACGGCGAAAGCCCAGGTAAGAGCGAGAAACCCCCGCGTGAGCAGGGGTTTCGAGGCGCAGCCCCAACGGGATTCGAACCCGTGTCGCCACCTTGAGAGGGTGGTGTCCTAGGCCTCTAGACGATGGGGCCAGAGGGCCATTCAACCTACCGCACGGCTCGCGCCACGAGCCCGTGCCGTTCCGTGGACGTCAGGGGCGAGAAACGTCGCCGCTCGGTCCCACGGAACGCACAGCAGCGGGCCCGGCCCGGGCGTTACCGTTCGGCCATGTACGCGGGGGAACACGCCAGGGCTCATCCGGACGACCCGGTGATCGTGATGGCCACCGGGGGCGAGGTCGTCACCTACGCCCAGTACGAGGCGGCCGCCAACCGCATGGCCCACCTCTATCGCGACCTCGGACTGCAGCGCCGCGATCACGTCGCCTTCTTCATGGAGAACAACCCCCGCATGCTCGAGTGCGAGGGCGGGGCCGAGCGCACGGGGCTCTATTACACGTGCATCAACTCCTACCTGTCGCCCGACGAAGCCGCCTACATCGTCAACGACAGCGAGGCGCGCGTGGTGGTCAGCTCGGCCGCCCTCGCGGCCGTCGCCAACCAGCTCCCAGCCATGTGTCCCGACGTGGAGCGGTGGCTCATGGTCGACACCGACGGGCCCCAGGCCCCATGGGAGTCCTACGCGGAGGCCACCGCGAAGTACCCGGCCGAGCACGTCGCCGACGAAGAGCTCGGCGCCGCCATGCTCTACAGCTCGGGAACGACGGGTCGGCCCAAGGGCATCCTGCGTCCCCTCCCCGACGTCCATCCGGGCACGCCATTGCCGCTCATGGACTTCGTGAAGTTCATGTTCGGCTTCCGCGAGGGCATGCGCTACCTCTCCCCCGCGCCGCTGTACCACTCGGCGCCCCAGGCCAGCGTGGCCGCCGCCATCAGGCTCGGGGCAACGGCGGTGATCATGGAACGCTTCGACCCCGCCCAGTTCCTCCAGCTCGTCGAAGCGCACCGCATCACCCACAGCCAGATGGTGCCGACCATGTTTTCCCGGCTCCTCAAGCTGCCGGACGAGGTACGCGAGAAGGCAGACGTGTCGAGCCTCGAGGCCATCGTGCACGCGGCCGCGCCCTGCCCGGTGCCGGTGAAGCAGCAGATGATCGAGTGGTGGGGCCCGATCATCCGTGAGTACTACGGCGCGACGGAAGGCAACGGCTTCACGTTCTGCACCTCGGAGGAGTGGCTGGCCCATCCGGGCACGGTGGGCAAGACCATCCTGGGCGAGACGCTGATCCTCGACGACGACGGCCAGCCCTGCGCGACCGGCACATCCGGCGTGGTGTGGTTCAAGGGCGCGACCGCCTTCGAGTACTACAACGACCCGGCCAAGACGGCGGAGTCACGCGACGCGTCGGGCGAGGCCAGCACCGTCGGCGACGTGGGCTACCTCGACGAGGACGGCTACCTCTACCTCACCGACCGCAAGACCTACATGATCATCTCGGGCGGGGTGAACATCTACCCGCAGGAGACCGAGAACCTCCTCATCACCCATCCCAAGGTCATGGACGCGGCGGTCCTCGGCGTGCCGAACGACGACCTCGGTGAAGAGGTCAAGGCGGTGGTGCAGCCCGTCCCGGGCGTCGAGCCCGGACCCGAGCTCGAGCGCGAGCTCATCGCGTTCTGCCGCGAACACCTGGCCCGCTTCAAGTGCCCGCGCTCGGTCGACTTCGAGGACGAGCTCCCGCGCCTGCCGACCGGCAAGCTCTACAAGCGACTGCTGCGCGACCGGTACTGGGAGGGCCACACCTCGACCATCCTCTGACCGGCCGTCAGTGGCTGCGGCGGACTCCCGCGAACACCATGGCGCAGTCGAGGCAGAGGGGCTTCACCTTCTCGCCTGTCGCCGGCGCGAAGAACTCGTCGCTGTAGACGCGCCGGCAGCGCCGGCAGGCGGTGCTGCGAGCCGCGAACTCGTCGGCCGCGGCCGCGTCGGCGTGGACCACGGGCTCGGTGCCGGTCAGGTCGAGCACCGCGTCGGGCCGCCCCGCGGCCGCCCGCTCCATGGCGGCCGCGTCGAGGCGGCGAAGGCGCTCGATGATCCTCTCGCCGTCGAGGCGCGGCAGCACGGGCTCGGTGATGAGCGCGGCCCGCAGCCGGCTCACGTCGTCGGCGGCCAGCGCGTCGTAGGTCGCGAGGAAGTCCTCGCCCTGGGCCCGCCAGAGGGCGGCGACGCGCGCCGTCATGGTGGCCACCGGTGACTCTGCGTGTTCGCCGTCGTGCTCCATACCCCGTTGGTACCGGGTGCGGGCCGTCCTCGCCATCCCTAAACAGGGCCATTTGGTCCTGGCCATTCGGGGTGGATGGTGACGCCGCACCGAAGGTGGTCGGGGCTTTTGTGGCTTTCTGGGGCATCCGTTCGCCCCGGTGGTGCGTAATAGAGATGCGTACCGGACACGCTGGGCAGGAGGCCGAGCGGTTTGAGCATCACCGAGGACGGCCCCGGCGGGGGGCTGGGGGCGGACGGGCCGGGAACCGACTCGGCCGCTGACGTCGTCCTCCGCGTCGACGGCGACGTCCTCGCGGGCTGGAACGAAGCCGCGGCCCGGCTCCTCGGCCTCACCGACACCGATCGGGGCCGCCCTGCCCGCGATGTGCTCCGCGACCGGGTGACCGCCGCCCTCGGGGCCGAGCTCCAACGCGAACGGGTCGAGCTGGCCGGCGAGGCGGCCGAGCTCTGGCATCGCGCCTTCCACGACCCACTCACCAACCTCGCCAACCGCAACCTCCTGCGCGAGCGGGCGTCGTCGGCCCTCGACCGCGGCACGGGCGCGGTCGCCCTCCTCCTCATCGAGCTCGACGGCCTGAAGGCCGTCAATGACGCCCTCGGCCATGCGGTGGGCGACCGGCTCCTCACCGAGCTGGCCGACCGCTTCCGTGACACGGTCGGGGGGCGCGGCACGGTGGCGCGGCCGGCCGGCGGGTTCGCAGTGCTGCTCCACGCGGTGGATGGACAACCCGAGGCGATCGCGGTCGCCGAGGCGCTCATCGACGCGTCCTCGATGCCGTTCGACATCGATGGACGCGTGCTGTTCGTGTCGCCCCGCGTCGGCATCACCGTCCACGCGGGCGAGGGCGGTGACGTCGACACACTGCTGCGCAACGTCGACGTCGCCCTCTACCACGCGCGCAGCGGGGGGCGCGGCGCCTACGCGTGCTTCGAAGAGACGATGCACGTCGCCGCCCTCGATCGTCTCGAGATGGAGGCCGACCTGCGCGCCGCCATCGACCGCGATCAGCTGATCCTGCACTTCCAGCCCATCGCCGGACTGCGTTCCGGCCACATCCTCGGCGTCGAGGCATTGGTGCGCTGGATCCATCCGGAGCGCGGACTGGTCCCGCCCATGAGCTTCATCCCGCTTGCGGAGGAGACGGGCCTAGTCGTGGCCATCGGCGAGTGGGTGCTGCGGGAGGCGTGCCTCCAGACGGTCGCGTGGCACCGCGCTCACCCCGACCGCCCGCCCGTGTCCGTCGCGGTGAACCTCGCCGGCAGCCAACTCCAACTGCCCGGCTTCGCGGACACCGTGGCCACCGTCCTCGCCGAGACCGGGTTGCGCGCCGCCGATCTCGTCCTCGAGATCACCGAGACGCAGATCATGGACAACGTCGACGCCATCCTCCCCAACCTGCAGCAGCTCCAGGGCTTGGGCGTGCGCATGTCCATCGACGACTTCGGCACTGGTTATTCGTCGCTCGCCCGGCTCCGCACACTCCCCGTCGACGAGCTCAAGATCGACCGCTCCTTCGTGCAGGGCATCCACAGCGCGACCGACGAGGCGCCCCTCGTCGCCGCCATCGTCGCCATGGCCCACGGCCTCAACCTGCAGGTCGTCGGTGAGGGTGTCGAGACGGCCGAGCAGCTGGACTTCCTCCTGCGATCGGGGTGCGACCGGGTCCAGGGCTTCCTCCTGGGCCGGCCGGTGCCGGCCCACGTCATCAGCGGCCTCATCAGTCAACCCGTGCTCGTACTGCGACTGGCGGCCGCCGCCGCGGTGCTGGGCGCGGCCGGCCAGGACCTCGATTTCGACATCGCCGAGGCGCTGGCGTCCGTGCTGGCCGAGGCCGACTCGTTGGCCGAGGTCGTCAGGGGCCTGCTCGAGCTGGTGGCGCGCGCGACGGGACTGGAGGGCACGTACGTCACGCGCATCGACTGGAGCAAGCAGGAGCAGTCCGTCGTCGGGACGCACGGAGACTGCGGCCTGCACATCGGCGACCGCTTCTCCTGGGCCGGCGCGGCGACGCCCGACGTGTACGGGGACGGACGGCGGCTGCGCGGCCTCGAGACCTACATCAGCGTGCCCGTCCTCAGTGCGTCGGGCGGCCTCCTCGGGACGCTCTGCGCGGTCAGTGCGGCGCGGCGGACGCTGGCCCGTACCCAGCTGGCGGCCATGGAGGTGCTGGGCCGGCTGTTGGGCGAGGAGCTCACCATCGACCGCCGGCCGGCCCACGTCCGGGCCGGCAACTGAACCAGACTCGTAGCATTCGTAGCGTGAACCGGTTCACCGTGGTGCCCGAGCGGTCGACGGTGACCATCGAGGCCAGGTCCAGCGTCGGTCCCATCCAGTGGGAGGCGGCGGGGGCCGAGGGTTGGGTGGAGGCCGAGTTGGTGGACGGCGCCATCGACACGAGCATCACGCCCAAGGCCAACCTCGAGCTGGCGGTGCGCAACCTGCGGTCGGGCAACACGCTCTACGACGCGGAGCTCATGCGGCGCATCGACGCCCGCCGCTACCCCGTGACCACTGTCGTGCTGACGCAGGCGTCTGGTGATGCATCGCGCTATCAGCTCATCGGCGACGTCACCTTCCACGGCGTGACCCGCCAGCTCCGCGGCAGTGTGCTGGCCGAGATCGACGCCGGCGGCGGGCTGGTCGTCACTGGGGAACAGACCTTCGACATCCGCGATTTCCGCGTGCCCTCCCCCACTATCCTCATGCTCAAGATCTTCCCCGACGTGCGCGTTCGGCTCCGGCTCGAAGCGGCGCGCGAGGACTAGGAGGCACACGGCACATGGGCACCCTCTTCGGGTTCGCGGTGGGGTACATCCTCGGCGCCCGCGCCGGCCACGACGGCTTCGAAGAGGTGGTGCGGTCGGTGCGCGCCATCCGCCAGTCCGAGGAGTTCGGCGGCTTCGTCGACGCCATGAAGTCCCACGGCCGCCATCTGCTGCGCGAGATGACGAACCGGGTGGCGGGCGAGCCCGACGAGGTTCTCACGCCCGCCAACGGCCACGGCGACCTCAACCTCGGCGGCGACCACCGCCCCCAGGCACCCTGGTAGCGCAGTTCTCGAGGCAATGACTTACGGAATCCGTAAGTCATTGCCTCGAGAACAGGGCCCTAGGGCTCGCGGATGCGCAGATAGCGCGCCAGGCCCGGGATCGACGTCACCACCAGCCAGCCCAGGATCACCAGCGCGACGGACTTGAGCGCGCGCATCGTCATGCCGACCTCCCGTTCGCCGTCGTTCGTGCATTGGCCTGGGCGAGGAACGCCTCCAGGGCGCGGGCCGGCGCGTCGCCACCGGTGAGGCCCTCCCACGTCGTGCGCAACTCGCCGGCCAGCGCGTACGCAGCGGAGACGGGCACGACGTAGCCCTCGCCCTGGGCCACCACGAGCGCCTCCACGTCAGGGACCAGCTCGGGCAGATCGGCGATCCCGATGTCGAGCTCGGACTGGGTCGCACCGGCGGGACCCGGGTAGTACGCGACCGGCGCGCCGCACTCGGAGTCGACGACGACGAACGCCACGCCCACCGGGATCTCGGGCAGGTCGACGGGCCCGACGGCGCGCCACTCGTCGGGGACCACGCGCCAGCGCCCGCCTCCCGCACCGGGCGCGGCCAGCAGCACGAAGCACGGACGGCACGCGCACGACAGCGCGCCGGCCCGCGCCTCGACATCGACCACGTGCGGGTGGTTGTCGCCCGCGGGCCCGCCGCAGAGCTCGCACCGGGTCACCATCTCCGGCTCGGCAGAAGCCGCAGACATGTCGCGCGTCGGGAGCAGCGTCACCGGCGTGGACGTCGCGTCGGTGGACACGCGCACCAGGTCGTGCAGCTCGAGCACCGGCCGCAGCGACTCGTCGGTTGCGATCGAACCCAGCGTGGCGGCCGCGTCCCCGTCCGACGCGGCCACAAGCTCGAAGATGTGGGTGAGAGCCTCGCCGTGCAGGTCGAGCAGCAGGCGCACGAGGTCCTGCGCCGCGCTCCGTGCCACGGGATCGGGTACCCGCTCCAGCTGGGCGACGAGCTCGGCCAGCCGGTCGGTCGTCACGTGTCGAGCCCGTTCCACATGGTCGGCGAGTGGCGACGCTCGAGGGTCTTCCCCTTGCCCAGGTACATGTGCACGCCGCAGGGCAGGCAGGGGTCGAAGCTGCGCACCGTGCGCATGATGTCGATCCCCTTGAAGGTGTCGCGCCCGTTCTCCTCGAAGATGGGCGTGCCCTCGATGGCGTCCTCGTACGGACCGGGCACACCGTCGATGTCGCGGGGGCTCGCGTTCCACGGCGTCGGCGGGTACGGGTGGTAGTTGGCGATCTTGCCCTCGCGGATGACCATGTGGTGGGACAGGATGCCGCGCACCGCTTCGGTGAAGCCCACGCTCACCGCCTCGTCGGGAACGCGGAACGGCTCGATGGTGCGGGTGTTGCCGGAGTTGAGGTCGGCCATGGCCCGGTCGACGAAATACAGCGCGCACGCGGCCGCGTACGCCTGGAAGTAGCTACGGGCCCGGTCGCGTTCGATGGTGTTGCTCCACTGCGGGATCTTCCACTGGAAGGTGGTCTCGGGGCTGGACGCGCTGGCGGGCAGGTTGATGTCGACGCCGTCGCCTGTCGCCTTCACGTACCCGATGTCGACGAGCTGGGCCAGCGCCGTCACCCACAAGCGGGCGATGGGGCCACCGCCGGTGTCGAGGGGCAGGTTGTTCGTCCCGTCGAACCAGCGGGGCGCGACCACCCAGCTGTAGTTGCCGTCGAAGTCGCGCTTCTGCGGTTTCGGGATGGTGCGCTGATTCCACGGGTGGCGCACGTCGACGGGATTGCCGAGCGGATCCTGGGTGACGAAAGGCTCGTGGTCGGTCCAGTCCTCGTAGTAGGAGCGGCCCAGCAGCACCCGGATGCCGAGGTTGATGTCGACGAGGTCGGTGGTGATGAGCTCGCCGTCGACCACGATGCCGGGCGTGACGTACATGCGCCGGCCCCAGTCGGCCATGGTGCGGTAGTCGAACGAGCAGTGCAGCGGGTCCTGGAAGCTGCCCCAGCACCCGAGCATGATGCGACGCCGTCCGACCTCCTCGTAGCCGGGCAGCGCCTGGTACATGAAGTCGAAGAGGTCGTCGTGCATGGGGACGGCCTTCTTCACCCAGTCCACGTACTTCATCAGCCGCGTCGTGTAGTCGGTGAAGAGCTGTACCGACGGCGTGGTACCGACGCCGCCCGCGTACAGCGTGGAGGGGTGCACGTGCCTGCCCTCCATGAGGCAGAACATCTCGCGCGTGACGCGGCTCATGTGGAGGGCGGAGCGGTAGAAGTCGCCCTGCATGGGGTTGAACGACCGCATGATGTCGGCGATGGTGCGGTAGCCGTGCACGCCGGCGTTGGGCGCCTCGGTGCGTTCGGCCAGCGCCAGGACACCCGGATTCGTCTCCGCCACCATCCGCTCGCAGTAGTCCACCCCGACCAGGTTCTCCTGGTAGATGCAGTGGTCGAACATGAACTCGGCTGCCTCGCCGAGGTTGATGATCCACTCGGCCATGTGGGGCGGACGCACTCCGTAGGCCATGTTCTGCGCGTACACCGAGCACGTCGCGTGGTTGTCACCGCAGATGCCGCAGATGCGGCTCGTGATGAAGTGGGCGTCGCGCGGGTCCTTGCCCTGCATGAACACGCTGTAGCCGCGGAAGATCGACGACGTGCTGTGACACTCGGCCACCCGCTTGGCGTTGAAGTCGATCTTGGTGTGGATCCCGAGGCTCCCGACGATGCGCGTGATCGGATCCCACGCCATCTCGACGAGGCCGTCTTCCCGCTTGGTGCTCATGGGCTCACCACGACGGGAGGTACCCGCTCAGCAGCTCGCGTCCGCGCAGCCGCCAGCCCGGCTCCTGATCGAGGGCTTGTGACGTCATCGTGCGCAGCCGACGGATGCCGGCGCCGTACACCGCGCTCCCGGCCGTCGACAGACGTGCGCCGGGAGGCTCCTCCATGAAGGGCATGAACTTGTCGGGGAACCCGGGCATGGTGCAACCGATGCAGATGCCGCCCACGTTGGGACAGCCCCCGATGCCGTTCATCCACGCCCGCTTGGGAACGTTGCAGCGCACGACCGGGCCCCAACACCCCTCCTTCACGATGCACTTCTTCGACCCGAGCTCGGTGGCGAAGTCGCCCTGCTCGTAGTACCCCCCGCGGTCGCATCCCTCGTGCACCGTCTCACCGAAGAGCCACGCCGGCCGAAGCGCGTCGTCGAGCGGGATCATCGGCGCGCTGCCCCCGGCCTGGCGGAGCAGGTAGAGCAGGGTCTCGGCCAGGTTGTCGGGCAGGATCGGGCAGCCCGGCACGCACACCACGGGGATGCCCGCCTTGCTGTGCCATCCCCAACCCACGTAGTCGGGGACGCCCATGGCGCCCGTGGGGTTGCCCTCCATGGCGTGGATGCCGCCGTAGGTCGCGCACGTGCCCGCGGCCAGCACCGCCCACGCCTGCGGCGCCAGTCGGTCGATCCACGTGTTGAGGGTGATGGGCTGGTTGGTCTCGGGATCGGTGCCGAACCCGGTCCAGTAGCCGTCGCCGTTGATCTCCTCGTTGGCGACCGACCCCTCGACCACCAGGATGAACGGATCCAGCTCGCCGGCCGCGCCGCGCTGGAACCACGCGAGGAAGTCGTCGCCCACGTCGTAGTCGAGGAGGGGCCAGTGGAACTCGGCGCGCGGGACACCGGGGAAGATGCCGCCGATGAGGTCTTCGATGCTCGGCTGGGTGGCAGCCGTGAGCGCAACGGAGTCACCGTCGCAGCTCAGTCCGCAGTTCAGCCACAGGACGTGAACCGGCTCCATCGTGGCGCGGGAGCCTAACCGGACGCCGCGCTCGGAAGGGTGAAGAAGAAGGTCGTGCCCTCGCCCGGTTCACTCTCGAGCCAGATGCGGCCGCCCTGCAGCTCGACGTAACGGTGCACGATGGCCAGCCCGACGCCGGTGCCCCGTCGCCCCGGCGGCTGGTTGGGCGCCTGGAAGAACCGTTCGAAGACGCGGTCCTGGAGATCCTTCGGGATCCCCTTGCCGACGTCGCGGACGCTCGAGGTCACCCACCCGCCCTGCTCCCAGGCCCGCACCCAGATGGTCGATGCAGGCGGCGAGAACTTCACCGCGTTGGTGATCAGGTTGGAGAGGATGCGGGACAGGCCGTCGACGTCGGCCCAGGCCCGCAGGTAGTCCGGCACGTCGACGTCGAGCACGTGGTCGCCCAACAGGCCGGTGAGGTTGAGACAGATGCGGTCAACCGCTTCGCGCAGGGCGACATCGACGGGCTCGACCTCCACCCGTCCCGCCTGCAGGCGCGAGAAGTCGAGGAGACGCTCCACCATCCGCCGCATCTCCTCGGCGTTGCCGGCGATGCGCTCGGCGACCTCGGCCCGCACCGCTTCGTCCTCGCCGGCCTGGGTCAGGGCGAGCGAGAACCCCACGATGGCGGCGAGGGGCGTCCGCAGCTCGTGGGAGACGAGGGCGAGGAACTCGTCCTTGATGCGGTCGGCCTGGCGCAACTGCTCGACCGCCTCGCGCTCCTTGTCGAGCGCCTCCTTGAGGCGCTCCTCGGTCCGCCGCCGCTCGGTGAGGTCCTGCACGATGCCGCGCAGGGCCAACGCGTTGCGCCGCGTGTCGTCCGCGCCGAAGACCGGGTCGCCGCGCGCCTCGACCCACAGCTGACGTCCGTCCGACCGGGCCAGTCGGTACTCGCCGGTGTACGGGGTCCCGGTCACGACGGCGCGCTCGAGATCACCGAGCACGGTCTGGCGGTCCTCGGGGTGCACCACGTCGAGATAAGCGGCCAGCGTGCCGTCGAAGTCGAGCGGGTCGAGTCCGCAGAGCCGGTAGAGCTCGTCGGACAGCTGGACGGTGTCACTGCCGACGTCCCACAACCACAGGCCGACGCGAGCGAGCTGCTGCGCCTCTGCCAGCCGCGCCGCGCTCTCGGCCAGCGCCTCCTGGGTGAGGCGTTGCTCGGTGGTCTCGCGGGCCACGATGAGGACGAGCTTGTCGTCGCCCACGCCGCTGGGGACCTCGACCATGGTGACCGACACGGGCACGGTGAGGCCGTCCTGGCGGCGAGCCTCGAGCTCGACGCGGTCGACCTGCTCGCCGGCGCGCACCCGCTGCAGGAGCTCCTCGCCGCCCGGGAGCACCTCCGGGGGCAGGGGCTTTCCGACGATTTCGTCCGAGAACCAGCCGTAGAGCCGTTCCGCCGCCGGGCTCCACGCCACGACGATGCCGTCGCGGCCCTGCACGAGGACCGCGTCGGCGGATGCCTCGACAAGGGCGGCCAGCGCCGCGTTGGGATCGGGGAACGCTGGCGCGGCGAATTGGTCCATGGCGTCGGCGGCCATTCTGCCCGTGGCGGCCCGCGATTGTCGGCCTAGGCTCTCGTTGCCATGCGTCCGCTGCTCGTCGCCGACGACGAACCTGACATCCGTCTGATGCTGCGGACGGTGTTGCGCGCCCAGGGGTGGAAGGTCGAGGAGGCCTCGACGGGCAGCGAGGCGGTCGAGCTCTGTCGCACCGGGACCTTCGACGCCATCATCCTCGACCAGAAGATGCCGGGCATGTCGGGCGCGGAGACCGCGCAGCAGCTGCGCAACGAGGGCTACGACCTGCCGATCATCCTGTACTCCGCCTACCTCACCGAAGAGGTCGAGGCCCAGGCCGCGGCGGTCGGCATCCAAGCCGTCGCCAAGGAGGACCTGCAGGGGCTCATCGGCGTGTTGTCGGACATCGTCGGCCAGGAGTAGCCGGTGGGGTTCCGCACGATCCGGCTCGACGTCGTCGACGGCGTGGCTCGGCTCGAGCTCGACCGCCCCGACCACGCCAACGCCATCGACCTCGAGCTGGCCACCGAGCTCGCGCAGGCGACGGACGAGCTGTCCCGCGACCAGTCCGTGCGCGTCGTGCTGCTCACGGGCGCGGGCGCCCGCTTCTGCGGAGGCGGCGACCTCGGGTCCTTCGCGACACACGACCCCGCGGCGCTCAGCGACCTGCTGGCCGACATCACCGCCCACCTCCACCCCGCGGTCGAGCAGCTCGTCGCCCTCGACGCGCCCGTGGTCGCCGCCGTGCAGGGCAGCGCCGCCGGCGCAGGAATGGGCCTGGTGCTGGCCGCCGACCTGGTGTTGGCGGCGCGGTCCGCCAAGTTCGTGATGGCGTACACGGGCATCGGGCTCTCGCCCGACGGCTCGACGAGCTGGTTCCTCCCGCGCATCGTCGGACTGCGGCGCGCCCTCGAGCTCACGCTCACCAACCGCGTGCTCACCGCGGACGAGGCGCTGGCGTGGGGCGTCGTCACGTCCGTCGTCGACGACGACGCGCTGGCGGCCTCGGCCGACGAGCTGGTGGCGCGGCTGGCCAGCGGGCCGACCCGCGCCTACGGCCGGGCCGCCCGCCTGCTGCGCGACGCGGCCGGAGCGAGTCTGCACGACCACCTCGCCGCCGAGCGCCGCGAGCTGCGCGCCAGCGCAGCCACGTCCGACGGTGCCGAAGGCGTCGCCGCCTTCGCGGCCAAGCGCCGCCCCGACTTCACCGGCACCTGACCGGCCCACCCCCAAGTCGGATGGGGCTGGCGAGCTAGCGCTGGGAGCAGTCCAGCGCGGCGAGGAGGCGGTCGCTGAACCGGGGCGCCTCGCCCGGCTTGGGTGGGCCGAGGGCGAGACGTTCGAAGGCGACCATCTCGTCGATGAGCACGCCCATCGGGGTGGGCAGGGGGATGGCCTGGATCACTTCGCCGACGGTGAGACCGAGGGCGGCGGGGATGGGCGGCACGTCGGTGCCGTCGTCGATCTGGTTGTCGACCTGGCAGCGCGTCTCGGTATACGGCACACCGATGACGAGGCAGGCGTCGAACAGCGGCCGCATGTAGGGCAGGAGATCGGCCAGACCGACGGGCGCCGCACCCCCCAGCGCGCCACCGAGCGCGGCGGCCAGCGGCAGCAGCCCGAGGTACTGACAGGCCTGGGCGCCCAGCGGCGCGGCGAGCTGGGTCAGGGGGCGGATCTGCTCGGGCACCGGCACGGTCGGCAGCTGCACGGGCGGCGGTTCCGGCACGACGGGCGCCTCGTCGGGGACGTTCGGCGATCCGCCGTCGGACGCCGGTGCGGGGGCGCTCGCCAGCTCCCTCGAACCCGAGCCGCCTGCGAACCCGCCTGCCTGGCCCGTGACCAGCTCGGCGATGGCCGCCGCGGTCGGACCGACGCCGCCACCGCTGCGGTCGGCCAGCACCCTGGCCGCGGCCCGGGCGCCGGGCAGGACGGGTCCGCCTCCGCGCCGGTGGTCCACGCCGACGGACACGGCCGCCGCCAGCAGGACGACGACCAGCAGGCCGGCCACTGCACCCCGGTCTCGCCGCAGGAAGTTCCCCATCGAGGGTGAATGTTAACCGTAGTTAATGTACGGTGCGAGCGCTCAGCGTGACCATCGGTTGGGGGAAGGAGGCTGAGGTTGTTCGACGTCGAGATCCCGAGAGGGGTCCTCGTCCTTGGTGCCCTCACCGGCCTCACCTACGGCCTCCTGGCCGTGGGCCTCGTGTTGGTCTACCGATCGAACCGGATCGTCAACTTCGCCCACGGCGAGATCGGTGCCTTCGCGGCGGCCGTGCTCGGCGTGGCCGTGACCCGCTGGCACTCCCCGTACTGGATCGCCTTCGTGGCCGCCCTCGGACTGGGAGCGCTCATCGGCGCGGGCAGCGAGGCGGTCATCGTGCGGCGCCTGCGGGGCACGCCGCCGGTGATGAGCGTGGTCGCCACCCTCGGGCTGGCCCAGGTGCTGTCGATCGCCGCCCTCGTCGTGAACCCCGGCACCACCGCAGGCAAGCTCTTCCCCAAGCCGTCGTTCCTGCCCACCTTCGACGTGGGCGGGCTGCGCGTCACCCAGGCCCACATGGCCATCCTCCTGCTCGGCCCCGTCCTCGTCGCGGGACTGGCCTGGTTCCTCTCCAGGACGCGGATGGGCCTCTCGATGCGCGCGGCAGCGGCCAATCCCGACGCCGCGCTGCTCGCGGGTGTCTCGGCCACGCGCATGTCGACGTTGGCGTGGGCCATCGCCGGGGCGGTCGCCGCCTTCACCGCCATCCTCGTGCTCCCCACGCGCGGCTTCGCGTCCGTGCAGTTCCTCGGACCCGGCCTGCTCCTGCGCGCCCTCACCGCCGCAGTCCTGGCGCGCATGGAACGGCTGCCCGTCGCCCTCGCCGCCGGTGTCGGCGTCGGCGTGGTCGAAGCGATCATCCTCTGGAACCACCCGCAGGGCGGCATGGCCGACGCCGCCCTCTTCGTCGTCATCCTCGTGGCCCTGCTCGCGCAGCGGCGGCTGCAGGGACGCAGCGGGGCCCAGGGCAGCTGGATCGCCGTGCAGCCGTGGCCCCCGCTCCCCGCCCGCCTGCGCCGGCTGTGGACGATCCGCCGGCTGGGCTGGCTCATCGCGGGCGTGGCCACGCTCGTCGGGTTGCTCGTGCCCATCGTCGCGACCAACGCCACGTCGATCACCACCGCCATCGTGCTGGCGTTCGCACTCGTCGGCCTCTCGGTGGGCGTCATCACCGGGCTCTCGGGCCAGCTCTCGCTCGGCCAGTTCGCGCTGGCCGGCGTCGGCGCGACCGTCGGCGCCGCGGTGGCCGGCAGCGCCGGCCACGTCGTCGGCCTCTTCGCGGGCGGACTGGTGGCGGCGGCCGTGTCCGTCGTGATCGGCCTGCCCGCCCTCCGGGTGCAGGGCCTGCTGCTGGCCGTCACCACCCTGGCCTTCGCCCTCGTCGCCCAATCGTGGTTGCTGCAGCAGCCGTGGATGCTGGGCGACGGCGAGAACCCGGGCCGGCCCTCCATTGCTGGGTTCCACTTCGACACCGGCAAGCGCTACGTGCTCTTCGCCCTCGTCGTGTTCCTCTTCGGGCTCTGGCTCGTGCGCAACGTGTGGGTCAGCGGCGTGGGCCGGCGTCTCCGCGCGGTGCGGGACGACGAGCGGGCGGCCCAGGCCTTCACCGTCCCCGCCACCCGCGTGAAGCTCGAGGCGTTCGCGCTGGCGGGCTTCCTCGCCGGCGTGGGCGGCGCGCTGTACGGGTTCGCGCTGTCGCAGGTGGACGCGGCCGCCTTTCCCGTGTCGGCCAGCTTCGACGCGGCGGCGATGGCGGTGATCGGCGGCCTCGGCGTGCTGGCCGGACCCGTCATCGGCGCCTTCTACATCGCCGGGCTCCCCGGCTACCTCCCGCTCGACAACGCGGGACTGGCCGCCACCGCCTTCGGGTGGCTCCTGCTGGTGCTGTACGTGCCCGGCGGCATCGGTCAGCTGATCAGACCGCTGCGCACGCGGGTCATCGCGCTGCTGGCGCGCGCTGGCGGCCAGCAGCCACCGGGCGAGCGCGAGGTGGACGACATCGCCATCACCGTCGCCGCCGACGTGGTCGTGCAGCGCGTGCTCCCCGCACCGGACGTGACGCCGGGCGAGGTCATCCTGCAGGTCGAGCGGCTCAGCAGGCGCTTCGGCGGCGTGGTGGCGGTCGACGACGTCAGCCTCGACGTGCGGGCGGGCGAGATCCTCGGCCTCATCGGTCCGAACGGCGCGGGCAAGACGACGCTGTTCGAGCTCATCGGCGGCTTCACGCGCGCCGACGCGGGACGCGTCGTCTACGCGGGTCGGGACGTCAGTGGCCTCGGCCCCGAAGCGCGGGCCCGCCTCGGGCTGGTGCGTTCGTTCCAGGACGCGGCCCTGTTCCCGACCATGACCGTGCACGAATGCGTGATGGTCGCCCTCGAGCGGGTGGAGCCCACCCGCTTCCTGCGTTGCGTCGTCGGCCTCGAGGGTGCGGGGGCCAAGAGCGCGCGCGCAGACGCCCTCGTCGACCTCATGGGTCTGGGGACGTTCCGCGACGCGCCGGTCGCCGAGCTGTCCACCGGCACCCGCCGCATCACTGAGCTGGCCTGCATCATCGCCCTGGAACCGTCGCTGCTGCTCCTCGACGAGCCCGCGGCCGGCATCGCACAACGCGAGACCGAGGCCCTCGGCGATCTGCTGCTGCGCATCAAGGAGATGCTCGGGCTCACCCTCATCGTGGTCGAGCACGACATCCCGATGGTCATGCGTCTGGCCGACCGGGTCATCGCCATGGAGACGGGGCGGATCATCGCCGACGGCACGCCCGCCGAGGTCCGCGCCGATCCCCTCGTCATCGCGTCGTACCTGGGCGACGACGTGGCCGCCGTGGAGCGGTCCGGCACGGTCAGCACCGGACCGCGCAAGTGACGACGAAGGTGCGGACCGTACTCGCGGTCTTCTTCATGGCCGCGCTGCTGACCGGCTGCCGCAGCGAGGGCATGGCACTGCGCGACGCCAAGACCATCAGCGTCGTCCGCCCCGGCGAGATGGATCGCGTCGCCCTCCCCGTGAGGCTGCAGTGGAGAGCGAACGGCATTCGGCCGAACCCCGACCTGCGCGGCGCGGGGCCCTTCTTCGCCATCTTCGTCGACCGCCCGCCCGTCGCCGCCGGCACCGGGCTCCGCAAGCTGCTCGACGAGGACTGCCGCACGCGACCCGGCTGCCCCGACCAGGCGTGGCTGGCAGACCACAACGTCTACGTCACCGGCAAGCCCGAGGTCACCCTCAGCCGCATCAAGGCCGTCACCGGCAGCCGCGTGGGCGCCGACAACAGCCACCGGGCCACCATCGTGCTCATCGACGGCGACGGGGTGCGCGTCGACGAGTCGGCCGCGTCGGTCGAGTTCCAGGTGGTCGAGTCGTGAGCCCGCGCGCACCCCGACGCGGGACCAACGGCAAGCACGCGCCTGTCGACGGCCAGCGCTTCCTCGCCGAGCTCGACAGCAGGCGGGCCGCCGTCGCCGAGCAGGTGCGCACCGTGCTGGGCACGGGCGCCGACGCGGCCCCGGCCGCCGCTGCCCCCTTCCGACCGTCGGGGCTCCTCGTCCGCCTGTCGCTGTTGGCCGCGGTCGCAGCCGCGCCTGTGGCCCTCTTCACCGCGTTGCAACCGGAGATGAGCGACGTGCTCGCCACCTCGCGCAGTGCGCTCGGCGGGTTCGGGCTCCTGCAGCAGATCGTGGTGGCGCTGGCCGCCCTCGGGGTGGCCGTCCTCGTCCACCGACGGGGCCGGTCGGCCCGCGTGGTGCTGGTCACGGCCGCGGCCGGCGCAGTGGCGACAGCCGCCCTCGGCGTCGCCGCCACGGGCGGCGCGGTGATCCTCGGCCTCATGGCCCTCGGGCTCGCCGTCGCTGCGGCCCGCGCCCTGCACCCCGCCCTCCTCGTCGACGGCCACCCGCCCGCGGTGCGCACGCGCGTGCTCGCGACGCACCGGGCCGCGGACGGCGCCGGACGGGTGCTGGCGCTCTCGGCTGCCGCCGTGCTCGCGGGCTCGGGGCTCACGTGGCGGGCCGCCTTCCTGATCGCCGGCGCCCTCTCCGTCCTCGTCGTGGCCGTCGTGGCCGCTCGCCACCTGCGAGCACCGAACGGCGGCGAGCACGACACCGAGGCCGTGCGCGCCCTCGTGGCCGACGCCCAGACATCCGAGGGAGGAGACCAAGAGGCGCCGCCCCGACAACTGCGGGAGGAGCTGCGCCGCGTCCTGCACCTCGCCACCGTGCGACGGGTCCTCGGTGTGTGGGCCGCCCTCGGCGCGCTGGTGCTCCCGCTGCTCGGCTTCGTCGGCTACTTCCTGGCCCAGCGCTGGCACGTGACGACCACCGGGAGGCTGGGCGTGCTCGCTGTCGCGACGGCCTTCACCCTGCCCGTGCTCGCGCTCGTCGCCCCGCGCGCCGACGCCGCCTTCGCCGCCGACCCTGGCGCGCCCCTGCGGTTCGCGGCCGGCACGTGTGTCGTCGCGGCGGCCGCACTCGCCATCGCCGCCGCCTCGCCGTGGTTCCCGGTCGCGGTCATCGCCATCGGGGTCGTGCTGGCGACGACGGCGGCCGTGGTCCCCCTCCTCGACGTGGCCGCACTCTCCGTCGTGCCGAGCGCGGCCCGGCCCCTCGTGGCCGCCCTGGCTCAGGCCGCCTTCCTCGCGGTCGGCGGACTGGGTGGCGTGCTCGTGTTCGGTGGTGTCGACCGCCGCTTCGGACTGGCCGGCGGCGTGGCGTCCCTCGTCCTGCCCGCGCTGCTCGCGGCGTGGCTGGCGCGGCGCTCGGCCGCATCGGTGGCCGGCGACCTGCAGCGGCTGGGCGACGAGGTGGTCGTGACAGAGGAGCTGCGCCGCCACGTGGGCGCCGGGCACCAGCTGCCTCTCCTGGTCTGCCGCGGCATCGACTTTTCCTACGGCCCCCTGCAGGTGCTCTTCGGAGTCGACTTCACGGTGGAGGAGGGCCAACTCGTCGCCCTCCTCGGCACCAACGGGGCGGGCAAGTCGACGCTGCTGCGCGTCGTCTCCGGACTCGGCATCCCCAGCGCGGGGTCGGTGCACCTCCGCGGCGAGGACATCACCTTCACCGAACCGGACCGCCGCGTCGCTCGTGGCGTCGCCCAGGTGCCGGGCGGACGGGCGGTGTTCGGTCCACTCACCGTCGCCGAGAACCTCCGCGTGGTCGGCGCGGCGGCAGGGCGCGACAAGCGCAGCACCGACGCCGCCATCGATACCGTCTTCGACGCCTTCCCCCGGTTGGCCGAGCGCCGCGGCCAGCTGGCCAGCACGCTGTCCGGAGGAGAGCAGCAGATGCTGGGCCTGAGCAAGGCCCTGCTGCTGCGTCCGCCCCTGTTGCTGGTCGACGAGCTGTCGCTCGGACTCGCCCCCAAGGTGGTGGGCGAGCTGCTCGCACTGGTGCGGCGCATCAATGCCGAAGGCACCGCTGTCGTGCTCGTCGAGCAATCGGTGAACGTGGCCCTGTCGCTGGCGGACCACGCCTACTTCATGGAGAAGGGCGAGGTCCGCTTCGACGGCCCCGCATCGAAGCTGCTCGACCGGGGCGATCTCATCCGCTCGGTGTTCCTCGGCGGCGCCGCGGCCCGCCTGGCCGGAACGGGAGGACGGGGATGACGGCGCGCCGAGCGGTCGGCCTCGTCGTCGTGGCGCTGCTG
Source organism: Actinomycetota bacterium (assembly GCA_041166085.1). Lineage (GTDB taxonomy): Bacteria > Actinomycetota > Acidimicrobiia > Acidimicrobiales > JAFATL01 > JBEEFP01. Next base: position 45,968 of record JBEEFP010000036.1, read on the forward strand.
GCGGCCGGCTGCGCGCCGGGCGGCGGAGGCGAGAAGGGCTTCGTCGCCAAGCTGGCCGCCCGCGGGCCGTTGCCCGAGGACGCGGCCACCGCCGACGTGGCGGCCACGTCCGACCAGGCGGCTGCGACGGCGGACGCGACAGGCGGGACCGGCCCAGCGGCTGCCGCGGCAGCTGGGAAGAGCGCGGTGGCAGGCGGCAAGGGCGCGGCCTTCGTGCCCCGCAAGGTGGGCAAGTACGGGCCTGGGGTGAGCGACACCGAGATCAAGATCGGGTTCCAGGTCACGGGCAACCTCGGCGCGGGGTTCGCCCTCGTCGGCGCCAGCGGCGACGCGCCCGAGGAACGCAAGGTCTACGACGCACTCGTCGCGTGGATCAACGACACCGGCGGGCTCGCGGGGCGCAAGCTCGTGCCGGTGTACCACGAGACCGACCCGACGGGCGGCACGTGGTCGACGCAGGCCGCGGCCGCGTGCGCCACCTTCACCGAGGACAACAAGGTGCTGATCGTCGGCACCAGCGTCGTCGGCGGCAGCGACGCCCTGTTCCGCTGTCTGTCGTCGAAGGGCACGCCCGAGATCGAGCAGAACCTCTGGCTGTTCGACCACACGTACTACGACGGCAACGTCGGCCTGCTCTACCAGCCGGGCCGGGCCAGCCCCGACCGGTGGGCCAAGGGTTACGTGGACGGGCTGGTCGAGGCCGGGTACTTCAAGGACAAGCCCAAGGTCGGGCTGGTGCGCTTCGACGCGCCGGTGTTCCAACGGGTGTCGGACAACGTCCTCAAGCCGCGCATGAAGGCCAACGGACTGGCCTTCACTGAGGAGATCGCCATCAGCTCGCCCGAGAGCGTGGCCGGGTTCAGCAGCGTCTCGTCACAGATCAGCAACGCCATCCTGCGCCTGCGCAACTCGGGCGTGACCCACGTGATGTTCCTGGAGAACGCGGGGATCCTGCCCTTCCTGTTCATGCCCGCGGCCGAGAGCCAGGGCTACCGGCCCCGGTACGGACTGTCGAGCAGCGACATCCCTGCGACGCAGGAGAGCCAGGTGCCCAAGGTGCAGCTGGTCGGCTCCGTCGGCGTGGGCTGGCTGCCCGGCAGCGACGTGGACTCGGAGCAGTACCCGCCCGGCAACGCGGCCCACGACCAATGCCTGGCCGTCGGCAAGGCCGCGGGCTCGTCGACCAGCGGCTTCTACCTGCAGCCGCCCTGCGACACCCTGCTCTTCCTTCGCAGCGTCCTCGACAAGGCGCCCGACCTGACGACGGACGGCATCCGCGTCGCAGCCGAGCAGCTCGGCGCGTCCTACAACTCACCGGTGACCTTCGGCACCGCCCTCGGCGCGGCGCGCTACGACGGCGCGTCCCGGTTCCGGATCCTGTACTTCGACAACGGCGACTGCGGTTGCTTCCGCTTCACCGGCTCGACCCGAGCCATCCCCGAGTAGGAGGCGTCATGGCCATCACCAGGAACGACCCCGGCGTCTCGACCGACTCCGATGCGCAGGCGGCGGCCGCCGCGGGTCCGTCCGCGCGTGGTCGCAAGGGCGGCCTCGTCGCCGGCGCGCTCGGCCTGGGCCTGCTGTCCGGTGTGCTCGCCACCCTCGCCTTCCCACCCTTCGGGCTCTGGCCGCTGATCTTCGTCGCGTTCGTGCCGATGGTCGTCGGGACCCACTGGCTGGCACCGCCGCGCTGGGGCAAGGCGGTGATCGGCGTCGGCATCGGGACGTTCATCGCCGGCCAGCTCTCGGCTGGGTTGGCCGAAGGTCAGGTCGCGGCGGTGTTCCAGCTCATGCCGCTCTTCTTCGCCCTCATCTTCATGGGGGTCGCCTTCCGCACCCAGGGCTTCCACGCCCGCACGCACTACCGGTGGCTGGCCCTCACCACACCGCTGGCGTGGGTCGCAGTCGACTTCATCCGAGCCAGTGGCAGCGGCGTCTTCAACGCGCTGGGCGGCACGTGGGCCATGCCGCAGTACGCGCTGTTCCGCATCCCCACGTTCTTGCAGCCGATCAGCATCTTCGGGCTCTACGGACTGGAGCTGCTGGTGCTGGTGATCAACTTCGCCATCGGCACGCTGGTCGTCCGCCGACTGCACGGGCTCCCCTTCCCGCGCGTGATGCCGGCGGTCGTCGCCGGGATCGTGGTGGCGTGGACCCTGCTGGGCTTCGCGCTCATGGGCTCGCCCGCGCGCGGTGACCGCACGGTGCGCGTCGCCGCCATCCAGACCGGCACCGACGACCCCGCGCCCGCGTCCGTCCGCGCGCAGCGGTTCGCCCGCGACGTAGCCCAGACCCGCGCCGCCGCGTCCCAAGGGGCCCGCCTGGCGGTGTGGAACGAGGTGGGGCTCGACTTCGATCCCCGGGTGGAGCACACCGATGAGCTGAAGGCGCTGGCGCGCGAGAGCAACATCCACATCGCGATCGGGTACGGCTTCACCGACAGCAAGGCCCGTCACCACAACGAGGTCGTGATGCTGTCGCCGGACGGCACGTTCAGCCAGCCCTACGGCAAGGACCACCCCGGCACCTTCGCCGGCGACTACAGCGACACCCAGGGCACCTACCCCGTCAAGCACACCGACTTCGGCGTCATCGGGTCTGTCATCTGTTACGACATGGACTTCACCGACACGGCCCGCAAGATGACGCGCAACGGCGCCCGCCTCATCGCCGCCCCGTCCAACGACGTGAAGGCCATCGCCGAGACGCACTACACCCACCTGGTCTTCCGTTCGATCGAGAACCGAGTGCCGACGGTCAAGGCCGACGAGGGTTACGACTCGGCGATCATCGACCAGTGGGGACGCATCGAGAACGTGACGGCCAATCCCAGCGGGATCGCGCAGCGGACCCTGATCGCCGACGTCACGCTGGGGTCCGGGAAGTCACCGTTCGTCAGCCTCGGCGACTGGTTCGGCTGGATCGCGGTCGCCGGCGTGCTGGCCGCCATCGTGCTGTCGCGAGCTTCCGTACGACGCAACCGTGGCTGACGTCCTCGACGATCTCGAGGGCGAGCACACCGCCCTCGACGCGCTCGTCGCGCCGCTCTCCGACGCGCAGTGGAAGACGCCCACGCCTGCCGCGGGCTGGGACATCGGCGACACCATCGCCCACCTGGCCATGTCCGACGAGATGGCCGTCACCAGTGTCGAGGGCAGGGGCGAGGCCGCCTTCAAGGAGATCCTGAAGGACCCCGACGCAGCGCTGGCCGCCCAGGACCGCGCCGCCCGCGAACGGACGCCGCGCCAGGTGCTCGAGTGGTGGCGCATGGCGCGCAGCGTTGTCGTGTCCGCCATGCGCTCGCTCCCGCCCGGCGCCCGCGTCTACTGGGGCATCGGCGAGATGTCGGTGCGCTCCCTGGCCACCGCCCGTCTCATGGAGTGCTGGGCCCACGGACTCGACTGCTTCGCCGCCCTCGGCGTCGAGCCGGTCGACACCGACCGCATGCGCCACGTGTGTCACCTCGGCTACCAGACCCTCCCCTACGCCTTCCAGTTCGCGGGACGGGAGATGCCGGGGCCGAGGGACGACCTCCGCCTCGAGCTCACCGCGCCCGACGGCGTGTCGGTGTGGTCCTTCGGCCCCGACGAGGCATCCCAGGTCGTGCGGGGCTCGGCGGGCGAGTGGGCCCGCCTGGCGGTGCGACGCATCACGCTGGCCGACGCCGCGACCCTGACGGCTGACGGGCCGCTCGCCTCGGCCGCCCTGGAAGTGGCCAAGGCCTACCTGCTGTAGAGCCCCGCGGCAGTTCAGGTCGGCGGGATGTTGGCGTTGAGACGGAAGAAGTTGGTGGGGTCGTACTTGGCCTTGAGGGCCGTGAGCTTGGCCCACTGCGCGTCCGTGTACGCGACCCGCGCCCGATCGTTGGCGTCGTCGCTGGTGAAGTTCACGTACACGCCGCGGCTGTGCGGCTCGAGGGCGGCGAAGAAGTCCCGGACCCACGCCACGTGCCGGTCGGCGTCTCCGGCCTGCTCAGGAAGCCACGATGCCGCGATGTTGATGTCGTGTGACGCGTCCCGGTACGGGAAGGCGGTCGCGTCCTCGTCGACGCGCCCCACCGCGCCACCGAAGCTGAAGATGGGGATGGTGGAGAGCGGCGAGGTGATTTGCGACGCGTGTTCGACCACGACGTCGATGACGTCGGTGGTGAGGGGGCCGAGCTTGTGGGACTTCCAGTAGTAGTGGCGCCCGTGGGGCAGGGCGGCGTCGAACATCTTCTGGTGCGCGGCATACGGCTTGGGTGCGACCGCGTTCACCGCTGGCTCGCCCAGCTCCGCGAGAGGCGCCAGCACCTTCTCGCCCTCTTCCACCGGCCCGGCGTAGGTGACGATCAGCGCCACGATGGGCTCGCCGCGCAGCGCCTCGGGGATCACCGGCAGCGGCGGCGCCAGGCGCAGGTTGCCCATGAGGCCGACCTCGTCGGGCGCGTCGGCGATGAAGTCGCGCAGGAAGCCGAGCACGTCGTGGGCCCGGTCCATCGGCCACGCCAGCATCCCCGCGTACACCGTGGGCCCGAGGGGAAAGAGCTGGAACTCGAAGCTGGTGACGACCCCGAAGTTGCCGCCGCCGCCCCGCAGGCCCCAGAACAGCTCGGCGTTCTCGTTCTCGCTCGCGACGACGAACTCGCCGTCGGCCGTCACGACGTCGCAGGAACGCAGAGCGTCGATGGTGAGCCCGAACTTGCGCATGAGATGACCGATGCCGCCCCCGAGGGTCAGACCGCCGACACCCGTGTGGCTCACGATGCCGCCCGTGGCCGCGAGGCCGAAGGCCTGGCTCTCCCGATCGAGGTGGGCGTTCAAGGCGCCCCCCTCGAGCCGGATGGTCTGGGCCAGGGGGTCGACGCGAGTGCCTGTCATCGCCGACAGGTCGATCACGAGGCCGTCGTCGGCGAGGGCGTGGCCCGCGACCGCGTGTCCGCCGCCACGGACCGACGTGAGCAGGTCGTGCTCGCGCCCGAAGCGCACGGCCGCCATCACGTCGGCCGCACCACGGCAGCGGGCGATGACCGCGGGCCGGCGCTGGATGCCGCCGTTCCAGATCTGTCTGGCGTCGTCGTAGCCGGGGCTGTCCGGCGTGATCACCTCACCCGCGAGGTCCGCCTGCAAGCTCTCGATTGCCGCCCGCTCGATCGTCATGCCCAACATTACGCCGACGCCGACCGCAGCTATTGCGCACGGGTGGGGCCTATGGCCCACCCCCGTGCGCTAAAGCATGAGGACATGACAACAATGCGGCGCGGGTTCGACTGGCTGTTCCGGAGTCGTACGACCGGGCGCCAGACCATCGTGCAGCTCCCGAACGTCCCGCTGGGCGTGTTCATCCTGGCCGCGCTGGCGCGGCGGGTGTTCTCCCCGACCGGCACTCCTCGCACGGTGCTCGCGGTGATCGCCACCGGCGCGCTGGTCGTGTGGGCTGTGGACGAGCTGATTCGGGGTGAGAGTCCGTTCCGCCGCGCCTTGGGCGCGGTGGTGCTGCTGGCGACGATCGTCGGGATCTTCCGGTAGGTCGCGCTACCGGGGCAGCTCGATCCCAGCCGCCTCGCGGTCCCAGACGCCGTCGCCGAAGACGGAGTCGGCGTCGCCGGCCCGTAGCTCCACCTTGCGCACCCGCATGGTCGGGGTCTTGGGGAGCGCGTCGACCACTTCCACGTACCGGGGGATCATGAACCGGGGCATGGTCGGGATGAGGAACTCGATGAGCGCGGCCGGATCGAGCGACGCGCCGGGCGCGGGCACCACGACCACCTTGACCTCGTCCTCGGAGTGCTCGGACGGGACGCCGACGGCCGCGCACTCGGCGACGGCCGGATGCTTGACGACGTAGGCCTCCACTTCGAAGGACGAGATGTTCTCGCCCCTGCGCCGGATGGCGTCCTTGATGCGGTCGACGAAGTAGAAGTTGCCGTCGTCGTCGTAGCGGAAGGCGTCGCCGGTGTGGAACCAGCCGTTGCGCCACGCGTGCGCCGTCTCGGCGGGCATGCCGTAGTAGCCCGCGTTCATCGTGAAGGGCTCGGCGGTCCGCACGATGAGCTCGCCGACCTGACCGGGACCCAGGGCCCGGTCGACCTCGTCCACCACCCGGACCTCGTAGCCAGGATACCCCGTGCGCACCCGCCCGCACGAGGTCTCGTTGGCCAGATTCCAGCCGTCGGATGACATGGGCACGCCGATCTCGGTCATGCCGTAACCGGTGGACACCTTCACGCCAAAGCGCCGTTTGAAGTCCTCGACCTCCGCGACCAGCGGTCCCATGGTGACGTGCTGCAACGGATGCTCGCCGTCGTCGGCCTGCTCGGGCATGGCCATGAGGAACGACGCCATCACGCCGATGAGCCCCGTCGATGTGACGCCGAAGGTCCGGATGTCGTTCCAGAACTCGGTGAGGCTGAACGTCTCCCGCACGACCATGCGGGCCTCGTGCTCGGCGCAGATGTAGATGCCCGACTTCCCCGACACGTGGAACACCGGCAGGCACAGGTAGTAGACACCGTCGTCGGCCAGCACGTCGGTCGGCACCGAGGTCACGAACTGGTGCAGCTCGCCCCACGGCATGAGCACGCCCTTGGACGGACCGCTTGTGCCCGACGTGTAGATCATGCACGCGATGTCGTGATAGGCCGCCGGCTCGAGGTCCTTGGCCGGCACGGCGTCGTCGGCGAAGCCCTCGTCGGCGCCGTCGGGGACGATGATGCGCTCGAGCGACGACAGCGACGAGCGCACCTCGTCGAACTGCGGCACGAAGGCGGACGTGACCACCGCCAGCCGGGCCGCCGCCGTGTTCACGGTGTGCTCGAGCATCGGCCCGCGGTACGACGTGTTGAGGGGCACCTCGATGGCCCGCAACGAAGCGATGCCCAGCCACACCGCGAACGCCTCGAGCGACGCAGGCAGCATGGTGACAACCGTCTCGCCCGCGGTGACCCCCGCTTCCTGCAGCGCGCCGGCCCAGCGCAGGATGCGGTCCTGCAACTCGCCGTAGGTCAGCTGCTGACCACCCACGTCCTGCAGGAAGACCTGGTCGGGTGTGTCTGCCGCGCGCCGGGCCAGCAGGTTGGTGAGGACGACGCCGTCGTCCCGCATCAGCCCGACCGCCGGATCTCGTTCCACGGTTGGTCGCGACTCGTGTCCGGCTCGGACGGGAGCCCGAGCACGCGGTCGCCCAGGATGTTGCGCATGACGTCGCCGGTGCCGCCGCCGATGCGCGTGCCGACCGAGGAGAGGAACGCCTTGTGCACGTCGAACGCCGCGTCGGTGCCGAGGGCGGCCTCGCCCATGACCGACGGCCGCGTCATGGTGTAGTCGGAGTACAGCATCCCCTCCGCGCCGATGATGTCGACGCACAAGGTGAAGATCTTGTTGGTGAGCTCGGCCACCGCCAGCTTGCCGATCGATCCCTCGGGCCCGGGTGTGCCCATCTTGCGCAGCTGCTGGGCGCGGATGCTGGTGAGCCGCTGCACCTCGGCCTCGATCCACATGCGCATCACGCGATCGCGCATCACGGGGTCGCCGCTGCCCCGCTCGTGCCACAGGCGCACCGCGTGACGGATCATGCCCTCGCCCCTGTCCTCGATGGCCAGGCGTTCGAGGGCGACCCGCTCGTTCATCAGCGTGGTGATGGCCACCCGCCACCCCTCGCCCGCGGGCCCGAGGCGCTGGGCATCGGGGATTCGGACGTCGGTGAAGAAGATCTCGTTGAACTCTGCTTCGCCGGTGAGCTGGCGCAGCGGTCGGATCTCGACGCCGGGGCTCCCCATGTCGAGGTAGAAGTACGACAGCCCCTTGTGCTTGGGTTGGGCCGGATCACTGCGGGCCAGCAGCAGACCCCAGTCCGACACGTGGGCCAGCGTCGTCCACACCTTCTGGCCGTTGATGACCCACTCGTCGCCGTCGCGTTCGGCACGGGTGGCGAGCGACGCCACGTCGGACCCCGCCCCCGGCTCGCTGAACATCTGGCACCAGATGTCCTCGCACGTGAAGATGGGCCGCAGGTGCCGCTCCTGCTGCTCCTCGGAGCCGTAGGTGATCAGGGTGGGCGCCGCCATCCCGATACCCATGAAGTTGCGCAGCATGTTGGTGGGGCCGCCCATGCGTTGCAGCGTGAGGTCGACCGACTCCTGCAACTTGGGGTCGACGCCGAGGCCGCCCTTGCCCTCCGGGAAGTGGACCCACGCCAGCCCGAGGTCGAACTGCGCGCCCCAGAGGGCGGCCGGATCAGCGGTGGCGGGATCGTGCTCGGCCAGGAGCTTCTCGAGCCGTTCCTCGACGAGGGCGCGGTCGTCCATGACGCATTGTTAACATGGGTTCACATGAGCGGCAACGTTCGCACCACCGCCACCCCCAACCGCCGGGAGATGATCCTCACCGAGGCGGCCAAGCTCTTCTTCGAGCGTGGGTTCTCGGGTACCGGGATCGACGAGATCGGTGCCGCCGTCGGCGTCACCGGCCCTGCGTTCTACCGTCACTTCGCCAGCAAGCACGACCTGCTGGTCGCACTGGTGGAGCGGGCCGTCAGCCGTCTGCAGGACGTGGTGGACCGAGCCGTCGAGGAAGCCAACGGCGACCCCGAGGCCGCCCTGCGCCTCCTCGTCCGGTATTCGTCGGACGCGTGTGTCGAGGACGGACCCCTCACCGCCATCTACACCCAGGAAGCCCGCAACCTGCAGCCCGAGGCCCGCGCCCGTCTCAACCGCCTGCATCGGCGCATGCGCGACGCGTGGGTGCAGGTGCTGAGCAAGGTGCGGCCCGACCTCACCAGCGCCGAGCTGCTGCTGGCCATCCACGCCGTCAGTGCGCTGCAGACGTCCGTCGCCACCTACCACGGCACCCTCGACAGGGAGGGCCAGAAGGAGCTCCTCACCCGGATGACGCTGGCCGCGCTCCACTGGGAGGACTGAGGTGCCGACGCCGATCGCGCCAGGGTTGTTCACCGAGGGCGACGCACCGCAGCTCATCGGGAGCAGATGCGCCGACTGCGGTGTGATGACCTTCCCTCGCCAGGCCGACTGCCCACGTTGCACGGGCGACGCCATGCAGGACGACCTCTTCGCCCGGCGGGGCACGCTCTGGACCTTCACCGTCCAGAACTTCGTTCCCAAGTCACCGCCGTACGCCCGGGTCGAGACGGACGAGACGTTCGAGCCCTACGGCGTGGGCTACGTGGAGTTCGAGGGCCAAGCCCGCGTCGAGGGCCGCCTCACCGAGGCCGACCCGTCCCGACTCCGCATCGGGATGGAGATGGAGACGGTGGTCGTCCCCTTCACCGACGACGTCGTCACCTACGCCTTCCGTCCCGTCGAGCCCGAAGCGGAAGCACCAGCCTGATGGACGTCGCCATCATCGGACTCGGCATCCACCCGTTCGGGCGCCACGACGGTGTCTCGGCCATGGACATGGGCGTGTTCGCAGCCCGTCAGGCCCTGCGCGACGCGGGCATGGTGTGGAGCGACCTGCAGTTCGCGGCCGGTGGATCGATGATGGGCATGCAGGGCACGGAGGCGTCGCCCGACACCATGGTCGGGCGCCTCGGCCTGAGCGGCGTGCCGTTCGTCAACGTCTACAACGGCTGCGCCACCGCAGGAACGGCGTTGGCCACCGCGTGCAACGCCATCGAAGCCGGCATGTGCGACAACGCGCTGGTGGTCGGGTTCGACAAGCACCCGCGCGGCGCCTTCGATCCCGACCCGTCGATCCTCGGGCTGGGCAAGTGGTACGGCGACGTGGGCCTGATGCTCACCACCCAGTTCTTCGCCATGAAGATCAACCGGTACATGCACGACTTCGGCATCTCCACGTCGACCTTGGCCAAGGTGGCGGCCAAGAACTTCCGCAACGGCTCGCTCAACCCCAATGCGTGGCGGCAGAAGCCCGTCAGCGAGGACGAGATCGCCTCGTCGCGCATGCTCAACCACCCGCTCACCCAGTACATGTTCTGCTCGCCCGACGAAGGCGCGGCCGCCGTCGTCGTGTGCCGGGCCGACCAGGCCGCGCGCTACACCGACCGGGCCGTGCGGGTGCGGGCCGTCACCATGAAGACGCGGAAGTTCGGCTCGTTCGAGGTCATGGCGCCGTGGCTGCCCGTCGAGCGGGGCCAGTCCCCCACCGTCGACGCCGCCCGCGCCTGCTTCGAGATGGCCGGCATCGGACCCGACGAGGTGCAGGTCGCCCAGATCCAGGACAGCGAGTCCGGCGCCGAGATCATGCACATGGCCGAGAACGGGTTCTGCGCGGATGGTGAGCAGGAGCGCATGATCGGTGACGGCGAGACCGAGATCGGCGGGCGCCTGCCCATCAACACCGACGGCGGGCTCCTCGCCAACGGCGAGCCCATCGGCGCGTCGGGCCTGCGCCAGATCCACGAGGTGTGCCTGCAGCTGCGGGGCGACGCGGGCCAGCGCCAGGTCCCGAACGCGCCGCGGGTCGGCTACACCCAGGTGTACGGCGCCCCCGGCGTCGGCTGCTGCACCCTGCTGACGCGCTAGTCGTCTGGCGCATCGTGCTTGGACAGCTTCCACTCCGGGGGGCGGCGCTGCATCCACGCCATCACGCCCTCCATGGCGTCGGGCTGCTCGCCGGACCACCAGACCAGCTTGGTCTCGACCGCCATGGCCGACGCGATGTCGGGCTCGGCGAGGAAGCGGTTCACCAACCGCTTCACCAGCGCCACTGACGCGGGAGCACAGTTGGTGGCGATGTCGTGGGCGAACTCCTGGGCCACGCCCAGCACCTCGGCCTTCGGCACCGCCCTGGAGACGAGTCCGAGCTCGGCCGCCTCGGCGCCGGTGAACGTGCGTCCGCTCATCAGCAGTTCCATGGCGCGCGGGATGCCGATCATGCGGGGCAGGAGCCAGTGCGACGCCGCGTCCGGCAGGATGCCGAGCCGGGTGAACCGGAAGGAGAGCTTCGCGTCCTCGGCCGCGTAGCGGACGTCGTAGAGCATGGGCACGGTGAGTCCCGCGCCCACCGCCGCGCCGTTGATGGCGCCGATGACGGGCGTGGTCATGCGCCAGTAGGCGACGCGGTCCGACACCGAATCGGAGTCGGTGCCCAGCTCCTCGTCGTGCTGCTTGTGCATGTCGGCGCCGAAGGCGGCGGGGTCGGAGATGTCGAACCCGCTGCAGAAAGCGTCACCCGCACCGGTGACGACGATCGCCCGCACGTCGGGATCGGCCTCGAGGCCCCACATGGCCTCGTGCAGGTCCTGTTCCATGCGCAGGTTCATGGCGTTCTTCATCTCGGGCCGGTTGAGGGTCACCGTGGCGACGCCGCCGTCGATGTCGAGGAGGATCGTCTCGAAGTCGGTCTTCACGAGCCCGATGTTAACCTCCGCTAACAGGATGGACCCGTCGGACACGCCCGAGGAAGCGGCCTTCCGCAGCGAATGCCGGGCCTGGCTGGAGGCCAATGCGCCCCGGCGCGACGAGGGCGCTGCTCGGCGTGTGCCGAGCATGTTCCGGTCGGGTGCCGACGACCTGCCCCGGGCAAAGGCGTGGCAGGCGTGCAAGGCCGATGGTGGATGGGCGGGCATCACGTGGCCCGTCGAGTACGGCGGCCGCGGCGGATCGCCGATGGACCAGGTGATCTTCAACCAGGAGGTCGCGGCCTACGACGTCCCCGACATGGTGTTCGCCATCGGCGTGCTCATGGCCGGACCGACCCTCATCGCCCACGGCACGCCCGAGCAACAGCAGCGCTGGCTGCCTGCGTTGCGCCGCGGCGAGGAGATCTGGTGCCAGCTCTTCTCCGAGCCCGACGCCGGCTCCGACCTGGCATCGCTCGGGACCAAGGCAGCGCGCGACGGCGACGAGTGGGTGGTCAACGGCCAGAAGGTGTGGTCGTCGGGCGCGCAGCACTCGGACTGGGGCATGTTGCTCGTGCGCACCGGCCCGACCGCGCCGAAGCACGCCGGTATCACGTGGATGGCGCTCGACATGCACGCGCCGGGCGTCACCGTTCGGCCCCTTCGTCAGATGAATGGCGGCGCCCACTTCAACGAGGTGTTCCTCGAGAACGTCCGCGTGCCGTCGGGCCATGTCGTCGGTGACCTCGACGCGGGCTGGACCGTCGCCACCACCACCCTGCTCAACGAGCGCCTGATGGTCGGCGGCATGCTCGGCCAGGAAGACATGGTCGCGGCCCTCCTCGACCTGGCGCGCGACGTCGGTCGCTCCCGTGACCTCCTGGTCCGGCAGGACCTGGCCCGCGTGCTGCAGTCGGCCTACGCGCTGCGCTACCTCAACTACCGCATGCTCACCGACATCGGCCGAACCGGGATGCCCGGCCCCGAAGCGTCCATCGCCAAGCTGGTGACGGCGCGGCTCTTCGCCGATGCCACCGACCTCGCCCTCCGCCTGCTCGGTCCTGCGGGTGCGGCCGGCGACTCCCTCTGGCCGACGGCCCGCCTCGAGGCCCCCGCCCTGCGCATCGGAGGCGGCACCGACGAGGTCCTCAAGAACGTGATCGGCGAGCGCATCCTCGGCCTCCCGCGAGAGCCCAAACCCTGAACCCCAGTCGACTTTTTCGCGATTCCACCGGCATGACCGGTCGAATCGCGAAAAAGTCAGGTTGGTTGGCTAGCTCGAGCCGCCGTCGATGGTGAGGACGGACCCGGTGGTGTAGCTCGATGCGTCGCTGGCGAGGTAGAGCGCGGCGCCGACGACCTCGTCGGGCTCGCCGATGCGGCCCAGGGCGAAGGACCGGGCGTGCTGCTCGAAGGCGTCCATGTCCCACGCCTTGGTGACGTCGGTGCGGAACGGTCCGGGCATGATGCAGTTGACCCGCACGCTGGGCCCGAAGGCCTTGGCGAAACCCACGGTCATGGCGTTCACGCCCGCCTTGGCCGCCGCGTACGGGATGATGTCGCCCGTCGGCCGGATGGACCCGGTGCTGCTGACGTTGATGATCGACCCGCCCTCCCCCGCCGCCATGCGCGTGCCGACGAGTGCGGTGAGGCGGAACGGACCTTTGAGGTTGACGTCGAAGACCTTGTCGTACAGCGCCTCGGTGATGTCGGACGGCGACGGGTACAGCGGCGACATCCCCGCGTTGTTCACGAGCACGTCGACGCGGCCGAATCTGTCGTAGGCCGCGGCCACTAACCCGTCGAGGTCCGCCCATCTACCGACGTGGCATGCGACCGGCAGCGCGCCACGGCCCAATGCCTCGACCTCACGCGCGACCGCCGCGCAGGCGTCGAGCTTGCGGCTGGCGATGACGACGTCCGCGCCAGCGTCGGCCAGACCCAGCGCCATCGACCGGCCCAGGCCGCGGCTGCCGCCCGTCACCAGCGCGACCTTGCCGCTCAGGTCGAACCGCTCGTTCACAGCGAGGCCGCCAGTTCTGCCGCCCGCGCCGCCATGTCGAGCACGACCGGACCGAACGCCTCCATCTTCTCGTTGGCCGCCTCGCCCTTGACCCACCGGGCGTACCCGCCCTCGAGCACGACGGCCATCTTGAAGCGGGCGAGGACCACGTAGTAGTCGATCTCGTCCACCGGCCGGCCGCTGCGCTCCGCGTAGCGCGCCACGATCTCGTCGCGCGTCGGCATGCCGGTGTAGTCGACGTAGCCCAGCGATCCGGTCTCGGCGGGGTCGTCGGGCCAGCCCATCACCACCCAACCCAGGTCGAGCAGCGGATCGCCCACCGTCGCCATCTCCCAATCCACGATGGCGGCCAGGCGCGCGGGCGCACCGTGGGCGTACATCACGTTGGCGAACTGGTAGTCGCCGTGGAGGATGCCGGGCTCGTACACGCGCGGCTTGTGCGCCCGCAGCCAGTCGGCGGCCGTGTCGAGACCGGGGATGTCGCGGAACTCGAATCGCGCCAGGTGCGAGAGCCACCGGTCGACCTGGCGTTCGTGGAACCCCTCGGGCCGGCCGAACCCCTCCAGGCCCCGCGCGGCCCAGTCGACTCGCGACAGGGCGGCGATGCCGTCGACCAGCTCGAAGGCCAGGCCCCGCCTCGCGTCGAGGTCGTCGTCGAACGGTGCCGGCCATCCGTCGACCTGCATGGGCGACCAGCCGTCGACGTGGTCCATCACGTAGAAGAACGCGCCCAGCACCGACGGGTCGTCGCACTTGCCCAGCACGCGCGCGTGAGGCACGTCGGTGCCGGCCAGCGCGGAGAGGACGCGGTACTCACGCAGCATCGTCTCGTTGCGCCCCTCGGGCAGCTCGGCGGGCGGACGGCGCAGCACCATGCGCGCGCCGCCTCGCCGCAACTCGAGGATCTCGTTGGACGCGCCGCCGCTGATAGGGACGACCTCGAGCGCCTCGCCCGCGCCCGGCAGCCCCTGCTCGTCCATCCAGGCCGCGAGCGCGTCGGTGGAGAAACTCAGAGGTTCCCCGCTTCGAGGTCGAGCAGGTGGGCGAAGCGCTTGCGAGCCGCGGCCCGGCGGTCGGGAAGATGGGCGGACGGGAACAGGCCCTCTGCCGGCTTGTGCTGCTTGAGCGTCTGGCGGGCGATGGTGACCTTGTGCACCTCACTCGGACCGTCGGCCAGGCCAAGGGCCATCGCCGCGACCAGCATTCCGCCGAGCGGCAGCTCGTTGCTGACGCCAAGCGACCCGTGCAGGTGCATCGACCGGTAGACGATGTCGTGCAACACGTCGGCCATGGCGACCTTCACGCCGGCGATGGCCGTACGTCCGGCCGCCGACGCCCCGCCCTCGGTGTCGAGGATCCACGCCGCGTGCAGCACCTGCAGCCGGAACTGCTGGAGCTGGATCCACGAATCCGCGATCTGCTCCTGCACCATCTGCTTGCGGGCCAGCAGCTCGCCCTGCGTCGTGCGGGACAGGGCCCGCTCGCACATCATGTCGAACGCGCGCTGGCACATCCCGACGGTGCGCATGGCGTGATGGATGCGGCCGCCGCCGAGACGGGTCTGGGCGATGACGAAACCTTGTCCCTCGCCCCCGAGCAGGTGGTCCCCCGGCACCCGTACGTCGTGGTAGCGGACGTAGGCGTGTGACCCCTCGCCTTCGCGCTCGCCCATGAGCCCGACGTTGCGCACGATCTCGATGCCGGGGGTGTCGGTGGGCACGAGGAACATCGACGCGCCCTGGTAGACGGACACGTCGGGGTCGGTGACCACCATGGCGATGGCGAACGACGCGTACTTGAAGTTCGACGAGAACCACTTCTCACCCGTGACGATCCAGTCGTCGCCGTCCTTGACGGCCCGGCACGTGAACTCCTTCGGGTCGGCGCCCGCCTGCGGCTCGGTCATCGAGAACGACGACGCGATCTGCCCGTCGAGGAGCGGCTGCAGGTAGCGCTCCTTCTGCTCCGGCGTGCCGTAGTGGGCGAGGATCTCGGCGTTGCCGGAGTCCGGCGCCTGGCACCCGAAGATGCTCGGGGCCCACGACGACCGACCGAGGACCTCGTTCATGAGCCCCAGTTTGAGCTGGCCGTAACCCTTGCCGCCGAGCTCCGGACCGAGGTGGCAGGCCCACAGGTCCTGGGCCTTGACCTGCTCCTGCAGCGGCCGCACGACCTCGGCGTGCACCGGGTGCTTCTTGTCGTAGACGAGATGCGCGTCGAAGGCGAGGTCGAGCGGCTCGACCTCCGCCTTCACGAAGGCGGCGATCCAGTCGAGCTTCTCCTGGAATTCCGGTTCGGTCGAGAAGTCCCACGGCATGGTGGGACCCTACCTAGTGGACCTTGGCGGCGTCGTCGTGCGCGAGCTCGCGCAGCTCGGCCTCGAGCTCCTCTTCCGACTCACCCTCGACGTGGAACTCGGGCAGCAGGCGGTCGAGCCACTTGGGCAGCCACCAGTTGGCGTCTCCCAGCAGCTCCATCGTCGCCGGCACCAGCACCATGCGGACGAGGGTGGCGTCAACGAAGATCGCCGTCGCCAGGCCGAGTCCGATGACCTTGGCCACCTTGTCCTCGCCGAGCACGAAGGCGAGGAACACGGTGATCATGATGAGGGCGGCGGCCGTGATCACGCGGGCCGTCGCGGCCAATCCATCGGCCACCGCGCTGGCGTTGTCGCGTGTCCGGCTGTACTCCTCACGCACGCGTGAGAGCAGGAAGACCTCGTAGTCCATCGACAGCCCGAAGACGATGGCGAACATCATCATCGGGACGAAGCTCGGCACCGGCACGGGTTCGTTGATGCCGAACAGGCCGCCGAACCAACCACCCTTCACCGCGAGAGAGATGACGCCGTACGCGGCCGTGATCGACAGCACGTTCATGACGGCCGCCTTCACCGGCACCAGGATCGAGCGGAACACCACCATCAGCAACAGGAACGACAGGATGATGACGGCCCCGATGAAGAGGGGCAGTCGCTTGGTGACGTACTCGGTGCTGTCGACGCTGGCCGCCGTCGATCCGCCCACGTAGACGTGCATGCTCGAACCCGCGGTCGCGGCGGGCAGGACGTCGTCGCGGAGGCGGTGCACGAGCTGCTCGGTCTCCTTGGCCGAGGGCCCGGTGCGGGGGATGGTCGGGAGCATGGCCACTCCGCCGTCGGGGCTCAGCACCGGGGGGGCCACGAAGGCCACGCCCTTGGCCGCCGCGACCTGCTGGCTGACGCGCTGGAGGTCACCCTTGCCCTCGACGACGAGCAGCAGCGGACCGTTGACGCCGGGCAGGAAGCCCTTGGCCATGAGGTCGTAGCCCTGTCGGCTCGTGAAGTGCTTGGGATTGGAGCCCGCGTCGGGGAAGCCGAAGCGCAATGTCGTGAGCGGGATGGCGAGACCGATGAGCACCGCCGCACACACGAGCGCGAAGGGCAGGGGGCGACGCTGGATGACGCGGCTCCACCGGTAGGACAGCGTGGTGCGATCCCCCGTCACCTTCTTGGCCACGAAGGGCACGTGCAGCCGGTCGATGGTCTTGCCGATGAAGCCGAGCAGGGCGGGCAGCAGCGTGGTCGATGCCAGCATCACCACGAGCACGACCGCGATGCACGACAGCGACAGGCCCCGCAGGAACCCGAGGTTCATCACGAACAACCCGAGCAGCGAGATGATCACGGTGCAGCCCGCGAAGAGCACGGCCCGGCCCGACGTGCTGATGGCGGTCATCACCGCCTCGTACGGCTCGTGCCCCGTCTGCAGCGACGTTCGGTAACGCGTGACGATGAACAGCACGTAGTCGATGCCGACGCCGATGCCGATCATGGCCGCGACGAGCGGGGCGAAGTCCGGCACCTCGAGCACGTTGGCCAGGAGCCCGATGAGCGCGGTGCCGATGGTGAGTCCCACGATGGCGGTGAGGATCGGCAGGCCCATGGCCAGCACCGAGCCGAAGCTGATGAGCAGGATCAGGACGGCAGCGAGGATGCCGAGTCCCTCCGAGCCGAACTTCGGCTGCTCCGCGAACTGGATGGCGAAGCCCGACATGGCAACGTGCAGGCCGTCGCCCGACGCGGCCTTCGCCAGGGTGATCATGTGCCGGGCCTCGGTGACGGGGAAGTCGTCCTTGTAGCTGACATCCAGCTGAGCCCGTGCGAAGGCGATCTTGCCGTTCGGCGAGATCTGCTGGGCCCCCTGCGGCGAGTACGGCGAGATGACGGACTCGACGTGGCCGATCTTCCCCACGTCGGCGAGGAGCTTGTCGACCCTCGCCTGAACCGCCGGGTCCCGCACACCCTTGTCCGCCTCGAAGACGACGTTGACGGACTCGCCCGACGCAGCAGGGAAGCGGGTCGCCAGCAGCCCCTGCGCCTTCTCGGACTCGGCGCCCGGGGTCGAGAACGACATGCTGTGGTCGCCGGCGAGCGCCTTGCCGACGATCGAGAGGCCGACCAGCGCGACCAGCCACAGCAGGAGCATCAGGCGCCGGCGCCGGTAGGAGAAGTCGGCGAGCCGGAGGAGTGCAGAAGGGTGGTGCGACGGAGCCGTCATGGCGCCCACCCAACCACGTCCCGTGGATTAGTTCAAGTCGAGAATTGTTTTAGGGTGTGTAGTATTCGTCACGTGCCGGAACACACCGACCCCGGCGAGGTTCTCGCAGGCAGCATCGGCTTCCTGATCTCGAAGCTGGGGATGACGTCGGCCCACGCGTTCGCAGAGACGCTGGCGCCCCTCGGCATCGACCCGCGGCACTTCGGCATCCTGCGCATCATCGCCATGAGCGAGGGGCCGTCCCAGCAACGCCTCGGCGAGGCGTTGGCTGTCCCACCGAGCCGCATGGTGGCGCTCATCGACGACGTGGAGGAGCGCGGGCTCGTCGAGCGACGGCGCAACCCGAACGACCGCCGGGCGCATGCCATCCACCTCACCGCCAAGGGTCGCAAGCTGTACGACCGCGCCGTCGAGAAGGCGGGCGCCTTCGAGGAGAAGCTCTGCGCGGGCCTCTCGGAGACCGAGCGGGCGCAGCTGCTCGGGCTGCTCCACCGTCTGGCCGTCACCCAGAGCAACGTTCCCGTCGGATCCCACCCGGGACTCGGCGGGGCCGACCCGCCGCACGCGCCCTAGCCCTGTCTCACGGGTTGAGCTGCGACATGAACTGGTTCATGTCGAAGTAGTCCCGCCACGCGGCGATCTTGCCGTCCCGCACCTCGAACGTGCCCATGACGGGCAGCTCGATGGTCACGGTCGGCGTGGTGAAGACGTCCACCCGCTCGGTGAGCACCTCGTCCCCTGCCGCCGCGATGGCGAGGACGCGGAACTCGATCTTGTCCACGCCGTTGCTGAAGCTCTCGATGGTCACCTTGATGGCGTCCTTGCCCGTCACCGGGGCGATCGGGATGTTGTGGTACACCGCGTCGTCCGCGAAGTAGTCGACGAGGGCGTCGACGTCACCGTCGCCCCACGCCGCGCAGAACCGACGCACCAGCTCGATCGGCTGCTCGCTTGTCATGGCGCGACGCTAACCCGCTGCCGTCAGAAGACGATCTCGCCCTTGCGCAGATCGGCGATTCGGGTGTCGTCGTAGCCGGCGTCGCGCAGGACGCCGTCGGTGTGCTCGCCCACGCCGGGGGCCTTGGCCGGCACCGGTAGCTCGGCGTCGGTCACCATGACCGGGAACGGCAGCATGTCGGCGTCGAGTCGATCGGCTGGGATCCACGGGAGCCGGTGCTGGAACTGCGGGTCCTCGGCGATGGTCTTCGGGGTGTTGACCGGCGCGATGGGCGTGTTGTGCTCGTCGCCGAACGCGATCCACTCCGCCGACGTCCGCGCCCGGAAGATCTCGGTGAGGATGCGCTGCAACTCCTTGTTGTTGCGGGCGTGATCGCCGTACTGGCTGCCCGGCCACCGCTCGAACAGCTCCATGCGGCCGACGCCCGCGCAGAAGTTCTTCCAGAACGCCTGCTCGCTCGCCATGAACAGGACGTGGCCGTCCGCGCTGGCGTAGATCTGGTAGCGGACGCCCTCCTTCATGCCAGCGGTCCCCGGCGCCCGTCGCTCGTAGTTGTCGGCCTTGTTGCCGTACACCTCGTCGTCGGACCGGTCGTAGGCCTTCCAGCTCTCGATGCGGTACCAGTCGAAGAAGGCGGCCGAGTCGGCCTGGGCCACGTCGAGGTAGCACCCCTCCCCTTCTGCTCGCGCCCGGATGACGGCGGCGAGGATGGCGAGGGCGCCGTAGAGCGGCCCGGCGTGGATGCCGATCGACGTGTGCTCCGGCATGTACGTGTTGCCGTCGTCGTCGTGGGCGACCGGCACCTGGCCCGCCCACGTGTCGTAGGCGATCCCGTGACTGGGCATCTCCTTGTACGGACCAGTGGCGCCGTAGCCGGAGATGGTGCAGAAGACGAGCCGCGGGTTGAGCTCGCGCAGGTGCTCGTAGGACAGGCCCCGCTTGGCCAGCGCGCCGGGCCGCATCGCCTCGATCACCACGTCGGCGTTCCGCACCAGGTCCTCGTAGATCTGCACGCCCTCGGGCTTGCGCAGGTCGATGGCGATCGACCGCTTGCCCCGATTCACGTGCAGCGACAGCAGCGAGTTCTCACCCGCGCCGTCCGCCGCCTTGATGATGGGCCACGTCATCTGCCGCCCGTAGTCACCCTGCGGCGGCTCGACCTTGATCACATCGGCGCCGAGGTCGGCCAGCAGCCCACCCATCTCCGCCGGCCCCAACATCGAGCTCTCCACCACGCGTACGCCCGCAAGCAAGCCGCTCATGCCGGCGAACCTAGGACAACGACGACCGGCTCAACCGGCGATCAGGCGCTCGATCCCGAACCGCAGGATGCGTGAGCGCGCCCGCTTCGTCACCCCTTGCAGGAGGACGCCCTCGCACAGGGCCATCACCGCGTCGGCGGTGTCGTCCCGTCGACCGGCCGGCACGTCGTGCTGCAGCGCTCCGACCAGCATCACCCGCAGGAGCGCCACGGCGTTTCGCTCGAAGCTGGCCACGGTCTCGGAGGCGCGCGCTCGCTCGCGGATCGTGACGCGCAGATCCTGGAACTCGGCCAGGCGGTCGGCGAACCACAGGACCTGCTCGACGCAGGTGCCGTCCTTGGGCTTGCGATCGAGCACGTCGTGCAGCGTCCGCTCGACCGCAGCAACCAGCAGCTCGTCCTTCGTCGGGAAGTACCAGTAGATGGCGTTGGGCGCGAGACCGAGCTCCCGTGCGATGTCTGCGACGGACAGGGCCTCGTAGCCGCCGTCGGCCAGACGCCGCCGGGCCGCGGTGACGATCTCGTCGAGCTTGGTGTCACGCGCCACGTCGGCCCGGTTCCGAGGCACGGCTGCAGGATAGGCCTCTTGACAGCCTCGCAAGAGCCATGGTCGACTTCTTGACATGCTGACAAGACGCCGCCACGAGACCGCCGCTCACTACCGGATGCGGGCCTCGGGCCGCATCTGGATCGCCGCGCCCCCCTGCAGCATCTGGGACCTGGTCGCCGACGTCACGCGCATGGGCGAGTGGAGCCCGGAGACGTACAAGGCCGAGTGGCTCGGAGGGGCGACGGCGCCAGCCGTCGGTGCGCGGTTCCGGGGCTCCAACCGGCGTGGCCTCCAACGCTGGTCGACCCGGCCGAGGGTCAAGGTCTGCGACCCAGGACGGGAGTTCACGTTCGTCCTCGGCACGAGGCACCACGACTTCGTGGTCTGGCGCTACGAGTTCGAGCCGGTCGACAACGGCACGCTCGTCAGCGAATCGGTGACCGTGCGGGGCTACGCGCTGTACGGCCTGCTGCGACCGCGGCGGCGTGAGGCCCAGCTCGCAGAGGGGATCCGAGTCACGCTCGCCCGCCTGAAGATTGCTGCAGAACTTCGCTGAAATCCCTTGCGCTGCAATGGCTCCGTGCTATAATCGAACATGTATTCGGGAGCTGGGCTCCCCCGGAATCCGCCCTCTTAGCTGGTGAAGCGGAGGTGGCTGGGATGTGCGAGACGCTCGCAGCGCTGCGCAGTGGCATGACGGACCATGCCGCCGCCTTCGACGCGCGTGTGCTGTCGGTGACGGCAGCGCGGCGCGTCATGCGCGAGGCCAGCGCCATCGAACACATGGCGGCCACCGTCAAGGCGCTCGCGGCGACACGGGTGGCCGAGGGCGGCGACTGGCGTCGCGACGGCTACCGCTCGCCGGCCGAGGCAATGGCCAAGGAGACGGGCAGCTCCGTCGGCGAGGCCATCGATGCCCTCAACACCGCCGAGGCGCTCGAGGAGCTGCCCGCCGTCGCTGAGGCCGCTCGCCGCGGTGAGCTCTCGCCGAAGCAGGCCGCGGCGGTGGCCGGCGCGGCGTCGGTGGCTCCGTCCGAAGCGGACCGGCTGCTCGAGGAGGCCAAGCGCCTCCCGCTCAAGGAGCTGCAGGCCGAGTGCGGCAGGACCCGCGCCGCCCATACCGACACCGAGGCCCAGCGCCGGCGGGCCCATGAGCGCCGCCACGTGCGCAAGTGGCAGGACCCCGACGGCCTCGGACACCTCCGGGCCCAGGGCCGGGCCGAGGACATCGAAGCGATGTGGCCCGCCATCTCGGGCGAGCAGGACCGCGTCTTCGCCGAGGCCCGCGGAGAGGCACGCCGCGAGCCGACCGAGGCCTACGCCTTCGACGCCCTGCTGCGCCTGCTCACCGGCGATGCCTCGGCGAGCGCGCCGAGCCACAAGGTCATCGTGCGCATCGACCTCGACACCTTCCTGCGCGGGTACCCCACCGACGGCGAGACCTGTGACATCGCCGGCTGTCCGGTACCCACCTCGGCGGTGGAGGACCTGCTGCGGAGCGGTTCACCGTTCCTCACCGGCCTGGTGACCAAGGGCGAGGCCATCACCGGGGCGGTGCACCTCGGCCGTGCGCCGACCGCCAAGCAGCAGACCGGCCTCGAGTGGCTCTACCCAACCTGCGCCGCCGCTGGTTGTTCCCAGTCGGCCCGTCTGCAGCGCGACCACCGCGACGACTGGGCCAGGACGCACTTCACACTCTTCGATCTGCTCGACCTGCTCTGTGCGCATCACCACGGTCTCAAGACCACCAAGGGTTGGGGCCTGGTGGAGGGCCGAGGCAAACGGGCCTTCGTCCCACCGGACGACCCGAGACACCCCCGCCACGCCAACGACCCACCAGCCGCGTAGAGGCGCACGACGGCACATCGCGGTGTTCACGCGGCCACATACGCGCCCGCGTGATGTACCGGAGCGGCACGCCGAGGATCCTGCTCGTATGCACATCATCCTGTGGATCGGCATTCTCACCACATGGACAGCGCTCTTCATCGGGGCCGGACGGGCCATCGCCGGCGCCCGGTTCGAACGAGGCCTCCGGGCGAGCACGGTCGATTCGTGACCACGACCAGGACCCCCGCTCGGCAACCTCGAACGCGGTCGACGGGCCACCTCGAGCGTCATCACGAGAAGAACTCGCTCCGCGACGTCATCCTCGGCGGCCAGGACGGCCTGGTGAACATCCTCGGGATCATCCTCGGCGTGATTGCCGGCGGAGGGTCGAACACCGTGCTGCTGGCAACCGGCTTCGCCGCTGCGATCACCGAGTCCATCTCCATGGGCGCGGTCGGCTACACCTCGTCGCTGGCGGAGCGTGACCACTACCGGGCCGAACGAGAACGCGAGCTCGAGGAGATCAGCACGACACCCGAAGCAGAGCGTCGCGAGATCCGCGCCATCTACGCGGCGAAGGGCTTCGAGGGCGACCTGCTGGAGCGCGTCGTCGAGACCATCACGTCGAGCCGCGACAGCTGGCTGGACACGATGATGGACGAGGAGCTGCACCTGCAACCCGTCGCGACGGCCGACACCGTCCGCAGTTCAGTGGTCATCACCGTTGCGACGTTGGTCGGTCACCTCATCCCCCTCCTGCCGTTCCTGTGGCTGGCAAGGACACAGGCCCTGATCCTCGCAATCGCGCTCAGTGCCGTCGTGCTGTTCGCGGTCGGCGCGTATTCGGCGGTGACGCTGGTCGGCAACTGGCGCAGGTACGGCGTGAAGATGGTGGCCATCGGCCTTGGTGCCGCCGCCGTCGGCTTCGGGGTAGGGCACCTCTTCCACGCCGCCGGCGCCTGACCCAGCCGGTCCCGCGGCAGCTCGTCCAGCAGAAAGCCCAGGCCATCGACCTGGGCTTTCACTGTCTCGGATGAGCTCGGGGGGGAGGACTCGAACCCCCAACGACTGGACCAGAACCAGCTGTGTTACCGATTACACCACCCCCGAAAGGCGGTGGGTCAGGCTACCTCAGGGCCTCGTCGGGATCGTGCGGGTGACTTCGGTCTTGATGCCGGAGATGCGGCGGAACCCGACGATGCGCCCGAGGGCCATGGCCGCGGTCTCCTTGGCCAGGTACTTGACCTCCTCACCGCCGCCGATGGGCGAGGTGTGCGTCGGTGACACGTAGCCCTTCAGGCCGAGCTCGCTGGCCATCGCCGCGATGCGGGCGTTGTGGAACGGGTCGGAGACCAGCACGACACGCGTCTTGCCTCGCTGCTTGAGGAAGTTGGCGGCGGCGGCCAGCGACTGCCACGACGTGCGTCCCTGCACCTCGCGCAGGAGCGCCGACTCGGGGACGCCGCGGCGCTTCAGATAGGCGGCCGACGCCGAGGCCTCGGTCGTGCGGTCACCGGGCTGGCCCCCGCCGGTGACGACCACGACGTCGGCGACGTTGCGCTTGTAGAGGTCGGCGGCGTGGTCGAGCCGGGCGGCGAGCACCGGCGACGGGCGCCCGTTGTACTGGGCCGCGCCGAACACGACGATCGCATCGGCGCGCGGCGTCTGGTCGCGATGGGAGGCCTGCCAGACCTGCACGTAGGTGACCCCGACGTAGAGGACCGCGAGGGCGACGAGGGCGGCCCCGATCTTGAACGCGAGCCGGATCACCCGGCGCCGAGTCGCTCCAGGGCCCGATCGATCCGGGCCAGCGTCTGCTCACGGCCGAGCACCTCGAGCGACTCGAACAGCGGCGGGCCCACCGTGCGGCCCGTGATCGCAAGCCGAATGGGTGCCTGGGCCTTGCCCAGCTTCGTTTCGAGAGCCTCGCCGATGGCGAGCGTGACGTCGTGAAGGGTGGCGGCCTCCCACACGCACTCCGTGTACTCGGCCCGCGCCCGACGCAGGATCTCGCCCGCGTTTGGTCCCTTCACCATCACCTTCTCCCACGCGGCCTCGTCGATGACTGGCTCACCGAAGAGGAAGTCCACCATGGGAGGGGCCTCGGCCAGCGTCACCACCCGCTCCTGCACGAGAGGGGCCATGCGCTGCCACGCCGGTGACGTCGCCATCTCCTCGCCGAGCCACGGAGCCGCGCGCGACGTGAACTCCTCTGGGCTGAGGCGGCGGATGTACTCGCCGTTGAAGTGGTCGAGCTTCTGGACGTCGAAGAAGGCGGCCGACTTCACGACGTGGTCGAGGTCGAAGCGCTCGACGATCTCCGCGACCGGCCGGATCTCCACGCCGTCCGGCGGACCCCAGCCGAGCACGGCCAGGTAGTTGGCGAAGGCCTCGGGCAGGTAGCCGCGCGTACGGAACTCTTCGACGGCGACGTCGTCGCGGCGCTTGGACAGCTTCTTGCGCTGGGCGTTCACCAGGATGGGCAGGTGGGCGAACACCGGACGCTCGGTCACCCCGAGCGCCTCACGGATCAACAGCACGTTGGGCGTGACGTTGATCAGGTCCTCGCCCCGGATGACGTGGGTGATGCCCATGTCGACGTCGTCGATGGCGTTGGGAAGGAAGAAGGTGGCGGTGCCGTCGCCCCGCTGGATGACGAAGTCGCTCAGCGCCGCGTTCTCGAAGCTGACGTGGCCGCGCACCACGTCGTCGAACTCGGTGGTGCCCTCGTCGGGGACAAGGAACCGCACCGCGCCCGCGGTGAGGCCGCGATCGCGGCAGAAGCCGTCGTAGCCGGGCGTGGCGTTGCCCTTGGTGCGAGCCTGCACGTCCTCCTGGGAGCAGTCGCAGTGATAGGCGTGGCCCGAGACGACCAGGCTGTCGACGGACTCGGCGTAGAGGGTCGAACGCTGCGACTGGAACACGGGCTCGCCGTCGAAGCCGATGCCGAGCCAGTCGAGCGTCTGCAGGATGCTCTCGAGGTACTCGGGCTTGTAGAGCGCGGCGTTGGTGTCCTCGACGCGCAGCTTCAGCTCACCACCTGCGTGGCGGACCGCCAGCCAGTTGAAGAGCGCGGTGCGGGCGCTGCCGACGTGCAGGTAACCGGTGGGCGCGGGTGAGAAGCGGGCGACGAAGGGGGCCATGGGCGCCCCATCATCGCGGAGGCCTCCCGACTTTTGGACACTGGCTCCGCTGGGGACGGAGTCGGTGTCCAAAAGTCGGGTAAAAGTTGGGTGAAAGGCGGAGCGGAGGCCTCCCTCAGGCGCCCACGGCGTGGAAGCCGCCGTCGACGTGGACCATCTCCCCGGTCGTCGCGGGGAACCAGTCGGACAGGAGGGCGACGGTGGCCTTGGCGACGGGCTCGGCGTCGGTGACGCTCCAGCCGAGGGGCGCACGCTGCTGCCACACCTCCTCGAACTGGCTGAAGCCGGGGATGCCCCGCGCCGCGACGGTGCGCAAGGGTCCCGCGCACACCAGGTTCACCCGCACGCCCGCGGGTCCGAGGTCGCGGGCCAGGTAGCGAGCCGTCGACTCGAGGGCGGCCTTGGCCACTCCCATCCAGTCGTACTGGGGCCAGGCCTGGCGGGCGTCGAAGTCGAGGCCGACGATCGAGCCGCCGCCCGGCCCCTTCATGAGCGGCAGCGCCATGCCGGCCAGTGCCTTGAGCGAGTAGGCCGACACCTGCAGCGCGGTGGACACGTCCTGCCAGCCCGCCCGCATGATGTCGCCGCCGAGGCACGCCTCGGGGGCGAAGCCGATGGCGTGGACGACGCCGTCGACTCGGCCCCATCGGCGCTCGAGCTCGGTGGTGAGCGCGTCCAGGTGGGCCTCGTCGGTGACGTCGAGCTCGAGCACGTCGGCCGGTTCGGGGAGGCGCTTGGCCGCCCGCTCGGTGACGCGGGTCGCTCGGCCGAACGACGTCAGCACGAGCTCGGCCCCTTGTTCCTGGGCCAGCTTGGCGACGGAGAAGGCGATCGACGAGTCGGTGAGCACACCCGTCACCACCAGACGCTTGTCCTCGAGCAGCATGATCTCCTCCTACAGCGGTCCGTTGGAGTGACGGCGCTCGGGTAGACGCTCGCGCTTGGCGCCCAGGGCGCGCAGCGCCAGCGAGACCACTCGCCGGGTGTCGACAGGATCGATGACGTCGTCCACCAGCCCCCGCTCGGCTGCGACGGCCGGCGTGCAGTAGCGCGCCGAGTAATCGGCTTCCAACTGGGTCCGTTCGTCGTCGCCCACGCTGCGGTGCAGGATCTGCACGGCGCCCTTGGCACCCATCACCGCGATCTCGGCACTGGGCCAGGCGAAGCACGCGTCGTTGCCGAGCCCGCGCGAGTCCATGACGATGTACGCGCCGCCGTAGGCCTTGCGCAGCACCACGCACACCCGCGGGACGGTCGCTTCGGCATAGGCATGAACGAGCTGGGCACCATGGCGGATCATGCCCCGCCACTCGATGTCCTTGCCGGGCTGGAAGCCGGGCGTGTCGACGAAGGTCAGCAACGGCACGTTGAAGGCGTCGCACAGCTGGACGAAGCGGGCGCCCTTCTGTGACGCCTCGATGGTGAGGGTGCCGGCCAGCTGTTGGGGCTGATTGGCGAGCACACCCACCGTGCGGCCCTCGATGGTGGCGAATGCGGTGACGAGGCTCGGCGCGTACCGGGTCCACAGCTCGAACAGCGATCCCCCGTCGACCACGTCCGCCGCGACCACCCGCACGTCGTAGGCCGTACTGGCACCGGCGGGCACGGCGCGGGCCGCGACCAGGCAGTCGCGGTCCGATGGATCATCGGTGCCGAGCACAGGCGCCGGCTCGCAGTTGTTGGCGGGCAGGTGCACGAGCACGTCGCGTGCCATCAGCACGGCTTCGTCCTCGTCCGCCGCGACCAGGGCAGCCACGCCGGACGCGAGAGCGTGGGCTGCGGCTCCGCCGAGCCGCTCGTGGCTGACGTCGAGCCCGATGGCCTGTCGCACCGCCCCGGGTCCGCTGACGTAGGCGAAGCTGTCCTCGGTCATCACGACGACGTCGGCCAGGCCGAGCAGCAGCGCGGGTCCCGACACGCACGGACCGACGACGACCAGCACGACCGGCACCATGCCCGATGCGCGGGCGAGCGACGCCGCCACCCGTCCCCACGCGTGCAGCGCCGAGACGCCTTCCGTGGCGTCGGCGCCCGAGCTGTCGATGACGCCGAGCACGGGCAGCCCACCCTCGACGGCCGCGTCGATGACGCGCTCGAGCATCTGGCCCTCGACCTGGCCCACCGCGCCGTGGCGCTTGCCGCCGGCCAAGCGGAAGAAGGCGACCGGCCGGCCGTCGAGGTCGCGGATGGCGGCGTCGACCGCACCACCGCGGCACGCCCCGAAGGCGAGGAGCGACGTCAGGAGGCGGCGCCGAACACCAGCGACGCGTTGTGGCCGCCGAAGCCGAAGGAGTTGGAGATGACGGGCCGGCCGTCGTGCGCGCGCGCTTCGCCGTGGACGACGTCGACCACGATGTCGGGGTCGGTCGTCACATGGTTGGCGACAGGTGGGACCACGCCGGCCGCCAGGGCCAGCAGGGACGCGACCGCCTCGGCCGCGCCGGCCGCACCGATGAGGTGGCCGGTCACGCCCTTGTTGGCGGTGACGGGGACGCCGCCGGCGCCGAACACCTTGGTGATGGCCTCGGCTTCGGCCCCGTCGTTGAGCGGCGTCGACGTCCCGTGCGCGTTGACGTGGCCGATGTCGGCTGGAGTCAGTCCCGCGTCCTCCAACGCCAGCTCCATGCAGGCGACGGCGCCGCCGCCGCCGGGGGCGGGCGCGGTGAGGTGGAAGGCGTCGGCGTTGCACCCGTAACCGAGGACCTCGCCGTGGATGCGCGCGCCACGAGCGACGGCACGGTCCCAGCGTTCCAACACCAGGAAGGCGGCGCCCTCGCCCATCACGAACCCGTCCCGGTCTGCGTCGAACGGTCGCGAGGCCAGCTCGGGCGTCTCCTCACGGGTGCTGAGCGCGCCCATGCGCGCGAAGGCGGCGATGGTCACCGGCGAGATGACCGACTCGGCGCCGCCGGTGAGCATCACGTCGGCCGAGCCGTCCCGCACCATGCGGAAGGCCTCGCCCACCGCGTGGCCGCCGGCCGCGCAGGCGGTGGCGATGCACAGGTTGGGCCCTGACCAGCCGTGGCGCATCGCCACCAGGGCAGCCGTCGCGTTGGGCATCATCATGGGCACGAGCAGCGGGCTCACCTTCGACGGGCCCCGCTCGAACATCACCCGCTCCTCCGCCTCCTGGGTGCGCAGACCGCCGATGCCCGTGCCGACGACGACGCCGCACCGGCTCGGGTCGGCGTCGAGCTCGCCGGCGTCGGCGACCGCGTCGGCCGCGGCACCCACGCCCAGCTGCGTCACACGGTCGGCGCGCCGCGCTTCCTTGTGACCGAGATAGTCGGCGGGGTCGAACCCCTTCACCTCACAGGCGAAGCGCACCGGCAGGTCGGACGCGTCGATGCCCTCGATGGCCGCGGCCATCGAACGCCCCGCGAGGAGCGTGTCCCAGAAGGACGCGATGTCGGTGCCGGCCGGGGTCTTCACCCCCAGGCCCGTCACCGCGACCCGGTTGGTCGTCATGCGTTGGACGCCACCCGATCGAGGACGACGTCGACGGCCTGCCCGACCGTGCCGATGTCGGCCAGGTCCTCCTCGGGGATGGCGATGTCGAGCTTCTCCTCGAGGGCCATGACGACCTCGACGAGGTCGAGACTGTCGGCCTCGAGGTCGTCCTTGAAGCTGGCCGTCTCGACCACCGCGTCGGGCTCGACGCCCAGCACCTCGACGGCGACGTCCTTCAGCGTTGCCAGGATCTCGTCACGACTCATAGCTGTCCTCCCATGGAAAGGCCGCCGTCCACAGGGACGACGGCGCCGGTGATGTAGGCGGCCTGGTCGCTGCACAGGAAGGCAACGACGGCGGCCACGTCTTCAGGTGTGCCCATGCGGCCGAGGGGCACGGTGCGGGCCAGCTCGGCCCGGCGCTCCTCCGCGAGTGCGTCGGTCATGGCGGTGGCGATGGGGCCGGGGGCGACCAGGTTGCACGTCACCCCGCGTGACGCCACCTCGCGCGCAACGGCACGGGTCAGGCCGGCGAGGCCCGCCTTTGCCGCGGCGTAGTTGGCCTGCCCCGCGCTGCCAAGGATGCCGGCGACCGAGCCCACGTTGACGATGCGGCCCTCGCGCGCCCTGACCATGGCGGGCAGCGCCCGACGGGTGCAGTGGAACGCCCCGTCGAGGCTGGTGCGCAGCACGCTGGACCACTGCTCGTCGCTCATGCGCATGAGCAGGCCGTCGGCGGTGATCCCGGCGTTGTTGACGAGGATCGCCACCTTGCCCACGGTGGCCTCGGTCGACGCGAAGGCCGCGTCCACCGACGCCGGGTCGGTGACGTCGACGTGCACAACCGTGCCGCCCACCTCGGCGGCCGTCTTGGCCGCGCCGTCCGCGTCGCTCGCGTACCCGACCACGACCGCGTGTCCAGCCGCGGCGAGGGCGGTCGCGCAGGCGCGGCCGATGCCCTTCGACGCTCCGGTGACCAGCGAGACGCTCACGCCGCCGCCTTCCACCGCAGCACCGCGCTGGCCCAGGTCATGCCGGCGCCGAAGCCGGAGAGCAGCACTACGTCGCCGGCTGTGATCCTGCCCACCTCACATGACTCCGCCAGTGCCATGGGGATGGACGCGGCCGACGTGTTGCCGTAGCGGTCGAGGTTGAGCACGGTTCGATGGGCGGGAACGCCGAGGCGCTCGCCGGCTGCGCTGACGATGCGGGCGTTGGCCTGGTGAGGAACGAACAGATCGACGTCGGCGGACGACAGGCCGGCGGCCTCGAGGGCGGCCTCGGCCGAGCTGACCACGACGCGCACGGCGCGGCGGAACACCTCGCTGCCCTCCATGCGGATGTAACGCTCGCCGGCCGGGATCTCGAGGATGTGAGCCAGCGACCCGTCGCAACCCAGGTCGAAGGCGAGCAGCCCCGCTCCTGCGTCGTCGCTCGCCTGCAGCACGCACGCGCCGGCGCCGTCGCCGAAGAGCACCAGCGTGCCCCGGTCATCGGGGTCGGTCACCCGGCTCAGCGTCTCAGCACCGATCACCAGGACGGCGCCGGCCCGGCCTGCCTCCACCATGGCCGACGCGGTCACCAGCGCGTACACGAAGCCCGCGCATGCCGCCCCGACGTCGAGGGCTCCGCCCTGCAGGCCGAGTCGGTCCTGCACGGCCGAGGCGGTGGACGGCAGCTGCTGGTCGGGCGTGCACGTGGCCACCAGCACCAGGTCGATGTCGCCGGGCGTGATGCCGGCGTCCTTGATGGCCGATGCGCCGGCCGCGCTCGCGAGCGATGCGGTGGTGTCGCTCGCCCCGGCGATGCGCCGCTCGCGGATGCCCGTGCGCTCGACGATCCACGCGTCCGTCGTGTCGACGCGCGCTTCGAGGTCGACGTTGGTGAGGCGCTG
>JBEEFP010000037.1:0-10782 GCA_041166085.1 Actinomycetota bacterium
GTGATGTACGGCATGATCCCGAGCCCGAACACGGCGAACCGGGTGAGCGCCCCGCCCGAGAACAGGTTCAAGAAGCCGAGCACGCCGCCGGCCTGGGCCGCCTCGGTGAGGCGCTGGACCGCGTTGAAGTCGATGCCGGGCACCGGGATGTGGGCGCCGAAGCGGTAGAGGGCGATGACGAAGAGCGTGAAGATGATCTTGTTACGGAGGTCCGCCACCCGGAACATGTTCAGGAACTTCACGTCGGGCCTCCTGGCGACAGCATCTTCAAGACTGCATCTTCACGCGTCAGCGGTTGGTCAATGCATTGCCCTTGGCCGGCGGACGTCCGTGGCCGAAGGGGGGCGGCAGGACCTCCACGCTACCGCCTGCCTCCGTGATGGCTGCCTCGGCGGACTTGGAGAAGGCATGTGCTGACACCCGCACCGCGCGGGTGAGCTCGCCCCGGCCCAGGACCTTGACGAGCCCCCTCTTGTGCACCAGGCCCCGCTCACGCAGCGTGTCCGGATTGACGACGTCGCCCTCGAAGGTCTGCAGCGCGTCGAGGTTGACGACCGTGTACTCGACTCGGAACGGGTTCTTGAAGCCCTTGAGCTTGGGGACGCGCTGCGCCAGCGGCAGCTGTCCGCCCTCGAAGCCGGCGGGGATGGTGTCGCGGGCGCCCTGGCCCTTCGTGCCGCGCCCCGCGGTCTTGCCTCGCCGGCCCGCGGTGCCGCGGCCGACGCGGATCTTGCTCTTCTTGGAGCCGGGGGCCGGCTTGAGATCGTGGACTCGCATCTAGTCGTTCACTTCCTCGACATTGATCAGGTGCGGCACCCGGGCGATCATTCCCCGGATCTCGGGACGGTCGGGCAGCGTGTTGGTCTTGCCGATGCCGCGCAGGCCGAGGGCCCGCAGCGTGCCACGGTGCTTGGGCTTGCTGCCGATGGCCGACTTGACCTGAGTCACCTTGAGGGCCATGACTACGCCACCTCGGTGGGCACGTGTCCGCCCCGCTGGCGCTCGCGATACGCGTTGAGCACACCCTTGGGCGTGACCTCTTCGGGGCTCTTGCCGCGGAGGCGGGCCACCTCGTCGGGGGACTTGAGATCCTTCAGGCCCTGGATGGTCGCCTGGGCCACGTTGATGGAGTTCGACGAGCCGAGCGACTTGGCCAGCACGTCGTGGATCCCGGCCACCTCGAGGATGGCGCGGGCGGCGCCACCGGCGATGACGCCGGTACCTGGGGCGGCGGGCTTGAGCATGACGCGGCCGGCGCCGCTGATGCCGATGACGGGATGGATGATCGTGTTGCCTGCGAGCGGCACAGTAAAGACGTTCTTGCGGGCGTCGTCCGCCGCCTTCTGCATGGCGAGGGCGACCTCTTTTGCCTTGCCGTAGCCGAGGCCGACGCGCCCGTTGCCATCGCCGACGACCATGAGGGCCGCGAACGAGAAGCGACGACCGCCCTTGACAACCTTCGCGACACGTCGGGGTCGGCCGAGCGAGCGTTCCTCGAACTGCCCGCCGCCGCCTTCGCGACCGCCACCGTCGCGGCCGCCACGATCGCCACCGCCCTGGTAGCCGCCACCCTGGCGCGGGCCACCCTGGCCGCCGCCGGGGCCACCGCCCTGGTATCCGCCTTGACGATTCTGCTGGGACATCTAGAACTCCAATCCGGCTTCGCGCGCGGCATCTGCCAGCGCGGCGATGCGACCGTGGTAGCGGAAGCCGCCCCGGTCGAAGACAACCGTGGTCACGCCTGCCGCCTTGGCCCGCTCGCCGACCAGACGACCGACAGACGCCGCGGCCTGCTTGTTGCTGGTGGCGCCAGACCGCAGGTCCTTCTCCACGGTGGAAGCAGCGGCCACCGTGCGACCGGTGGCGTCGTCGATCACCTGGGCGACCATGTGCTTGTTCGAGCGGAACACGGCCAGACGGGGCCGCGCGTTGGTGCCGGCGACCTTCTTGCGCACGCGATGGTGACGGCGCGCCCGCAGCTCCTGCTTGTGTCTTGTGGCCATGGCTACTTCGCTGCCTTTCCGGCTTTCCTCTGGACGTGCTCGCCGGCATAACGGACGCCCTTGCCCTTGTACGGCTCGGGCTTGCGGATCTTGCGGATGTCGGCCGCGACCTGACCCACCAGCTCCTTGTCGATGCCCTTCACTGCGATGCGGGTCGGGCTCGGCACCTCGAAGCTGATGCCGGCCGGCGCGTCCACGGTGACGGAGTGGCTGAAGCCGAGGGCGAGCTCGAGCTTGTTGGGGCCTTGGGCGGTGGCGCGGTAGCCGACGCCGACGATCTCGAGCTCCTTGGTGAAACCGGCAGTGACCCCGACGACCATGTTGTTGACGAGCGAACGCACGAGGCCGTGCAGGGCGCGGTTGTGGCGCTCGTCGTCAGGGCGCTCGACGAGCAGGGTGCCGTCCTCCTGGCGAACGGTGATCTCGCCTGGGAGGTCGCGCTCGAGCTGGCCCTGCGGGCCCTTCACGCGCACGTGCTGCCCGTCGAGATTGATCTCGACGCCGCTCGGTACGGGGATGGGGGCTCTACCGATTCGGGACATGTCAGATCACCACACGTAACAGAGGATCTCGCCGCCCATGCGACGCTGGCGCGCCTCACGGTCGGTCATCAGACCCTGGCTGGTGGACAGGACGGCGACGCCCAAGCCGCCGAGCACGCGCGGCAGGCGATCGGCCTTCGAGTAGACGCGGAGGCCGGGCTTGGACACCCGCTTGATCCCGGAGATGGTGCGGGTGCGGTCGGGTGCGTACTTCATCGTGATCTCGAGGGTGCGTCCCGGGCGACCAGGGTCGTCCTGCACGGACCACCCCTCGATGTAGCCCTCCCGCTCGAGGATGACCGCGAGGGCCTCCTTGAGCTTGGACGAGGGCATGCGCACGCTGTCGTGCATCGCCACGTTGCCGTTGCGGATGCGAGTGAGCATGTCAGCGATCGGATCGGTCATCGTCATGCCATCACCCCCGTCACCAGCTCGCCTTGGTCACGCCGGGCAGTTCGCCCGCGTGCGCGAGCTCGCGCATGCAGATCCGGCACAGCCCGAACTTGCGGTAGACGGCACGCGGCCGTCCACACCGGCGGCACCGGGTGTAACCCCGCACCTTGAACCGGGGCTTCTTCTGTTGCTTCTGAATCAATGCCTTCTTGGCCATGCCTGTTACGAAGCCTCCCGTCGGAAGGGGAATCCGAAGGCGGACAGCAGCGCCCGGCCTTCGTCGTCGGTGCGACCGGTGGTCACGATGGTGATGTCCATGCCGCGCACCGTGTCGATCTTGTCGTAATCGATCTCGGGGAAGATCAACTGCTCGACCACCCCGAACGTGTAGTTGCCGCGGCCGTCGAACGCGTTGGGGTCGAGACCGCGGAAGTCGCGGATGCGAGGGATGGCCAGGCTCACGAGCCGGTCGAAGAACTCCCACATCCGATCGCCCCGCAGGGTGACCTTGGCGCCGATCGACTGGCCCTCGCGGAGCTTGAACCCGGCGATCGACTTCTTGGCCTTGGTGACCAGCGGCTTCTGTCCGGCGATGATCGTGAGGTCGCGGACGGCGCCCTCCAGCAGCGATGGCTGCTGGGTCGCCTTGCCCACGCCCATGTTCACCACGATCTTGACGAAGCGCGGGACCTCCATGATGTTGCCGAGGCCGAGCGAATCCTTGAGCTGGGCGCGGATCTCGTTGTCGTACCGAGTCTTGAGCCGGGGTCGATCGGGAGCGGCAGTGGTGGTTGCAGCGTCGGTCACAGGTCCACCCCCGTCCGCTTGCAGATGCGGACCTTGGCGCCGCGATCGTCGAACCGGTAGCCGACACGAGTGGGCTTGCCGTCGCCCGGGCTGATGATCGCCACGTTGGCCACCGGGATCGGCATGTCCTTGTCGATGATGCCGCCCTGCATGGTGGCTTTGGTGGCCCGCTGGTGCTTCTTGGCCACGTTCACGCCGTCGACGATCACCTTGCCGTCCTTGGGGAGCGTGCGAGTGACCTCGCCGCTCTTGCCTCGGTCCTTGCCGGTGAGCACGACCACGCGGTC
Source organism: Actinomycetota bacterium (assembly GCA_041166085.1). GTDB lineage: Bacteria > Actinomycetota > Acidimicrobiia > Acidimicrobiales > JAFATL01 > JBEEFP01. The sequence goes on from JBEEFP010000037.1 coordinate 4,033, forward strand.
GCCCTTCCTGATCTTCAATGCCATGGTCAGAGCACCTCCGGTGCCAGCGAGATGATCCGCATGAACTTCTTGTCGCGGAGCTCGCGTCCCACGGGGCCGAAGATGCGCGTACCCCGCGGCTGCTGTTGCTCGTTGATGAGCACCGCTGCGTTCTCGTCGAAGCGGATGTAGCTGCCGTCGGGACGGCGCCGCTCCTTCTTGGTGCGGACGACGACGCACTTGACGACCTCGCCCTTCTTGACCGCCGCGCCAGGGATGGCGTCCTTGACGGTCGCGACGAAGATGTCGCCGATGCCCGCGTACCGGCGCTTGGAGCCGCCCAGCACCTTGATGCAGAGCACCTCCTTGGCGCCGCTGTTGTCCGCCACCCGCAGGCGGCTCTCCTGTTGGATCATTTCGCTCGCTCGATGACTTCGACGATCCGCCAGCGCTTGAGCTTGCTCAGGGGGCGGGTCTCCTGCACCCGGACGCGGTCGCCCACCTTGACCTCGTTGTTCTCGTCGTGGGCGTAGAGGCGCTTGGTGCGCTGCACCGTCTTGGCGTAGCGGGGATGGCGCACGCGCTCGATCACCGACACGATGACGGTCTTGTCCATGGCGCTCGACGCGACCAGGCCCTCGCGGACCTTGCGCCGGTTCGGGCGGCTCGGTTCGGGGCTCGACTGTTCGGCCATCATGCGGTCTCCTGGGGCACGGCCGCGGGAGCGGCCTCGGCGGCCTCGGCCGCCTCGATCTCGCGGTGGCGCAGGATCGTGAGGATCCGGGCCACGTCCTTCTTGAGGTAGCCGAGGCGGGCGGTGTTGTCGAACTGCCCGGTGACCACCTTGAAGCGCAGGTTGAACAGCTCCTGCTTGGCGTCGGAGAGACGCTGCTCCAACTCCTCGTCGTCGAGCCCGTCGAGCTCTGCGGCCTTGGTCATCCCACCTCCACCTCCTCCTGCTGCTGGCGGCGTGTCACGAACTTGGCCTTGATGGGCAGCTTCTGGATGGCGCGCTCGAGGGCGCCCTTGGCCAGGTCTTCCTGCACGCCGGCGAGCTCGAACATGATGCGACCCGGCTTCACGACGGCGACCCACAGCTCGGGGTTGCCTTTGCCCGAGCCCATGCGCGTCTCGGCCGGCTTCTGGGTGACGGGCTTGTCGGGGAAGACGCGGATCCATACCTTGCCGCCGCGCTTGACGTGACGGGTCATCGCGATTCGTGCGGCCTCGATCTGGCGGGCGGTGATCCACCCGTTCTCGAGGGCCTGGATGCCGTAGTCGCCGAAGGTGATGGTCGTGCCGCCCTTGGCCATCCCCGTCCGGCGCCCGCGCTGCTGCTTGCGGTGCTTGACCTTCTTCGGCATCAGCATTTCGCACTCACTCCGTTCGTGCGAGCTTGATCGTGCTTCGCCCTCCCGACTTCGTCGGATCGGGCTGCGCGCAAAACCCTCACCTGGCCGCCATCCGTGGAAGGCGCCTGCGGCGCCGTGAGCGGCCGGCGGCGATTCCCCGATGCGGTGCTGGACGACTCAGCGGGAGCGTCAGCGAACGAGTGAGGACGAATCATTCGACGTCCTTGTGGAAGTGGGGGGTCTCGTGGTGCTCGCGGGTCCGGCGTTCGATCTCTTCTTCCTCGGCCAGCAGGCGCTCGAGGTCGGGGTCGACCTCCTGGATGAGCTCCTTGGCCTCGGTCTCGGCCTCGGCGGGAACCGCCTCGTCCGTCGGTGCCGCGTCGTCGGCCACAGTGCCCTCGGGCACGGGCTCGCCGGGCGCGCCCTGGTCGGGACGGCGGCGACCGCCGCCGGCGGAGATGACCCGGCGGGGACGAGCCTCGCCACTGGTCTCGCCGACGGCCATGGCCGCCTCGCGGCTGATCTTGTCCTCGGTGGAGATCTTGTAGGGAAGGATGTCGCCCTTGTAGATCCACACCTTCACGCCGATGCGGCCGAAGGTGGTCTTGGCCTCGCGGAAGCCGTAGTCGATGTCGGCCCGCAGGGTGTGCAGCGGCACCCGACCCTCGCGGTAGAACTCCTTGCGCGACATCTCCGACCCGCCGAGGCGTCCTGCGCACTGCACGCGGATGCCGGCGCCGCCGGCCTTCTGCACGGTCTGGACCGCACGCTTCATGGCCCGCCGGAAGCTGACGCGTCCGGCCAGCTGGTCGGCGATGCCCTGGGCGATCAACGCCGCATCGAGCTCGGGCTGCTTGATCTCCTGGATGTTGAGCTGGATCTTGTTGTTGCCGGTGATCTTGGCCAGACCCTCGCGCAGGCGGTCGGCCTCGGCGCCGCGGCGGCCGATGACGATGCCGGGACGCGCCGTGTGAACGTCGATGCGAAGACGGTCACGCGTGCGCTCCACCTCGATGCGGCTGACAGCGGCGCGCTCGAGCTGCGACATGAGGTAGTGACGGATCTGCCAGTCCTCGACGACGTAGTCCTGGTACTCCTTGCCCGCGAACCACCGGGACTTCCAGTCCGTCGTCACGCCGAGCCGGAACCCGTAGGGGTTGACCTTCTGGCCCATTACTTCTCCTCCTCATCGGAAGCAGCATCGGGCTCCTCCGTTGCAGCATCTGCTCCGTCTTCGGTGGCGGCTTCCACTGCTTCCTGGGCTGCTTCGACCGCTGCGGCGTCCTCGTCGACGATGCCCTGCTCTTCCAACTCGGCCTCGAGGCCCTCGGCTTCGGGGGCCTCTTCGACCATCGTGTCCTGCATCTCGTCGAGGGCTGCGTCCTGCTGGTCGACGATGCCCTGCTCTTCGAGCTCGTCGACGGGTGTCACCTGGTCGGAGACGCCCTCGGCGGCCTGCTGGCCGCGACGGCGGCGGAGGCGACTCCCCTCACGAGCGGACGCCTGCGTGGATTGCGACGCCTTCCGGCCACCGGCCACGCGGCGGGCGCGGCGGGTGCTCTCCTCGGCCGCTCGGCGCGCCCGCAGGCGCGCCAGGCGATCGTCGGGCAGGCGGGTGACGATCACGGTGACGTGACAGGTGCGCTTGCGGATGCGGGTGGCGCGGCCACGCGCACGCGGGCGCCAGCGCTTGTTCGTGCGGCCCTCGTCGGCGAAGCATGCCGACACGTACAGCTCGTCGGTGACCTGGCTGTCGTTGTGCTCGGCGTTGGCGATGGCCGAGTCGAGGAGCTTGCCCACCACGAAGGCGGCGTCGCGCTCACAGAACTGCAGCACCTCACGCGCCCGTTCGACCTCGAGGCCGCGGATCAGGTCGAGGACGACCCGCACCTTGTTCGCGGAGATCCACACGTCCCGAAGGACGGCGCGCGTGCCTGGCCGCTCGTTCGTCTTGGGCCCTGTCATTGCCTATCGCCTCCCCGCCCGTTCCTGGCCGGCGTGGTAGCGGAACGTGCGCGTCGGCGCGAACTCACCGAGCTTGTGCCCCACCATCGATTCGGTGATGTAGACGGGCACGTGCTTGCGACCGTCGTGCACTGCGATGGTGTGGCCGACCATGTCGGGGATGATCGTGGAACGACGGGACCACGTCTTGACGACGCGCTTCTCGTTGGTGCTGTTGAGCGCGTCCACCTTCTTCAGCAGGTGGTCGTCGACGAAGGGGCCCTTCTTGAGGCTACGCGGCATGGGTACCTACCTCCGCTCGCCGCGCTTGCGGCGGCGCCGGATGATTTGCTTGGACGATTCCTTGTTCTTGTCGCGGGTGCGACCCTCGGGCTTGCCCCAGGGGGACACCGGGTGGCGGCCACCGGAGCTCTTGCCCTCGCCGCCGCCCAGGGGGTGGTCGACCGGGTTCATGGCGACACCGCGGGTCTGCGGACGCTTGCCCTTCCACCGGTTGCGACCCGCCTTGCCGATCTTGATCAGGTCAGCCTCGGCGTTGCCGACCTCACCGATCGTGCCGCGGCAGTCGATCGGCACGCGGCGCATCTCGGTGGAGGGAAGGCGCAGGGTCGCGAACTCGCCCTCCTTGGCCACCACCTGCACGCTCATGCCCGCGCCACGGGCGAGCTTGCCGCCCTGTCCGGGCTTGAGCTCGACGTTGTGGACGGTGGTGCCGACGGGCACGTAGCGCAGCGGGAGGGCGTTGCCGACGCGGATCTCCGACCCCTTGCCGCTCTGCAGGAGGTCGCCGACCTCGATGTTCCTCGGGGCGATGATGTAGCGCTTCTCGCCATCGAGGTAGTGGAGCAAGCAGATGCGGGCGTTGCGGTTGGGGTCGTACTCGATAGCCGCGACCTTGGCGGGCACGCCGTCCTTGTTCCGCTTGAAGTCGATGATGCGGTACTGACGCTTGTGGCCGCCGCCGCGGTGACGGGCCGTCTTGCGTCCGTAGCTGTTGCGGCCGCCCGTGCTGGGCTTGGGCGCGAGGAGTGACTTCTCCGGGCGGCTCTTGGTGATCTCCGAGAAGTCGGAGACGGTCTGGAACCGACGGCCGGGACTGGTGGGTTTGCGCTTGCGAAGGGGCATCAGGCTCAGCTCTCGAAGAGGTCGATGCGCTCGCCAGGGGCGAGGGTGACGATGGCTCGCTTGGTGTCGGGGCGCTGGCCGTAGGTGAACGTGCGGCGGTTGCGCTTGCGCTTGCCGGTGCGGTTCATGGTGTTCACCTTGGACACCCGCACGTTGAAGATCGACTCGATGGCCTGGCGGATCTCGGTGCGGTTGGAGTCCGGGTGGACGACGAAGGTGTAGACGCCTGCGTCGAGGAGCGCGTAGGACTTCTCTGACACGACGGGCCGGATGATGACGTCGCGGGGATCCCTCACGCCTCGTTCTCCTGCGTCTCGGTGTCGGCCCCGGGCTCGGCATCAGCGGCGGCGGCGACGGGCTCGTCGGCCGGGGCGGGCGCAGCGGCGGCCTGACCGCCGGGCAGGGTGGCCCGGGTGAAGAGGATGAAGTCACTGCAGAGCACGTCGTACGCGTTGAGCTCGCCTGCCAGCAGCACGTGCACGTCCGGCAGGTTGCGGAACGACAGCGAGGCGATGTGATCCTCGTGGCTCACCACGACGAGCACCTTCCCCTCGAGGTGGAGCTCGGTGAGGATGGCCTTGGCCGCCTTGGTGCTGGGCGGATCGGCGAGGCCCCAGTCCTCGATGACGACCACCTTGCTGTCGGCGGCCCGGTCCGAGAGGGCGGACCGCAGCGCCAACTGCACCATCTTCTTCGGCGTCTTCTGCTTGTACGAGCGGGGCTTGGGCGCGTGGGTGACGCCGCCGCCGGTCCAGTGCGGCGCGCGGCTCGAGCCCTGTCGGGCGCGGCCAGTGCCTTTCTGGCGCCACGGCTTCTTGCCGCCGCCTCGCACCTCGGCGCGGGTCTTGGTGCTCTGGGTGCCGGAGCGGGCGGCCGCCAGCTGGGCGGTGATCACCTGGTGCAGCACCGGCTGGTTCGGCGTGATGCCGAAGATGGTGGGGTCGAGATCGATGTCGGCGACGGCGACCATCACTTCCCGCCCTTCACTGCGTTGCGGATGATGATGAGGCCGCCTCGGGGACCAGGGATGGCGCCTCGGACGAGGAGGATCTCGCGCTCGGCGTCCGCCTCGACCACCTCGAGGTTGAGCGTGGTCACCCGCTGGTTCCCCATCTGTCCCGCCATCTTCGTGCCCTTGAACACACGGGCAGGCGTGGCGCAGGCGCCGATGGCACCCGGTGACCGGTGCTTCTTGTGGTTGCCGTGGGAGGCGCCCTGGCCCTTGAAGTTGTGGCGCTTCATCGCCCCGGCGAAGCCCTTGCCCTTGCTCACCGCGGTCACGTCGATGCGCTCACCGGCAGCCAACAGGTCGGCGCCGAGCTCCTGCCCCACGCTGTAGGCGCTGGCGTCGTCGAGCCGGAGCTCGACCAGCTTCTTGCCGGGCTCGACGCCCGCCTTCGCGAAGTGGCCGCCCTCGGGCTTGTTGACGCGACTGGCCTTCTTGGTCCCGTAGGTCACCTGGACGGCCGAGTAGCCGTGCTGGTCGGTCGTCTTCACCTGGACGACGCGCACCGGGGACACCTTGACGACGGTCACGGGCACGGCGCGGTGCTGGTCGTCCCAGACCTGCGTCATGCCGACCTTCTCGCCGACGATCGCTTTGGTTGCCATCTCCAGGTGCCTTCTCACGCGGACGCTCCGCACGGGCAGACCCGGCGGAGCGTGGATTCGGTTGTGCTGCGGGGTCCCCGAAGGCGCCCACAGACGTCGATTGGTGTAGCCGGAGGAGTGTAGCAACTCCGCGGACAACCAGCTTCTGGTGCACGACGTCGCACTACGGCCCCCAAGTGCACCAGAACTGGCTTCGAGGGGAGCTGGTCCGGAGCTAGGAGGTCTGGATGCGGAGCTCGATGTCGACGCCGGCGGGGAGCTCGAGGCGCTGCAGGCTGTCGACGGTCTTCGGCGAGTGCTCGACGATGTCGAGGAGGCGCTTGTGGATCCGCATCTCGAAATGCTCGCGGCTGTCCTTGTACTTGTGCGGCGAGCGAATCACGGTGTAGCGGTGCTTCTCGGTGGGCAGGGGCACCGGGCCCCGGATCCGAGCGTTGGTGCGCAGGACCGTCTCCACGATCTTCTTGGTGGACTGATCGAGGATCTCGTGGTCGTACGCCCGCAGGCGGATCCGGATGCGCTGCTTGGTGCTGTCTGCCATCGGATCCTTACTTGACGATCTTGGTGACGCGGCCGGCGCCGACGGTGCGGCCACCCTCACGGATGGCGAAGCGCAGGCCCTCGTCCATGGCGATGGGCTTGCCCAGCTCGACGGTCATGGTGGTGTTGTCGCCGGGCATGACCATCTCGGTGCCCTCGGGGAGGGTGATGGAGCCGG
>JBEEFP010000038.1:0-112827 GCA_041166085.1 Actinomycetota bacterium
CCACCCGCGCCGCGGCGAGGGACTCGATGGTCGCCACTGCGTTCTTGATCGCACATGCGTCGCGCAAGGCGCGACGGGCCGACGTCACCGACAGCACGTGCGCGTCGAAGTCGGCGGCCAAGGCCACCGTCGCACTGCGCAGCTCTGCGAGCGTCTCGCACATCCCAGCCACCTCCACCCAACGCAAGAGGCCGACCTCCGGGGGAGCCCAGCTCCCGAATACATGTTCGAGTATAGCAGGAATCCATTGCAGCGCAAGGGATTTCGAGAAGACTTTCCGACAATCACACCACCGTCCGCACGGCTGGCAGGATCTCGCCATGGCGATCACCGGCGCGCACGTCCTGCTGTACACAACCGAGCCCGAGGCGGTGCGCGACATCTTCCGCGACGTCTTCGGCTGGGAGCACGTCGACGCAGGCCATGGCTGGCTCATCTTCGCCATGCCACCGGCGGAGCTGGCCATCCACCCAGGCGACGGACCGGCGTTCGACGCGGGCGTGCGTCACGAGCTGACCCTCATGTGCGACGACCTCGGCGCGACGACTGAAGCGCTCCGCGCCAAGGGCATCGAGATCAAGGGCGAGCCGCACGAGGAACGCTGGGGCGTCGTCACGACGATGGTGCTACCCGGGGGTGTCGACGTGACGCTGTACGAGCCGCGGCACCCGACCGCGGTGTGAAGTCAGCCTAGAGCTTCAGCGGCTTGATCGGCGCCATGATCAGCGCCGGGTCGTTGCGCCAGTCGACGCCGGCCACGTCGATGTAGAGCTCGATCTCGTGGCCGTCGGGATCACGGATGTACAGCGAGTGGGTGACGGTGTGGTCGCTGGCGCCGACGAAGTCGACGTCGTTGTCCTGCAGGGACTGCAGGGCCTCGCGGAGCTCGTCGTCGGTGTCGCCGACCTTGAGACCGAAGTGGTACATGCCGACCCGGCGTCCCCCCGGCAGCGGGGCCGCGTCGGGACCGACCTCGATGAGGAGCAGCTCGTGGTGGGTGCGGCCGGTGGAGAAGGCGGCGGCGGGGAAGTTCATGCCGCCGCCCGACATGTCGAGCTCGGGGAAGCCGAGCACGTCACGGTAGAAGCGCCGCGACCGTTCGATGTCCCGCACGTACAGCACGATGTGGCCGAGCTCGCGTACCTGCATACACGTTGGTGAACGGGCGCCGCGCGCCCGCTATTCCCCCGGCTTGACCGTGACGGTCGCGCCGTCGCCCTTGAGGACGCGGACGGCGAGTTGGCCGTTGACGAGCGTCGCCTCCACGCCACCGCCGTACCCGTCGGGGAGGTCGAGCTCCCGCTCGTAGTTGCCGTAGTCCCATTCGTTGAGGACGTACTCACGTGGGCCGGCGCTGCGCAGGTCCGCGCAGAAGCGCAGCTTCCCGGGCGTGAGCTCGATGGTCACGTCGTCGATCGTCACCGCCGGCATGGGGGCGAGGATCACGAGGGCTCCCGGGGTCTCGTAGACGTTCACGGGCACCTTCTGGGGCGGTCGGGTCTCGGCCGCCTCGGCAGTCGCGTCCTTGACCTGCTGCTGTGTGGCCCGCTCCGTGCTCATACGGCGAACCTACCCATCTTCCGCGAGACGGCGCGCCGCAGACGCGGCAGCGGCGGCGGCTGCTCCGGCGACCAGCGCGCCGGCACCGGCCGCACCCGTCGCGGGCAGGCGGGCCGGCGCCGCGCCCCTCCCCTGCTGCGCGCCCGCCACGCTGGCCCAATGGCGCGCGTTGCGCAGGGCCGTCGCCATGATGGTGAGCGTCGGGTTGTGGCCGCCGGCCGACGAGAACACCGCACCGTCGCTCACGAACACGTTGTCCATGGTGTGGACGCGTCCCCATCCGTCGGTGGCACCGAGCTTGGGGTCGGACGACATGCGCAGGCCGCCCATGACGTGGGCGCCGCCGGGGACGTTTCCTGCCGCGACCGGGAACATGTCCGACGACGTCTCGGGGACGGCCGCGGCCGCGTCGGCGCCCGACGCCTTCAGCAGCGCGGTCAGCAGCGGGATGTAGAACGACTGCGTCATCAGCTCGTGCTTCCCGGGCGCGAAGGTGATGCGCGCCACGGGCCTGCCCCGGTAGTCCTTCACCTTGGGATCGAGGTCGACCGCGTTGGTGCGGTAGGGGAGGTCCTCACCGATCATCTCCACGCCCGCCAGTCGATCGCGCAGCAGCGACGCCCGCATGAGCTGCTTGAAGATGGCGCCGAACGGCTTCTCCGGCTGCAGGATCGGGAGCAGCCCCTGGTAGGTCTTGGCCTCGGCGATGGGGTCCTGCGTGCCGCCGAGCTCGAGCACGCCGGCCCGGATGTAGGGCAGGCCGTTGGCCTGGGCGAAGGCGCGCGCGCCGGGGAACTCAGGGTCGGCGAAGTCGTCGGCCGCGTGCGACGTCGAGCGCCCTCGCCACGCGTGCACCCGCTCGCTGAGGAAGATCGCGAAGCCGGCCGTGAACCAGTGCATCATCAGGTACTTGCCGAGGACGCCCTGGGGATCCGGCAGCTCCGAGAGCAACGCCAGTCGCGCCGACTCGATGGCGTTGGCGGCGATGACGACGAGGTCGGCCTTCTCGGTGTGCTCCTTGCCCGCGTTGTCGATCCACGTGACGCCGGTGGCCTTCGAACCGTTGCGCTCGATGCGGGCGACGAACGCCTCCGCTCGCAGCTCGGCTCCGGCCAGCAGGGCCCGGCGCAGCGGCGCCAGTCCTCCCACCCGCGCGTGGATGGGGCAGCCGAAGTGGCTGCAGAACCCACAGTTGTTGCACGCAGGCCGGCCGGCGTAGGGCACCGAGTTGATGGCCATGGGCACGGGGAAGGGGTGCAGCCCGATGGCCGAGGCGCCCGCCGCCTCCAGCAACGACGAGTGCTGCGGCGGACCCGGCGGCATCGGCAGTTGCTTGGTGCGGGGCGCGTACTTGAGCGTCACCTCGGGCGGCAGCTTGGTGATGTCCCCGGCCACGCCGATGAGCTCCTCCACCTCGTCGTAGAACGGAGCGATCTCGTCGTAGGTGAAGGGCCAGTCGATGATGTCGGCACCGTCGACCGGACCGAGCAGGCTGTGCTTGGCGAAGTCGATGGTCCAGAACCGCGGCGTCTTGGCATCCCAATGGACGGTGCCCCCGCCCACGTTCATCGGCAGGTGGTTGACGTTGCCGACGAAGTCGGGATCGGTGGCCGTCGGCGAGCGCCGGTACGTGCGCGGTTCGAGCTCGTCGTAGTCCGGCTCTTCGAAGTAGCGGTACGACGCCTTGAGCTCGTCGTTGGAGAACGGCGTCGATGGTGTGGGCGACGTCAGGTCGCCGAAGTAGTTCGGACCCTTCTCCAGGATGACGACGTCGAAGCCGGCCTCGGCCAGCACCATCGCCGCGGTCGATCCGCCGGGACCGCTGCCAATGACCACCGCCTTATCGGCCACCGGGCCTCCGCCTCGCGTAGAGCTGCCCCGCCGTCTGGAGCTGATCGAGCAGCTTGGACGTGGGGCTGCCGGTGGTCAGTGCGACGACGTCCGGCCCGTCGGACTGGCTCACCTCGTCGGGCGTGTAGCCGCGGGGCTGCGAGTCGCCGGGCCACTTGATCTCCTGCCAGCCGGTCAGGTTCTCGTTGCCGCCGTACTCGGGCAGGCAGTACGTCCCCTCGATGGCGTGGTTGAACATCAGGTCGCGGAACGGGGCGATGTCGCTCGACGAGAGGATGACGTCCTTTTGCAGCGCGGGGGCGGCGAGGAAGCCCTGCCCGTCGAGGGCGGCGACGCCGTCCTTGTACGCCTTCTGCAGCTTGGCGATGCGCTGCTCCCACCCCTGTCGCTGCGGCACCGTCAGCGGGATGAAGGTGGCCAGGTGGTTGGCGTCGCCTCCCTTGCGGTCACTCCACGGCCCACCCGCGTGCACGCGCTCGGGCGTGAGGGTGAGGGCGCCGAGCATGAGGTCGATGTAGCGGACGACGTTCGCCTCGCGGGCGCCGGGGTGGCCGACCTCGGTGGGGTCGTCGTCAGGCCCGGGAATGAGCCGGGCCGTCGCCTCGCGAACCACGTCGGCCTCGTGGTCGGTGAAGAACAGCAAGCCGCCTGCGGCCTGGGCGCGCGCCCACTCCAGCAGCGGGGCGGGAAGCAGCGCAGCCAGGCCGAGCAGGCCGGCCCCCTTGAGCACGGATCGTCGTGAGAGCTCCTCCACAGCCACTGAGAGTAGGGAGTGCGTAAGGTGGCCGCTCGTGGACCGCCCCAAGGCACTCGTGACGGCACCCTTCCGCGGCGAAGGGCTGCGCCAGCTCGAGGAGGTGGCCGACGTCGTCCTGGACCCGTGGATCGACCACCGGCCCATGCGCATCTACGGGCCCGAGCAACTGGTCGAACGGCTGCAGGAGACCGGCGCGGACATCCTCATCTGCGAGGCCGACTTCTGCTCCGGACCCGTCTTCGACCTGCCGCTGCGCGTGATCGGCTCGACGCGGGGCGACCCCACCAACGTCGACGTTCCCGGCGCGACGGCCAAGGGCATCCCTGTGCTGAAGGCGCCGGGCCGCAACGCCGACGGCGTGGCCGAGATGACCGTGGCCCTCCTCTTCGCGGTGAGTCGTCATGTCCTCCCCGCTGATGCGGACGTGCGGGCCCTCGAGGTCTTCCGCGACGGCACCGTGCCCTACCAGCGCTTCCGCGCGTGGGAGGTCAACGGACGCACGGCCGGGCTCGTTGGCCTGGGCGCCATCGGCCGCGCCCTGCGGTGGCGCCTGCAGGGCCTCGGCATGGAGGTGCTGGCGTACGACCCCTACAGCGACGAGGCCAAGGAGTCGCTCGAGGAGGTGCTCGAGCGCAGCGACGTGATCTCGATGCACGCAGCGGTGACACCGGAGACGCTCGGGTTGATCAACGCCGAACGCATCGCCCGCATGAAGGACGGCGTGATCTACCTCAACGCGGCGAGGGCCGCGTTGCACGACCTGGACGCGCTCGTCGAGGGCCTCCAGTCCGGCAAGCTCGGTGGAGCGGGGCTCGACCACTTCGAGGGCGAGCAGCTGCCCGAGGGTCATCCCCTCCTGACCATGCAACATGTGGTGTTGACGCCGCACATCGGCGGCGCGACCTACAACACCGAGGAGAACCACAGCCGCATCATCGCGGCCGACGTGGCCCGCCTCCTGGCCGGCGAACGGCCGGTGCACATCGCCAACCCGGAGGTGCTCGACTCGTGAAGCAAGAGGTGCTGGAGACGGCCAAGCGCATGGTCGAGATCGGGCTCAACGCGGGCACGGAGGGCAACATCTCGGCCCGTCAGCTCGACGGCACGATCGTCATCACGCCGTCGTCGCTCGACTACAACGTCATGACCCTCGAGGACCTCGTCGTCATCGACCTCGACGGCAACGTCATCGAGGGGACGCGCGGCCCGTCGTCGGAGAAGGCCGTGCACCTCGAGTGCTACAAGGCCTACGACGAGGTGAACTCGGTCATCCACTCCCACGCCATGCACGCCAGCATGTTCGCCTGCGCCCGCCAGGCCATCCCCGCCGCCATCGAGGAGTCGGTCGTGTTCATCGGCGGCGACATCCCGTGCTGCGACTTCAAGGACACCGGCTCCGACGACCTGGCGCGCGAGGCGGCCAAGATGCTCGCCGACCGGTCGGCCGTGCTGCTGGCCAACCACGGCATGGTGTCGATCGGCGCCGACCCGTACTCGGCGCTGCGCGTCGCCGCCCTCACCGAGAAGGTCGCCCAGATCGTCATCGGCGCCCGCGCCATCGGCGGCGAGCAGGCCGTCCCCGAGCAGCAGAAGCAGAACCTGCACGGCGTCTACCAGCTCATGCGCCCCCACCGCCTGCCCTGACCCCCGTTCTCGAGGCAATGACTTACGGTTTCCGTAAGTCATTGCCTCGAGAACCGGGTTGCGTCACCGCCGGCGGCGCTCGTCGTAGTCGTAGGACTGCTTCTGCCACCAGCGCTTCTTCTTGGGCGGAGGGCCGGGGTTGGCCAGGTGCTCCTGGACGACGGCCGTGAGCTCGGCCTCGTCGTCGTAGAGCACCGACCGCCAGCCGCACACGCACTGGGCGCCGTAGGACTTCCGACCCGCCTCCATGACGATGTACGGCGCTTCCTTCAGGTAGTGCTCGTCCTCAGCCATTCCCGTCCCTCATGTCGAAGGCCACCTTCAGCGCCCCGCTCGCGGCTTGGTCGGCAACCGCTCCGAAAGCATCGCGCCACTTCTCGAGCGGGAAGGTGTGGGTCAGCATCGCCGAGACGTCCACCCGTCCCGACTCGACCAGGTCGAAGTAGTGGGCCATGGCGTGCTGGCGCTTGCCGTCCACCTCCTCGATGCCGAAGGCGTTGGACCCGACGAGGCGGGCCTCCTTGAAGTACAGCGGCGTCCACTCGAAGCGCCCTGGCGGGTTCACGCCCAGCTCGACGATGGCGCCACGCGACGCGATCACCCGGATGGCGATCTCGACGGTGAGGGGCGAGCCGATGGTGTCGTAGACGACGTCGACGTGGCCCGGGTAGGCGAAGTCGCGGCCGAGCCACGGCTTGCGGAGCGGGCTGCCCGACCACTCGGCGATCTGGGCGATGACGGCCTCGGGCGGGTCGTGGTCGATGACGGTCGCACCCATGGACCGGGCCAGGTCGGCCTGCACCGGGAAGCGGGCGATCGACAGCACGTCGACGTCGGGGTGCAGCGCCCGCAGGATGGCGACCGCGCACGTGCCCAGGGCACCGGCGCCGTGCACGACGGCCTTGCCCCCGGGCGGCGGCGGGGTTCGGGTCACCGCGTGCAGCGCGACCGAGAAGGGGTCGGCCAGCACCGCCACCTCGTCGGGGATGGAATCGGGGACGGGGATGAGCATCGAGCGGTGCGCGGGCACCAACTCGCCGAAGCCGCCGGGCGCGTCCTTGGAGTTCCCGGTGTGGATGCCGGGCGCCAGCGCGCCCTCGGTGAAGTTCCAGCACAGCGACAGGTCGCCCACCTCGCAGGCCGGACACACCGGCTCGATGCCCCGAGGCGCGCACGAGAGCCACGGGTTCAGCACCACCCGCTCCCCCGTGCCGACGACGGTACCCACGACCTCGTGGCCGAGGATCTGCGGGAAGGAGATGAGGGCGGTCATCGCGTTGTCGGACGGATCGCCGTCGCCGAAGTCCATGAGGATCTGTTTGCTGTCCGAGCCGCAGATGCCCGTGATGCGCGTCTTCAGGTGCACCCAGTCGGGACCGAACAGCTGCGGGTCGTCGAGCTCGAGCAGCGACAGCGGCAGGCCGCCCTCGTCCTCCGCCTCGCCGAACACCAGGGCGCGCATCACAGCTCGCTCATCACAGCTCGTTCATCACATCTGGGCGACGCCGGCGAGGAAGCCGCCCGCGTCGCTCGTCTTCATCTCGACGATGGCCTTCATGTCCGGCAGGTAGTGCTCGAACTGATCGCCCTCGATGGCGGCGATGATGCCCTCGGCCACCGACTCGGGCGTCTCCTTGGGTCCGTCGTAGATGGGGTCCTCGTTGCCGGGCTGGTCCCAGATCTCGGTGTCGATGGCGCCGGGCAGCACCAGGCGCACGTCGACGGGCGCGTCATAGAGGTCGACGTACATCGACTCGCTGAAGCCGGACAGGGCGAACTTGCTCGCGCAGTACGCGGCCTCGTGCTTGATGCCCAGCCGTCCTCCGAGGCTGGTGACGTTGACGATGCAGCCCCGCCCGCGCTCGAGCATGCCCGGCAGCAGGGCGAGCGTCATCCGCACCGGCGACACGTAGTTGACCCGCATCGTCTCATCGACCTCGTCGGGAGTGAGCGAGGTGACATGGCGGCGCTTGGGGATGCCCGCGTTGTTGACCAGCACGTCGAGGCCGCCGAAGTGCTCGTCTGCTTCCCTGACCACCTGCATCGCCGCGTCGAGATCGCCCAGGTCGCACACCCACATGCGGGCGTCTGCTCCACATCGCTCGAGCACCTGCTCGAGGCGGTCCTTGCGTCGGGCCACGATGCCCACCCGCGCGCCCCGCTCGGACAGCATCGGCGCCAGGGCGGCCCCGATGCCCGACGAGGCCCCTGTGACGAGCACGCTCGACCCGGCGACATCCATGCCCGCCATAATGCACGCTTCGTATGGCTGAAGTGACGGTAGGCATCGACATCGGCACCACCAGCGTCAAAGCGGTGGCCGCCGATGGGGACGGCACGGTGGTGGCGCGTGCCCGTATCCCGCACAAGCTCCTGGTCCCCGCGCCCGACCGCATGGAGCACGACGCCAACCAGGCCTGGCGCCTCGGACCTGGCAAGGCGCTGAAGGCGCTGGGCAGCGCCATCGAGCCGCTGGCCGCCAGCGTCGTCGCCATGGTGCCGTCGATCACCGCCGTCGATCGGCGTGGCATCCCCCGTACCCCGGGGCTCCTCTACGGCGACGCCCGTGGCGGCGGGGCCGACGCGGGCGAGATGGCGGGATTCCTGCGATGGACGGCGGCCGAGGCGCCCGACGCCCACGGCTACTGGCCTGCCCAAGCGGTGGCCAACGCCGCCCTCGGGGGCGAGGCGGTGATCGACGCCAGCGCCGCCGGCTCCAGCGCGCCGGTCTTCTCCATGGACCTGTGGGGATGGGACCCGGCCTTCGGCATCGACCTCGAACGCTTCCCGCGCGTTGCCGGCATGGGCGAGGCCGTCGGCACCGTCGCCGGCACCGGCACCATCCTCGACGCGGGCGGTGTCGACGCGGTCGGCGAGCAGCTGGTGGCCGGCGCGGACAACGACGGCGACGTGCTCGTGATGTGCGGCACGACGCTCATCGTGTGGGTCGTGGCGCCGGAGTGGAACGAGGTGGACGGGCTGGTCACCGTCCCGCACATGGGCGCGAGCGGCAAGCAGTTCATCGGCGGCCCCAGCAACGCGGGCGGCCTGTTCCTCAACTGGGCCACCGGCCTCGTTGGCAAGACGACGAAGCCGCCCGCCCACGCGTCACGCGTGCCCGTGTGGGCGCCATATCCACGCGGCGAGCGGTCGCTGCTCGCCGACCCGCACCGGCGGGCCGAGCTGCACGGGCTCGACCTGACCGTCGACGCGGCCGGCTTCCGTCGGTCCGCCTTCGAGGCATCGGGCTTCGTGACCCGCCGCATCATCGAGCGCAGCGGCGTGACGCCGCGGCGGATCGTGGCGACCGGAGGCGGGGTTCGGGTGCCGGAATGGACCCAGGCGCTGGCGGATGCCACCGGCCTCCCTGTCGACGTGGTCGCGGTGCCGGAGGGAGCTGCCCTCGGCGCGGCGTGGATGGCCCGTATGGCCGCCGGACTCGAGTCCTCGATGGGCGACGCGGCGCGGTGGGCGCGGGTCGGCCAGCGGGTCGAGCCCGACCCCCGCTGGCGCGCCGCGTGCGACGACCGCTACGGGCGCTTCCTCGAGATCGCCAGCTGAACGGGGTCTCTCCAAGATCCGCGCACCTCTCCAAGATCCGCGCACCTCTCCAAGATCCGGAACCGGGGTCGGCAAACGGTGCAAACCCGCGATCGACGCAGTCTTGGAGAGGTCTGGGGCGGGACGTGCGTGTCGGGTGTCTCGGGCGACCCGGGCGGACAGGACCATGATCGAGGTCGCCAGCTAAGTTCTGACGCTGTGTCAGGAAACCTGAAGCCGGACGTCACCGGCCGGCCGACCCAGCTCCGCGAGGTGGACCTGGGCCGCTTCTTCCGCCCCCGATCGATGGCCGTCATCGGCGCCTCGGACACGCCGCGCAAGCCCAACACGGCGATGTGGCGCAAGCTGCGCACTTGGGGCGAGACCTTCGGTGCAGCCGTCCACCCGGTGAACCCCAACCGGGAGACGCTCGACGGGGTCACCTGTTACAAGACGATCGACGACGTACCGGGCGACATCGACCTGGCCGCCATCCTCGTCGGCGACGCGGTCAACACGCTGCAGCACGTCATCGACCGCAAGGTCGCTTTTGCCGTCATCTTCGCGGCCGGCTTCAACGAGGTCGGCGCCGAAGGCGAGGCCCTGCAGGCCGACATGGAGGCGCTCATCGCGTCGAGCGACACCCACGTGCTCGGGCCCAACACCAACCTCAACGCCTTCGAGGTCTACGACGAGTCGTTGCCGGGCAAGCGCCTCGCCCTCATCACCCAGTCGGGTCACCAGGGCCGGCCCATCTACCAATCGCACGAAGAGCTCGGCATGGCCATGTCGCACTGGGCGCCGGTCGGCAACGAGGCCGATCTCGAGTTCGCCGACTTCGTGAAGTACTTCGCCGACGAGGACGACATCGGCGTCATCGCCGCCTACATCGAGGGCTTCAAGGACGGGCGCACGCTGCAGCTCGCCGCCGACCACGCCGCCCAGCGCGGTGTGCCCCTCGTCATCGTCAAGGTCGGGCGCACCGACGAGGGCCAGTCGATGGCCAAGGCCCACACCGGCCACCTCACCGGCGCAGACGACGTGGTGTCGGCCGTGTTCCGCCAGTACGGCGTCACACGCGTCGACGGTCTCGACGAGCTCGTCGAGACCGGGACGCTGCTTGCCCGCGCCGGCAAGCCCTCTGGGGACGGCGTGTGCATCTACGCCATCAGCGGAGGGACGGGCGCGCACATGGCCGACCTGGCCGCGGCCGAGGGTCTGCGCCTCCCCGACCTGACGGTCAAGACCCAGAAGGCGCTCCGGCAATGGATCCCCGACTACCTGCGGGTTTCGAACCCGGTCGACAACGGCGGCGCGCCGTCGGGCGACGAGCGGGGGCGCAAGATCCTCGACGCGATCGTGGCGGACAAGAACGTCGACCTGATCATCTGCCCCATCACCGGCGCGCTCCCGTCGATGGCGAACCAGCTCACCATCGACCTCGCCGCCGCCGCCGAAACGACGGACAAGCCCATCTGCGTGATCTGGGGCTCGCCCACCTACGACGGCGACGCGTACAAGACGCTGCGGGCGTCGTCGAAGCTGGCCGTCTTCCACTCGTTCGGCAACTGCGTGCGGGCCGTGAAGTCCTACCTCGACTACCACGCCTTCGCCGAGCGCTACTCATCGCCGTTTGCCAAGGCCGTGACGCGGCCGCTGCCCGCGGCCAAGGAGGCGCGCGCGCTGCTGACGCCGGAGGCGTCCCTGTCCGAGCACGATTCCAAGCGCCTGCTCGCGGCGTACGGCATCCCCGTGACTGACGAGCGCCTCGTCACCAAGCGGGGCCAGGCGGTCAAGGCGGCCGAGGCCATCGGGTACCCGGTTGTGCTCAAGGTCAGCTCGCCCACCATCCTGCACAAATCCGACCTCGGGTTGGTGAAGGTGGGCCTCACCACCGAGAAGCAGGTGAAGGCGGCCTTCGACGAGCTCATGGAAGCGGACGGGGCCGACGGCGTCCTCGTCTCCGAGATGGTGAGCGACGGCGTGGAGACGGTGGTCGGCGTGGCCCAGGACGACCTGTTCGGGCCGACCATCATGTTCGGGCTCGGGGGCGTGTTCGTGGAGGTGCTGAAGGACGTCACCTTCCGGGTGCCCCCCTTCGACCGGGCCGAGGTGCAGCGCATGGTGCAGGAGGTGAAGGGCTATCCCCTGCTCACCGGCGCGCGGGGCAGGCCGAAGGCCGACGTGAAGGCACTCGTCGACGTCATCCTCAAGGTGCAGCGCCTGGCCCTCGACCTGTCCGGCGACCTGGCCGAGCTCGACATCAACCCATTGGTGGTGCGACCCAAGGGCGCCGTCGCCCTCGACGCCCTGGCGGTGACGAGGTGAGCGAGCCTGCGAAGCGAACCAATGTGATGGAGCTGGACACCCCTGGAGCGGGCGAGAGGGGTGTCCAGTGAGCGATCTGCTGAAGGAGCTGCACGCGGGCGTGTTGCGCGTCACCATCAACCGGGCCGACGCCGGCAACGCGCTGACCCAGGACATGCGCGACGAGCTGCCGCTCATCTTTGACGACGCGTCTGCGGACCCGAACGTGCGCGTCGTCGTGCTGACCGCCGCGGGCGAGCGCCACTTCTGCACGGGCGCCGACCTGCGCAGCGGCCGCAAGGCTCCGCCGCCCAAGCCCGAGGGCGCGCCCGACCGCATCATGGGCGACGTGGCCCGCACCATCGCGCGCGGGTGGCAGCGGCTGGTCACGTCGATCCTCGACTGCGAGAAGCCCGTGATCTGCGGGCTCAACGGCACCGCGGCCGGAGGCGGCATGCACCTCGCCCTCGCGTGCGACCTCGTCATCGCGGCCGAGGAGTCCAAGTTCGTCGAGGTGTTCATCCGCCGCGGCATCGCACCGGACGCCGGCGGCGCCTACCTGCTGGCTCGCCTCGTGGGTCCGCAGAAGGCCAAGGAGCTGTTCTTTTTCGGTGACGACGTGCCCGCGCCCGAGGCGATGCGCATCGGCCTCGTCAACCGCGTCGTCCCCCGCGCCGAGCTCGAGAAGACGCTGGAGGAGTGGGCGGACCGCCTGGCCGCGGCGCCCACCAAGGCCATCAGCGTGGCCAAGTGGCTCACCAACAAGGCCCTCGACGTCGACCGGGCCGCCGCCCTCTGGGACGAGGCCTACGGCCAGGAGCTCGTCTCCGGCACCGAGGACTCCAAGGAAGGCCTGCGCGCCTTCGCCGAACGCCGCGATCCTGAGTTCAAGGGCTGGTGACGCCGACCCCCTTTCTCCGGGACAAGGCGGCCATCGCCGGCATCGGGCAGACGGCGTTCGCCAAGGTGGTGCCGGGGACGGAGAAGGAGCTGGCGTGCCGGGCCGTGCTGGCCGCCCTCGACGACGCGGGGCTCACGCCCGACGACGTGGACGGGCTGTGCAGCTACACCATGGAGTCCACCGAGGAGATGGAGCTGGCCCGCACGATCGGGCTCGGCGACATCCATTTCTTCTCGCAGGTTGGGTATGGCGGCGGGGCGGGATGCGCCACCATCGGTCACGCGGCAATGGCCGTCGCCACCGGCCAGGCCAACGTCGTCGTGGCATGGCGCTCCCGCAAGCGGGGCGGCGGCGCGTCGACCCGACCGTGGGCCACGCGCGTCGGCCGCCTGCCCGCGCCACTGCAGTTCACGCGACCGTTCGGCCTCCTCCGGCCCGTCGACGAGATCGCCATGCTCACGCGCCGCTACATGCACGAATACGGCGCCACGCGCGAGCACCTGGCCGCCGTCGCGGTGAACTGCCGCGCCCACGCCAACCGCAACCCGGCCGCATTGATGCACGACAAGCCCATGACCGTCGACGACTACATGGCAGCCCGTTGGATCTCCGAGCCCCTCTGCCTGTTCGACAACTGCCTGGAGACGGACGGAGCACTCGCCGCGGTGATCGTGTCGGCCGAGCGGGCGCGCGACCTCCCGCAGCCGCCCGTCCTCGTGCACGCCTTCGGGCAGGGCATCCCCCGCCAGCACCAGACCATGACCAACTACTTCAACGACGACCCCCTGATGGGCCCGTCCTACGCGTGCGCCGAGGTGCTCTGGCGCCAGGCCGACGTGAAGGCGGCCGACGTCGACGTGGCCCAGCTCTACGACGCCTTCTCGCCGCTCGTCCCGCTGTCGTGGGAGGGCTACGGGTTCTGCCGACGAGGCGAGGGCAAGGACTTCACCGGCGTCCCGTACAACACGTCCGGCGGCGGGCTGTCCGAGGCCTACGTGCACGGCTTCAACCTCATCACCGAAACGGTCAAGCAACTGCGGGGGACGTCGACGTCGCAGGTCGACGGGGCCGAGGTCGGGCTGGTGACGAGCGGCGAAGGTGTCCCCACCAGCGCCCTGCTCATGACGGTGGCCCGGTGAGCAACTCGGGCATCCTGCTGCCCGAGCTCACGGAGGAGACGGCACCCTTCTGGGACGGCACGGCGCGCCGCGAGTTGCTCGTGCAGAAGTGCGACAACTGCGGCCGCCTGCGCTTCCCGCCCCGGCCCGTCTGCCCGTGGTGCCGCAGCTTCGACGCCACGTGGACAGCGATGAGCGGCCGTGGCGTCCTGTGGTCGTGGGTGATCGCCCATCCCCCGCTGCTGCCCGCGTACGCGGAGAAGGCCCCGTACAACGTGATCGTCGTGCAGCTCGACGAGGACGCGACCCTGCGCATGGTCGGCAACCTCGACGGTGATCCCGACCAGGTCGGTATCGGCGGCGCCCTGCGCGTGGTGTTCCCCGAGCCGGTCGAGGACGTGGTGCTGCCGCGATGGGCCCCCGCGTAGCCCTCGCCGTCGCCAGGGCCGACCCCGACCTCCACACCGACGGGCCGCTGCTGCTGGCGGCGCTCGACCGGGTCGGCATCGGGGCGGATGTGGTGCCGTGGGGCGACGGCAGCGACTGGGCGTCCTACGACGGCGTCCTCATCCGCGGCACGTGGGACTACATCCTGGATCGGGAAGGGTTCCTCGCATGGGCCGAGTCGGTGCCGCGGCTGGCGAACCGGGCGGGCGTGCTGCGATGGAACACCGACAAGGACTACCTCCTCGACCTCGAGGTCGCCGGCATCCCCATCGTGCCGACGACGTGGGTTCCGCCCGGCGACGCAGCCCCCGGCATCGACTGGGACGACTTCGTCGTCAAGCCTTCGGTGTCGGCAGGTGCCCGCCTCTCGGCGCGCTACCGGCGCGGCGACGACATCGCCGCCCACGTGGCTGCCATCCACGACACCGGGTCGACGGCGATGGTGCAGCCCTACCTCGACGCGGTGGACACCACCGGCGAGACGGGCACGTACGTCTTCGGCGGCGAGGTCAGCCATGCCATCCGCAAGGGCGGCATCCTCGAGTCCGGTCGAGCGGCGACCGCGCAGATGGACGCAGGTTCACACCAGCTCGTAGGTCCTGCGTCCGTCACTCCCGAGCTGGCCGCCTTCGCCCAGCGAGTGCTGGCGGCCTCACCCGGGGTGCTCTACGCGCGCGTCGACACCGTCCCGGGCCCGGGCGGCGTGCCGCTGCTCATCGAGCTCGAGGTCACCGAGCCGTTCCTCTTCCTCGAGCACGACCCGCCCGCCGCCGACCGCTTCGCCGCGGCCGTGGCCGGCTGGCTCGCGGCCGGAAATTTCTGAGCGGAAGCATCGGTTGGACCGAGCATGTCCGATCCCAACGACTGGAACGCCAAGATCATCGACGAGTTCCGCGCGAACCACGGCCAGGTGGGCGGTCCGTTCGAAGGGGCTCCCATGCTCCTCCTGCACCACAAGGGCGCCAGGACCGGCACCGAGCGGGTGAACCCCCTCGTGTATCTGCCGAATGAAGAGAACTTCGTCGTGTTCGCCTCCAAGGGCGGCGCCCCGACCAACCCCGACTGGTACCACAACCTGCTCGCCCACCCGAAGACCCAGGTGGACGTGGGCGACGACACCCACGACGTCGTCGCGCGCGAAGCCACGGGCGACGAGCGCGCGCAGCTGTGGGAGCGCATGAAGGCGGAGCGCCCGGGCTTCGCCGAGTACGAGCAGAAGACGACCCGGCAGATCCCGGCCGTCGTGCTCGAAAAGGTGACCGACTAGCCGAGCGCTTGGTACGCGAGGTCGGGGCGATTGGTGATGATGCCGTCCACGCCCGTCGCCGCGATCGAGGTCATGACCGCGGGCTCGTCGACCGTCCACACCACGACCTGACGGCCGAGCGCGTGGGCCGCCTGGACCGCCGTCGCTGACATGTCGATGCTGGCGACGTCGGGTGACGCGATCTCATAGCCCCGCGCTGTGGCGAAGCCGGCGTTGGACGTGACGGTGAAGCCCACGCCCGGCGGCGCGCTGGGCAGTTGCGAAGTCGTCAGCAGGGCGGTGGCCACGCCCGGAACGCGCTGCTCGATGGCCTCGAGCGACGGAGGCCAGAACGACTGCACCACGAGGTGGTCGAGCGGGAAGTCGGTCGTGGACAGCAGTTGCGCGAATGCGCTAGCCGATGCGGTGCCGACGGGATCGAAGTTGGCCTCACCGGGGATGTTCTTGAGCTCGACCGAGAGACGCCACCCGCCGTCCTTGGCCTCGCGCAGCACCTGTTCGAGGGTGGGTACCGGCTCAGGGGTCGCCCAGCCCGGGAACGACTTGCTGGCGTCGCATGCAGTCACGTCCGCCGCCGTCCTGCTGATCACCTTGCCGGTGCAGTTGGTGGTGCGGTCGAGGGAGTCGTCGTGGATGACGACCAGCACCCCGTCGCTCGTGAGTTGCGTGTCCATCTCCAGCCACACGCCCCGGTCGCCGAACAGGCCCGCGGCCTGCCGGAAGGCGCCCATCGTGTTCTCCGGCGCGATGCCGGCCCCGCCGCGATGGGCGTAGACGGTCGGAGCGGTCGTGGCCTTGGCAGGCCCGACCACCAGCGCCGCCGCCGCGACGACCAACGTCCCCAGTACCGCCCCCAGCTTCACGGGATGAAGGCTACCGATCCCCGCGCAGCGACAAGGGCAGAAGTGCGCGAGTGTTCTTGTGATTGGCGACGACGTCGATCGGCTCAGACAGGAGACCGACATGGCAGTAGCTGTCCAGATGGACTTCGACGGCGGGACGACCGCTCAGTACGACGAGATCTGCCAGAAGATGGGGCTGACGCCAAAGGGCCCGGGACCGGCCGGGGCCATCTCGCACTTCGCCACGGCGACGGACGCAGGTCTGCGCGTCATCGACGTGTGGGAGACCAAGGAGCAGTACGAGAAGTTCGCTCAGGACCAGATCGGACCCATCTCGCAGGAAGTGGGGATGCCCGGCCCGCCCGAGGTGCAGTTCTTCGAGGTGCACAACTACTTCACGCCGAGCGTCTGAGGCGCCGCTCAGGTCGGCTCGTCAGTGCTGGCACACCGCGAAGGGCAGTCCGTCCGGTGTCCAACGGTCTTGGGTCTCGTTGCCGTCGTTGCCGACGCCAACGAGACCGCCGCCGCCCTTGCTCGTCCCGCCGGTGGTGACGTTGCCCGTGCCGTCACCACTCGAGGTGACCTGCAGGTAGCCGCTGGCGCCGTCGTTGCCGCCGAACTCACCGGACACGCCCGTCGACCCGTCGGGTGAGCCCGACGTGTACACGTTCAACGGACTGCCGTTGCCGGGGACGATCGCCGCAGGGGCGGGATCCTGCGGCGATCCGCACTGGGTGCCGGGGCTCGGCGTCGGCACGATGGGCGGGCTGCACGGGCTGGTCGGGCCGATGGGTCCCGACGGCGCGGTGAAGGTGCCCATCCCGATCGAGGCCATGGCGTTGTTCGTGTCGGGACTGTCCGGTGACTGGTTCCACTCGTCGGGCGCGCCCGGCTGGTAGTCGCCGCCTGCACAGCCCACGAGCGTCAACTGGTGTTGGGTGTCGACGCCGATGTAGCCGGCGAGCAGGTTGGGATTGGTCGGCCGTCCGTCCTGGATGACGTAGCCCTGGCCGGTGGTCGGATCGACCGAGGCCGACACCGTGCCGTCGACGACGCCGGTGCCCGCCTGGCAGCCGGTCACCCGATACGGCGCCGCGTCGACACCCACGCCGCCGGCCGATGTCGCCGTCTGGGGACAGGCCGAGTTGGTCGGGGTCACGGCGTGGCCGCCCGACGGCACGACGGTCACCTCGACCCGGTCCGCGCCGTCGTCGGCGCGCACTCGCAACACGGGCGCGTCGGCGGACGAGACGACCTGGCCGCCGGTTACCGTCGCGTCGTAGCCGTCCGGGTAGGCGATGTTCGGCACCGCAACGACCGTCTCGGCATCGGATCCGAACGCGCCGCCGCCATCGGCACGGGCGGTGGAGTACGTCAGCGCGAACGTCGACGACGCAGCGTCGAAGTTCCATCCCCGGGGCGTGCCCGCGACGAGTTGCGGATACGGACGGGACAGCGTCTTCAGCATCGGCGCGTTGACGTGGGCGGCGTCCGCGGGATCCAGCACCTCGTTCGCCCCGTACGAGTCGACGTAACGGCTGTACGACCAGAACATCCACGGCATCATGTGCTGGTCGTAGACGTCGAGCTGCTGCTCGATCCTCGGCGTGTCCATGGTGGCGCCGAACTCCGTCTGCAACAGCGCGCTCCCGGTCGCTGCGCTGTGGGCCTCCGCGTTGTCCATCACGACCGAGTCGAACGGGTTGCACGTCGAGGGCGGTGGCTTGGGCATGCCGAACGCCGAGGCGCCGGCGTCGAAGCCCGCGCACACGAGCGGGTAGTCGTGGAAGGCGAAGCCCAGGTTGGGGTCGTCGGGCGGCGTCATGTTCGTCGGCACGCCGTCGTTGAACATGGTCAGCGGCTCGTACCAGACCAGGTGGTTCGGGTCCGCGGCGCGGACCTTGGGGATGACGTTCGCGTAGTACGCCGAGTACGCACCCTGGTCGAAGACCGGACAGCCCACCGCAGGGACCACACAGGTCGGCCACTGCGATCCGGGCCAAGGCTCGTTCATGATCTCGTAGCCGAGGACGCCGTCCAGCGACGAGAGCCGGCTGGCGACGTGGCTGAGGATGCCGGCGTCGTCGTCCTGGAGGCGCCTTCCGCTCGGGCCCACGTCGTTGGACCAGAAGTGGTCGAAGGCGCGGTTGAGGGCGGGGTTGAGGAAGTACTGGGCCGGGAAGCCGACCTGGTAGAGGTTCGGCAACCCGTCGGTCATCGTCATCCAGTCGGGGAAGCCGTTGTCGAAGAAGGTCGGGCCCCATGAGTCCTGGTGGAAGTCGATCAGCGACATGATCCCGTGGTCGGCCAGCAGCCGGACCGTGTCGGCGAAGTGGTCGACGTACGCCTCGTCGAAGACGCCGGCCTGCGGCTCGACGCGGTAGCGCTCGACGGTCAGCCGCACCGCGTTCATGCCCGACGCGGCGAGCAGTGCGGCGTCGTCCTCGTCGAAGTTCTGCGCGGCCGGGTAGGCCGGTCCCCACTTCGTCGCCATGTTCACACCGTGGATCATCACGACCTTGCCATCGGCGTCCACCATCCAGCGACCGGCATGGCCCACCACACCCGCCGGCGCCACCACCGCGCTGTTGCTCGGCGGCGCACCCGTGCTGGCACGGGCCACCGCCCCGCCGACCGAGAGCACGACGAGCACGGTCACGGCGATGGCAGTACTGCGTCCCCGGGGCATTTGTACAGATTTCGTGACGGGGCGCCGAATTCCCTGCAACTACCACTCGATCAGCTGCGAGATTGGACGCCATGGACGGCATCACTCCCGAGACGTGCAAGGAGTGCGGGTTCGACGCCCGCGCCTGGAAGGTGCGCGACGGGGTCTCGCTCCTCGCCGCCACCGGCGCGTGGTGGGAGATGGCCCTGAACGGCATCGACGAAGCCGACCTCAATCGCAGGCCGGCGCCCACGGTGTGGTCGGTCCTCGAGTACGGCATCCACACCGCGCTCGTGCTGGCCATGATCCGCGAGGGCGTCGAGGTGATCATGGGGACGGACGGGGTCGCTCTCCCCGCCATCCCCGACGGGGCAAACGCCGCCGCCGACGACGCCGACGCCGAGCTCGACCCACACGCCGTCGTCGCCGACCTGGCGCGCGAGGGCAATGCGATCGCCGCCCTTGCCAAGGACGCCGACAGGGCGACCTGGACCAACACGGGCACACTGCCCGACGGCACGGTCATCCAGGCCGCGGCCCTGTACGTCCACGCGGCCCATGACGCATCGCATCACCAGATGGACGTGAGCAGAGGGCTGGCCGCCATCGGCGCCGGCACACCGAAGCAGCTCGGAACGGTGGTGCGCGTGAACGCCTCCGGCGGCGGGGTCCCCAAGCGGTCGATCGGCGGCGCGGAGGTGAGCCACGCCGGGCTCGACGGTGACCACCAGGCCAACCGCAAGCACCACGGCCGTCCGTTTCAGGCCCTCTGCCTCTGGTCGTCAGACGTGATCGCCGAGCTGGCAGCCCAGGGCCATCCCATCGAGGCGGGGTCGGCGGGCGAGAACGTCACCGTGGAGGGTCTCGACTGGTCGAGCCTGCGTCCCGGTGCGCGCCTGCGCGTCGGAAGCGCGATCGCCGAGCTCAGCTTCCCCGCCGTGCCCTGCCAGAAGCAGACGCAGTGGTTCAGCGACGGCGACTTCGGCCGTCTCGCCTACGAGCGCAACCCGCAGTGGGTGCGCTGGTACGCCTGGGTGCGCGAGACCGGTCGCGTCGACGAAGGCGACGCGGTGGTCGTCCGGCCCTAGAAACCGAGCGCGGTGACCAGGCCCTCGGGATCGTCGACGGTCACCGTGAGACCCGAGTGGCGAAGCAGCCCCAGTGGGACCAGCGCGGGGATCGGCTCGCGGAACTCGAGGCACACACCGCGCTTGGTCGTGGTGGCGAAGGTGGCGCCGCCGTCGGCAAAGGACAGGTGGGCGGGCCCCGCCACCTTGGGGAACGAGTAGGGGCCGGTGACGGCCGCGCCGGTGATGTTGTCGCGGAAGGTGCGAGCCGACCACGGGCCGAACCGCACCCGCAGCTCCCTGCCGTCGACCTCGACCCACGCCGTCATGGGCGTGACGCCGAACGGGATCGCGAACGGCAGCATGAACGGCTCGAAGGCGAAGTGGAAGCGCCGCGTCCCCTCGGCCGCGGGGTCGGGCGAGACCGCCGCTTCCTTCGGCTTCGGCTTCGGCGCTGCCGCCTTGCGCTTCTTGGCCGCCTTCTTGGCCTTGGGTGGCCGCACCCCTGGCGTGGGCGGCGGGCCTTCCGGCTTGTCCTGGTCGTGCTCGGGGTGATGGCCCGGCAGATTCTCCTCGGGGACGGGACCCGGGCCGCCGTCGGGGGGCTCGACGGGGACGATCTCGGGCTGCTGCGGCGTCGGCATGACGTCAAGCTTTCCCCGAGACGGGCGCGGGCTAATCTGACGACCAGTCAGGTCACGGGAGGCCGCCGGATGCGCACTGAAGACATGATCCTCGTCAGCGTGGACGACCACGTCGTCGAGCCGCCCGACCTCTTCGAGGGCCACCTGCCCGCGTCCTTGATGGACAAGGCGCCCAAGATCCAGCGCAAGGACGACGGCACCGAGGTGTGGGTCTACGAGGGCAACGAGATACCCAACATCGGCCTCAACGCCGTGTCGGGCCGCCCGCCCGAGGAGTACGGCATCGAGCCCACCTCGTTCTCCGAGATGCGTCGGGGCTGTTACGTGATCGCCGACCGCATCGATGACATGAACGCCAACGGCGTGCTCGGGTCGATGTGCTTTCCCTCGTTCCCGCAGTTCTGCGGCCCGCTGTACTCCCGCTCGGAGGACAAGAAGGTGGGCCTGGCCATGCTGCAGGCCTACAACGACTGGCACATCGACGAGTGGTGCGGCACCTACCCGGGCCGCTTCATCCCGCTCTCGCTGCCGCCCATCTGGGACCCCAACCTGATGGCCGACGAGGTGCGCCGGGTGGCCAAGAAGGGCTGCCACGCCGTCACCTTCTCGGAGAACCCCGAGAAGCTCGGCCACCCCAGCTTCCACTCCGACTACTGGGACCCGTTCTGGAAGGCGTGCGAGGACGAGGGCACCATCGTCTGCCTGCACATCGGGTCCTCCTCCGCGCTGGTGATCACCTCGGTCGAGGCGCCCATCGACGTCATGATCACGTTGCAGCCGATGAACATCGTGCAGGCGGCGGCCGACCTGCTCTGGTCGCGCGTGATCAAGAAGTTCCCGACGCTGAAGTTCGCCCTGTCCGAGGGCGGGATCGGCTGGATCCCGTACTTCCTCGAGCGGGTCGATTACGTGTACCAGAACCACAAGGGGTGGACCTACCAGGACTTCGGCGACCAGCTCCCGAGCCAGGTCTTCAACGAGCGCCTCATCACCTGCTTCATCGACGACGCGGCCGGCATCGAGATGCGCCACCACCTCAACCTCGACAACATCACGTGGGAGTGCGACTACCCGCACTCGGATTCGACGTGGCCCCACTCCCCCGAGGTGCTGGCCAAGTCGCTCACCGGCGTGCCCGACGACCACATCAACAAGATGACGCACGAGAACGCCATGCGGCACTTCCAGTTCGATCCCTTCGCCGTACGTCCGCGCGAGCAGTGCACGGTGGGGGCGCTGCGGGCCGAGGCCAAGGACGTCGACGTGTCGCTCCGCAGCTCGGGACGGCCCGTCGTGAAGCCTGACAAGCCCATAACGGTGTTGACCATCGCCGAGATGGCGGGCGGCAAGCGCTGAGCAAGCCCGCCCTCGTTCTGGCGGACGAGGCCATCGACCACGACGAGCTCGACCGGCGCGCCACGCGCATGGCGCACGCCTTCATGGCGCGCGGCGTCGGTCCGGGCGACCGCGTCGCGGTCATGCTGCCGAGCGGGTTCGACTTCTTCGTGGCCGGCCTCGCCATCGCCAAGTGCCAGGCCCTGCTCATCCCGGTGAACTGGCACCTCAAGCAGCAGGAGGTGGACTGGATCATCTCCGACTCGGCCGCCAAGGTGCTGGTGACGGCGGACGACCTCCCCGACAGCGACGACGAGTCGCCCATCGACGGCGGCTTTCCCACCCCGGCGCTGATGTTCTACACATCCGGCACCACGGGCCGTCCGAAAGGAGTGGTGCACGGCGAGGCGTCCTCGGCCCGCCTGCGCTTCGTGCAGGACATGCTGGCCGACCTCTGGGGCTTCACCGCCGACGAGGTCCACCTGCTGTCAGGGCCGTCGTACCACGCCGGACCCGGTGGGTACGCGTTCTCCGCGCTCTACAACGGCGGCACCGTCGTGATCCTGCCGACATGGGACGCTGTCGAGTGGCTGCGATTGGTGTCCGAGCACCGCGTCACCTCGACGTTCATGACGCCCGCCCACTTCATCCGCATCCTCGAGGTGCCGGAGGACGAGCGTTCGAAGTTCGACGTGAGCTCGCTGCGGCTGGCGCTGCACGGCGGCGCGCCCTGTCCTGTGCAAGTGAAACATCGCATCATCGACGCGCTCGCACCGGCCGAGGTCTACGAGCTGTATGGCGCGAGCGAGGGTGGGGCCACCCGCATCTCGTCCACCGAGTGGCGCGAGAAGCCCGGCTCGGTGGGCACGCCGTGGCCCGGAGTCGAGGTGCGCATCCTGTCCAAGGACGACGGCTCGCCGGTGCCCGTCGGCGAGGACGGACTCATCTACATCGCGCCCCCTGGTGGGGCCAAGTTCCACTACCACAACGATCCTTCGAAGACGGAGGACGCGTGGCGGGACAACGCCTTCACCGTCGGCGACATCGGCCACCTCGACGCCGACGGCCACCTCTACATCACCGACCGGCTGTCGGACATGGTCATCCGCGGCGGCGTGAACATCTACCCGCGGGAGATCGAGGAGGTGCTGCACCGCCACCCGGCCGTCGTCGACTGCGCGGTGTTCGGTGTCCCCGACGACCGCTTCGGCGAAGCCCTCAAGGCGGTCGTCGAGACGCGCTCGGCCGTCGACGCATCCGACCTGCAGGCCTTCGTGCGCGAGAACCTGGCGGACTTCAAGTGCCCGACGATCGTCGAGTTCGTCGACGAGCTGCCGCGCGATCCGAACGGCAAGGTCCTCAAGCGCCTGCTCAAGGAGTGACGCCGGACGACGACCCGGGCTGGGGCGCGTCGTGGTCGATGCTGCTGATGCTCGTGCCCGGCGGAGCCCGCTACTACCTGCGCAGCCGCAAAGGCGCGGCCGGCGACGGCCTGCGCAGCCTGCGGGCCATCTTCCTGGGTTTCGCCGGGAGCCTCGTCATCTACGGCGTGGTGCTCGTGATCATCGGCGGGGGTCAAGCGGCGGGCAACGCCGGACCGTGGGCCGTCGCGCTGGGCGCCTACGGCATCGTCTCCCTCGCGTTGACGCGGGCGTTCGAGCGGCCCCTCGACTGCGCCAGCGAGGCGGCCCTCGCCCAGACGTACCGGACACGGTTCTTCATGCGAGTCGCCTTCGCCCAGTCCGCCGCCCTATTCGGGTTCGTCGCCGTGTTCGTCGTCGGCCCGGTGTGGCTCTACCTCCTGGGTGCCGCCTTCACGGCCGTCGGCTACGCCCGGGTCGCGCCGACGCGCGCCAACCTGGCCGCCGACCAACAGCGGCTGGCCGAGCAGGGATGCGCGGGGTCGCTCGTGGCCGCGCTCCGGACGCAGCGGCCGGGGACGGGTTGAGCGGAAGCATCGAAGGACGACCGGCGTTGGCACGAGGGTGACGCCCCGACCGCCGCTCTCCGTCCTCGACCTGGCCATTGTCACCGCGGGCGGCACGACCGCCGAGGCGCTGGCCCGCTCGACGGCGCTCGCGCGGCGGGCCGAGGCCCTGGGCTACCGCCGCTTCTGGGTGGCCGAGCACCACAACATGCCGTCGGTCGCCAGCACCACCCCGCCCGTGCTCATGGCCCATCTGGCTGCGAGCACGTCCACGATCCGCGTCGGCTCGGGCGGCATCATGCTGCCCAATCACCCCGCGCTCGTCGTGGCCGAGCACATCGCCGCGCTGGAGGCACTGCACCCGGGGCGTATCGACCTCGGCATCGGGCGTGCCCCCGGCACCGACCCCGCGACGGCAGCCGCGCTGCGGCGGAGTGTCGATGCGCTCGGCGCCGAGGACTTCCCCCGCGACCTGCTCGACCTCATGGGTCTGCTGGGTGACCAGCGCGACGAGTTCCGCGGTCCGGGAGCGCTGTGGAAGCGCTTCTCGGCCACGCCGGTCGCGACCTCCAGCCCGCTGATCCTCCTGTTGGGGTCGAGCGGCTACAGCGCCCAGCTGGCGGGGCTGCTCGGGCTGCCGTTCGCCTTCGCCCACCACTTCGACACCGGCGGCACCCTCGAGGCGGTCGAGCTCTACCGGCGCGCCTTCCAGCCGTCGCCCGTGCTGGACGAGCCGCGCGTGATGGTGACGGCCAACGTGCTCGTCGCACCCACCGACACCGAGGCGCGCTGGGAGGCAGGACCGGGTCGGGTCATGGTGCAGGGCATCCGCAGCGGCCGCTTCGAGCCGTTGGTGTCACCCGAGGTGGCGGCGGCCCACCCGGCGATGCCGGCGGCGCGCGCCATGCCGTCCCAGCGGATCGTCGGCACGCCGGTGCACGCGGTCGAGCGTCTCGACGAGCTGGTGGCGGCGACGGACGCCGACGAGTTGATGGTGAGCACGGTGGCCCACGGCCTCGACGCCCGGTTGCGCAGCCTCGAGCTGCTGGCCGACGCCTGGTCGGTCTAGCCCCGCGCAGATCGCACGAGGAGACTGCGCGCCAGTGGCCGGAGGTAGACCGCAGCCATGGCGGCGGCGACCACACCACCACTGAGCCACTGCCCGACCCCGTTCGTCTCACCTCCGACGACCGCGAGGCCGAAACTGTCGAGCAGAAGCCAAGCGCCGGCCGCGCCGAACAGCGTCACCGCGATGATGGGCGCGAAGCCGTCGGGCAGGAGGAGGTCATCGCCCTTCCATCGGCGCCGCATGAGCCAAGCCGCACCGAGCGCGAGGAGCCCGAGCACGCCGGCGCCCGCTCGGTACATCACGACCTCGTCGTAGTGGTGGGCGACCGCGGCCTTCGCGCACGTGCCCTCGGCCGGGTAGTACTCGAGGAAGTAGTCGCAGCGGGCCTTGGTGTAGGTGACGCCGTTGGGGTCGCCGGCGACGAAGTCCTTGCCGAAGGCGGAGCCCATCCCCGCGGCCAGTGCCCCGCTCGCCCCGACCGCCACGAGTCCGATCCCGGCGAGGAACGCCAAGGTCACCACGAGCTGGCGCACCACGGCCATGTTGGGCACCGCGGCGAAGCCGCGCGCGACGTCGCGGGGCGAACCCATGCGGGTGACCGCGTCAGCGCGCGCCTGGTCTGTCGTTGCACCGGCGGCCTCGAGCTCGGCCGCCACATCGGTCAGGTGGTCGCCCACCTCGGCCAGCACCCGGCGCACGTCTGGCGCTCGGCCGCGGAGCTCGAGCACCAGCTGGTCCAGATAGGTCTCGATGGGATCGCTCATACCGACGCTCCCAGCACCGTGTTCATGCCGGCGGCGAACTGCTTCCATTCCTTGCGCTGCGCGGCCAGCGCCTTGGCTCCCGCCGCGGTGATGGCGTACACCCGCCGGCGCCGCCCGGCCACGTCGGCCCACGAACTGCGCAGGTGCCCGCCCCGCTCGAGCCGGTGCAGAGCGGGATACAGCGTGCCCTCGGCCAGGTCGAAGGTGCCGTCGCTGCGCTCCCTCAGGGCGGCGGCGATGGCATACCCGTGCGCAGGCTTGTCCTCCACCGCCGCCAGCAGCAGCAGGTCGAGGTGCCCCTTGAGGCGCTCGCGGTTCATACCTTGCAACTCTAGGGATAGGTTCCCGAGGGGTCAAGCCGTCAGGTCAAGGCACGACGGGGGCGGCGCACCAGCTCGCCGCCGCAGTTGGGACAGAGCCCGTGCATCTCGGCCGCGCACCCGTCGCAGAACGTGCACTCGAAGCTGCAGATGACGGCACCCTCGGCATCGGGACCGAGGGCTTGCTCGCACCGTTCACATTTCGAGCGCATCTCGAGCACGGAACGGGAGGCTACCGACCCGACGGCAGAGAGGCCTGCACCCTTTTTCGGTGCATCGACGGTTCCTACGCTTGATGTGAGCGCCCGATGGGCGCGCGATCGGGGGGACATGTTCGACCGACCTTGGCGGGTGTACCGGATCCTGGTGCCGCTCGCGGTTGTGGCCTTCTTCATTGCCGGACTCGGCGCCGACAAGACGCCGACTGACGGCGGCATGTACTACGTGGCCGTCACCGGCTGGATCGTCTTCTGCATCGCGTTCGTCGCCTTCCTCGTCTTCACCGCCGGGGTCGGCGTTCGCCGCGTGCGTCACTGACCGGAGCCGTCAGGGGAATCAGCCCGGCGGCAGGTTCTCCGCCCGCGCCACCGGGAAGTAGCGTTGGTGGTGGGCGCCGGTGAGCTCGTAGATCGCGGTGCCCTCCCAGCCGTCGGACGAGCGGACGACGACCTCGTTGAGGCCGCCGCCCAACGGGCCGTAGCGCTGGGCCCAGCGGCCCTCCGGCGCGTCGATGGTGACGACCCGCCCGCCCTCGAGCGTGAGCGAGACGCGGCCGGCCACGCCGGTGACGTTCTCGCCGTCGCGCTCGTAGGAGACCTCCTTGCCGTCGCCGCCGATCCAGTGCAGGTCGTGGTCGAACCGCACGACCGGAATCGGAGGCGAGCCGTCGGCCGGCGCGAAGCAGCCGTCGGTGTAGACGGGCGCGCCGTTGGTGTACTCCCAGTGCCACACCGCGAACATGCCTTCGGGGAACTGCACCGCGAGCCACATCCAGAGCGGGACGCGCCCGTGGTCACGGATGCCCCACGAGTGATCGCGCTGGCCCCACCAGTCCCGCACCTCGTGGGTCGTGCCCATGTGCGTGAAGGTGCCGTTGTACGTGCCGGACTGGATCATGTGGCTCTGGTCCCAGATGATCTCGTGTCCCGCCTTCATGGTCCCCCGCCGCAGTCCGTGCTCGCGCGTGCGGGCCGTGAACGTGAGGTCGAGCGAGACGGGCGCGGCCGGAACCTCGTCGACGTGCAACTCGACCCGCTTGTACGGCTCGGCGATGTCGATGCGCACCGGTCCGACTGCCATGGTGTGCGGGTCGCCGTCGTACGGCCGCACGTGCTGGGCGATGGTCGGCGCGTCACCCACCCGTCCCAGCTGCAGGCTGTCCATGTGCTCCCGCTTCGGAAAATGGGCGAGGGTGAGGATGAGGACGTCGCCCAGTCCGTCGCGCGGGTGGACGATGAAGAACAGGCTCTCCCGCCAGTGCTCGTGGTGGGTGACGACGTTCGGCAGTGGTTCGGGGATCTGATGGACGAAGTACTCGTCCATCGCCGTGAGGGCGGGCATGGGCCCGTTCTACACTCGACACGCGTGGCTACGCCTTTGGACAGCAGGGCCGACGAGGTCCTCAAGGGACTGCACGAGGACGGCTACTACGTCGTCGAGCGCTTCCTTGCGCCCGATCGGGTCGAGGAGATGAAGGCCGATCTCCTCCGCATCCTCGAGAGGACACCCACCGGGCGCAACGACTTCGAGGGCTTCTCGACCCAACGCATCTACGCCCTCTTCGCCAAGACGCGGTGCTTCGACGATCTGGCCATCGACCCCCTCGTGTGGGACGTGAGCGCCGAGGTTCTCGGTCCGTGGTTCCAGCTCAGCGCGCCCACCGGCATCCACATCGGCCCAGGCGAGCCGGCGCAGGTCCTGCACCACGACGACTCCATCTACCCGCTGCCCAAGCCCCACCAGGAAGTCGTGATCAACACCATGTGGGCCTTCGACGACTTCGTCGAGGAGAACGGGGCGACCCGCATGATCCCCGGCAGCCATCGCTGGCCGCCCGACCGCCTCCCGACCCCGCAAGAGACCGTCCCGATGGAGATGCCGGCGGGCTCGGTGATGTTCTACCTGGGCAGCGTGTGGCACGGCGGCGGCGCCAACCGCACTGAGCGGCCTCGCCTCGGCGTCATCCTCGAGTTCGTCGTGTCATGGCTGCGGGCCCAGGAGAACCACGTGCTCGCCGTGCCGCGCGACGTCGCGGCCACCCTGCACGAACGGCTCCAGGAGCTGCTCGGGTACAACATTTATCCGCCGTTCATGGGCTACGTGGACGGCCGTCACCCCAGGCGGACGCTCGAGCGTTAGGCGCGGTGGATGAGGTTCATGCGGGCGGTGACGACCGGCTCGCCCGTCTTCTCGTCCTTGAACGCGTTCTCGGTGACGAGAAACGTCATCGTCTTGCCCTTGCTCTCCTTCTCGTAGAGATCGACGACGGTGCCCTCACCCACGAGGACG
Organism: Actinomycetota bacterium; assembly: GCA_041166085.1. Taxonomy (GTDB): domain Bacteria; phylum Actinomycetota; class Acidimicrobiia; order Acidimicrobiales; family JAFATL01; genus JBEEFP01. The sequence continues at coordinate 28,537 of JBEEFP010000038.1, forward strand.
TCGCCGACGGAGAGCGGGCGGTGGTAGGTGAACTCCTGCTCGCCGTGCAGGATCATCCCGCCCTTGGACATGAGCCCGCCCATGATCTTCATGACAGGCGACGTGCCGCCCGGCTGGGCCGGGTTGTCCGCGGGCTGGTCCTCTGGGAAGGTGCCCCAGTTGTTCATGGCGAACGCGTAGGTGGGCGGAGCAGGGATGGCATCGAGCCCGGCCGCCTTGGCCGCGGCGGCGTCCTGGTACACGGGGTTGTTGTCCTTGACCGCCTTGGCGAAGTTGGACACGGGGCCTCGTTCGATGACGACCTTCCACCGTCCGGTGCACTGCCCGATCACGCTCTTGTCCACGGCCATGCCGAACGTCCTCTCCACTCGGTAAGGTGACGACCCGTCAGATACAGAACATAGCGAGAAGCGAGGAAGGGCTGCCATGGGGCTCCTGGATGGAAAGGTCGCCATCGTCACCGGCGCCGGGCACGGCATCGGGCGGGGCGAGGCACTGGAGCTGGCGGCGGAGGGCGCCAAGGTCATCGTCAACGACCTCGGTGGCTCGCTGAGCGGCGAAGGGGCCGACAAGCGGCCGGCCGAGGAGGTCGCGGAGATCATCAAGTCTCGCGGTGGCGAGGCCACACCGAACTACGACGACATCGCCGACTGGAACGGGGCCAAGAGCCTCGTCGACCAGGCGGTCGAGACCTACGGCGGCCTCGACATCCTCGTCAACAACGCCGGGATCATCCGCGACAAGATGATCTTCTCCATGACGGAGGACGACTTCGACTCGGTCGTGCGCGTCCACCTCAAGGGCACGTTCGCCACCACCCACCACGCCGCGGTCTACTGGCGGGCGCAGTCCAAGGCCGGCAACCAGCCCCGCGCCGCCATCGTCAACACGGTCAGCTCGGCCGGTCTCCAGGGCAACGTGGGCCAGGCCAACTACGGCTCGGCCAAGGCCGCCATCGCCGCGCTCACCGTCATCTCCTCGCTCGAGCTCGGACGCATCGGCGTGCGGGCCAACGCGGTCGCACCCGGCGGGGTCACCCGCATGTCGGCCGCCGTCGTCAAGGACATGGAGGTGAAGGAAGCCGACGAGTACAGCGAGGAGGACGGCTACCAGCGCCTCAACCCTGGCAACTCGGCGCCGATGGTGGCGTGGCTCGCGTCCGACCAGGCCATGCACGTCACCGGCCAGGTCTTCCGCGCCGTCGGCAGCAAGATCGGCCACTACCTGCCCTGGCACGTCGGCACCGAGATCGACACGCCCAAGGAGCCGGCCAAGTGGAAGCCGGCCGACATCGGCCCGGCCGTCAACGCCAAGATCTTCGGCTCCCGCAACCCCGGGCTGCAGATGGGCGGGGGTTGATTGCCTAGCTACGAGACGCTCGGGTACGCCGAGGCCGACGGTGTCGCCACCGTCACCCTGAACCGGCCCGAGCAGCACAACGCCTTCGATCTGCAGATGCAGCGCGAGCTGCGCGAGGTGTGGCGCTCACTGCGCACCAACGACGACGTCCGCTGCGCCATATTGACTGCCGCTGGAGACAGAGCGTTCTGCACGGGCATCGATCGGGGCGAGGCCATGGACCCCGACCACACCTGGCCCGAGGACGTGCTCGTCGGCTCGCAGGGCACGCCGTTCCAGTTCGACGACCCAGGCGACCGCATCGGTCCCAAGACGAACGATCTGTGGAAGCCGGTCATCGCCGCGGTCAACGGCATGGCCTGCGGCGGCGCCTTCTACCTGCTGGGCGAGGTCGAGTTCATCATTGCCGCCGACCACGCCACCTTCTTCGACCCGCACGTGACCTACGGGATGACCGCCGCCTTCGAGCCCATCCACATGGCCGGTCGCATGCCGTTCGGCGAGATCATGCGGCTGTCGCTGCTCGGCAACCACGAGCGCCTGTCGGCGCGGCGGGCCCATCAGGTCGGACTGGTGAGCGAGGTCGTCCCTGGCGACAAGCTGCTGGAGGCGGCCCAGTGGGCGGCATCGGCCATCGCGTCGGCGCCCGCGCTGGCGACCCAGGGAACGGTGCGGGCCATCTGGGCCACCCGCGACATGACGCGCGCCCAGGCGCTGGCCCAGGGCTACGCCTACATCGGGCTCGGCACCAACGCGGAGTCCATCCGTGAGGGGCAGGAGCTGTTCGCGTCAGGTCGACGCATAGAACCGAGGATCCGCTAGTGGGACGCCGGGTCGCCATCGTGGGCGCGGCGACGTCCGATCTCGGGCGGGTCGACGACAAGTCGCCGTTCCAGCTGCACCAGCAGGCCGCGGCGCGCGCGCTGCACGACGCAGGACTGACGCGAGACGACGTCGACGGCTTCATGTCCACCGGCATGGGTGCGCTCGCGCCGGTCGAGGTGGCCGAGTACCTCGGACTGCGACCCACCTACATCGACTCGACAGGCGTGGGTGGCAGCGCGTGGGAGTTCATGGCCGAGCACGCCATGGCGGCCATCAGCGAGGGGCTGGCCGAGACCATCGTGCTGGCCTACGGGTCGACGGCGCGAGCGGATCTCAAGCGGGGCTTCCGCACCGCCAACCTCCGCTTCGGCAACCGCGGCCCGGTGCAGTTCGACGTCCCCTACGGCCACACGCTGATCGCCAAATACGCCATGGCCGCCCAGCGCCACATGCACGAGTTCGGCACCACCATCGAGCAGCTGGCCGAGATCGCGGTGTCGGCCCGCTTCAACGCCAAGGACAACCCCGAGGCCTACTACCGCGACCCCATCACCATCGACGACGTCCTCGACTCGCCGTTGGTGGCCGACCCGTTCACGTCGCTGCACTGCTGCATCCGCTCTGACGGTGGTGCGGCGGTGGTCATCACCAGCGAGGAGCGGGCGCGGGACTGCGCCAAGTCGCCCGTGTGGATCCTCGGCACAGGTGAGGCCGTCTCGCACACGACGATGAGCGAATGGCACGACTTCACCGAGTCGCCGTGCGTGGAGTCCGGCCGTCTCGCCTTCCAACGGGCGGGCGTGACGCCCGACGACATCGACGTGTGCGAGCTCTACGACGCCTTCACGTCGATGATGCTGCTCACCGTCGAGGGGCTCGGGTTCTGCAAGAAGGGTGAAGGCGGACCCTTCGTGGAGGACGGCAGGCTCCGCCTGGGCGGGGCGCTGCCCACCAACACCGACGGGGGCGGCTTGTCCGCCTGCCACCCCGGCATGCGCGGCCTGTTCCTGCTCGTCGAGGCCACCCGCCAGCTGCGGGGCGAGTGCGGTCCCCGTCAAGTGCCCGACGCCCGGCTGGCCTGCGTCAACGGCACCGGTGGCTGGTTCTCGTCGGCCTCCACCGTCATCCTCGGCACCGACTGAGCGCGACCCCGCGGCGGGGGTGACGGAATTCATGTTGAACCGTTGTTCACTTTGTCCGTAGGGTCCGGGTCAGTGGGGAACCTGCTGACGCTCGAGGGCGTCTCCAAGTCCTTCCGGCGGGGGCGAGAGACGGTGATGGCGCTGGATGGCGTGACCCTCGAGGTCGCCCCGGGCGAGTTCGTCGCGATGGTCGGGCCCAGTGGCTCGGGGAAGTCGACCCTCCTGCACCTGGCCGGCGGCCTCGACCAGCCGGAGGCGGGGCGGGTCCTGCTCGGCGACCGCGACATGGGTGCGCTCTCGACCGGCGACCGCGCCAAGATCCGCCGCCGCGAGATCGGCTTCGTGTTCCAGTTCTTCCACCTCATCCCCACCCTCACCGTGGCCGAGAACGTCGAGCTGCCGCTGCTCCTCGACGGCAGGCACGACAGCGCCGGCGTGCGGGCCATGCTCGAACGGGTGGGGCTGGCCGAGCGCATCGACCATCTCCCGGGCGAGCTGTCCGGTGGGGAGATGCAGCGGGCCGCCATCGCCCGGGCACTCGTCGCCGGACCGGAGCTCATCCTGGCCGACGAGCCCACGGGCAACCTCGACTCGGCAACGGGCGCGGTCGTGCTCGACGTGCTGGCCGAGCAGGTGGCCGACGCGGGAGCGGCGCTGCTGATGGTGACCCACGACGCGTCGGCCGCGTCGCGTGCCGCTCGGGTGCTGCACCTGCGCGACGGTCACCTCGAAGAAGCCTGATGCGCGCCATCCGGCTGCTCAACCTGCGGAGGGTCCGACGTCAGCCGGTGCGAGCCGCCATCGCGGTGATCGCGGTCGCGGCTGGGGTCGCCCTCGCCGTGTCGATCCAGGTGGTGTCGGGCAGCCTCTCCGCCTCGTTCGACCGCTTCAGCAGCTCCATCGCCGGCCCCACACCCCTGCGCATCGTCGGCGCCACGGTGCGAGGCGGCATCGACGAGTCGGTGGTGGCGAAGGTGCGGGCCACGCCAGACGTGGCGGCGGCCGTCCCCATGGTGCAGGCGGTCGCGATGGCCGAGGACGGGCGAGGCCGGCAGCTGCCGGTGGTCGCCCTCGGCGTCGACTGCAGCGTGGAACGGATCGGCGATCTCGGCTGCAACCAGGCGCTCGTGTCGGCCGCCACCGACCTGCCTCCCGTCGTCGCAACGTCGTTGCTGCAACGGCTCGGCGCGGGCGCTGCCCTGCGCACCGACGTGGGCCGCATCCCGTTGGTCGGACTCCCGACTTCCCCGCGGCTCGACCGCTTGAACCAGGGTCGGGCCGTCGTGTTCGCGCTGCCCGCCGCGCAACGGCAGTTCCTGCGGCCCGGCGCGTTGGACGTCATCTACGTCCAGCCCCGCAAGGGTGCGGACCTGCACGCCGTGCGGACGCGGTTGGAAGCGGTCATCGGCCCACAGAACGGCGTGCTCGCCGCCGCCGATCCGCCCGCCCAGGTCGGCATCGTGACCCAGGTGTTCATCCCGCTGTTCAGCGTCATCAGCCTGTTCGCCCTCGGCGTCGGCGCGGTGCTCGTCTACAACACCCTCGCGTTGTCGATGGAGGAGCGGCGGCGGCAGCTCGCGATCGTGGCCGCCATCGGCGGGAGCAACCGGCTCGTGCTGGGCGGCACCCTCGTCGAGGCCGGGGTGCTCGGGTTGGTCGGCGGCCTCCTCGGGGCCGTCGGCGGCATCGGCATCGCCCACCCCGTGACCGCCAGCCTCAACGACTTCACCCAGAAGGGTCTGGGCATGCCGGTGGACGTGCACGTCGGCGCGGCCAGCTTCGTGCTCGGGGCGTTGCTGGGCGCCGGACTGGGCATGGTGGCGGCCATCGGTCCGGCCCGGCGGGCCATGCGCATGGACGTGACGGCCGAGCTCTCCAACCGCGACCTGCGGGCAGAGGCGGCGCCGAAGGCGCGTGTCCGCCGGATCGCGATCGGGCTGGCGGTCGCGGTCGCCGGCGTGACCACGTGCATCCTGGCCCAGCGCGACGGCGCGCTGCACCCGTGGCAGGCCGCGCTGTCGCCCCTTGCATTCGTCGTCGCCGCGGTCGCCATGCTGATCGTGTGCGGCGCGCTGGCGCCGGTGATCCTCGGCGCCGTCGCCAGCAGGCTGCGTCACCCGCGCGCCACGACCCGCCTCGGGCTGGCCAACCTGGTGCGCGAGCCGGGGCGGACCGGCGTGATGGCGGTGGCCATCGGGACGGCGGTCGGACTCGGGTTCACCCTCTCGACGTTCAACCGGTCGGTGCGCGACGGCATCAACCAGAACGTGACGTCGGGCAACCCGCAGTGGGTGCGCGTCTCCACCCTCGAGCCGAACAACACCATCAACATCGACAGCATGGTGTCCCCCGATCTCATCGCCAAGGTGCGGGCCGTGCCCGGCGTCGCGTCGGTGGAGCGCGGCGCCGGCCTCATCTCTGGTCACGAGGTGAGCAAGGTCATCGGCGTGTGGGGCACCGAGGGGTTCCAGGAGAACCTCCCGATGCTGCAAGGTGGCTACGACCGCGCCCGCTACCAGGCAGGCGAGGTCTACATCGGGCCCGCGCTGGCACGCGACACCGGCGCCCGCGTGGGCGACACCGTCAGCGTGGACACGCGCCTCGGAGCGACGACCGTCCGCGTCCTCGGCATCTGGCAGAACGGCGACTTCGGCGGCCGCAACATCGGCATGGCCCTGCCCCAGATCGAGCGCATCTTCGGGCCGCAACCCACGGCCGAGCTCAGGGTGCGTCCGGCGGCCGGCGTCTCCGCCGCCGACCTGGCCCGCCGCATCAGAGCTGCGGGCCTCGACCCCTTCCTCCGAGTCGCGACACCGCACGAGCTGGCCGACCAGGCCGCCACCGACATCGGCCAGCAGCTCTCGTCGTTCTGGGCCATCCAGCGGGCCATGCTGCTGGTCGCGTTCGTCGCCGTGCTGTCGACCCTGCTGCTGGTCGGCGTGCAGCGCCGGCGCGAGCTCGGGCTGCTGGCCGCAGTCGGCATGCCCCCCGTCGACCTGGCCCGCATGGTCGTCGCCGAAGCGGGAGCCGTCGCGGCCACCGGCGTCGGGTTGGGCGCGGCGACCGGCACGATCATGTCGTCGTCGATCGTCGCGTTGACGGTCGTGCTCATCGGCTACAAGGACCCGCTCTCCTTCGACTTCCTCGCCCTCCCCGGCGCGGCGTTGGTCACCGTCGTGGTGGTCCTCGCCGCGGCCGCCGTCCCGGCATGGCGCACCTCGCGGTTGGAGGTCGTGGAGGCCCTGCAGTACGAGTGACTGGCACACGCTCCTAGTCCGCCGGGAGGGCCCCGGAACTTTGGCTGGCCCGACCGTTCGTGAGGATCGCTTCCACGTAGCCACCACCCTTGGCGTCGCTATGTCCCGTCCCTTCAGATCTGAAAGACGACTCTGGAAATATTGTTCTAGTTATTTGCTACCGTTAACTAGTCATCATGCCGATGAAAGGACGTGGGATCGCGAATGCCCACCGCACCTAAGGACGCCATGATCTTCTGCCCTCCTCTCCCACCGCGGAGCCAGGAGCGCTCTTTGCGCTCCGCTTCCGCTCGCGGCGGGACCCTCGCCGCCGCCGCCCTCCTCAGCCTCTTTCTGATGCTGATGTGGGGTGCCATGCGGGATACCGCGTTCGGGGAGTCCGCTTCCAAGGACAAGGCGACACCCGCGGTCGACGCGAGCGCTCGCCCGAAGGGCACCACCACCCCATCCGTAGGCGCACCCGCCGCGCGTTCGACCCACGCGGCGGTCGACGCGAAGACGGCCGTCCTGCGTGTCATCGCAGATCGCCAGTCGGCCGGAACCGCCGATGCCATAGTGACCAACTCGGCCAAGTCGACAGCGTCGGCGGACCAGCCGGTCACGACCGATGCCGCGAAACGGGTCAAGGCCGATGCAGTCACAGCGGCTCCGGCCGGCTCGGTGACGGCTGCGGCAACCCCGGCACCGGCAATCCAGCAGTGCAACGCCGACACCTATCCGACCGGTGCTGGCTTCGAGGTGAGCTGCAGCGTCAAGATCGAGAACACGCTTGGCAGTGACGGCTCTACCAAGTCGAAGGTCACCACCACCGAGTGTCTGGCTGCGGCCGGGGTCCTCCCGCCTGCGGGCTGCACCAAGACCGTGGTCACCTCGGGTCAGCTCGTGAGCAGCGTCGATCAGTGCAACGGGATCCTCGCGGGCGGGAGCAATGTGACCTGCAGCGTGGAGGTCATCAACAACGTCCCCAAGGGCACACCGACAACGGGCGTGACGGTGAACCAGTGCAACGGGTCGGGTCAGGGCGGAGTCTCGCCTGTTGGGCCGCCGACCAATTGCGATCCCCCGGCCAGCAGCACGTCGGGTGCAACGGTCACCCAATGCAACGGATCGGCCAACGGCGGCGGCGCTCCCGAACGCGTGAAGTGCTCGGTCGGCGGCGCAGCCGTTACCGCATTGCCCGTCACGGTCAACCAGTGCAACGGCTCGACCGCTGCCGGGAGCACCGTGACCTGTGATGTCACGTACACCAACAACTTCATCGCCGCACCTGGCGGCGGCGGCGGCGGCGGCGGCGGCGGCGGCGGCGGCGGCGGCGGCGGTGGCGGCGGCGGCGGTGGCGGCGGCGGCGGTGGCGGCGGCGGCGGTACTGGCGGCGGCGGTACTGGCGGCGGCGGTACTGGCGGCGGTGGTACTGGCGGCGGCGGCGGCGGCGGCGGCGGCGGGACCACCCCGAGCCTGCAGCTCCCGACCGTCCTGCTCGCAGCGTCGAGCCGGCCTGCCCTCGTCCAGGTTGCGCAGCCCTCAGCTGTCAGTGCGTCGGTGCCTGCAACCCACAGCGTCGCGACGGTTCGGTCTGCCGAATCCGGTGGCTCGGTCGCAACCCTGGCCGTCACCGGGACGACGACTGGCCCCATGACGCTCGCGGGTCTGGCAGCCATCCTGCTCGGCGTTCTTCTGCTGTTCGGCTCGAGGCGCGGCAGCGCGGCCCCGACAACCTAAGAGCAGTCCCCGGGCTGGAAGCCCATGTGCACGACAGACGGCCCCTCCGGGGGCCGTCTGCGCGCGCCGGCTCAGCTCGCTTTGGCCCCGAACTCGCGCTTCTGGTGCACTTGCACGCCTGGGAATGACCGTGAGTGCACCAGAACGCGATGGGCCCAGGTAGCGCAGAGTGCCGGATCCCGAGCGTGACGTACCGCGCCCCGCCCCGCCGCTACGGCAGGAGCATGCGTTGGAGGCGGGCGGCGGCGACGCGCAGCGCGAGAGCGCCCATCACGAGCAGGTAGACGGCGTGGCCAAGGAGGGCCCAGCTCACGTCTCCGAGCACGAGCCCGCGCTCGAGGGCGACGCCTTGGTAGAGCGGCGTGGCCCGCACGACCCAACGCAGGGCCTCGGGGTAGCGGCTGATGGGGAAGAAGGTGGCCGAGAACAGGAAGAGCGGGATCAGCACCAGGTTCACGTAGTCGAAGTGCACCCATGACCGCATGTAGGTGGTCGTCGCCATGCCGACGCCGGCGAAGGCGAGGCCGATGAGGGTGGCCGACGGGAGCGCCAGCACCGCCCACCACGACGCGGTGAGGCCAAAGGCGGTCATGGTGAGCAGGAAGCAGAGCGCGTAGAGCGTGCTGCGGGCCAGCGACCAGCCCATCTCGCCGAGGGCGACGTCGCCGACGCCGAGGGGCGTGGCCAGCATGGCGTCGAAGGTGTGGGCGTACTTGATCTTGAAGAAGAAGTTGAAGGTGGCGTCGAAGACGGCGCCGTTCATGGCGGACGACGCGAGCAGCGCGGGCGCCACGAACTTCTGGTAGCTCACCTCGTGACCACTGACCGGCACGGTGCCGACCAGCGCGCCCACGCCGATGCCGATGGACAGCAGGTACAGGAACGGCTCGACCACGCCGGTGGCGAGGTACCGCCAGTTGCGTCGGTACGAGACGGCGTTGCGCTCGGCCACGTGGAGCGCCCGCAGGGTCATGGCGTCAGCCTCGCGGTGAACGTCCGTACGCCCCACTGCCAGCCCGCCACCACGAACGCGCAGAGCACGAGTACGTGCAGCGCCTGCTGACCGGGGTGCCACTGCCCGGTGGTGGCGTCGCGCGCCAGCTCCACGCCGTGCCACAACGGCGACAGCACGACGACGGGGCGCAGGCCGGCGGGTAGCTGCGACACAGGGAAGAAGGTCCCCGAGAACAGGAACACCGGCACGATGCCCAGACGGGCCACCACCGCGAAGGGCACGTCGCTGTCCTGAGTCGCGGCCCACGCGGTGAGCGGCGCGGCCGCTGCGAACGCGGTCAACGCCGCCGCGGGGATGGCCAGCACACTCCACGCCGATGGGATGGCGCCGAGCAAGGCCGCGGCGGCGAGGAACATGGTGGCCCCGAGGGCGCTGCGCGCGACCGTCCACAGCACCTCGCCGCCGTACACCGCGCCGGCGCTGATGGGCGTGGCCACCATGGCCTGGAAGCTGCCCATCCACTTGATGCCGCCCATGATCGGCCAGAGCGAGTTCAGGGCGCCGGCCTGCAGCGCGCTGGCGGCCAGCAGCCCAGGCGCGATGAAGGACAGGTAGGTCAGGCCCTCGACTGTGCCGCTCCCCCGCTCCACCAGCTTGCCGAGACCGAGGCCCATGGCCGCGAGGAAGAACAGCGGGGTGATGAAGTTGAAGACGACGGTGCCCCGCCAGAACCTGCGGAACACACGTGTCTCGCGCTCAAGGACCCGTTGCAGCGGAGGCGTCATTCTTCCAACGTGCGGCCGGTGAGGATGAGGAAGACGTCCTCCAGGCTGGTGCGGCGCACGAGGAGCGTCTCGGGGTGGATGCCCTCGGACGTCAGCCGCTCGGCGATGGTCTCGCCCTCGCCCGTGTACACGAGCAGGCGGTCGCCCGACATCTCGACGCGCGGCGCCAGCCCGTCGAGACGAACCTCGGCCTTCTGGCGGTCCTCGTCGGATGCGAAGCGCAGCTCGACGACGTCACGAGTCGCGTGGCGGGAGATGAGCTCGCGCGGGGACCCCTCGTCGACGATACGGCTCTGGTCCATGATCACCAGCCGATCGCAGAGCTGCTCGGCCTCGTCCATGTAGTGGGTGGTGAGCACAAGGGTCACGCCCCGTCGCTTGAGCTGGTACAGCCGCTCCCACACCAAGTGGCGGGCCTGCGGATCGAGACCGGTGGTCGGCTCGTCGAGGAGCAGGATCTCGGGGTTGTTGATGAGGGCGCGGCCGATGGTGAGCCGCCGCTTCATGCCGCCCGACAATGGGTCGACCAGACTGTCGCGCCGATCGGCCAGCTGCACGAACTCGAGGAGCTCATCCGCCCGCGTACGGATCTCGGCGCGCGGGAGGTCGAAGTAGCGCCCGTAGATCAACAGGTTCTCGCGCACGGTGAGCTCGAGGTCGAGGTTGTCCTCCTGGGGCACCACACCGAGTCGGGCCCTGATCTCGGCACCGTGCGTTCGGGGGTCGAGACCGAGGACGCGCAGGTCGCCGCCGCTGATGGGCGAGATGCAGCCGATCATGCGCATGGTCGACGTCTTGCCCGCGCCGTTGGGTCCGAGGAAGCCGAACGCCTCGCCCGGCTGGACCTGGAAGTCGATCCCGTCGACGGCGGTGAAGCTGCCGAAGCGCTTGGTCAGCCCCGAACCCTCGATCAGTGGGGCGGCACACACGTTCGGCGACGCTACCGGTGGTCCGCCGCTACCGGCGACGCATTCTGGTGCACTAGCGGTCAATCCCAGGCGTGCAAGTGCACCAGAAGCGCGATGTCGGGGCCGGGCTAAGGCCCGGAGAAGTCGACGTCCGCGGTGGTGACCGTGCCCGCGGTACGTCCCGGCGCGGTCTGCTCGCCCCAGTAGAGATTGGTGTGGGCGATGACCTGATCGGGCGGCGGCGCTCCCCATGCTGTGAGGTCCTCGGTGGTGTGGGCGTCGCTGACCAGCGTGGCGTCGTAGCCCCGGACGAGGGCGCCGTGGAGTGTCGAGCGGACGCAGGCGTCCGTCTGCGCGCCGGCGACGATCACGCGACCGACCGCGAGGTCGGCGAGCACGTCCTCGAGCGACGTGTCCTCGAAGGAGTCGCCATAGGTCTTCTCGACGAGCGGCTCGTCGTCGCCCGGGGTGAGCTCGGGGACGATGCGCCACTCGTCGCTCCCCCGAGGGAGGCCCTCATCGCTGTTGTGCTGAACCCACACGACGGGCACGTGCTGTTGCCGCGCCTTGTCGACCAGGCTGCCGACGTTGGCAACAACGGCCTCGCGGGCATGCGCGCCGGCGACGACACCGTTCTGCACATCGACCACGAGCAATGCGGTGTTGGGACGGTTCTCGAGCGTCGTCACAGGCAGCTCACTCCTTGGCGCGTGGCCGACATTTTGCACCAGCCAACGGCCAGCCATCTCGAGACGGTCGGCCGCTAGCCTCCTGCCCGCATGGAGCTCGAGTTCACCAGCGACCAGGAGGAGTTGCGGACGTCGGTTCGGGCCGTGCTGGCGCGCGAGTGCCCCATCTCCGTCGTGCGCGAGGTCGTGGAGAAGGGCACCGGCGCCGACGCTCTCTGGTCGCGCATGGTCGAGCTCGACTGGCCCGCCCTCACCATCAGCGAGGCCCACGGCGGCATCGGCCTCGGCTTCGTGGAGCTGACGGTGGTGCTCGAAGAGCTGGGCCGCGTCATCGCCCCCGGTCCCCTCACCGCGACGGCCGCACTCTTCGCGCCGGTGGTGCGGGAGTGCGGCAGCGACGAGCAGGCAGCTCGCTTCCTCGGCGGCGTGGCGTCAGGCGAGCTCACGGGCACGCTGGCGTTCGTCCGCCAGCCGGCCGTCGAGGCCGACGCAGTCGACGAGGTGGCCGTCACCGACGGCGAGCGCGTCGTCGTCGTCCCCCGCGAGCAGCTGCAGGTCACCCCGATGGACGCCTTCGACAAGTCGCGCCGCCTGGCGCGTGTCGAGATGCACGGCGACGTCGAGCGCGGCCGGGTGCTCGACCGGCCGGAGCGTCTCGACCGCGCCGTCGAGGAGGCCACCGTCGCCCTCGCCGTGGAGATGGTCGGCACGTGCCAGGCCATCTTCGACACCGCCCTCGACTACGCCAAGGTGCGCGAGCAGTTCGGCGTGCCCATCGGCTCGTTCCAGGCCATCAAGCACAAGTTCTCGGACATGTACGTCGCCCTCGAACGGGCTCGGGCCACCGCGTACTTCGCCGCCACCACCATCGCCGAGGACGACGAGCGCCGCACCGTGGCCGCGTCGATGGCCAAGGCCGCGGTCGGCGAGGCCCAACGCCTCATCGCCCAGGAGGGCATCCAGATCATGGGCGGCATCGGCTACACGTGGGAGCACGACATGCACCTCTACGTGAAGCGGGCCAAGTCCGGCGAGGCCCTCCTCGGCACCGCCGCCGAGCACCGCGCCCGCATCGCCGACCACCTCGGCATCTGATCGGAACAGGCCGACCGCGCATCGGCAGGAGCCGCAGCGGGGGGTTGGGGTCCCCGCTGCGCTCAGCGAGCGCAGCTTGCAAGCGAGCGAAATAGAAGAGCCCCGGCGTCCACGGCCGGGGCTCTTCCTTGCGTTGTTGTCGGGGTGGAGCTCAGCCCCACTTGCCGCCGGCGCCAACGACCTCGATGAGGGCGAGGACGGTCGCCGAACTGAGGAACCACTTGTTACGGGCAATGCGACGGATCTTGGACATCTTTCCCCTCCGGTTCATTCGCCTTATATGGGGAGGCCCTCCAGCCTCGGCTCTACTACGACGCAGGGGGCTCAGCGTTACGTAACGCAGGGGGAATTTTTTTGGCCACGAAGCGTGACCGGCAGACCTGATGCATGCCGACGGCGGCGCCCAGGACGATCAAGACATCTCCTGCAGAGAACACATTGCTGACGGGCCACGACTTCGGCAGTGCGAAGCGGTCGCCGAAGACCAGCAACTTCGGGTCGTCCACCTGCCGCGAGTTCTGGAACTCGCCCGCGTGACGGGCCATCCCCGCGCTGCGCAGCGCGGCGGGCGTGGCCGGCATGACCCCGTGGTTCGCGGCGATGGCGGCGAAGTTGAGCAGCGCGCCCACAGCGATCAGCCAGACCCCGGGCACCCGCAGGTTGGCGGCGAGGAAGAGGAACACGAGCAGGTACGAGCCGATGTGCACCGCCTGCTTCACGCCCTCGTTGCCCGCGGGGACGATCGAGATGATCACGATCTGCACTAGCAACGCGGCCAGCAGCACCGGCGTGCCGCGGAACTCGAGCTTCGACAGCTTGCGCAGGTCGCCGCCCGCCACCAGCACCGAGAGCGCGGCCAGGGCGAACCCCACCAGCATCAGCACGGCTAGGAGCCTAGAGCGCGCTCCACCGTGAACGGGATGGGCCGCGGCGCCCAGCCGCGACGCAGCTCGGCGATGCAGCCCTCGAGCTCGTCGGCAGGAAGCGGGCGACTGAGCAGATAGCCCTGCATGTAGTCGCAGCCGAGCCGGTCGAGGGCCAGCTCGATGTCCGGCGTCTCGACGCCCTCGGCCACCACCTCGAGCCCGAGGTTCTTGGCCATCTCCACCGTCGAGCGGACGATGACCGCGTCGTTCTCGCTCGTCGTCATGGCCGCGACGAAGGACCGGTCGATCTTGATCTCGGCGATGGGGAGCTGGCGCAGGTAGGCGAGCGAGGAGTACCCCGTGCCGAAGTCGTCGATCGACAGGCGCACGCCCATGTCCGCCAGCGGCTGCAGCACACGCATGGCCCGCACCGGGTCGGCCATGATCGTGCTCTCGGTGATCTCGAGCTCGAGGTAGGAAGCGGGAAGGTCGGCCGCCAGCAGCATCGCCGCCACCCGGTTGGGCAGGTCGAGGTCCATGAGGCTGCGCACCGACAGGTTCACCGCCACGCGCAGGTTGATGCCGCGGGCCCGCCAGTCGGCGGCCCGGCCGATGGCGTCGGTGAGCACGTACTCGGTCAGCGGGGCGATGAGCCCGGAGCGCTCGGCCAGCGGGATGAAGTCGTTCGGCGGCACGAGCCCGAGGTCGGGATGGATCCAGCGCACGAGCGCTTCGACGTCGTTGATCTCACGCGACCGCAGGTCGGCCTTGGGCTGGTAGTGCAGGACGAGGTCGTGGTTGTCGATGGCGGCCCGCAGGTCCGAGAGGAGCGTGAGTCGGCGCCTGCTGTTCGGGTCGCGATCGGGCGTGTACAGCCGGCTGCCGCTATGCGTCTCCTTGGCCATGTACATGGCCACGTCGGCCCGCTGCAGCAGGACGTCCACGTCGGTGCCGTGCTCAGGGGACAGCGCGATGCCGATGCTTCCCTCGACGTGCAGCAGCAGGTCCTCGACCGAGAACGGGGCGGACAGGGCGGCATGGGCCCGGCCCGCGATCTCGAGGATCGCTTCGGGCGAGTCCATGTCGTGGACGAAGATGGCGAACTCGTCGCCGCCGAAGCGGGCGACGGCGTCGTGGTCACGGACCGCCTCCCGCAGACGCGGACCGACCTCCTTGAGCAGGAGGTCGCCGATGTGATGCCCGAGGGTGTCGTTGATCTCCTTGAAGCGGTCGAGGTCGATGAGCATCACCGCCGACAACGACCCTTCGCCCAGCGGGCGGCCGCTGATGGCGTCAGTCGCCTGCTCGCGGAACAGGGTGCGATTGGGCAGACCGGTGAGGGCGTCGTGCAGCGCCTGGTGCTCCTTCTCCAGCGACGCCCGCGCACTCATGTACACGGCCGCGACCGGCAGCAGCAGGAACGGGATGAGGCCGAGGTTCTGGATGGCCACCACCACGACCACCGGCGCCATGCCGAGGAGGAGGACGTCGACGACGACCTGCGACGCCAACTCCTCACGCACGCCGCGGAGCAAGGGGCGGCGCTGCGCCAGGGAGACGACCATCCCGACGAGCGAGCTGTTGACGATGAAGAAGGTGGCGCAGGCCACGAGCAGCGGCACCACGTCCTCGGGTCGGACACGCCCGCCGTCGAGCAGGACGAAGGACCCGGACAGCAGGCGGATCGCGGCGGCGGCAGCCGCCACCGACAGGCTGTACTGGCCCAGGTTGTAGAACGCCTTGTACCAGGTCTTGCGACCGTGGAGATCGGCGATCAGGGTGCCGAGCCCGAGGCAGACGGCAGCGGCGGCGGGGCCGGCCAGCAGGAGGATGGCGTAGGCGAACGCGGTGGAGGTCGTGACGCTGCCGCCGCCGTTGGCGCGGTGCCACCGGGCCAGCTGGACCGGTCGGAGCTCGCCGAGCACGGTGCACGTGCCGAGCACGAGCACCTGGGGCCAGTGGCGGCCGGCGAAGGCGGCCGCAGGGCCGAGGGTCATGACGACGAGCGCGACGAGGCCAGTGACGCTGACGAGAGCCACGTAGGCGTGCAGCCGCCGCTCGCCGCGTCGCATCAGCTCCCCCCGCCCCTTGTGATCCCTCCAGCTGTCACAGACACCCCGCTACGACCGGCCGACACGTCAACATCGGCATCGGTGGGGGTCTGCTTGAGCGAACAGGTGCCTCGTCAATCCAGATAGTGGTTGATCCCCTCGGCGCAGTTGCGGGACACGAGGACGACCAGGTCCTCGGTCGCCGACGGGTTCTCCTCCACGTGGGGCTCGAGGGCAGGGATGTACACCACGTCGCCGGGTCCCGCCTCGAAGGCGTGCTCGGCCCCGGTCGGACCCCACGTGAAACGGGCCGAGCCGGCGATCACGTAGATCGACGTCTCACACGGTCCGTGGTGGTGGAGCCGCGTGCGTCCACCCGGAGCCGTGGTCACCACGGAGGTGTAGATGCCCTCGCTGCCGACCGTCGCCGCGCTCACCGCGATGGCGCGTTGCATGGCGTCGACCTGGCCGTCCTCGCGGTGCCAGGCCTCAGGCGGACGATGGGTGGCCACTGGGTCATCCTTGCCTGTTTCGCCCACCGGGCGCGGGGGAAGGTACGGCCCCACACCACGCAGGGTGCGGGCGGCGGCCATGCCGGCGTGGGCTGGGGAAGCTTCATCGGCCGCGTCATCGGGGAGGATTGTCTTGGCCGCGTCCGCGCTCAGGGCCAAGGGCGAATCGTTCCTTGACGAGACGGGGCGTCTCTACGCCCTCTTGGTGGACGTGGTCGTTCGCATCCCGCGCCGGCCCTTCGACGTCGGCGAGATCCTGCGCCAGACGTGGTTCATCGCGTCGGTGTCGCTGTTCCCGGCTCTGCTCCTGACGGTGTCCTTCGGCCTCGTCATCGGCCTCGAGGTGCACAACATCACGCGGCAGTTCGGTGCCGACTCGGCCCAGGGGGCCGCGCTCGTGCTCGCCATCGTGCGGGAGATCGGTCCCCTCGGCACCACCTTCATGATGGCGGCCGCGGGCGGCACCGCCATCACCGCCGACCTCGGCAGCCGCACCGTGCGCGACGAGGTGGCCGCCATGCGCGTCATGGCGGTCGACCCGCTGCACCGGCTCGTCGTCCCTCGCGTGATCGGCGCTGCCATCGCCACCGTGCTGATGACCGGCATCGTGATCGTGGGCGGCATCGCGGGTGGGTGGTTCTACGCGGTGGTGGTGAAGGGCACCAACTCGGGTGCGTTCTTCCAGGGCTTCACGACCCTGGCTCAGCTCCCCGACCTCTACCTCGCCCTGGCCAAGGGGTTCGTCTTCGGCATCGTCGCAGCCGTCATCTCGGCGTGGAAGGGGTTGTACGCCAAAGGCGGTCCCTCAGGCGTCGGCATGGCCGTGAACCGCGGCGTCGTGCTCACGCTGCTCTCCCTCGTGGTGGTGAATCTCGTGATGACCTACGGCTACTTCCTCCTCGTCCCGGACGCGATTCGGTGACGACGACCTACGAGAGCGCGGCCGAGACCACCCGCCAGGTGCTCGGACCCGTCCTCGAGCCCTTCCGCATCGCGGGCAGGGTCACCGGGCTCGCCGCCAAGGCGCTCTGGAACGTGCCGGCCGCACTCAAGTACCGCTCGGTGATCGGCAACCACATCAGCGACATCGCGGTGGGCGCGGGCGCCTTCATCGTCGGTGCCGGCGCGGTCACGGTCATCGTCATCATGACTGCGGTCATCGGCATCCAGACCAGCCTGGAAGGCACCAAGGGCCTCGAGCTCATCGGCGCCCAGGACCTCGTCGGCTTCGTGTCCGCCTACGCCAGCATCCGGGAGATCGCACCGCTCATGGCCGGTGTGATCTTCGCTTCGCAGATCGGGGCCCACTTCACCGCGGAGCTGGGCGCCATGCGCATCTCCGAGGAGATCGACGCCCTCGAGGTCATGGGGCTGCCGTCCCTGCGGTATCTGGTGTCGACGCGACTGGTGGCGTCGCTCATGGTCGTGCTGCCGCTGTACGTCATCGGGCTGTACGTGCAGCTGCTCGCAACTCGGTTCACGTCCACCGTGTTCTTCCACGTGGCGCCGGGTGTGTACGACCAGTACTTCTCCCTGTACCTGCAGCGGCCCGACGTGTTGTACAGCGTGTCCAAGGTGCTGGTGTTCATCTCGCTCGTCACCTTCATCCACAGCGCCTACGGGTTCTTCGCCAGCGGCGGGCCCGAGGGCGTCGGCCACGCGGTCGGGCGGGCGGTGCGCCTCTCGGTGACGCTCATCTTCGTCGTGAACTTCGTGATGTCGCTCATCTTCTGGGGCGGCGGGGACACGGTGCGATTCTCCGGATGACGCGTCAGCAGGCCACCGCCGTGCTGGGCCGGTTGGTGGTCGTGCTGCTCGTGCTCGGCCTGCTCATCGTCGGCGCCCGGGCGAGCAGCGGGACCCAGCCCATGGTGGTGCACGCCGAGTTCGCACGCGCCGGACTCAACGTGCAGCCCGGCTACGAGGTGCGCGTCCGCAACGTCCCCGTGGGCCGCGTGCGGTCGATCGAGATCGACCGTCGCGACTTCTCGGCGCGCTACGACCTCGCCCTCGACCCGGGCGCGCGCGTGGCGCGGGACACCTCGGCCCACCTCGTCCCCAAGACCCTCTTCGGTGACAAGTACCTGGCCCTCGACCCGGCGGCGCCCGGCGCGCCCGCACTGCGATCCGGCGACACCATCACGCGCGCCCACACCGAGCCCGCCACCGAGGTCCAGGACGTCATCGACAAGGCGGTGCCGCTGCTGAAGGCCGTCCACCCCGAGCAGTTCGGCGCCACCCTGTCCGCCCTGGGCCAGGCCTTCGACGGCACCGGGGACGACCTGCGCCGGATGATGGAGGGCTGGACGCCCGTCCTCGACGAGGTCTCGAGCCACGAGGGCGACCTCGGGGTGGTGCTCGATCACGTTCCCGGTGTCGCCGGCACCGTCGCCGAGCGCAGCAACGACCTGGTCACCGCCGCGACGACCCTCGGCGACGTGGCTGACGTGCTCGGCCGCGACGAGCCTGCACTCGGCACCATGCTGCGCGAGAACGCCCAGCTGGCGGCCTTGGCCGGCGACCTCCTCGCCAACCAGCGGGCCAAGTTGGGGCGCATCGTGCCCGACCTGGTCGACGTGGTGGCCGCCACCACCGCCCAGCCCGGTCAGATCGCCAAGTTCGCCCGCACCCTGCGCTTCAACATCCGGGGCGTGGCCGAGATCATGAAGACGGGCTGGATCAAGACACGCGTCTCGAGCACCGTCATCATCAACGCCGGCACCATCGCCGACGCGCCGCCGCCCTACGGCGAGACCGACGGCTCCAACGGCATCACGCCGGACGTGTACGTGCACGGCCTGCCCAATCGCAACATCACCATTCCTCCCGATCCGTCTGGCTCGTCGATGGGACTCGGGTTGCTGTTCGCCGGCCTCGGGGGCGGGTCGTGAGAGCGACGGTCATCAAGCTCGGTCTGTTCGCGCTGGCGAGCGTGGCGTGCCTGGGCTGGCTGTTCCTCCGCATCGGCGAGTACGGCGGAGCGGCCGGCGCCTTCCGCGGCACCTATCCCGTGCGGGCGTCGTTCACCGACGCCACCGGGTTGGTGAACGGCGACGACGTGCGCCTGGCCGGCGTGCGCATCGGCAAGGTGAGCGGCCTGCAGGCGGAACGGGGCAAGGCGCTGGTCTCCATGAAGCTCGACGACCGCAACCGCGTCCCGCAAGGGTCGACCTTCGAGTTGCGGTGGAAGAACCTGCTCGGGCAGCGGTTCATCGAGATCGTGCCGCCTGCGGGCGCCGCGCCCGGCGGCCCCGCCCTCCACCAGCACGCGCAGGTGCCGGTGAGCCACACCGCGGAGGCAGCCGACCTCTCGACGCTGCTCAACAACACCGAGCCCATCCTGGCCCGGCTCGACACCGCATCACTCAACCGGGTCATGGCCACCTATGCCGCGGCCATGCAGGGCCGTGAGGCCACCCTCAACGGCTCCATCGACGACGCGGCCGCCCTGGTCGCCACCCTCAGCCAACGGGCCGACGTCATCGGCCAGAGCGTCACCGACTTCGCCACTCTGTTGGACGGCATCGCCAGCCACGACGCCCAGGTGCGCCAGCTCCTGGACTCCCTCGGGTCCACGTCCGCCGTGCTCTCGGCCAAGGCCGATCAGCTCGGGCAGGCCGCCGGCAAGGCGGGCCAGTTCACCAGCACCCTGAGCCGCATCCTCGCCGCCAACGGCACCAACATCGACAAGAGCCTGGACCTCACCAAGCAGCTCACCGAAGCGGCGGTGCGGAACAAGGTGTCGCTGGAGAAGGCGTTCCAGACGCTGCCCTGGACCACCGCCGCCATGCTGCGCATGACGAGCAACGGCGACTGGATCCAGTCCTACACACGCGCGGTGGGGGTCATCGACGCCTACGCGTCCGAGCCGCGCATCGGCCCCGACTACAACAACGTCGGCCCCGATGATCCGCAGGGGCCGGAGCCGGTGCTGGGTCAGCCGCGGGTGCCGCTGCCGCCCATCCCCCGCACCGATGCGGGCGTGATCGCCATCAACCCCGAGCCGGGCAGCTCGTCGAGCAGCGGCCTGGACGCGCTGTTCGCCCCGCTCATGGGGAACCCATGACGACTGAGCGGAGCGGCAGATGACGGAGCGCAACCTGCGCCGCACCGCCATCGGCGGTCTGCTCATCACCTTCGCGGTCATGACCGTGGCCTACCTGATCGGCGGGGCCAAGATCCTGCAGCGGACCTACACCGTCACCGCGGTGTTCGCCAACGCCAGCGATGTCGGCTCGGGTGATCCCGTACGCGTGGCGGGCATCGAGGTCGGCACGGTGAAGAGCGTGCAGCGGCTGCCCCACTCCGTCCGCATGCAGCTCGAGCTGCACAAGGGGACGCAGCTGTCGCGCGGCACGCGCGCGTCGGTGCGTCTGCGCACGCTGCTCGGCAAGAAGTACGTGCAGCTGGCCGATCCGGGCACCGGACCCGCGCTGCCCCACGGCGCGGTGATCCCCCTCAGCCGCACCGACCCCGGCACCGACGTGGACGAGGTCGTGACATCCTTCGACACCTCGCTGCAGCACATCGACGTGCAGTCGATGAACACCCTCCTGCGGTCCTTCGACAAGGTCATGGAGGGCAAGGGCCAGACCGTCAACACCCTGCTCGGCGATCTCGGCACCCTGTCCACCACTATGGGGCAACGCCAGGCCGATCTGGATCGGTTGCTGGCCGCCAGCTCCAAGCTGCTCACGGCCATGGACGACCGCAAGGCCGCCCTCGGGTCATCGGTCGACGGCATGAGCGCGGCCCTCGACGCACTGGCGGCACGCCGGGCCGAGCTGACCCAACTCGTCTCTGGCGTCCGCGACCTCAACACCACGCTGACGCCCCTGCTGGCGCGCAACGAGGGCCGTCTGTCGGGCGTGCTCGACGACGTGCTCGTCACCGCCAAGGTGCTCGACGAGAAGCGGGACCGCATCAAGCTCGCCCTCGATCAGCTGCCCGACGCCGTGTACCGCCTCTACAAGGTGACCAAGCAGGGCTCGTGGATCCAGGTCTACAACGTCGGCTACCCGATGTACCCGTACGTCGCCGATCCGCTCGACGTCGGGGACAGCAACGGTCAGGACCCCGGCAAGCAGGGGGGCCTGCCGTCCATCTGGTTCCGTCCGCCGTTCCAAGCGCCCGGCGCCGATGTGGCCGGCGTGTCCGTCGATACCGGCGACCACCACCAGCCCCCGCCCCAGGGCTATTACCAGGGTGGACCGAAGTGACGCGCCGGCTCATCCCCTTCGCCATCGGGCTCGGGTTCATCCTCGCGGTGGCGGGCCTGTCGGGTGTGCCCGTGATCGCCAACCCGCTGCGCCCGGCCGCCACCGAGATCACGGTGGAGTTCCCGCGCACCGTCGGCCTCTATCCGCAGTCGCGCGTCCTCGTGCAGGGCGTGCGGGCCGGCACCGTGCAGCGCATCGAGCCGACGGCCGACCGCGTCCGCGTGCACCTCACCGTGCACGACGTGGCGCTGGCGCCCGACGCCGTCGCCACCGTTCGCCTGCGCTCATTGATCGGCGAGCGCTACGTCGAGCTCGGGCCCGTGTGGTCGGGCACCGGGCCGCGCCTGGAGAGCGGGACCGTCATCCCGCTGTCCAGGAGCCGGGTGCCGGCCGAGGTCAACGAGCTGTTCGACGAAGCGACGCGTGTCTCCGAGCAGGTCGACGCCGACGCCCTGCGGATGATGGTCAAGAACCTGGGTCAGGCCCTGGGCGGCAACTCGCAGGCGGTGGCGGGCGTGACCAGCGGCCTGTCGCAGGTGGGCCAGACGCTGTCGACCCGTTCGGCCGAGCTGGACCAGAGCCTGCACGCGCTGCAAGGCGTGGTCGGCACCTTGGCGTCGCGCGACGGCGAGGTCACGAGCATCCTGCGCTCGTCGACCGCGGTCTCGCAGTCGCTGCTCGCACAGCAGGGCGCGCTGGACGCGGCCGTCGGGGGCCTCGACGACATGCTCGGTCGGCTGGCGTCGTTCACGGGCAACGAGAAGGACAAGATCGCGGCCGTCCTCGACTCACTGGACCGGGTGGGCCGCATCCTCGCCGACCACGAGAAGGGATGGCAGCAGATCGTCGATCTGGCGCCGTACTACGCCTATGGCTGGTACAACGCCATCCACCACGACGGGAGCCGGTGGTGGCTGCTCGAACAGGCCCAGGGACTGTTCTTCGTGCCCTTTACCCACCCCATGAACGCGGCCGGCGGCCCCGGTTCGATCAACGACGACAACCGCGTGGTGCCGGCGGTCGACTACTCGTGCAGCCCGTTGCGACCGGCGGTGCCGTGGCAGGTCGACGCCACCCAGTACACCGGCGCCGGCCCGCTGCTGCCCGCCGGCACCATCGGCGACGGGTTCATCACCGTCAACAACGATCCGCACGGCGGCTACCACGCGCCCGGCTACCAGGGCGCAGAGCCCGAGCCCGACCAGAACGCGCCGGCGGGGAGCAAGTGCCCCGATCCGGGGTCCGCACCAGGGAAGCCGGACCAGTGAGCCCGGGCGGCGTCCGCAACATCCGCATCGGCGTGCTCGTCCTCGCGCTCGTGGCGGGCGTGGTGTGGTGGCGGGCCCACACTCCCCCTGCCCGACAGCACTTCGCGGCAGTGCTCTCCGACGCGTCGGAGCTGGTGCCGGACAACAGCGTGCGCATCCACGACGTGCAGGTCGGCCAGATCACCAAGGTCAGCCTCGACGGCCTGCACGCCAAGGTGGCGTTCAACGTCGACCGTGACGTGCACCTGCCGGCCGCCACCCGCGTCGAGCTGCGTCAGACCAGCCTGCTGGGCGAGGAGTACCTCGCGCTCGTCCCCAGCGGCGGCGGCCACCTGGCCGAGGGCTCGACCATTCCCATCGACCGCACCCGCCGCGTGCCCCAGCTCGAGCAGGTGGTCGGCCTGGGCGGGGAGCTCGTCAACCAGGTGACGGCCGACAGCCTGAACCGGGTGATCCATGCCTTCGACGACGCGGCGGGCGGCGACCCGCAGCGGGTGGCCCGCTTCCTCGACGCCATGGCCGGCGCGACCCATGCCTTCGCCGAGCACCGCGACGACCTGGGCGCCACCATCGACCGGGTCGAGCAGATGGCGGCGTCGCTCGCGCCCCACACCCAGGAGCTGGCCCGCTCCGTGGACCAGTTCGCCGCCGGTCTGCATGCCCTCGACCAGCACAAGGGCGAGCTGGCCGCCTTCGTCACCTCGGTCGACAAGCTGTCCACCAACGCGGCCGAGCTGGTGACGACCAACGAGGCCAAGCTCAGCGCCGCCGGAGCCCAGGCCAAGAGCCTCCTCACCGAGATCGACACCAACCTTCCCGACTTCGAGAAGGCGGTGCAGGCCCTCCCCGACTTCAACAACGGATGGAGCTGCACGGTGCAGGGCAACTTCATCCAATGGCTGGCCGCCGCGTACAACGAGGTGGCGCGCGTCGACACGGGCAGCGGCCACTGCACACCCGAGCAAGGCCCGCGCGGCCGCGAGGAGTCGGGGCAGGTGCAGGTGAACAACGTGCCCAGGCAGAGCATCGACGACCCCGCCCACACGGGTGACATCGATCTGGGCGCGGGCTCGGCCAACGGCAACCGGGTCGACAACAACGGCCGGCCGCAGCAGCAGAGCAGCAGCAGCAGCAGCAGCGCCTCGTCGGGGCCGCGCGGGCTGCGCTCGTTCATGTGGTGGGGGCTGGCGTGAAGCTCACCATGCGCCAGGTCGCCAACCTGGTCCTCGTCGCCGTGGTCTCGGTCGTGGCCCTGGCCTGGGCGTCGGTCGGCCTGGCAGGGGTGCGCTTCGACAAGGCCAAGACCATGCGCGTGCAGCTGGCCCAGTCGGGCGGGGCGCTGCCCGGCGCCGAGGTGACGTACCTGGGCGTCCCGATCGGCAAGGTGAGCTCGACCCACCTGATCGACAACGCGGTGGAGCTCGCACTGTCGGTGCGCCCCAAGGGCCCGATGGCCAAGGAGCTGCGGGCCGACGTCCGCCAGAAGAGCTCGTTGGGCGAGCCCTATGTCGACCTCTCCCCGGTTGATCCCCACGCAACCACGACCGCCGATCCGGACGGCGCCCTGATCCCTGCCGCCCGCACCAGCACGCCGCGGCCGCTCTACGAGCTGCTGGGCCAGGCCGACAAGGTGCTGGGCAAGATCGACCCCGCCGACCTCGGCGCCATGGCCGACGGCCTGTCCGGGGTCGTGGGCCACGAGGACGACCTGCACACCCTGCTCACGTCGTGGGCCGACGTGGGCCAGGTGCTGGCTGCGCGCAAGGACGAGCTGGGTGCGCTGCTCTCGGACTCGGCCACCCTCACGACGGCCCTCGACGCGTCACGCGCGGACATGGCGAGCGCCATCTCCGGATACGCGCGCGTCGGCGAGGTCCTCGACCGTCACACCGCCGACCTCGAACGCATCCTCACCAACGGGGCCGCGCTCGGCACCACCGGGTCCGACCTCCTGTCCAACTCGAAGGACGACCTCGACGGGGTGCTCAGCGGCCTCGACACGACCTTCCACACGCTGGCCAGCCGGCCCCAGAAGATGTTCGAGACGATCTACTGGTTCCCGCGCTTCGGCCAACGCCTGGGCTACACCCTCGAGGGCGACACCATGAACATCGGGCTCGGTGGTGGGTTCCCGCTCGAGCCGGGGTACCAGCCCCGCTTCGGCGTCCCCGTCTACGGCGAGGGCCTGCGCCTCGACCGCATCTTCGTGCCCACCATCGCCCAACGCATCGACATCGACATGGGCCGGACCCAGCAGGGCCGCACCATCGCCCTCGTCAGCCCGGACGAAGCCCGCTACGCGAGCGAGTCGACCGCCCACCTGCTCGAGATCATCCACAAGAAGGAGGCCGAGCTGGACCGAGGGGGTCCGGGCTGAGTCTCGCTACAACACCTCAACCTTCGTCACCCTGCTGGCCTTCTGATCGACGGTGACGAGCAGACCCACCCGGATAACCTGCGGCTGCTGCTTCCCACCCTCAGAGGTGACCTGTTGATCGACGACGACGAGGAAGGTGGCCAGCCCTCCGGCGACCCGCTGGGCGCGGGGGCCGGCGACGATCCGCCCGGTGCTGACGGTGTTGTTGGCGGCGATGCGCTGGGCGAAGTCGGCACCCATGGCGGTGCGGAACTCCTTCTCGAACCCGGGCGACCCGAGAGCGAGGACCCGGGCGATGTCGGCATCGAGCCGCTTGTGGTCGAACGAGGTGACAGCGACCGCGAAGCGCCGAGTCAGACCGACGGCGGCGGGGCTGGGTCGGGGCTCGGAACCGCCCCCGCCGAAGAGGTCGAGCTGCGTCGCCTCGAAGACGACGAGCGCGCCGAGCAGGACGACGAGGACGACCGGGGTCCAGCGGCTCCGCCGGAGGCTGCCGAGCACCAGCGGAGCGTAGTCCGGGCCTGGTGGGCGGTGGCCGCAGTGCTGGCCGTGCTGGCGGCGGTGGGCGGCATCGTGGTGCTGCTTCGTGGTGGCGACGGTGGCGGCCGCAAGGCCGAGGTCACCTCGCAGGCTGAGCGCTTCGCCCTCGCCCTGTCGTCCTACGACTACCGGCACATCACCACCGACCTGGCCCACGTGCGGGCCATGGGCGTCGGCAACTTCCGCTACCAGTACGAGCAGGTTCTCGGGGGCGACTCGTTCCGCAAGGCGCTGGCCGACAACCAGGCCGTCGCCACCGCCAAGGTCCTGAAGGGCCCGTACGTCGCGTCGCTGAGCGATTCGGATGCGCGCACGTTCACCGTGTTGGAACAGTCACTCCGGGGAAAGGGACAAGCGCAACCGCAGACGCGGCGAGTGCGAGTCGAGAGCATTCTCGTCCGCACCGTCGACGGATGGCGGATCGACTGGGTCGAGATCACCTAGGAGAGCGACGGAGCGGTGGACATCACACTCGCGATGAACATCCCGAGGGACTCGTCGACGCTCCCGCTCGTCCGCCACCTCGCCAAATACTCGCTCGGTGAGATCGGCGTCTCACGCCAGTGCATCGGTGACGTGGAGGTCGCCCTCACCGAGGCGTGCGCCAACGTCGTCGAGCACACCACGGCCGAGGACGAGTACTCGGTCGCGATCGAGATCACCGACCACACCTGCGAGATCCGCGTCATCGACACCGGCCACGGCTTCGACTTCGAGACGATCGGTCGCAACGACGCCGACTCGGGCGCCGAGGGCGGCCGCGGCATCCAGCTCATGCGCGCCCTCGTCGACCGGATCAAGTTCACGTCGGAGCCCGAGTCGGGCACCATCGTCCACCTCGTGAAGGAGCTGGAGTTCGACCGGGCCAAGCCCTTCGTGAAGCGGCCCGAGACCTAGCCGAAGACGACAGGCAGGCGCTGCGGGGTCCGGAAGGTCATCCCGGTGATCTCGACGTCCGCCGCCTCTGGGTCGAGGCGCAGGTTGGGCAGGCGGTCGAAGACCTTCTCGAGGACGACCCTGGTCTCCATGCGCGCCAGGTGCTGGCCCAGACACATGTGGGGGCCGAAACCGAACGCCATGTGCTGCTGCTGCTTGCGCAGGATGGCGAGGTCCTCGGAGTCCTCCCATCGATTGTCGTCGTGATTGGCCGAGCCGAGGTTCACGATGATCACGGAGTCCTTGGCGACGGGCACGCCGCACACGGTGGTGTCCTCGACGGCCGTGCGCATGATGGTGAGCAGCGGCGGCTCCCAGCGCAGGCCCTCCTCGATCGCCTTGGGCAGGAGGGAGCGGTCGTCGCGGAGGGCCGCGAGCTGTTCGGGGTTCTTCATCAGCCCGTAGAGCAAGTTCGACGACGAGCGGTAGGTGGTCTCGGCGCCTGCGGGCAGCAGGAGCCGGCAGAAGGCGATGATCTCGTCGTCGGTGAGCGACTGGCCGTCCATCTCCGCCTTGATCAGCACGCTGACGAAGTCGTCGCCCAGATGGGCCCGCCGGTACTCGATCTTCTCGCGCAGGTAGTCGCCGAGCGCCTTCGACGCCCGCATCGACTTCTCCATGTCGAAGCCGATGCTGATGAGCTCGACCGTCCACACGTGGAACTGGTCGATGTCCTCCTTCGGGAGGCCGAGCAGCCCGGCGATGACGTTGACAGGGAACGGGAACGTGAGCTCGCGGATGAGCTCGGCCCGGCCCCGATCGACGAAGCTGTCGATGCACTCGTCGATCACCGGCCCGACCAGGTCGGACTCCCACCGCTCCATGGCCTTCTTGGAGAAGGCTTGCATCATGAGCGAGCGGTAGCGGTGATGCTCGGGCTCGTCCATCTCCAGGATGGTGTGGCCCATGACGAGGCCCATGAAGCCGGCGTAGATCTGTGAGGAGAAGCGCTCGCCGTCCTTGAGGATCTCGAGCACCGCGTCATAGGTGCAGGCGGTGTAGATGGGTGGGGCGTCCTCGGGCATGTCGTCGACCTCGAACCCGAACATCTTGCGCAGGTCGACGGGCTGCACCGGCGCCTCGCACCGCATCTCGGTGAAGGTGGGATAGGGGTTCTGGATGCGCCCCATCCCCATGTTGCGGTTGAACTCCTCGAAGGCGTCACTGACCACGTCGGTCATCGCTCGTCCTCCCGGAGGGCCCGCTTCTGACTCATAGTCAGATACTAACGTTCCCTTCGTGGGTCCCACTTCCCTGCTCCGTCGCGCCGCGCTCGTGCTCGCCGTCCTGGCCCCGCTGGGCGCCGGCGCGCTGCCCGCCTCGGCGGCGGACGGGGCATCCGGCGTCATCGTGACCTTCGTCGACAGCGCCCACCGCACCGACCTCCTGCACCGGCTCCCGTCGTCCCGCCACCTGGTCGGTCCTCGGGCCGCGGCGGCCTCGCTTCCGGCCGGCGAGGCCAACGCGCTGCGGGCCCAACCGGGCGTGCTTCGGGTGGAGCCTGACGTCGCCTTCCACGCCATGCGCACCGTGAACGACACGTGCGTCACCCTCAACTGCGCGGGCGTCCAGGAGTGGGCCGTCGCCAAGGTCAACGCCCCGACCGCCTGGGACTACAGCCTGGGCTCTGGCGTCACCATCGGCGTCCTCGACAGCGGCGTCGTCGGCACCCACCCCGACCTGGCAGGCAAGCTGGTCGCGCCCGAGCTCGACGACACGTCGACAGCCAGCGGTGACGGCGACCACGGGACGTCGGTCGCTGGATACGCGGCGGCCAACACCAACAACGTGGAAGGCATCGCCGGCTTCGGTTGGGACAGCCGCATCCTCGCCATCAAGGTGCTCGACGCGGACGGGAACGGCCTGGCGTCGTGGGTGTCCAAGGGCATCTACGACGCAACCGACCGCGGCGCCAAGGTCATCAACCTGTCCCTCGGATCGGACCAGGACTCACAAGCCGTGCGCGACGCCGTGACGTACGCCTTCAACCACGGCGTCGTGGTGGTGGCCTCCGTCGGCAACGACGGCGGCACCGGGCAGGTGTACCCGGCCAGCATCCCCGGCGTCATCGGCGTGGGCGCCAGCACGCCGTCGGACGCCCTCGCGACGTTCTCCAACCGGGGGCCGGGCCTGGATGTGTCCGCGCCGGGCCAGAGCCTTCCCGCGCCGGTGCCGCCGAACGCGTACGCCAACGTGAGCGGCACCTCGTTCTCGGCGCCGATCGTCTCCGGCGTCGCCGCGCTGCTCCTCTCCCAGGGCGTGGAGCCGGCCAGCGGCATCCAGGCCCGACTGCAGGAAACGGGCGTCGCGCTGAGCGGCGGCAACGGGGTGCGGATCGATGCGGGCGCCGCCCTCGCCGTGCTCCGGGCCTACCCCGGCTTCGGCGGGGGGACGCGCATCGCCACCGGTGACCTCACCGCCGACGGCGGCGCCGAGATCGTGACCGGCGCGGCCGCAGGCGGCGGACCGCACGTGCGGGTGCTGACCGCCGCGCCGGGCTACGCCGAGCGGTCGTCGTTCTTCGCCTACGACGCCGGCTTCGGGGGTGGCGTCGACGTCGCGACCGGCAACGTCGACGGCACGGGCCGGCCCGAGATCATCACGGGAGCGGGGCCCGGCGGCGGGCCCCACGTGCGCATCTTCTCGGCCGCCGGCAGTCCGATGGGACCGGGATTCTTTGCCTACGGCAGCGGATTCCGGGGCGGGGTGTCAGTTGCGTCCGGCGACCTGGACGGAGACGGGACCGACGAGATCGTCACTGGCGCAGGCCCCGGAGGCGGGCCCCACGTCCGGATCTTCAGCGCCAATGGTGCACCGATCGGCCCGGGGTTCTTCGCGTACGACGCGGGATTCCGGGGCGGCGTCGACGTGGCCGTCGGAGACGTCGATGGCGACGGCAAGGACGAGATCATCACGGGGGCCGGTCCGGGCGGCGGTCCTCACGTGCGCCTGTGGCGAGGCAACGGCGCCTCCATGGGCCCCGGCTTCTTTGCCTACAGCGCGGCGTTCCCGGGCGGCGTGCGGGTCTCGTCACTGGCGGGCTCGTCCGGCGCGGCCCGCATCCTCACCGGCCCCGGCAGCGGCGGCGGCCCGCACGTGCGGCTGTTCAACATCAACGGCGCGGTGCTGGCCGAGCGCTTCGGGTTCAACCCCGCCTTCACCGGCGGCGTCGACGTCGCCCTCGGCCCCGCCGGTCCGCTGGTCGGTCAGCTGTCCGGCGACACCTTGGTGCGCACGCTGCTCGGTTCCTAGCTCGGCCTAGCGGTAACCGCCCACGACGATCGCTCCTGTCGCGACCGGCGGGACGTCGCACCGGTCGCCCACCTTCGCCACGAATGCCTGGAAGGCAGCGATGTCCTGCAGCGAGTCCGGCGACTCCACGCCGTCGTGCTCGATCACGATGTGGATGAAGCTCACGCCGTCGTCGAGCCGGAACACCTTGTACGTGAATCCCTCGGGCTGGCGCTCCTCCAGCTCGGTGAACACCGCCTCCACGAGCCGTTGGTTCTCGTCCGCCCGCTCCGGCTTGGCCTGGTACCGCACCACGATGGTCTTCACCTAGTCGTCGCTGTGGCTCACCATGTTGATCACATTGCCGTCCGGGGCGCGCACGAAGAACCTCCGCACGCCCCAGGCCTCGTCCGTGAGCGGGTGCACGATCTCGTACCCCCGCCGCTTCGCCTCCTCGTACGCCTCATCAACGGCGGCACCGACGTGCACCGAGATGATCGAGTCATGTGGCGCCGTGGCGTCGCCCGTGACGAGTTGCACGGAGGCCTTGCCATCCGTCGAGCTGTAGCGCGCGACCCACCCCAGGTTGAACTCCTCGACGCTCAACCCGAGGTAGTCGGCGTAGAAGTCGCGGGCGGCGGCGATGTCAGCGACCGGAAGGTTCACATTGATGCCGGTTACTCGCATCGATCCTCCTCGTCGCCGATGCCGCGACCATAATCGGCGCTCTCGCGCTCCTCGCATGCCAGCAACCCTTCGACGCACCAGTTGAGCTCGAGGTCGCTGCCGTCCCATTGCGCGACCGGTGTGTCCGGCGTGATGGTGAGGCCGGCCGCCTGGTTCTGCTCGGCGATGTCGGGGCCGACGAGGGGCGCCGCGTGCGGAGAGGGGTCGAGGGGCTCGCCGTCGGGCCGCCACCAGATGGCCCCGGTCGTGGCCAGCGCGACGCGGTAGCCGCCTTCGTGCACGCCGTGGTGGTGCCGGTTGCACAGCAGCACCAGGTTGGTGACGTCGGTGGGGCCGCCGTCGAGCCAGTGGACGATGTGATGGGCGTCGACCCAGCGGCGCTGGGGGCAGCCCGGGAACACACAACCACCGTCGCGCACCATGAGGAAGAGGCGCTGCTTGGCCGACACCTGCCGGGTGCTGCGCCCGAGGTCGATGGGCAGGGTGCCGTCGACGACGACCTCGCGGCCGCCGGAGTCACAGCACAGGCGCCGGACCGTCTCGATCGGAAGCTCCGGGCCGTCGTGGAGGTGACCGCGTTGGCTGTCGCGCTGCACGTGCAGCACGACCCGGGTGACGTCAGGACCGGCCGCGGGCTTGGGCCCGTTGGCGAGCACGGTCTGGCACATGGCCCGGAGGGCGTCGACGGTCGTGGGCCTGCGTGGTTTGACCGCCGAGTCCGCGGATTCCGTTTCGTTCCCAAAACGTTCACGTGAACGTTCCGCGGACAATTCGACCTCAAGGTCGCGACAGGTGCGCTGCAGCGCGGCGTTGAGCAGAGCGGCATCCTCCGGAGCCAGGTCGCCTCGCAATTTGGCGAGGCCGCCGTCGTAGTCCTGGGTGATGGAGAGACCCTCGTGGCTCTCCAGCTCCGCGGCATCGCGGCGCTCGGTGAATCGGAGCCCGCGCACCACCCGCTCGAGCTGCGCGACCGTCATGTGGCGTGCCAGCTCGACGAGCATCTCGTCTGTCTCCCGCTTTGGCGACTCGCGTGATGGCCCTG
Source organism: Actinomycetota bacterium (assembly GCA_041166085.1). Taxonomy (GTDB): domain Bacteria; phylum Actinomycetota; class Acidimicrobiia; order Acidimicrobiales; family JAFATL01; genus JBEEFP01. The sequence continues at coordinate 60,000 of JBEEFP010000038.1, forward strand.
GCTTTGCAGTACGAGATCTCGCCGCGGCCGAACGCGTCGGTCAGCACGGGCAGCTCCGTCAGCTTCTTGGCGACGCGCAACTGCTCCTGGGCGGTCCGCAGCGAGATCCCACAGCGCCAGTTGAGGAAGTGCGCGGCGGTCGCGCACTCCCAGGAGTGGTACGCCTCGCGCTTGTCGAACTCGGCCAGGACGAGGAGCCAGCGGCAGAGGGCGGCGTCGAGGTGGGCGGCCTGCTGGCACAGCTCGGCTTCGAGTCGCTCCGTCGTCAGCTCAGCAACAGAGCTGGATGACATGCATGCAATTTTACCGGGGCCCTGTGACAGGATCCCGGGCCGCTCAGCGGTGCTGCCGCCAGTACGGGCGGTCGGGATGGCGCTTCTCGACGAGGATGAAGACGACGCCCCAGGGGTCGTGGAACCAGGTGGTGCGGACGCCGGCGAGCTCGGCGATGCCAGCGGTGAGGAAGGTGACGCCGGCGGCCTCCAGGCGGGCCCGCTCCGCCGCGATGTCGTCGCAGACCAGGCCGACGTGCGTCAGGCCGACATCCACCAACGCCGCGTCGGCGCGCACCGAGGACGAAGCAGCGTTCGGGTACTCGATGAGCTCGAGCACGCGATCCCCCGCATCGCCGCCGGCGCCGACGATGGCCGCCTTCAGCACGACTGGCGACGGCACGAGCTCGCCCATGTCGTGCTCGATGGCGTCGCCCTCCATGCGATACGGCGGGGACAACACCTGCAGGCCGAGCACGTCGCGGTACCAGCGCACCGCCTCTTCGATGTCCGGGACGCAGACGGCGGTGTGTGCGACTCCGGTGATCACCCGCGCGGCAGGCCGAGGATGCGCTCACCGATGATCGTGCGTTGGATCTCACTGGTGCCCCCGGCGATGGTGGCCGCCTTGGACCACAGCCACTGGCGCTGCCACTTGCCGGCGAGGGGCGCCTCGTCGCCGAGCACGGTGAGGGCGGCGTCGGACAGGTGCTGCGTCATGTCGCTCCATTGCAGCTTCACGTAGCTCGACTCGGGTCCCGGCTCCTCGCCCCGCGCCAGCCGCGACAAGGTGCGCCAGTTGTGGAGACGCAGGATGCGCAGCTCGACGAACGCCTGCACCAGCGGGTCGGCCACCTCGATGTCGTCGAGCACTCCCCGACGTGACGCCAGGCCGAACAGCTCGTCGAGGTAGGTCTCGTGCACGACCTGCTCCTTGAACGGGAACGTCGTGCCCCGCTCGTGGGCAAGTGTGGTGTTGGCCACGGCCCACCCCTGACCCACCTCACCGATCACCTGGTCCTCGGGGACGAAGACGCCGTCGAGGAACACCTCGTTGAACTCCGCCTCGCCCGTGATCTGCACCAGGGGCCGGATGTCGACTCCCGGCGCGCCCATGTCGACGGCGAAGCAGGTGATGCGGTCGCCGACGCGGGCCAGTCCCATGCCCCAACGGGCGTACTGGGCGTAGGACGTCCACACCTTCTGGCCCGTGAGCGACCAGCCCCCGTCGACGGGCTCGGCGCGCGTCGAGAGCGACCGCAGGTCGGACCCCGCGCCTGGCTCGCTGAACAGCTGGCACCAGATCTCCTCGGCCGTCAGGATGGACGGCAACCAGCGCCCTCGCTGCTCGTCGCTGCCGTGGGTCATCACCGTCGGACCCACGAGGTTGATGCCGACGCGGTTCACCGGCTGCGGCGCCCGGGCCCGGGCGTACTCCATGTTGAACAGCGCGACCTGCACCGGCGTGGCGCTGCGCCCGCCGTACTCCGTCGGCCAGTGGATGCCCACCCAGCGGTCGGCGGCCAGCGTGGCCTGCCATGAACGGCCGAACGCGATCTCCTCGTCGAGCGACGCGAACGTCGGGACCGAAGGAACATGGGACGCCAGCCACGCACGCGCCTCGGCCGCAAAAGCTTCCTCTTCCTCGGTGAACGCGAGGTCCACTACAGGTCCCAGAACCGCTCGCGACCGTTGGTCGTGAGGGCGGCGCGCACCGTGGCCTCGTCCGAAGCGGTGAACGCGCGGTACGCGGCCTCGCCGCGGTCGCGCACGTACACCGCGTCCCCGTCCACCAGATCGGTGCGGAACTTCTCCAGCGCGAGCTGACGCTTGACGATCTTGTTGGTGCCCGTCGTGGGCATCTCCTTCGTCACCCGCACGTAGCGGGGACGCCACTTCGGACCGAGATCGTCCTGCGCATCGAGCCACGCCGCGAAAGCGGCCCCATCGAACGATGCACCGTCGCGCAGCACCACGCATGCCATGGCCTGGTCGCCCGCCTGCGTATCGGGGACGCCGTAGACGGCGGCGGCGACCAGGTCGGGATGGCGCAACAGGGCGTTCTCGACGGGACCGGCCGGGAAGTTCTCGCCGTCGACCCGCACCCAGTCGGCGGTGCGACCTGCGAAGTAGATGTAGCCATCGACGTCCACGTAGCCGAGGTCGCCGCTCCAGTACCAGCCGTTGCGCGTTGCCTTCCGGTACGCCTCGTCGTTCTTGTAGTAGCCCTCGAACGGCCCCGCGCCGGTGGTGTTGACGATCTCGCCCACGCACTCGTCCGCATTGGCCAGCCGGCCGTGGTCGTCGAATCGAGCTGGGGGGCGCCGCTCGCCGTCCTCGGACACCACCATCACGTTGTCCGGCGCCATGCCCAGTGCGCCGGCCCGCGGCTCGACGTCACGGTTGACGGCGACACCGCCCTCGGTCGCGCCGTAGGCGTCGATGACCCGAACACCGAAACGGCGGCTGAAGCCGTCGACCAGCTGGGGCGACCCCTCGTTGCCGTAGGCGATGCGCAGCGGGTTGTCGGCGTCGTCGGGCGACTCCGGTGTGGCGAGTATGTACGCCAGCGGCTTGCCGGTGTAGTTCCAGTACGTGGCCCCGTAGCGGCGCACGTCGGGCAGCCATCCCGACGCGCTGAAGCGTCGAGCCAGGCCGACCGATGCGCCCACGATGAGCGACGGGGCCCACCCCACCATCACCGCGTTCGAATGGAACAGCGGCATGCACGCGTAGTTCACGTCGTCGGGACCGAGGTCCATGATCATGCTGAGCCGCACCGCGCTGGTGAGAAGGCGGCGCTGGCTGCAGATGACGGCCTTGGGCGCGTCCGAAGTGCCGGACGTGAATATCAGGGCCCACGTGGTCGAGGGGTCGGGCTCGATGCGTGGGTCGGTGGCGTCGTCGAGGGGTCCGGGGTCCTCCACCATCACCATGGGCAGGTCCACGCCGTCGAGGAGTGCACGGTGGCGCTCCTCGGTGACGACGAAGGCCACGTCGGTGTGGGCCACGTCCCGGTGCAGGTTCTCACCCCGGCGGGTCGGGTTGAGGCCGACGATGGTGGCGCCGGTCAGGGCGGCGGCGCCGTAGGCGAAGAGGAACTCGGGCACGTTGTCGAGCAGCACGCCGACGTGGAACGGCGCATCCCCGTCGGGTCGCATCGAGAGGAACAGCTGCGCCCATCGGCACGACTCCACGAAGTACTCGCGGTGCGTCCACGTCCGGCCGTCGAAGTCGATGGCGGGACGGTCGGCGACCGCGGGGTCGGTCGCGTTGCGGCGCAGCAGCGCGGCCGCGTTCGCCGCGGGCATCTCCGCCTGCCCCGGCGCGGGGATCGAGGTCGGTGCGGTCAAGTCTGGGCCGCGGCGTGCAGGGGGTCGCAGATGCGGCACGGCTGCATGCGCTTGGCGTCGCGGGTGCTCACGGCCCGCACGTTACGACGACTCCGGGCCACCACCGGACAGTCCGGCAGGTGGAAGTTGGTGCCGCTCCCCGTCGCCACGAAGGTCGGGGTCGTCGGGGACACGGCCGCCCGCGGCGCGTGGCCGTTGCCCTGGGCACCGATGACGGCGTCGATGAGGGCCCGCATGTTCTCCTCCTGCTGGCGCAGGAGGGCCTGGTGGTGCAGGTCGGCCTGGTCGTAGACGCGGTACAGCCAGTGGGCCCAGTAGAGGAGGGCGCCGACGATCATGCACCCGAGCCCGATGAACGAGCCGCTGACCATGTACGGGATCTGCTGCTGCACGTAGGGCGTGTGGGCCGCGCCGTACCACGCCACCAGGATGATGACGAGGCCGAGGGGCATCAGCACCGCGCCCACGGCGACCTGCCACGTGTTGCGCAGATCCATCCCCTGCCCGCCGCTGCGCAGGACGCCGAGGAGGCGACGGGGCCCGCGCTCGGTGACCGCCTCGTCCTCGGCTTCTGGCTCGGTGGTCACCGCGTCCTCCCTTCGAGCAGCTGCCACCTGGCATAGCCCAGGAGAGGCCCACAGAGCACGATCGAGGCCGCGATCCCCGCCAGCAACCACGCGATGGGGATGGGACTGCCACGGGGCCGAGCCGAGCCGGACACCGTGGCCTGCAGCGGCGGCGACGCCACTGGCACGGACGGGCTCAGCGCACCGGTGGCCGTGGCCCCGGCGCCGACAGGCGAGAGGTCGGCCACCTGGGACAGGCCACTGACGTCGCTGAACGGCACGTCGGTGCCGCTCGGCTCGAACGTGTCGGTGGGGACACCTGTCGCGTTGGCCGCCACACGCGCCCGGCCGAGCGCGATCTCGATGTGCAACGGCAGGTCCGGGGTGCCGAGGGGCACGGGCACACCGGAGATCGAGGGGAAGCCGGGCACCCCGAGGGCGGGCACCGTGCGTTCGAGGGTGATCACGAGCGCGCCTGCGTCGGCCGTCGCCTGCCCAGCGTTGACGGTGGTGTGGGGCGAGACCGTGCGAATGGTGATGCCGTCGGTCGCCAGCGTCTTCTGCAGCAGCGACTCCACCCCCGGCGCCACACCGTTGCCGATCGGTTCCTGCCCGACCAGGTGGATGCCGTCGCCGTCGATATAGGCAGGCTGCCCGGCCACCGACACCTTGCCGATCTCCAGCCTGGCCGCGGGCTTGGCCGCCACTCCGTCGGACGCCGCGGTCGCTGCGCCGGTCACGTCGTCGATGGTGATGATGCCCGCGATGGTGACCGCGCCGATGTGCGACTCGGCCGACGACGTCACCAGGTCGTCCTTGAGCGTCACCACGTTGGTCGCGCGCGACGAGGCGACGTCGATCACCGGTTGATCGGTCGGCAGGGTCAGCGACGTCACGTCCGCCCCCGCGGTGGCTCCGTCGGCCGACGCGTGCGATCTCGCCGAGCCGGCCCCGATGCCGGGGATCGCCGGCTCGTTGAAGACCGCGTCCTGTCCGAAGCCGGGGGCGGGCGGATAGTTGGCCTCGGCTACGACCGGGTAGTTGGGGAAGCCGGCCGCGCGGGAGTCGAACGTGGCGAAGGCGGTGCCGAGGTGCGAGGCGGTGTCACCGGGGTACATCGGCGACGAAACCACTCCCATCACCGGGCCGCCCGTGACGTTCGACCGGGCGAAGGGCAGGTCGACGCCGAAGATGTTGCCTTCGGCAGGGTCGCCGACCGGGAGCAAGCCCGGGCTGTTGAGCTGGTAGCGCACGCCGGAGGCGAGCGCAGACAGTCCGTAGCCCGCGACCTGCGAACCGGCAGCGCTGGCACCGACACGCGGTCGGGTGCCTGCCCACACGGGCGCGGCGACCGCGATCGTCACTGTCATCGCCAGCGCACCCACGGCCCACTTGCGCCGGCGGGTCATGCGCCCAAGTACGAGGACAACATCCCCGTCTCCTCCATGTCAGCCGGCTCGCCGAGGTCGACGATGCGGCCCTTGTCGAGCACGTAGACGTAGTCGGCCAGCTCCAGGGCCGCGTGCACGTACTGCTCCACCATGAGCACGGTCGTGCCTCCCTCGGCCATGCCGCGCACGGCATCGAACAACTGGGTGACGATGAGCGGCGCCAGGCCCATCGAGATCTCGTCGAGCATGAGCAGCCGGGGCCGGCTCAACATGGCCCGGGCCAGCGCGAGCATCTGCTGCTCGCCACCAGAGAGCAGGCCTGCCTGCTGGTCGAGCCGGTCGCGCAGAGCCGGGAAGACGCGAGCCGCCTCGCCGACCACGTCCGTGCCGCCCTCGAGCGCGTAGGCCGCCATCTCCAGGTTGTGTCGCACGCTCAGGCTCCTGAAGATGCCGCGACCCTCGGGGACGTGCAGGACACCGGCGCGCGCGATGCGGAACGGTCGGTCGCGGTCGATGCGCCTGCCGCCGAAGGTGATCGTCCCCGAGTCCGGGCGCATCAGCCCGGAGATGGTGCGCAGCGTCGTCGTCTTCCCCGCACCGTTCGGACCCAGCAGCGCGACGACGCAACCTTCGGGCACGACCATCGACACCCCGGACAGGGCGCGCAGGCCGGCGTAGGACACCGACACGTCGTCGAGCTCGAGCAGCGCGCTCACGCCACTGTCTCATTCGCTCGCTTGCAAGCTGCGCTCGCTGCAAGGCGATGGGGACCCCAGCCCCATCGCAGGCTCCTGCCGAAGCGCCACTGGCCGGTCACGCCGCGTCCTCGCCCAGGTAGGCGGCGATGACGGTGGGATCGCTGCGGATCTGCTCCGGCGTCCCGTGGGCGATGCGCTCACCGAAGTCGAGGACGGTGATGCGGTCGCACACCTCCATCACGAGCGTGACGTCGTGCTCGACGAGGAGGATGGCGGGCTCGCCCGTGTCCCGCCCCACGACGCCGAGCAGGACGTCGCGGAACCTGGCCGTCTCCGACGGGTCGAGGCCGGCACCCGGCTCGTCGAGGAGCAGCACGCGCGGGCCGGCGCACAACGCCCGCGCCAGCTCGACCATGCGCCCCAGCCCCGTCGACAGCTGCCCAGCGGGACGGTCCGCCACCGCTCCCAGGTCGAGTCGCTCGATGACCTCTTCGACCTGTGCCCGTCCCTCGTGGCGCCGCCGTCCGAGCACGGCGCCAGGGACATTGGCCTCCCATGTGGCCAGCAGGTTGTCGTGCACGGTGAGGCCTCGGAACAGCTCGAGGCGCTGGAAGGTGCGGGCGATCCCGGCCCGGCCGCGACGATGTGGAGGCCAGTTGGTGATGTCCTCGCCGCCGAGACGCACGCACCCGTCCGTCGGCTCGATCAGACCCGTGATGACGTTGAACAGGGTCGTCTTGCCCGCGCCGTTCGGACCGATGAGCCCGGCGATCTCGCCGCGGGCCACCTGCAGCCCGACACGATCGAGGGCGCGCAGGCCACCGAACTGCACGGACACGTCGGCCACGTCGAGGATGGGGTCAGTGGCCATGAGCTGCCTCGGCGACGGGCGCAGGGCGAGGGAGTGGACGGAACAAGGCGCTGTACAACCGGCTGCGCTCGGCCGCCACCGTGATCGGGCCGTCGGGGTACTTGGCCAGGTACACCACGCCGATGGCGACGGCCAGCGGGATGTAGCGGTGCACGGCAACCGACGCAGGGATGATCTGCAGCGTGTGCACGACGCCGGCCACCACCGCCCCGCCCACCAGGGCCCGGCCACCGAGCACGACGAGGAGCAGGAGGGCGAGCGACGCGCCGAAGGCGAAGTCGTTCGGGCTGATGCTGCGCCGCAAGGCACCGAACAAGGCGCCCGCGAAGGCGGCGGCCGCGCCGCTCAGGGCGAAGACCGCCAGCTTGGTGAGGGTGAGGTTCACGCCGAACGTCGCGGCCGCGACCGGCGCGTCGCGCATCATCTGCAGCCGGCGACCGACCGCACCCTGGCGGAGGAAGGCGGCCCCGACACCAAAGACGGCGAACACCAGTATGGAGAGGTAGTAGAAGCGCGTGGTCGACGCGAACGAGAACGAGAAGAAGCTCGGCCGGGGAACCGTCATGCCCGTCGAGCCGCCGCTGATCGACCGTTGGCTGAAGACCAGGGTGTCGAGGGTCAACGCGAAGGCCATGGTCGCCAGCGCCAGGTACAGCCCCGAGAGCCGCAGCGACGGCAGGCCCACGATGAGCCCGAGCGGAACGGCGATCAGCGCGCCGAGGAGGGCGGCCGCGAAGAAGCCGCCGCCGTGGGGACCGGCCAGGTGTCCCGCGGTGAAGGCGCCCACGCCGACGAAGGAGAACTGGGCCAGGGAGATCTGGCCGCTCCAGCCCGTGAGCACGATGAGGGTCAATGCGACGGTCGCGTACACCGCGCCGGACGTCACGTTGCCGAGCAGGCTGTCACCCACCAGGGCGGGAAGGACGAGGGCGACGGCGCCGAGCACACCCGCCGTGCGCAGCAGCTTGCCGCGGTCCTGCACGCGCGCCGTCGCCGCTGACGTCAGCGCCTCGAACGACGAGCGCACCTCCTTCAGGCGACCGCCGTAGAAGAGGAGGAGCGCGAAGAGGGCGAGATACGGCACGGACGCCTCGACCTGGGCAAGGACTCCGGTGCTGCTCCAGTGGGCGAGCACGCCCTGGGTCACGCCGAGCGCCACGGCCCCACCCACGGCGAGGGGCAGGCTGACCAGCCGGCCCAGCACCGCGGGAGCGAAGGCGAAGATGACGACGAGCACGAGCGTGTACACGTCGAGTCGCGAGTTGGCGCTGAGCAGGATCCCCACCAACGCCGCGAAGACCGACGAGATCACCCACGCCACCCGCGACACCGCGTCGCTGCTGACGCCGATGAGCTCGGCCAGGTCACGGTTGTCGACGACAGCCTGGGTCGCGGTGCCGAACCGGGTGTGGCGCAGCAGCACGTACAGCCCGCCGGCCAGCGCCATGGTGAGGAGCAGGGTGTAGAGCTGCGTGTAGCTGACGTTGAGCCGCGAACCGACGCCGAAGGTGCCGGTCGGGAAGATGCTCGAGAGGAAGCGGTCCTGGCCGCCGTAGAGCAAGGGCACCAGGGCCTGCAGGAAGGCGAGGGCGCCGAGGGAGACGACGATCTGGATCTCGGCCGAGAGCGAGGTCACGGACCGGAACAGCCGTTCCTGCAGGATGCCGATGAGCGGAGCCACCACCAACAAGACGACCGGCAGGGCGATCCATGACGAGAGGTGCCATCCGTCCCGCAGCTGCCAGAAGGTGAATCCGCAGAACATGGCGACCGCGCCGTAGGCGAAGTTGAAGATGCCCGACGTCTTGTAGGTGAGCACCACGCCCATGGCCGCCAGCGCGTAGATGCTGCCGTTGAAGAAGCCGATGACGGCCAGGGGCCAGAGCTCGCTCAGCAGCTGCATGGCTTCCTATGGCGCCGTCGGGACGAGGTCGGCCTTGCAGTACATGCCGGTCGCCGGCCACTTGCGCACGAACTGATCGCCCTTGACCTCCATCTGCACGATGCACGGACCGGTCGGACGGCGCAGCCGCGGCGCGATCGGGGACATGAGGCCGCCGCTGTCGTATCCCTCGAGCGCTTGGAACGCGGCGGCGAGGCTGGCACGGGTCGGGTTCCGTCCCGCCTTGAGCAGGCCGTAGATGAACATCTGCGCGCCGGCGTACGCCTCGAGACCGAAGGAGCTCGGGTCCTTGCCCGGCTGGTAGGTGGCCAGCTGCGACAGGTAGAGCTTCATCACCGGGTTGGGGTCGATGAACGGCAGGAACTGCAGCGTGACCTGCAGGCCCTGGGCCGCGTCCTTGCCGGCCACGTCGATCTGCGACTTGGTGTACCCGGCGAAGGTGACGGACGTGTAGGGCGGGTGCCAGTTCTGACGCTGCTCGGCCTGCAGGAGCTTGGCGTTGCCGGACAGGTCCATCGTCGTCATCACGCCGTCGCAGTTGTTCTGCTTCATCTGCAGGACGTCCTGGTCCAGCGATGCGCTGGCCGGGCTGATGCTGTAGTTCTCGTAACAGATGGCGCTGCCATCCCGCTTGAAGGCGTAGGCGAACTGCTTGGCTGCGTCGGCGCTGATGGGGATGCTGTAGGCGAGCAGGGCCAGGCGCTTCGGGAAGCTGTTGTTGTCCTTGAGGCCGTTCTGCAGGCTGTTCCAGGAGTACGGTCGCCCGCCCTGGGTGTAGAGGGTGCTCCCGCCTGCCGACCAGAACACGTCGGACTGGCCGCGGTTGGCGTTGATGGCGAACCCGACGTCGGGCACCTTGGCCTCGACCATCTGCTGCACGCCGGCGTTGTCGACGTCGGACGTGGAGCCGACGAACGCGAGGACCTTGGGGATGAGGTCGGAGATGTTCGCCGCGTTGCGCGACGCGTCCTGGCCGTCGTCCTGCACGACGAGCTTGAGCTGGCGGCCGCAGATGCCGCCCTTGGCATTGACGGCCGAGAACAGCGCCTGCACCGCCTGCGGTCCCTGTTCGAAGCTGTTGGTGATGACCCCGGTGAGGCCGCTCACGTTCCCCAGGGTGATGGACGTGGGCGTGACGCCGACGTCGGAGGCGGTGTTGCCCTGGGTGCCGGTGCACGCCGCTGCCTCCGCGGCAGCGTCGTAGTTGAAGCCCTTGGGTCCGGCGATGGCCGGCGCAGCACCAGGCGCGGCCTTGGCGGGCCCGCCTGACCCCGAGGCTGCGCCCGTGGATCCACCCGAGGCGCCGGCTGAGGAGGCACCCGGGTCGACTGCGCCGTTCGGCAGGGTCTGGTCGGTGACGGCGCCGGCTTGGCGGCTGGCGCCCGCGTCGACTCCCTGCGCGCCGGTGTACGGCGGCACGCGTGCCCCGCATGCGGCCAGGACCGTGAGCGAGGTGAGCACGAGCGCGACGAAGCGCGCTCGTGGCCGCCGGGTCCTCACGCTCTGCTGCATCGAGGCCTCCCCCTGCTCTGACGCTGAATGCTTACTGCTGGACGGCGCCCTCCACGCCTCGCCCACGCTCGCCTGCCTCCAGCAACCGAGCGATCTCGTCCACTTCCTTGCCGACGGACTCGGCGAACCACTTGCCGCCGACCAGCGTGTAGAGCCAGCCGAGGGGACCGCGTCCGAGATCCATCTCTTCGACGTGGCGGATGCGGGTACCCCCTTCCACGGCCTCGATCTCGAACCAGGCGTGCAGGTGGGTGGGGACGCCGTGCTCGAGGGTCACGTCGATCATCGTCGGTCGCTCCCACCGGTAGCGGGTGATCACCGAGCCGGGAAAGCGGCCGAGGAACTTGCCGTCCTCCCTCGCGATCATCCCGTCCGGCGTGTCGGCCAGCTTGGTGACCCACACCATCTTCGTGTCGGCCTTCGTGTACTGCGCCGGGTCCAGGACGAAGTCGAACGCCTCGTCCGGGGTCACGCCCCGGGCGACCGCCTCTCCCTCGCCTCTGATCATGTCCGAGAAGGTACATCGTGTCCCTTTGTCGAATCTGATCTCATGCGCAGGGGGAGCCTGGTGGGGGCAGTACTGATCGCGGCCATGTCGATGGCCCTCATGCCGCTGGCGCGTGCGTCGGTCGGCTGTGAGGACCCGTCGTGGCCCATGTACGGCCACGACGTCGAGCACTCGTTCTCCCAGGACCCCGGGTGTGCCTCGATCACGACCGGCAACGTGCAGCAGCTCGTGCCCAAGTGGGTCGTGCACACCCAGGACTCGGTCACCGCCTCGCCGACCGTCGACAAGGGCCGGGTCTACGTCGGCTCGTGGGACGGCACCTTCTATGCGGCCGACGCCGCCACCGGCTCCATCACCCGGCCTGCGGGCTGGACGTTCAAGGTGGACGACGACCATGACGTCGCCTTCGGTCGCATCGTGTCGAGCGCGGCCATCGCCCCGCTGGGCGGCCGCCGGCTGGTGCTCTTCGGCGGCGGCGCCACCCTTTACGCCCTCGACGCGGCAGACGGCACCCGGGTCGCGTCCATCGACCTCGACCCCCGCACGCCCGCCGACAAGGCCGCGGACGCCGCGGCCGGACGGGTGCCGACGGTCGAGATCGAGTCGTCGCCCGCCGTGGTCGGCGACGTGATCTACGTCGGCATGGACGTGCACAACCAGGCGCGAGTGGGCCGCACCGGCGTCGTGAAGCTGCGCCTGGGGGCCCAGCCCGACGGCACGTGGGCCTTCGAGCCGCTGTGGAAGTTCGACCCCGAGACCCAGCAGACCCACGACGGTGTCGACGGCCTCACCGTCGACTCGCACAGGGGGTACGGGTGCGCTGGCGTGTGGTCGTCCCCCGCCGTCGACACCGTGCACAACCTGGTCGCCTTCGGCACGTCGAACTGCGACAACTCCGACGAGGCCAAGGCCGCGGGCGAGAACTGGGGCGAGGCCATGTGGGCCGTCGACGCCACGTCCGGGGCCCACCTCTGGCACTTCCGTCCCGCCGACGCCGCGCCGGCCGAGGCCAAGGTCGACGACGACTTCGGCGCCTCCGCCAACATCGTGCGTCTCGGTGACGGGCGCACGCTCGTCGGCGAGGGCCGCAAGAGCGCGCACTACTACGCCCGCAACCTCGACGGCACCGAGGCGTGGACGAGGCTCGCGGGCCAGCCCGGGCACGCCGGATCGGGCTTCGCCGTCGGCGGGTTCCTCGGCTCGCCCGCCGTGCAGCGCGACGCCACCGGTCATGCGCTCCGCATCATCGGCACCACCGCCATCGGGCTTCCCGAGCCCCAGAACCCGGACCTGGTCGGGCAGGTGGACCACATGACGTGGGTCGCCCGCGCCCTCGATCCGGCCACGGGCGCGATCCTCTGGACCCACCGCCTCGGCGGGCCCAGCTATGGCGCACCCACCGTCGCCAACGGCGTGGTGTTCCTCCCCGACACCTTCACCGACACGGTGCAGGCCCTCGACGCCGCCACTGGCCTGTTGCTGTGGGCGGCGCCGCAGGTCGGCCCGCCCGCGTCAGCGCCGGCGGTCGTCGGCGACTCGATCTACCTCGGCAATGGCACCCGCGAAACAGACGCCGAGTACAAGGGGGCCCGGGACACGGGCATCGACACGCAGCAGCTCGCGTCGGTGCTCGGACCCCACCCCCTCTCACCCCTGAGCGGGATCACCGCTTATCACCTGGTCACTGGAGGATGAAGTCCATGAAACGGCTCGGTCTGATTGCAGGCATCGCAGCGTCGCTGGTGCTGATGAGCGGCGGCGTGGCGAGGGCGGTGAGCGACGGGCAATACCGGTATCAGAAGCAGCACTGCTCGGCCTACGCCGACAACTACACGACCGAGGATTCCTACGAGGCCGGTTGCCACAGCCTCGAGTTCTCCGTCGCCGACGGCAACGACAACGAGTGGTTCTCCTACGGGTACCAGCAGACGTCCGACGGCAACTCGGTCGACCCGTTCAGCCCGGTCATCGACGGCAATCCGAACGGCGGCGACCCGACCACCGGCCTGAAGCTCTACTTCGGCGCCGACGACAACCTCGACAACGGCGAGCACGACTCGTCGCCGCTGGTCGACAACGGACCGAGCGACGGCGGCGGCATCCAGTTCAACGTCTCACCGGAGTCGGTCGCCGTCTGGGCCGCCGCCCTGGCTGGCGGCGACACGCAGTACCTGCTGACCCACCCGCTCCCCCTCGTCGACGGCGGCTTCGGCGCCTGCGCCGACGGCCTCTGCTTCGCGGCAACGTCCCAGGAGCGCACCGCCTATCAGGGCACCGGCACCAACGACCACCCCGTCTACGACTACAGCGGCAAGACGTGGGACCCCGAGAGCTGCGCAGGCCCGAGTGACACCGAGGCCGATTGCAGCGACGGCAGCGGCACCCACGACATCACCTACTGGGAAGCCCAGGACGGACGGGTCACCACGGAGCCGGGCGTGCAGGTCTACGAGGACCCCGATCCCCAGGGATCGCCCATCGGCACGTACCCGCTGCCCGCGGCCTACGCCGGCACGTGCGGCGTGACCGTCGGCGGCGGCCCGCTGCAGGCGCCCGCCTCGCCCGCCACCAACGACGCCGGCCAGCTGCACGCGGACACCGGCTGCTGAGCTGATTCGTTCGCTCGTCTCCTAGCGTCGGCCGCGTGCGGCTGACGCTGGGAGACCGAACGTATGACGTGGCGACCCGGTCGCTCGTCATGGCCATCCTCAACCGCACGCCCGACTCGTTCTACGACAAGGGCGAGTTCTTCGCGCTGGACGCGACGCTGCGACTTGCGGAGCAACACGTGGCCGACGGCGCCGACATCCTCGACGTCGGTGGTGTGAAGGCGGGCCCCGGTCCGGCGGTGTCGCTGGAGGAGGAGCTGGAGCGCGTCATCCCGGCCATCGACGCGCTGCACGAGCGGTTCGACCTGCCCATCTCGGTGGACACCTGGAACGCGCAGGTGGCGGCCGCGTCGTACGCATCGGGGGCGGTGCTCGGCAACGACATCAGCGGCTTCGCCGATCCCGAGTACCTCGCTGCCGCCGCGTCGGCGGGCGCGAGCGTCGTCGCCACCCACATCCGCCTCGGTCCCCGCATCCCCGACCCCGAGCCCGTCTACGACGACGTGGTCACCGACGTGTGCGACTTCCTCGTCGACCGGGCCCGCCGTGCCGAGGCGGCGGGACTCACGCCCGACCGCATCGTGCTCGACGCCGGCCTCGATCTGGGCAAGACGTGGGAGCAGTCCCTCGTGCTGCTGCGCCGGTCCGACCAGCTGGCCGCTCTCGGCTACCCGCTGTTGCTCTCCGCATCCAACAAGACGTTCCTCGGCCGTCTGCTCGACCTCGACGTGCGCGACCGCCGCGAGGCCAGCCTGGCCGCGACAGCCCTCGGCGTGACGCGTGGCTGCCGCATCATCCGCGCCCACGACGTCAAGGGCACCCGCCGCGTCTGCGACACGATCGCGGCGGTGCTGGAAGCGGACTGAGCCCGCTCTAACCTGGCGGCGTGCAGCACGACGATCGCCCGTGGGAGCCGCCCCTCGCGGGCACCGAGGTCGAGCATCTGGTCGGTGCGCTCGAGCGGCTTCGGGCCACGTTCCGCTGGAAGGCCGACGGTCTCGACGCCGCGGGATTGCAGGCTCGCATCGGCGCGTCCGCGCTGACCCTCGGCGGACTGCTCAAGCACCTCGCCTGGGCCGAGGACCTCATGTTCACGAAGAAGCTCACCGGTGACGCGCTCGGTCCGCCGTGGGACCCCCGCGCGTGGGACGGGAACGAGGACTGGGAGTTCACCTCCGCCGTTGACGACCGTCCCGAGGAGCTCTACGCCTTCTGGGACGCTGCGGTCGAGCGGTCCCGCTCCCGCCTCACATCGGCACTCGCCAACGGCGGGCTCGACCAGCTCGTGCACATGTCGTCGCCGGAGGGTGAGCACGCGAGCCTGCGCCGGCTCGTCTGCGACCTCATCGAGGAGTACGGCCGCCACACGGGCCACGCCGACCTGGTCCGCGAAGCCGTCGACGGCCGCACCGGCGAGGACCCTCCCCCGGGGTGGCGCCCATCGCGGAGATGAGACGCGCTAGCTGTGGCCGACCACGCACATGAGGCCGTCGGGGTTGGTCTCGGTACCGAACGACGGGCCGACGGTTGCTTCGACGCCGTGCTGGGCCAGCAGCGCGGGTAGGCGCGAGGTGTCGACGAGGACGTTGTCGTGGCGCTCGTCGTCGCGACGCCACGTGCCGTCGTCATTGCGCAGGAACGTGGCCATCTCCCGCACGAACAGGTTGGGCCGAGGGACAGACGTGACTGTGACGATGGCCCAGTCGTCACCGACCCGCCCCTGGGGTGGCGCGTCCCTGCGCACCTCGCCCCAGCGCAGGTCGCACACGTCGACGGCCATCACGCCGCCGGGGCGCAGCGCTTGTGCCGCCGCGACAAAGGCGCGCTCGAGCGCGTCCTCGTCGGGCAGGTAGCTCACCGGGTGGCCCACCGACACCACCGCGTCGGCGTCGGGCATGGGATCGTCGGGCATCACCAGGACGCGCAGGTCCTCGGCGTCGGGTGCGGTGCGGCGAGCGAGCTCGAGCATGGCGGGTGACGCGTCGGTGGCGATGACCCGGTGGCCAGCGTCGAGCAGGTGACGGGTCAGGAGACCCGACCCGCACCCGAGCTCGAGGACGAGGCCGCCGCGCTCGCGCACGGGCTCGAGCAGGCTGATGATGCCGGGCGCGACCGCGTCGGCGTGGAAGCCGTAGCCGAGGTGGTGGACGAGGGCGAGGTCGTCCCGGTAGTACGGCTCCACCGCTTCAGGCGATCGCGGTCGGTGTGGTGTCGGTCGCGTCGGTGCGGAACGCCTCCCACGCCGCCCACAGCCCGATGGCGATGGCCGCGATCACAGGCGCCCACTGGAGGGCCCCGATCTTGGGCTCGCCGAAGTACGGGTTGGTGAGCGGGCCGTGGATCGGGAGGGCGTGGTACAGCACAAACCCCACCGCGATCGACGCGCCCGTCGTGCCGAGCAGCGTGCGGGCCCACGCCCGTCCCTTGACCACGCCGACGAGGGCGGCGATCGACGCCACGAGGGCGATGGCCCCGAGCACGAGTCCGGTGTAGCCCTCGGCGTCGGTCTCAGCTGGGATGGCCCCGTGGATCACCTGGATGGCGATGAGGGCGGCGGCCGGGGCGACGAGACGGTTCCGGTCCATGGCGTGAGCCTGCCAAACGCGCTGGCGGGGGTGCCAGCGCTTTCCATGTCGATGCGCCGTCCTACGGATGGAGGGCGCAGCTCAGCCGCGCCACACCGCCTCGAGGACCCCGTGCAACTGGCCCGGCAGGTCGGCCAGGTTGAAATGACGACGCGCCACGTCGTGGTTGTGCGCCAACACGTCAGGTCCGTCGTCGATGACGCTCGCGTCGTCCGCCGCATGCCACTCGAAGCCGAAGGCGCGCAGCTCGTGCAGGACGGGATAGTCGCCGACCGCGAGAGGCCGCTCATGGACGGCCGACTCGATGGTCGGGTTGCCGAATCCCTCCCACGACGACGGAAACGCGACCACGTCGGCCGCGGCATACCAGTCGTGCACCGTCGTCCCGCCAGGGCGGCCGACGACCGTGCGGGTCTTCGCCTGGGACAGGACCGCGTCCAGGTCGTAGCCGTCCTCGGCCGGCCCGACGATCCAGTACACGGCCTGCAGCCGCTCGGCCAGTGCGATGCCGACGGGAATGTTCTTGCGCGCCAGCGCGCGCGTGGGCTGCAGCACCAGTCGTTCGTGCAGCCCGACCCCGAGGGCGGCCCGCACCGCGTCGCTCCTCCCTCGCGGCGGGTCGGGGTCGAAGCGGTTGGAGATACGGACGGCAGCGATCCCGCGCGCGGCCAGCTCCCGCGTGCTGAGGTCGTTGATGGTGACGTGCGCCCAGGCCGGATCGTCCGGGGGGCCGCCGAGGTGCGCGAGGTAGGGCCGCTGCCACGGCAGATCGTGGTGGTGCAGCACCGCGGCCCGGCCCCGCAGCACGTCGGCCACGACATCGGCGGCCGCCACATTCAGGGGCAGCGAGCAGAGGTTCTCGATGATCACGACGTCGGCGTCGGCCAGCGCCGCCGCCACCGCGATGCGGGACGGTGGCGACGGCCCGCCGATCGCCAGGCCTGGCAGCACGTGGTCCACCGGCCCCTCCCCCGCCACCGTCGAGACGCTCCACCCCAGCTCGGTCAGGGCCCAGCGCCACTTCTCGGCCTCCACCGAGACGCCGTCGGTGCCGCCCAGACGGAAGCTGATGATCGAGGCGTGCGGAATGCACCTAACGTACCGATGTGCCTCGCCGAGTCGCGACGGTCCCGCACACCCACTGGGACCGCGAGTGGCAGCAGCCCTTCGCCGCCAGCCGGCTGGCCCTGGTGGCGCTGCTCGACGACGTCCTCCCCCGCTTGGAGCAGCCGTTCCTGCTCGACGGCCAGATCGCCCTCGTCGACGACTACCTCGAGGTGCGGCCCGAGGCGGCCCCGCTCGTGCAGAAGCGGATCGCCGAGGGACTGCTCTCCATCGGACCGTGGTACGTGCAGCCCGACGAGTTCCAGGTGTCGGGCGAGACGCTGGTGCGCAACCTCGAGCTCGGGTTGGCGCGTGCGACCGAGCTCGGCGCGCCGATGGCGGTGGGCTACCTGCCGGACAGCTTCGGGCACGTCGCCCAGATGCCCCAGCTGCTGCGGGGGGCCGGCATAGGCAACGCCGTGGTGTGGCGGGGCGTCCCCGCGGCCGTGCGCCGGAGCGCCTTCGCCTGGGAAGGACCGGATGGCTCGGTCGTGCGGGCCGAGTACCTCCCCGTCGGATACGGCAACGGCGCCGCGCTGCCGCGCGACCCGGACGCCATCCTGCGCCGCGTCCAGATGCACGAGGCCGAGCTGGACGAGTGGTGGCTGGGCGACATGCTGCTGATGGCCGGCACCGATCGGTCACGGCCCGACCCTGTCCTGCCGCGCGTGCTCGCCGACGCCAACGCCATGCAGTCGGAGTACCGCTTCCGGATCACGACCCTCGAGGAGTACCTCGCGTCCGCACCCGTCGACGGGCTCGGCACGTGGCGGGGCGAGCTGCGCTCAGCGTCGCGAGCGCCGGTGCTGGCCGGGGTGCTGTCGAACCGCCTCGACCTGAAGCAGGCGGCCGCCGCGACGGAGCGAGCCCTCGAGCGGCGAGCCGAACCGCTGGCCGCGCTGTTCGCAGCGCCGGAGGCGTGGCCGGGTCGGGTGCTCGAGCTGGCGTGGCTCGACGTGGTGCGCAACGCGGCCCACGACTCGATCTCCGGGTGCTCCGTCGACGAGGTCGGCGACGCGGTGCTGGCTCGCTACGCGTCGGCGCGCCAGGCCGCCGACGCGGTGTCGGCGGCTGCGCTCGACGAGTTCGCCGCGTCCCTCGCCGACGTCGGCCCCGTCGTGGTCAACCTCTCGTCACGACCCCGCGGTGGCTTGGTGGAGTACACCGAGCTGGGACCACCGCAGCACACGGTGAGGCGACTCACCGGTGCCGACCTCTCGCAGTTCCTGCAACGTCGTGAGCAGAACGTGACGGTGATGGTGGACGGCGTCGAGGTCACGGAACCAGTGCGACGCGAGCTGTTCGCACGCGCCGGCGCGGAGCGCGGCGCGTCGTTCGAGGTCGTCATCTCACGGCGAGCGGCCCGCACCGCCCTGGCGCGCGTCGACCGCGTCCCGCCATACGGATGGGCGCGGCTGACGCCGACTGCGGACGCGGTCGAACCGCCTGTCGTCGAGGTCGACCCGACCGACGGGACGGTCACCATCGACGGCGCACGAGGGCTCGATCGGCTCGTCGACGAGGAGGACCTCGGCGACACGTACACCGCGTCCCCGGCATCGGTGGTGTTCGAGGCGCCCACGCATGTGGAGGTCCTCGTCGTCGAGAACGGGCCGTTGCGGCGCCGAGTGCGCGTCGTGCGCGAGCACGACGGCGGCCCGACGGTCACGACGCTTGTGGAGACGCGCGCGGGCGAGCGGGTGGTGCGGTTCACGACCACGTTCGAGAACCGGCGCTCGGGCCACCGGCTGCGGACCTGGTTCCCGCTCCCGACCCAGGCGACGCACAGCTATGCCGAGTGCGCGTTCGCGGTCGTCCGACGGGGGCTGGCGGCCGAGGGCGGCCCCTACGAGCGGGCCGCGACCACGTTCCCGTCCCGCCGCTTCGTGTCTGCCGGCGGCCTCACCATCGTCCATGACGGCCTCCCCGAGTACCAGCTGGTGGCGGGCGGACGAGCGCTCGCTCTGACCCTGCTGCGGTCGGTCGAATGGATCTCGCGACCGGGCAACCCGCACCGCCCCGTGCCCGCGGGACCGGAGGTCCAGGTGCAGGGCCCCGCCCGCATGGGCACGGTCGTCGCTCGCTACGCGGTACAGGTCGGTGCCGTCGACCCGTACGAGCTGGCCGACGACGTGCTGGTGCCGCTCGAGGTCGTGGACGCGCCGGGCGGTGGCTGGCGGGCGTCGTCCGGTCAGACGCTCGACGCGGGGACGCTGGAGGTGTCGTCGGTGCGGCGCACCGGCGAGGGCCTCGACGTCCGGGTGTTCAATCCGAGCCCCGAGCCCCGCGAGGGGCTGGGGCCGTGGGAGATCGCCCGTCGGCTCGTTCCAACACCGCGGCCATGACCGCGCGTGCCTGGGGCACGAGCTGGCGCAGCGGACGGTTGCGGTGGAGGCGCACACCGAGGTCGACCTGGGCGATGGCGTCGACGCCGAAGCGCTCGGCCACGTCGATGAGCAGCCCGACGTCGACGCCGTAGCCGTCGTCGAAAGGGATGGCCTCGAAGACGCTGCGCCGTCCCGCGTACTCGCCGCCGAGGGGCTGCACGACGTGCTCGAGCTCGGGGTAGAGCAGCGAGAGCAGCGGGCGGGCGACGAGCTCGGTGACGCGGCCGCCCTCGTCCGGCCGGTCGCCGAGAGGACGGCGGTACACCGCCTTCACGAACTGCACCTGTTGATGGTGGAGCAACGGCTCGACCAGCCGGGTCACGAAGTGCGACTCGAACTCGTACAGGTCTGCGTCGCAGAACACGACGATGTCGGTGGTGATGGCGTCGACGCCGGCGCGCATGGCCTGGCCCTTCCCTGGCCCGCCCCGTGAGGGCACGACGCGGGCGCCGGCCAGCTCGGCCACCACCGGTGTGGCGTCGACCGATCCGTCGTCCACGACGATGATGCGGTCGACCAGGTCCGCGAGGTCCCGCGCGATTGCGTGGACGATGGCCCCGACCGTCTCGGCCTCGTTGCGTGCGGGCAGGATCACCCCGACGGTCGGCCTCACGCCAGCCGTCCCGCCTGTGCCGCCGTGATCATCCGCTGCTGCGCCATCCATCGCACCGTATCGGCGATGGTCTCGTCCAATGGCCGCGTGGTCAGGCCGAGGGCCTTCCACGTTGCCGCGTCGTCGCATCGGGTGTCGCGCGTGAGGGTGGTCGCGGCCTCGTAGCCGAAGGGCAGCTTGATGGGCAGCGCCCGCTGGAGGGCGTCGGCCACGACGCCGCCCGCGTGCACGAGACCGGCTGGGATGGTGCGCACGTTGAGGCGTCGGCCGGTGGCCCGCTCGAGGCCCTCGACCACCTCCTTGGTGGTCACGTGCTGCCCCGCCGTCACGAAGCGGCGGGGACCTCGGCCCTTCACGAGCATGGCCAGGTGGGCGGCGGCCACGTCCCGCACGTCGATGATGTGGGTGCCGCCGGGCGGCAGAGCGGGGATGACGCCGCGCAACAGGTTGCGCCACGCGTTCGTGCCTTCGCCGACGTTGGGATCGTGGGGCCCGAGAACCATCGTGGGGTACACGGTGACGACGGGCGCGTCCTTGGCCTGCAGGTCGCGCGCCACCTGTTCGGCCGCCGCCTTCGACTGCGCGTAGGTGCCGGGGTTGTCGGTGAGCTCCGAGTCGGCCGTGACCGGATCGTCGGCGTCGCCGTGGCGGAGGGCGGCGATGCTCGAGACATGGATGACGGGGTCGAGTCCCCGTGCGACGGCTTGGCCCAGCACCAGCTCGGCGCTGGTGCGATTGGTGTCGAGGATGCGTGCCGCGTCGCGGATGTTGAGCGACACGACGCTGGCCGCGTGGATGACGGCGTCGCATCCGTCCAGGGCGCGGGCGACCGCGTCGGCGTCGGTCACGTCGCCGACGACGTGGTCGATCCCGGCCACGCCCAGAGGCGTCAGCCCGGCGCGGATGCGCGCCGGCGAACGCACGAGCAGGCGGACGGTGTGGCCGGCCTGCACCAGGGCGGCAACAGTGTGGGATCCGACGAAGCCGGTGCCACCCGTGACGAGGACGTGCATTCGCGTGGGAGCCGAGATGATGCGAGAGTAGGGCCATGGCCATCTCTGTGTTGCCGCAGCGCGACGAGCTCGGCGTGAAGGACGGGCAGCTGTACATCGACGGGCGCTGGCAGGACGCGTCCGACGGCGCGACGTGGACCCACCACCACCCCGCCAGCGGCGAGGAGATCGGCCGTTTCGCCGTCGCGTCCGCCGCAGATGTGTCCGCCGCCGTCGGTGCGGCTCGGCGGGCCTTCGACGACGGGGCGTGGACCTCGATGCGGGCCGGCGACAGGCGCCGGCTGTTGCAGCGTGCCGCCCGGCTGTTCGGCGAGCACTACGACGAGCTGCTGCGGCTACAGACGCTCGACAACGGGCTGCCGCTGTCCATGTCGAAGCTGACGTGGCTGCTGACCCCGGAGTTCATGGTGGAGGCCTTCGAGCACCACGCGGGGTGGATCGACAAGCTGACGGGCGAGACCTATCCGCCGTACGAGGGCGGCGACCACCTGCTCATGACGCTGCGGGAGCCCGTCGGGGTCGTCGGCGCCATCATCCCGTGGAACGCGCCACTCATGCTGATGGCCCAGAAGGTGGCGCCGGCGTTGGCCGCTGGTTGCACGGTGGTGCTCAAGCCGTCGGAGTTCGCGTCGTTCTGCGTGATCCGGGCCGTGCAGCTGCTCGAGGAGGCAGGGCTGCCGCCCGGCGTCCTGAATCTGGTGACGGGGCCCGGCGATCCGACCGGTGAGGCTCTCATCACCGACGACCGCGTCGACAAGGTGTCGTTCACCGGATCGCGAGCAGTGGGGTCGCGCATCATGACGGCGGCCGCGTCCCGCATCGGTGGGGTTGCCTTGGAGCTGGGAGGCAAGAGCCCGACGTTGGTGTTCCCGGACGCCCCCGACCTCGGGCTGGCGGCCATGACGGCGATGGGCATGGTGTCGATGGGGCTGTCCGGCCAGGGGTGCGTCGTGCACTCACGCGTGCTGGTGCACGAGTCCGTGTACGACTCGTTCCTCGACTCTGCCGCCGCCCTCACCGGCATGGTGACCTACGGCAACCCGTTCGACGAGTCGACCACGTCGGCCGCCTTGATCAACGACAAGCAGCTGGCGCGGGTGACGGGCTACATCGCGGCCGGTCTCGACGCGGGCGCCCGTCTGGTCTGCGGTGGCGACCGGCCAGGCGGCGAGCTGCAGGGCGGCAACTTCGTCAACCCCACGCTCTTCGCCGACGTCGACAACTCCATGTCCATCGCCCAGGACGAGATCTTCGGCCCTGTCCTGTCGGTGCTGCCGTTCTCGACGGAGGAGCAGGGCATCCGCATCGCCAACGACACCACCTACGGTCTCGGCGCCTCGGTGTACACGTCCGACATCAAGCGGGCCTTCCGCGTGGCCAAGGCGGTGCGGGCCGGCACGTTCGGCATCAACGGCTACAACGTCGAGCCCCACGCCCCCTTCGGTGGCGTCAAGCAGTCCGGCCTCGGCCGCGAAGGCGGCCGCCACGGCATCGAGGAGTTCACCGAGCTCAAGACCATCATCGCCCCTCTGGACTGAGCTACTCGGTCCGCAGAACCTCGGCCGGGCGCATGCGCGCCGCCCGGCGGCCGGGCAGGGCGGCGAGGAGATTGGCGGCCGCGAGGGTGGCCACGACGGCGATGATGATGGCGCCCGCTGGGACGGGCGTCTCGTCCACGACCCGCAGCGCATTGGCGACCGCACCCCAGATCCAGCGGCCGGCGGCGATGCCGACGGGCACGCCGATCACCACCGCGACGGCGGCCACGACCGTCGCCTGTGACGCAGCGACAGCGCGCGTCTGCCGCGGCGTGAGGCCGAGGACGCGCACGACGGCCAGTTCGCCGCGCCGCCTGCGCACTGTCGTGATCAGCAGGTGGCCGGCGGCCAGCAGGCCGAGGACGGCGAGGAAGGCGCCGAGGGCGTAGGGGAAGCCGCGCGCGTCGCGCACGTTGGCGACACGGTCGGGCGGCGTCGGATGCTCGACCTCGGCAAAGGTGCGGGTGAGGCCGGCGAAGGCCCGCCGCTCGTCGGTGCCTGGCCGCCACCGGAGGATGAAGCCCACGTCACTCACGTCGGCACCCAGCCGTTCCGCCCCTGCCGAGGTGGTGGCCCACGACCCGGGACCGGTCGCGGTGAGCGTGCCGACGACCGTCATCGGGACGGCTTTGTCCTCACCGCGCACATCGACGGTGGCGCCGATGCGGGGGCCGGGACCGGCGACGGCGCCGGGGTCGACGGCGATCTCGTCCGGTCCGTTGGGGAGGCGCCCGCGCAGCACGGTGGGCCCCACGTCGCCCTTCAGCCGCTCGAGACCGACGCCAGGCACCCGCTTGCCGGCCGTGCCGAACGCGACCTCGCGGAACTCATAGCGCGACAGCGCGGCGACGCGGCCGTCGTCCGCGAGGTGGGACTGCTGGCGGGCGGCGACCTGCTCGCCCCCGCTCTGCAGGATGACGTCGGCGTCCCAACCCTGTCCGTAGAGGCGCGGGGTGGTCACGAGGTGGTCGAGGCTCGACGCGAACGTCAGCGCGGCGACGACGCCGGCCACCGCGACGACCGCGGCGACGAGGGTCGCACGCGCCGGGATGGCGGTGCGGCCCCGTCCCGAGCGCAGCGCCAGGCGGGCGCCGAGAGAGGCAGCGGGGAGGGCGCCGACCAGGCGTCCGGGGCGGGCGGCTGCAGTTGCGGCGTCGTCGGCGGCGGCGGAGCGGGTGGCGCGCCACGCGGACGCGAGGGCGCGGGCGGCGCCGGGGAGGGCGAGAAGGGCGGCGCCGGGGAGGAGCACGGTCGCGTCGAAGGCGACGCCCTTGTGGGGCTCGAACACACCGGCCAGGCCGCGCGGCATCCACCGCGATGCGACGGTGGCGCCCGCCACCGCGAGGGCGACACCGACGAGCGTCCCGATGACGGGCGGGAGGGCGGCGGTGGCGAGCCGGTTGCGGCGGCTGAGGCCCATGGCCCGCAGCTGGGCGTCGTCGGTCGCCGCCGCCAGAGCGGCGTCGCGGCTCGCCGCCTGGCCGGCTGCGACCATGCCGGCGAGGGCGGCGGCCAGGCCGAAGAGGAGCAGGGCGATGCTCTGGACCCGCACCGAGTCGCCGGCGGTGCGGAAGAGCTCGGGGCGGGCCTCGCTGAAGGTCGTGTCGGCCGCGTCGCCGTAGATGCGGAAGACGTCGCGCAGGTAGCGGCCGGCGTCCCGATCGCCATGGACCAGGCGGGCGCGCAGCAGGGCGCGGAAGGCGGCCATGTCGCCCTCCGGCGGCGTGTCGCCGGTGAAGTCGAGCGGCTTGGTGCCGTAGGCGCGCCACTGGGCGGGCGTCGTCACGATCACGCCGAAGCCTTCGTGGCTGCTCCCGCGTGCGGCCAGCGCGTCGAGGGGCTCGACGATGCCGGTGACGGTGGCGTCGATCTTGACGCCCGCCGGCGTCACCGGACCCTGGTCGCCGAAGATGGCCTCGACCTGATTCTGGCGGTACGCCTCGACCGTCATGCGGCTGCCGGGATGGAGGTGAAGGCGGGCGGCCAGGTTGTCGTTGACGGCGACCTCGTCGAGGGCGTCGGGCCGGGGCGCACGGCCGGCGCGGAAGCGGGGCCGGTCCATGGCGTGGAAGGCCTTGCCGTCGATGGGCGAGACCCCGGTGCTCTCGAGTCCGGCCGTCATGTCGGTGCCGGCCGGGCGGAGGGCGGTGAAGAGGTAGACGGAGACGTCGGCCACCTCGGGCAGCGCCCGCACGCGGGCGAGGCGGGCGGCGTCGACCACGTTCACGTCAACCGACACGTCGGCGGCGGCGGCATCGTCCAAGGCTCGCGTCACGCTGCTGCTCGTCCGCCGCGCCGCGGCCAGCGCCGTCAGCGCGGTCGTGCCCCCGGCGGCGGTCAGCAGCGCGACCGCCACGACCGCCCACCGCCGCCGCCGGACTCCCGTCCGCACCAGCATGCCCAGCACCCCGCTCATGGCTGGGATGCTCCCACCCGTGTCCCTTTTGCACCATGTGGCAGGCCTGCATCCGAGCTGTGGTGCCTCCCTCCCCCGACCTCCTGGTGCAGTACGGACCACTATTGGAAGCAAGTGCACCAAGAGGTTGACAACGGCGGCTTGTCACACCCCCTTGGCATCCTTGGCGGGCATGAAGCAGCTCATGCGGCTGGCCGAGCGCCAGCATTCCGTGTTCGCCCGCACGCAGGCCGTTGCGTGCGGTCTCGATCCCAACGAACTCCGGTCGTTGCTGCGCAGGGGCGTCGTCGAGCGAGTCGTGTGGGGTGTGTACCGCATCGCCGGGTCGCAGCGGACGTGGCGGCAGCAGCTGATGATCGCGGTGCTCGCCGGCGGCCCGGGTGCGGCAATCTCAGGTCGCGCGGCAGCTGCGTTGTGGCGTCTCCCCGGCTATCGCGAGGGACCGGTCGAGGTCACCCAGACACGGCGGCCGAGTCGCCGATACCACTACGGCAACGAGCACAGCACGACGTTCCTGCCCGAGCACCACGTGAAGGTCATCGACGGGATTCCCGTCACGAGCATCGAGCGGACGGTGTTCGACGAGTGTGGCCGCCGGAGCCTCGAGGCGGCCAAGGCGTTCGTGCGAGCCGTCTTGCAGCGCAAGCTGACGACCGCCGGCAAACTCGGCATCGTCCTTGCCGAGACCGGGTCGTGGGGACGGCGCGGCACCAAGAAGCTCCTGGCCGCACTCGCCGACGTGGACGGGGAGCTGACCGAGAGCGAGCTCGAAGAGCTGGTGAAGGTCGTTCTCCGCGCCGCCGACCTGCCGCTTCCTGATCGGCAGGTCGAAGTGGGCGGCACCGCCGCTCCTGTGGGCCGCATCGACTTCCTCTACCGGCTCGCCCGCCTCGTGATCGAGGCCGACAGCAAGAAGTTCCACGGTGAGAACTGGTTTGCCACCGTCCTCGACCAGCGGCGCGACAAGCTCCTGATCGCGGCCGGGTTCCAGGTGATCCGCACCAATTGGCATGAGCTGGTGACCGAGCCGGAGCTGTTCGTGGACGCTGTCCGCACCGTCCTCGAACGTTCTGGTGCACTTACAACCAATAGTGGCTCGTAGTGCACCAGAAGGGCGGGGTCAGGCGCCCAGGTAGGCGGCTTGGAGCTCCTCTTCGAGATCGGCGGGTTGGCCGACGCTGGTGATGCGGCCGTGGAGCATGATGGCGGCGTAGTCGGCGACGCCGAGGACGGTGCGGGCGAACTGCTCGACCACGAGGATCGAGACGCCCTCCTGGGCGATCTGGGCGACGATCTCGTAGAGCTGCTCGACGATGATCGGCGCCAGTCCCATCGACAGCTCGTCGAGCATCAGGAGCGCGGGGTTGACCGCCAGCCCACGGGCCAGCGACAGCATCTGCTGCTCGCCGCCCGACAGCGTGCCCGCCACCTGCGTCCGCCGCTCCCCGAGCCGCGGGAACCGGGTGTAGGCGATGTCCTCGACCTCGTCCATGTGGATGCCGCCGTAGGTGGCCATCCGTAGGTTCTCGCGCACCGTGAGGTTGGGGAAGATCCCCCGGCCCTCGGGGATGGTGCAGACACCGAGCCGGGCCAGCGAGTCGGCCGACGCGCCGTTGACGTGGCTGTCCGCGATGTGGACGCAGCCGGCGGTCGCCGCCATCTGCCCCGACGCGACCTTGAGGGTGGTGGTCTTGCCCCCGCCGTTGGGCCCGAGCAGCGCGACGACCGAGCCTTCGGGGACGACGAGGTCGACGCCGTGCAGCACCTCGATCTTGCCGTACGCGGCCCGCACGTTGCGCAGCTCGAGCAGCGGCGCGGCAGCGGCCATCTACGCGCTGGCGCCCAGGTAGGCCTCGAGCACGCGCTCGTCCTTCTGGATCTCATCGGGCGTGCCCACCGCGAGGATGGCGCCGAAGTCGAGCACGTGGATCATGTCGCACACCTTCATCACCAGCTGGACGTCGTGCTCGACGAGCAGGACGGCCATGCCGCTCTTGGCCAGCTCGATGAGCAGGTCGGCGAAAGCGTCGGACTCGGCGTCGTCCAGACCGGACGCGGGCTCGTCGAGCAGCAGGACCTTGGGCCGCGTCGCCAGGGCCCGCCCGAGCTCGACCAGACGGGCGAAGCCGGTGGGCATTGAGTCGACCCGCTCCTCGCACACGGCCCGCACACCAACGAGGTCGATGATGTCCTCGACCGCGTGCCGTGCGTCCTCCTTGTCGGACGCCCAGCTGTTGCGGATCTCGGCCGCCACGAGGATGTTCTCCCGTGCCGACAACGACCCGAAGACCTCGAGGCGCTGGAACGTGCGGGCGATGCCGCGCCGGGCCCGCTGGTGCGGCTTCAGCGAGGAGATGTCCTCGCCGTCCAGCATGACCTTGCCGCCCGCCGTCTCTTGCAGACCGGTGATGGCGTTGAACGTCGTCGTCTTGCCCGCGCCGTTGGGGCCGATGAGCCCGGTGACGCGGCCGGCGTCGACCGCGAGGTCGACATCGCGGACGGCGTGGTGT
This sequence comes from Actinomycetota bacterium, assembly GCA_041166085.1. Lineage (GTDB taxonomy): Bacteria > Actinomycetota > Acidimicrobiia > Acidimicrobiales > JAFATL01 > JBEEFP01. The sequence goes on from JBEEFP010000038.1 coordinate 87,849, forward strand.
CCACCGAAGCGGACGTTGACGCCGACGGTTTCGAGCAGAGCCACGTCAGGCCTCCGTGATGACGCCGAGGGGATCGCACAGCTTGCAGGGCTCCATGCCGCGCTCGTCGCCCCGCACCTTGCGCAGCCTGGGCCGGTTGGCGACGACGGCGCAGTCGGGCAGGTGGAACATCGTCCCGCTCGCCGTCGCGACGTACTGCGCGCCCCCGTTGCGGGCCGCCGGCCGCGCACCGGCACCAGACGACGCAGTCGTGGCGGGCAGGTCGCCGAGACGTGACTCCAGCCGCTCGAGGACCGCGATGGTGCGATCGGCCTGCTCCCGCTGCTGATGGAAGATGCGGGTGAGCCAGTAGGCGAAGTACGCGAACGAGCCGACCAGCACCAGGCCGAGGCCGATGAGGCCGCCCGAGATCACGTACGGGATCTGCTCGAACAGGTAGCCGGTGTGGGATGCGCCGTACCAGCCCAACACCATGACGAAGATGCCGAACGGCACCAGCACGGCGCCGGCGAGGAACAGGTAGAAGTCCAGCCCGCGCGCAACGGCACGCGTGCGCAGGCCTCCCACGCTCGACCGCAGGCGGGCCACCCGCTCGCGCCCGTGGGTGGGGACCTCGTCCTCGGTGAGCACGGGGATGGCGTCGAGGGTCACGGCTTCTCCTGGGAACAGGCGGTCACGGTGGTCGGTGCGAACAGCCCGGTGCCAAGACGTTGGAGCCCGAAGGCGGCGCCGATCGCACCCACCAGCGCAAGTATGACGAGCCCGAGCCCGACGGACTTGCCGCTCACCGGCCCGACCGCGACGGCGGGCTGCACCGTGGCGCCGCCGGTGGGCACTGACGCGGCGACGGGCGTGGCGTCACCCGTGGACACCGCCACCGAGTCGCCGGCCGAGAAGTCGGCAGGCGCCACCTCGTCGAGGGCGGCCACGAGTGGCCCCGTGTCCTCCGTGACCAGCCCGTCACCGAAGCCGGGTGACGCCTCGGACGTGGCCGACGCCGACCCGAACACGAGGGTGGTCTTGCCCTGCGGGTCGACCGGGAAGTTGGCCTTCGCCTCGGGCGGGATGTTCGCCATGACGATGGCGTTGTCGAAGGTGATGATGAGCCCGCCCGCGACCACGTCGCCCTTGGCGCCGTCCTTGGTGACAAGGGGCTTGCTCAGCTGGATGGACGCGCCGATCGTCTGCAGGGCCGCCTTGACCGGGTCGATGGCCGGTGCCAACGGCCCCAGCGGGTCGCCGGTGCTGATCTGGCCGGCGATGCTCACGCCGTCCTGGCCCACCGACACCGGGAAGCCGGCAATGGTGAACCCGGTGACGGCGGTGCTCCCCGACGCGTCGCCCGTATTGCCGTCGCTCACCGCCTTGGCGTGGGTCACGACCGACTCGATGCGGATGACACCGGCCCCGAGGATGATGTCCGACGCCCGGCTCACCGACTCGGCCACCGCGGTGCCGGTCTTGATCGACGACGTGGACGTCGATGTCGACGCGCCGACAGAGTTCCCGCCGCCGCCTTGCGGCGTGTACTCGCCCTTGCCGACCGCTTCCTGCTCTTCGGAGTGGGCGGCCATGGTGGTGCCGGGAATCTCCTGAGGCGCCTTGCCGTCGGCCGGTCCCTGCGGGAAGAAGGACTCGGCGAAGAACGGATAGCACGGCACCTGGTCCGACGCCCGGCACGCGGTGGCGATGGTGTCGCCCGGCCACACCGTGCTGCCGACCGCGTGGCTCGACCCTTGGGTGAGCTGGGCCGTCGAGTACGGCATCGAGAGGTCGAGCAGGTTCTCGGCCGGGATGATGTTGTTCTCCGGCTTGAAGATCTGCCGGGTGGCCGCCGCGGAGGCCGACAGCGAGTAACCGCCGATGCCCGTGACCGGCGGCGCGTCCTCGGCGTGGGCCGGCACCAGCAACCCGGCGATCGACGCCAAGGCCAGGTTGACGCCGGCGACGAAGGCCACCCATGCGTGTGATCGCTTCATGGTGCGCTCCCGACGAGCTCGCGCTCGGTGAGGTCGACGGTCGGCGGAGCCGACGCGTCAGAGGACGGCCGGTCGAAGTAGCGCCGCCACGGCATGAACTTGCCGAGGCGCTCCGACAGGAAGAAGGAGAGGCCGTTGGGGTTGCGGCCCAGGCTGACGGTGACCGCGCCGATCACCAGGTAGGTGACACCGGCCAGGCTCGGGGCCGAGTCCTCCAGCAACGGGCGCAGGCCGAAGAGCAGGCCGCCCAGCAGCGCGCCGCTCACCGAGGTCACGCCGCCGATGACCGCGAGCAGCAGCACGGGCAGACCCTGCTCCATGAGCACGTCGGTCGACCCCAGCGAACCCTGCTGGGCGCCGAAGAAGACGCCTGCAACACCGGCCATGGCCGCGCTGAGGGCGAACACCGCCAGCTTGGTGCGGGTGAGGTCGAGACCGAGGGTGGCGCACGCGGCCGGGCTGTCGCGCATGGCCGCCAGCCGTCGCCCGAAAGGCCCACGTTTTATCGCCAGCACCATGATGCCCATGGCGCCGAAGGCGATGGCCATCAGGACCATGAACGCCTGCTCGCCCTTGAACAGACTCGGTCGGGGGACGTGGATGCTGCCGCCGAACCCGAAGCCGTACGTCTTGTTGAAGAACATCTTGTCGAGCATCACCGCGAAGGCCATCGTCGTGAGCGCGAGGTAGAGCCCTTGCAGCCGCAGCGCGGGCAGCGCGAAGAGCATGCCGGCGACGCCCGCGATGACCGCGGCGAGCAGCAGGCCGGGACCGAAGCCCCAGTCAGCGCCGAACTTGCCCATGGCGAACCCGCCGAGGCCCGCGAACGTGAGCTGGGCCAGCGAGAGCTGGGCCGCGTAGCCGGTGAGGGGAACAAGGGACAGCATCACCAGCGCGTACGCCAGTCCCTTCCCGGCCCGGGCCTGGTTGGCTTCGGTGAGGAAGCCGCTGACCACCCAGGTCGCGATGACGAGGCCGACAGCGGCCACGATCGACTCGGCCAACCGAGGCACACGCGGCGCCTTGGCGCCCACCAGCCTGCCGACGCGCAGTCGGGCCTGAGGCAGGAAGAGGAGCGCCAGGAAGAGGAACACCACCGGCAGGGACCCGCTGAGCCCCTGGTTCAGCTGGCTCCACGTCTCGGACTTCGGGTTGGGCGCGTAGCCCCGGTAGAACTCGATGAACAGGCCCAGCGCGATGGCGCCGAGGAACGTGCGGGGCAAGCTGCGGAGGCGGCCCACCATGGCCGCGGCGTAGGCGTTGATGACGAGCAATGTGAGGGTGAAGATCTCGAGCTGGACGATCGGTGCAAGTAAGACGCCGGCGAGGGCCGCCAATGACGCGCCCATGGCCCACGAAAGCATGGAGACCTGGTTGGGGCGGGCACCGTTGAGGGCCACCAGGTTGCGGTCATCGACCACGGCCCGCATCGCCAGACCCACGCGCGTGCGGTTGAGCACCACGTAGAGGACGCCCGCGGCGACGACGGCTGCGGCCAGCGAGAAGAGCTGGTGTCCGCTGATGCGGATGCCGACGAGGGTGATGGACGTGCCGGAGAAGAACTCGTCGACGAGGTGGGCGTCGCTCGGTGGCCACGCCGACTGGGCCACGCCGATGAGCATGACGAGCAACCCGATGGTGATGACGACGGTGGTGACCACGGTGGCCCCGGCCAGGTTCCGCATCAGCACCCGCTCGATCACCGCACCGAAGAGCGGGGCGATGACGAAGACCACGAGGATGAAGGCCAGCCACGTGGGCAGGCCCCAGGCCACCCGCAGCTGCCAGTACATGAAGGCCATCACCATGCCGATGGCGCCGTGGGCGAAGTTGAAGATGCCGGACGTCGTGTAGGTGACGACCAGTCCGCTGGCCGCGATGGCGTACACCGAGCCGGTGATCAGCCCCAGCACCAGATAGGTGAAGAACTTGTTGCCGCCCCCGTCGATCAGCAGCCACAGGAGCAGCACCACGCCGAGGCCCATCATGGCGAGCACGGCGGGGCGCTGACCCCTGAGGCGTTCGATCATGCCGGCGGGAACATCGGGGTGCGGTTGCAGTCGTAGCCCTTGGCCGGGGCGTTGCGCGTGAACTTGCCGCCCTTCACCACGAGGGAGATGAAGCAGTTGGCCGCCGTCTTGTTCCCGATGTCATGCGCCGCGTGCAGGCCGTGGTCGTCCCACGAGTGCAGGTTCTTGAGGAAGTCGAGGAGCTTGGCGCGCGTGGCCTGCGGCCCCGTCTTCTCCAGCCCCTCCTGGAACAGGCGCGACGCCGACCACGCGTACGCGCCGAAGAACCCGTCGGGGCTGCCGCCCGAGCTGCGCTTCAGGCTGTCGAGGTAGAGCGAGTACTCGGGGTTCGACGCTGCTTCCTCGAGTGGCGTGATCGTGATCGAGGTGTACACACCCTCGGCCGCGTCGCCCGCCTGCTGCAGGAACTTGGGGTCGTAGATGACGGTGTCGAACTCACGCACCTTGGGCGTGTAGTTCTGCGACTTGAACGCCTTCATCATGCGGGCGATCGAGTTGTTGTCGCCGACCATGCTGACGTACTGCACGCCCGCGTTCTTCATGTCCACGACGTAGGGCGTGTAGTTGGGCTCCACGACCTCGACCTGCTTCTGGTAGACGAAGTTGTAGCCAATCGACTGCGCCGCTTGCATGTTCTTGTGGGCGTTGTAACTGGCGACCGAGGCGTTGAGCCAGATCATGGCCGCCTTGTCCTTGGCGCCCGCGTTCGCGTCCGACAGCAGCTTCTTGGAGCCGAGGACGTAGTGGCGCAGGTTGGGAAACGCGGCGTAGCACGGGCCACACGCGTCACGCGGTGGGTTGACGACGGTGGCGGAGATGTCGGGGATGCCGCAGTCGTTGATGGCCGACGCGCCGCCGTCGTCGTAGGCGGACATGGAACCGACGATGGCGAACGCCTGCTTGCAGGCCTGGAGGGCGCCGGCCCGGTTGTCGCCCGCGGAGGTCTTGGAGTCGATGGGGATGACCTTGATCTTGCGGCCGAAGATGCCGCCCTTGCCGTTGATGTAGTTGGCCCACGCCTGGGTGGCCCGTACCGACGGCTCGAAGATGCCCGGCACCGGGCCGGTGCGGTCGGTGAGCACGGCGATGGAGATCTCGGTGGCGGTCACACCGACGTCGGTGGCCCCGCCGTTGCCGCCCTTGGGGGCTGTCGGCGGGGGCGTGGCGCCGGCCTTGGTGGCGGTGCCCCCCGCGCCGGTCGGCGCCGCGCCGCCGGTCGCCGTGGCGTCACCGCCGGCGACCGCACCGGTGTCGGTACCCGTCCCCGTGTCGGTACCGGTCCCGGTGGCGGTGCCCACGCCCGAGCTGGCGCCACCCCCACTTGCGAACACCTTCTTGTCGTCGGCGCTCAGTCGCGACCCGCAGGCAGCCGTGATCAGACAGAGCACGACCACGAGTGCTGCGGTGCGGATCCTCACCCTTCTCCCCCTTTTCGACCGGCCACCCGGAGTGGCAAAAATTCTAACAACCCGTCAGGTACTGGTTCTAGGGGACCTTTAGGATCACCTGTCCGATGCTCCCCTCCAGAGTGCGGGCCGCCGGCGCCCGCTTCGGTCCCACGCCCGCCTTCGTCGACCCCGACGGGCGTCCTCGCAGCTACGCGGAGCTGGACCGTCACTCCGACGAGGTTGCCACGGGCCTGGCAGGAAGAGGCATCGGGCCTGGGACCGTACTCGGTCTGGCCCTCCCGACCTCTTCGATCTATGCGGTGGCCTACGCGGCCGCCGCCAAGCTCGGAGCGGCCACCGCGGGCGTGAACCCGCGGCTGACGGAGGCGGAGCAGGAGACCCTCCTCGCCTTGGTGGAGCCCACGCTGGTCCTCCGGGACGAGGCCGAGGTGGACGCGCTGCGGGTGGCGGGCGAGGGCCCTCCGCCCCTCCCCCCGGACCCGGACCGGCTCGTCGCCATCGTGTTCACGTCAGGCACGACAGGCACCCCCAAGGGCGCCATGTTCGGCAACCGCCAGCTCGAGGCCATCACCCAGGCGGACGCCGGCACGGCGTGGGGCGGCGGCGGTCCGTCGCTCGGCTCGACGTCGCTGGCCCACATCGGCTTCATGACCAAGTTCCAGTGGCACCTGCAGAAGGGCGGCACCACCTACCTGCAGGAGCGGTGGTCGGCGGGCGAGGCCCTGCGCATCATCAGCGAGCACCGCATGGCCAACCTCGGGGGCGTCCCCACCCAGCTCGCGCTCATCCTGCGCCACCCGCGGCTCGCCGACCACGACCTGTCCTGCGTGCAGTCGATCGTGCTCGGCGCCGGGCCGTGCCCCCTCCCGCTGCTGCACGAGGCGCACGAGAAGCTGGGCGCGCCGGTGTCGCTGCGCTACTCGTGCACCGAGAGCGGCGGTTGCGGCACGGGGACATCGCCGGACGACCCGCTCGACGAGGGGCTCGGTGTCGGCTTCCCGCGCGCCGAGGTCGAGCTGTCGATCCGGGACGAGCAGGGCCGGCCCATGCCCGTCGGCGAGGTGGGCGAGGTGTGCCTGCGCTCCCCCACCGCCATGACCGGATACTTCCGGAACCCCGAGGCCACCGCCGCCGCCTTCTGGCCCGACGGCCACGTCCGCACCGGCGACCTCGGATACGTCAACGACGAGGGCCGGCTGTTCCTGGCCGGGCGCAGCAAGGAGATGTACGTGCGGGGCGGGTACAACGTGTTCCCGGTGGAGGTCGAGGAGGTGCTCCTCGCCCACCCGTCGGTCGCCGCCGTCGCGGTCGTGGCCAAGCCCGACCTCGTCATGGGCGAACGGGCGGTGGCCGTCGTCGTCCCCGCTGACGCGGCCCGGCCCCCGGCGCTCGACGAGCTGCGCCGCTTCGGCGCCGAGCGGCTGTCGACCTACAAGCTGCCCGACGAGCTGCTGGTCATCGACGCCCTCCCGCTGACCGCCATGGACAAACTCGACCGCCGCGCCCTCGAGGCCGCGGTCAGGTCGGACGACTGAGCTCGCTCAGCACGCCGGGGATGACGTCGAGCAGCTCGCGCGCCAGGAATCCGATCGGCGCCACGCGCTGGGCCAGGCGGTCGCCGGCGACACCGTGGGCGTGCACGGCCCACAGCACAGCGGTCAGGGGCTCGGCGCCGCGCGCAGCCAGGCCGCCGACCATCCCGGCGAGGACGTCGCCCGAGCCCGACACCGCCAGTCCCGCGTTGCCGGCGTCGTCGCACACGACCGTGCCATCGGGATCGGCGGTCCAGGTCTCGGCGCCCCGCACCGTCACCACCGCCTGGTAGCGCCGCGCCAGGTCGAGGGCGTCGACTGCGTCCTCGCCGCCGCCGAGCAGATCGGCCGCCTCCTGCTCGTTGGGCATGAGCACGGTGCGGGCCGGAAGTGTGTCAGGGAGGCGCCCGAGCGCGCCGGCGTCGATCACCACGGTGGTGTCGGGGCTGTCGGCAACGATGGCCGCGCACACCAGCTGCACGAGATCGGCGTCGTCGTCGAGCAGCCCTGGTCCCACCACGACCGCGTCGCTCCCCGCCACCGCGCGCGCTACCGCCGCCTCGTCGTCGAAGCCCATCACCAGCGACTCGGGGACGTGGATGCCGATGGGAGTGGTCTGCTCGGGCGCCGACGCCACTTGCAGCTTGCCCGCCCCCACCCGCAGCGCGGCGGTGCTCGCCAGCAGGGCGGCGCCGGGCGTGCGGGCTGAGCCGGCGACGACGAGGATCGACCCCCGGCTGTTCTTGTCAGTGTCGCCGTCGTGGCGCGGGAGTGGACGGTCGCGCAGGGCGTCAGCGAGGGGCGACGCGGACATCCGGCTCCTCGGTGACTTCCTCGCCCTCGTCCGTCAGCGGGGACACGTCGTTGAAGCGGCGCAGCACCAACGGCCGTCGCCGACCCGCTCCGGGGTCCAGCTCGTACGCCGTCAGCGAGCAGTTGGCCACCTCGACGTCGCGGTCGACGGCCAGCACCTCCTGCTCGCGCATCCCCTCCAGGATGTAGCGGAACATCAAGACGACGACCTGGTGGGTGACGACCATCAGGCGCTCACCTGAGTAGTCGAGCGAAACCGTGTCGACGACGCTGCGCAGGCGGAGGACGACGTCGGCCCACGACTCGCCGCCAAGGGGCCGGTAGTAGAATTTGCCGAGGAACGTGCGGCGCTCGGCCTCCTCCGGAAAGCGCTCGGTGATGCCGGCCTTGGTCAGTCGATCAAGAACGCCGAACTCCCGTTCGCGGAGCCGCTCGTCGACCGTGATCTCGACATCCAGGCCCGCAGACGCGACCGCCATCTCGGCCGTCTGACACGCCCGCTGATAGGGCGACGAGAGCACGGCGGTGGGCCGCTGGTCGGCGGGCTGCTCGCCGATCCACGCACCGAGGGCCTTGGCCTGGCGTTCGCCGCGGTCCGACAACGGGACGTCCATGTCGCGCGTGGCGATGTCGATGAGGGCGGCCCCACTCGTCTCGGCCCGCATGGCGGCGACGTTGCCCGAGCTCTCACCGTGGCGCACGAGCCAGAGGGCTTCCGGCCAGGACTGTGTCTGCGCACCCATGAGGGTGCCCTACCCCCGAGTGGCGCCGTTCCACCCTTGCAGCAGGAGCCGCCCCGCCGTCTCGAGGTCGTCGCCCATGGTGGCGGGCGAGCCCATGCCCGCGGCCCGCTGGATGAGGGTGGCGAACCACACGTGGCCGACGGTGCGCACGATGCCCCGCTGCTGCTCGTCGTCGCCGGCGTTGACGGCGGTGGTGATGATCTTGTGGAGGACGTCGAACGCCTCCTGCTTGACCTCGACGGTCGCGGGGTCCGGGGAGGACAGGGCCGCGACCATCGCCGCCGTCAGCCGAGGCTCGCGCTCGAGGAAGCGGCTGGCCCGCCGGAGCACGTCGACCAGACGGTCGGCCTGGGTGTCACCGCGCGGCGGCTTCTGGGCCAGGCGCCTGTGCAGGTCGTTGGCCGACTCCACCAACGCCGCGCACAGCAGCTGGTCCTTGGACGGGAAGTACCGGTAGAGGGTGCCGAGGGCGACGCCGGCCTTGTCGGCCACGTCCCGCATCTGCACGGCGTCGTACCCACCCGCGACGGCAAGCTCGCTCGCTGCTTCGATGACGCGCCGGCGTCGGGCCGCCTGGTTCTGCGCCCGCTTCCCGCCGTCGACGACCGTCACAACCGCTCGATGATCGTTCCTGTTGCGAGCGCGCCGCCGCAGCACATGGAGATGAGAGCGAACTGCTTGTCGCTGCGCTCGAGCTCGTGCAGGGCGGTGGTGATGAGGCGGCTCCCGGTGCTGCCGACGGGATGGCCGAGGGCGATGGCGCCGCCGTTGACGTTCACCTTGTCCATGTCGGGCTCGATGACGCTGGCCCAGCTCAGGGCGACGGACGCGAAGGCCTCGTTGACCTCGAAGATGTCGATGTCGTCCTTGGTCATGCCCGCCTTCTTCAGCACCTTGGCGGTGGCTTCGGGCGGACCGTCGAGCAGGTAGTACGGATCGCTGCCCACGAGGGCCTGGGCCACGATGCGGGCGCGGGGTTTGACGCCGAGCTCGGCGGCCTTGTCGTCGGTCATCCAGAGGACGGCGGCGGCCCCGTCGGAGATCTGGCTGCTGTTGCCCGCGGTGTGGATGCCGTCCGGGATCACGGGCTTGAGGTTGCCGAGCCCCTCGATGGTGGTGTCGCGCGGACCCTGGTCCTTGGACACCACCTGGCCGTCGGCCTCCACCGGCGCGATCTCGCGCTCGAAGCGGCCTTCGGCGACGGCGCGTGCCGCCTTTTGCTGCGAGCTGAGGGCGAAGGCGTCGACGTCGTCACGCGTGATGCCGCGCTTCTTGGCGATGCGCTCCGCCGCCGTGAACTGGTCGGGGCTGTCGCCGTCCCAGCTGTCGGGCCGCGGGTTGCCCGGCCCGTTCAGCACGTTGGCGCCGAGTCCGACGCGGCTCATCGCCTCGACGCCGCACGCGATGCCGACGTCGATGGCGCCCGCGGCGATCAGTCCGTTGATGAGGTGGTTGGCCTGCTGCGCCGAGCCGCACTGGCTGTCGACGGTGGTCGCGGCCGTCTCCTGGGGCAGGCCGGCGGCCAGCCAGGCCCAACGCGTGATGTTGGCGCCCTGCTCCCCTGCCTGGGTCACGCACCCGCCGATGGCCTCCTCGACGAGCGCCGGATCGACACCCGAGCGCTTGAGCACCTCGATCTGCACGGCGCCGAGGATCTCGGCCGGATGCAGGCTCGACAGCCACCCGTTCCGCTTGCCGATCGGTGTCCTGACCGCTTCCACGATGACCGCGTTTGCCATCCCGTCAGGCTACCGGCGAAGTGAGAACACGTTCCACTTTTGCCGCTGAAGGGTCAGCGCGAACGGGGCAAACCGAGCCCGGTGGTGGCGATGATCTCGCGCTGGACCTCGTTGACACCGCCGCCGAAGGTGGTGACGACGGCGCGGCGCCAGGCCCTGTCGAGGCGGCCGTGCAGAGGGATCCCAGGTGAGTCGTCCTTGAGGGTGCCGGACGCGCCCACGATCTCGAGCAGGAGCTTGAACGCCTCGACGGCCAGCTCGGTGCCGTAGACCTTGAGGGCGGACGCGTCGGCCGCCTTCAGCGTGCCCGCCGACATGTCCGACGCCAGCCGGTAGTTCATGAGCCGCTGGGTCTCGGTCTTGGCCTTGACGCGCGCCAGGTTGAGGCGGACCCAGGGCTGGTCGATGGCACCCGTCTCCTTGGCCCACGCCAGCGTCTCGTAGAGCATGCGCTCGGTGCGGCCCGGGGCCGAGAGCGCGACACGCTCGTGGTTGAGCTGCTGCGTGATGATCTTCCAGCCCTCGTTCTCGCTGCCGACCATGGCCGACGCGGGCACCCGCATGTCGTCGTAGTAGGTCGCCGTCGTGCGCTGCCCCGAGATGATGTCCATCGGCGTGACCTTGAAGCCGGGCAACGTCGTGTCGACGAGAAACAGCGAGATGCCCTTGTGCTTGGGCGCGTCCGGGTCGGTGCGACACGCCAACCACACGTACTCGGCGTCGCTGGCGCCAGTGGTGAAGACCTTGCTGCCGTTGATGACGTACTCGTCGCCATCTCGTGTCGCCTTGGTGCGGAGCGACGCCAGATCGGTGCCCGCCTCGGGTTCGGTGTATCCGACGGCGACGTGCAGCTCGCCCTTGAGGATGTTGGGCAGGAAGTACTGCTTCTGCTCCTCGGATCCGAACCGCATCAGCGTGGGCCCGACCGTGTTCAACGTGACGAGCAGGGTCGGCGCGTAGGCCCGCTCCGCCTCGTCGAACCAGATGAACTGTTCGAGGGGCGACCGCCCCTGACCGCCGTACTCGACGGGCCAGCCGATGCCGAGCTTGCCGTCGCGGCCCATCTGCCGCGCCGCGTCGCGGTACACCTCGCCGCTCGCGTCGGAGTAGGCCAGTCCGTGCAGGCGCTCGGGCGTCATGAGCTCGGTGAAGTACGCCCGCAGCCCGTCGCGGAACGCCTCGACCTCGGGGCTCAGCACCAGGTGCATCGCGCTACCGATCCACGCCGAGCATGCAGCCGCTGGTCGGCACGCCCGTCCCGGCAGTGACGAGCACGTGCTCGGGGCTGTCGACCTGGTTGACAGCGGTTCCCCTGATCTGCCGGACACCTTCGGCGATCCCGTTCATCCCGTGGATGTAGGCCTCGCCCAGCTGTCCGCCGTGGGTGTTGATGGGCAGCCGCCCACCCATCTCGATGGTGCCGTCGGCGATGAAGCCGGCCGCCTCGCCCCGGCCGCAGAACCCGAACTCCTCGAGCTGGGTGAGCACGAACGGCGTGAAGTGGTCGTAGATGATGGCGGTGGGGATGTCGTCGGGTCCGATGCCGGACTGCGCGTAGAGCTCGCGCGCCACCACGCCCATCTCCGGCAGGCCCGTGATGGAGTCGCGGTAGTAGCTCGTCATCATGTGCTGGTCGGCAGCCACGCCCTGGGCCGCGCCCGCGATGACGGCCGGCTTCTGCTGCAGGTCGCGCGCCCGCTCGGTGGTGGTGATGACGAGCGCCTGGGCCCCGTCGCTCTCCTGGCAGCAGTCGAGCAGGTGCAGCGGCTCGACGATCCAGCGCGACGCCTGATGGTCTTCCAGCGTGATCGGCTGCTCGTAGAACCAGGCGGCCGGGTTGGTGGCGGCGTGCTTGCGATCGGCGACCGCCACCTTGCCGAAGTCCTCGCTCGTCCAGCCGAACTCGTGCATGGCCCGTCGAGCGAACATCGCGACCCACGCCGCGGGTGTCATCAAGCCGAAGGGCACGTACCAGGCGTAGGCCGCCCCCTCGGCCGTCGGCACCGCGCCGCGGGTGTGGACGCCGGCGCCGAAACGGTTGCCGCTGCGCTCGTTGAAGGCCCGGTAACAGACGACGGTGTCGGCCACGCCCGTCGCCACCGCGATGGCGGCCTGCTGCACCGTCGCGCACGCCGCACCCCCGCCGTAGTGGATGCGGCTGAAGAACGTGAGCTCGGGCACGCCCAGCAATCGGGCGATCTCGATCTCCGGGTTGGTGTCCATGGTGAAAGTGACCATGCCGTCCACGTCGGCGGGCGTGAGCCCCGCGTCGGCCAGCGCGGCCTGCACCGCTTCCACGCCGAGCTGCAGCTCGCTGCGCCCCGACGCCTTCGAGAACTCGGTGGCGCCGATGCCAACGATTGCGGCTCTTCGTGACAAGGTCACGAAGAGCCCCGATCACTGTCATTGGCCATCACACTTGCTCGCTCGCAAGCGTCGCTCGCGATGCCAACGATTGCGGTCTGCCTGGCGAAGCCTCGCGTCACGGAACGATGACCTCCACCGTGCCGGTCACGTGGTCACCGAGGGAGTTGCTGCCCACGACCTTCACCGTGGCCACACCATCGGTGACCGCCTTGACGGTGCCCCGCATCGTCATCGTGTCGCCCGGGTAGTTGGGCGCGCCGAGCCGGATCGACACCTTCTTGATGACGGCGTCGGGCCCGGCCCAGTCGGTGATGAAGCGGCCGACGAACCCGTTGGTCGACAGGATGTTCATGAAGATGTCGGGCGATCCTCGCTCCTCGGCCAGCGCGGGATCGTGGTGCACGTCCTGGTAGTCGCGCGATGCGATGGCGGTCGAGACGATGAGCGTGCGCGTGAGCGGCACGATCAGCTCAGGCAACTGCTCACCGACGGACGCGGGCACTAGAGCAGCTCCCCGATCTTCACCAGCTGGGGTGTCCCCGAGCCGAGGGTCAGCTCCACCTGCTTGGCCCACAGCGTGTAGCGGTGCAACGGGTAGTCGAGGGCCACGCCGACGCCGCCGTGCAGGTGCTGCGCCGCCGCGCACACCCGCTGCCCGCCGTCACTGGCCTGGAACTTGGCGATGGCGACCTGCTCCCCGGACTCGAGGCCGTGCGCCAACCGCCACGCCGCCTGCCACATGGTGAGCCGGATGGCCTCGACGTCGATGTACGCGTCGGCCAGTCGCTGGCCGACGGCCTGGAACGAGCCGATGGGCCGCTCGAACTGCTGACGCCCGGCCACGTACTCCGCCGTCAAGCGCAGGGCCCGCTCGGTCACTCCCGTCTGCACCGCACACAGCGCGACCGTCCAGTGCAGGCGGATCCACGCGGTCGCCGCTGCTCCGTCACCGACCCCCTCCCCGACTTTGCGTGAGTTTCCCGGACTATCCGCGGGAAAGTCACGCAAAGTCGGGTGGTGGGGGATGCGGAACATCGGCTCGCCGCTGCCGGCCTGCTGGCGCTCGAGCTCGAGCTCGGAGCGTTCGACGATGCGGACGCCGTCGTCGTCCACCAGCAGCACCGCGGCGGCCTGGTGGGCGTACGGCACGACCGAACGCGAGCCATCCACGTCGGCCGTCAGCACCACGTCGCCGCTGACGACGCCGGGCAGCCAGCGCTGGCGCTGCTCGGCGGTGCCGTGTTCGGCGATGGCCATCGCGCACACGACGGTCGGCAGCAGCGGCACCGGCGCAACCGTCCGGCCTAGCTGTTCGAACAGGATGCACGCCTCGACGAAGCCGTAGCCGCTGCCACCGACGTCGGTGGGCAGACACAGGCCGAGCAGGTTGGCCTTGGCCAGCTCGGCCCACGCCCGCTCCGCGCTCCCTTGTTGCTCGTCGAGGATGCGGCCGGCCAGGTCGGCGACGGCCTCCTGCTCCTCGCTCAGGGCGAAGTCCATCAGGTCCCGACCCGCTTGAAGAGGGGCAAGGTCAGCTCGGGATCGGTCTTGACGAAGGTGACCTCCACCGCCATGCCGATCTCGACGTCGCCCGGCGCCACGTCGATCAGGTCGGATACGAAGCGCACGCCCTCGTCGAGCTCGACGAGCACCACCACGTAGTCCTCGCCGAACATCGGCGCGGGCGGGTAGTGCGGCACGACGTAGCTGTAGACGGTGCCCCGCCCTGATGACTCGACGGTGTCCCACTCCAGCGACCCGCAGTTGGGGCAGGCGGGGCCGGGTGGATGCCGTAGCTGCGCGCACTTGGTGCAGCGCTGGATCAGCAGCTTGCCCTCGCTCACACCGTCCCAGAAGAACTGGTTGTCACGGTTGATGGCGGGCCGCGGCCGCGGCGGCGTCTCGGGCTTCCGCTCGCGGGGCCTGTACTTGAGGATGCTCCAGCGCTGGGTTCCGACGACCCCGCCATGTTGATCCGTGAAGGTCATGATCGTCGTGACGAAGTGGCCGTCGCCGAGTGCGGTCTTCTTCTCGTCCGATACCGAGTCGATGGTCTGGGTCATCGTGAGCTGGTCGCCGATGCGCAGGTAGCGCATGTACTCCTGCTCGCAGTTCGTCGCGACGGTCGACGTGTAGCCGGCGCCGTCGAGCTCGGCCAGCAGCTCGGCGAACACGCCCTGCCCGCTCGGCGGCGGGTTGAGCCCCCGCATGGTCCAGGCCTGCAGCATGGTGGGCGGGGCGACGATGCCGCCGTGCACCGACGTCGCGGCCGCCGCGGGGTCGGTGTAGACGGGGTTGGCGTCACCGATGGCGTCGCACCAATGCCGGATCATGGCCTGGTTCACGGCATCCCGGGCCGGCATCGGTTCGCCCGACACCTGCCCGACGAACCGCTGGAGGTCGAGGGCCATAGGTAGAACGTGTTCTACCTTACGGCGTGGCCCCCCGTAAATTCAGTCCTGCAGGGCGATGGCCTGCTTCGGGCAGCGGCGCACCGCCTCCTCCACCTTGGCGCGCAGCTCCTCAGGCGGCTCGTCCTGCAGCACGTAGAGGTTGTCGTCGTCGCGCACCTCGAAGACCTCGGGCGCGACCGCCATGCAGACCGCGTTGCTCTCGCACAGGTCGTAGTCGACGACCACTCTCACGAATCGACCTCCACCTTCTCGGACAGGTGCCCGCTGTACACGTAGTCCAGGAAACGCTCGACGGCCCGGATCACGTGACCGGCGCGCAGCGACGGGAAGATATCGAAGGCGTGTTGCGCGCCGGGCAGCTCGGCGTAGACGACCGGGGCGCGGGACACCGAACGGAGCTTCTCGACGAATCGGCGCGCTTCCTCGACCGGCACCAGCGTGTCGTTGCTGCCGTGGAGGACGAAGAAGGGCGGGTCGTCGGCGCTGACGAGGGCCTGGGGCGACGCCAGCCGCCACATCTCCGGAGTGTCTTCGCGGGATGCCTTCATCACGGTGCGGGTGAGGAACCACTTCGCCCTCCCCTCGTTCACCTTGATCTTGAAGTCGTTGACGAAGTCGTAGACGCCGTAATAGGGCACGGCGGCCGCCACAGAGGTGTCCACGTCCTCGAACCCGGGCTGCAGCTGCGGGTCGTTCTGGGTCAGGCCGACCAGGGCGGTGAGGTGGCCCCCGGCCGAGCCCCCGGTGACGACGACGAAGTCGGGGTCGCCGCCGTGCTCGGCCACATGTTGACGTATCCAGGACAAGGCCTTCTTGAGGTCGACGAGATGCTCGGGGAAGGTGGCGCGCGGGCTGAGGCGGTAGTTGGCGGCCACGCACACCCAACCGCGCGCGGCCATGTGCAGCATCAACGGGATGGCCTGCTCGCGCTTGTCGCCGATCACCCAGCCGCCGCCGTGGATCTGGAAGAGCACCGGCGCGCCCTGTGTGGCCTTCTTGGGCTTGTAGACGTCGAGGTGGTTGCGATGCCCGTAGGGGCCGTAGGAGATGTTGCGGATCCGCGTCACGTCCTTGTGGCGCCGTCGGAACGGCAGCAGCAGGGATTGCCACGGGACGTTGGCGTCCTCCAGCTCGGCGAACTCGGGAGAGATCTTGTCCTCGTAGTGCTCGCCCAGCCCCTCGCGCAACGCGGCGTCGACGATGTCGCCGACGTGGTTGGCGTCGAGGATGAGCTTCACCAGCCCGGCCGCAGCCAGGACGGCCAGCACCACTGCCACCATGCCCGTCGCCCCTTCGGCTGCGCCGGCAAGGACGAAGGCCGTGGTGGCGACCACGTGCAGCACCAGGTGGAACGGGGCCAGCTCCTGGGTCAGCCAGCCCGCGAAGAAGCTGAAGATCGCGAAGGGGCCCAGCCGTACGGGTCGCAACGCGTTGAGCACCAGCAGGAGCCCACCGATGCTCAGGAGGAGGAAGGCGGTCGTCACAGAACGATTCTGCCGTAGCCTGGCGACCGCCGACAAAGGGGGTCCCATGGAACGGATGACAGGCCTCGATGCCTCGTTCCTCTACTTCGAGACGCCGACGATGCACATGCACGTCTGCGCCACCATCATCTTCGACCCCTCCACGGTGAAGGGCGGCTACTCGTTCGACAACGTGCGGACGTTCATCGAGAGCCGGCTCCACCTGGTCGAGCCCTTCCGGCGCCGCCTCGTGAGCGTGCCCTTCAACCTCCATCACCCCGTGTGGGTGGAGGACCCCGACTTCGACCTCGACTACCACCTGCGCCGCATCGGCCTCCCGTCTCCCGGTACCCAGGAGCAGCTGGCCGAGATCGCCGGCGACATCGCCAGCCGCCCCCTCGACCGGTCGAAGCCGCTGTGGGAGATGTGGATCGTCGAGGGCCTGGAGGACGGCAACGTGGCGGTGGTGGCCAAGATGCACCACGCAACCGTCGACGGTGTCAGCGGCGCCAACCTCATGGTCCATCTCTTCGACCTCGAGCAGGACCCCGAGGAGAAGCCCGCGCCGCCCGAGAACTGGGAGCCCGAGCGCAAGCCGTCCGATCTCGAGCTCGTCGGGTACGCCATCAACTCCCGCCTGCGCCGGCCCTTCAGCCTGCTGCGCGTCGTCCCCGACACCGTGCGCTCCGTGTCGGGGCTGGTGCGCACGGTTCGCGGCCGCGAGCCAGGCGCGGGCATGCCCGCGCCCTTCACTGCGCCCCGCACCTCGTGGAACGTGGCAGTGAGCGCGCGCCGCACCGTCGCCATGAGCCGCGTGTCCCTCGACGACATCAAGACGGTGAAGAAGGCCTTCGGCACCACCGTCAACGACGTCGTCCTGGCGGTGGCGTCCGGCGCGCTGCGCCGCTTCCTGGAGGGCAAGGGCGAGCTGCCCGACAAGTCGCTCATCGCCGTCGTGCCCGTCTCGGTGCGCAACGACGAGGAGAAGGAGGCGACCGGCGGCGCCAACAAGGTGTCGGCCCTGTTCACGTCGCTGGCGAGCGACATCGAGGATCCCGTCGAACGGCTGATGGCGATCCACGAGGTCAACAAGGGCGCCAAGGAGGAGCACAAGGCCATCGGCGCCACGTTCCTGCAGGACTGGGCCGAGTTCGCGGCACCGACCACCTTCGCCCTCGCCGCACGCGCCTACTCGGGGCTCAAGCTGGCCGACCGCCATCCCGTGGTGCACAACCTGGTGATCTCCAACGTCCCGGGCCCGCCGTTCCCGCTGTGGTTCGCGGGCGCCCGCCTCGTCGCCCTCAACCCGCTCGGCCCGGTGATGGACGGCGCCGCCCTCAACATCACCGTGATCAGCTACATGGACTCGGTGGACTGGGGCTTCATCGCCGACAAGGAGGCCGTGCCCGACCTGTGGAACCTGGCCGCCGCCGTCCCGGAGGCCCTGGCCGAGCTCGTGAAGGCGGCCTCGACCGACGGCTGACCTGGGTTACAGGCGGCTGGCGACGGAGTCGCAGGCCTCGAGCAGCGCGGGGACGAACTTGCGACTCTCGAGCACGCAGGCCGCGTGGTTGCCCGGGAAGCTGTGGATGCTGGCGCCGCGGATGGCCTGGGCCAGGCGCAGCTGACGACCGGGCGGGATGAAGCTGTCGCGTGCGGTGACGACGACCGCGGTCGGGACGTCGCAGTCACTGATCCAGCGATGGGAGCTGAACTGGCCGATGGCGTTGACGGCCTGGGCCATGGTCCACGGGCTGGTGCGACGGAACTCGGCCAAGGCCCAGCTCGGGACGCCGACGTCCTTGATGCTCACGCTCTCCGGGATGTCGGCCAGCCGCCGGGCGAGGATCTCGGCAGGGTCGTTGCCGTTGCGGGGTCGACCCCTGCGTCGCATGGCGGCGGCCATGAACAGCGCCGGCAGGAGCATGAAGAACAGTCGCTCCTGGGGCTTGCCCCGGAAGTTGCGCGCCGTCGCGCACAGCACCATGCCCTCCACCCGTTCGGGATGGTCGTGCCAGATGAGCTGGGCCACCGGTCCGCCCATCGAATAGCCGACGGGGATGAACTTCTCGATGCCGAGCACGTCGGCCACCGCCACCGCGTCCGTGGCACAGGAGTTCAGCCGGAAGTAGCGACCAACCGGGATGCCGCGACCGTGACCGCGCATGTCCATCATCACCACGCGGTACTTCTGGCTCAGCGCCCCGATCGACGGGAACCAGTTGAGGTATGCGGTGCACGCCATGCCGTGCAGGAGGAACAGCGTTGGTGCGTCCTCGGTGGGTCCGGGGACGTCGCAGACGAATGCGGTCCCGCGATCGGGGATGTCGATGCACCAGCCCGGCGGCAGCTCGGGACTGGGCGGGAGCTGGAAGACGCGCCGGACCGCCGCGTTCGTGATCGACCTCCGGGAAGGCATGACGGGCACTCTAATCAGACCTCCTGACGGGTCGTCAGGTTTCAGGAGCCTTGGTTGACACCTCTTTAGCCCACCGGTAGTCGGCCTTCCCGGATGGTGAACGCTCGATCTGTTCGACAATGCAGACGGCGCGCGGCACCTTGTATCCGGCGATGAGCGTGCGGCAGTGCTCCTGCAGCTCCTCGACCGTCGGTGACGTGCCAGGCGCAGGCTGCACGACCGCCGTCACCCGTTCGCCCCAACGTTCGTCGGGGACGCCGACCACGACCGCGTCGGCCACCGAGTCATGGGCCTTGAGGGCGGCCTCCACCTCCTCCGGGTAGACCTTCTCGCCGCCGGTGTTGATGCTCCCCGAGCCGCGGCCCAGCAGCACGACGGTGCCGTCGTCCTCGACGGTGGCCATGTCGCCGGGCAGCACCCACCGCACGCCGTCGAACTCGACGAAGGTCGCCGCCGTCTTCTCCGGATCGTTGTGGTAGCCGAGGGGAATGTGGCCGCGACGCGCCAGCCGTCCGGTCGCACCCGAACCGGGCACCACCGGTCGCAGGTCGTCGTCGAGGACGGCGGTCTGCTCGTTGACGGTGAAGCGGGGACCGGTTGCGGGTCCCCCGTCGGCGGTGGACGTCTTGCTCCCCATGGTGCCCGTCTCCGACGAGCCGAACCCGTCGACGATCATCACCGCGGGGAGGAGCCGGGACAGCCGGTCCTTGGTGCTGGGCGACAGCAGCGCTCCGCCCGAGCCGATCACGAACATCGAGGACGTGTCGTACGCGTCCGGCGCGGCCTCGAGGGCATCGGCGAGGGGCATGGCCATGGCGTCGCCCACCACGACCAGGGTGTTCACCGCCTCCTCGGAGATCAGTCGCCACACCGTGTCGGGATCGAAGCGACCCTGCGGTGTGAGCACGACCTTCCCGCCGCCGAAGAGGATGGAGAAGGCCAGCCAGTGCGCGCTCGAGTGCATGAGCGGGGGCGTCGGCAGTGCCGTCATCCCGACCTCGGGGATGCGCTCGGGCAGCTCCTCGGGCGAGTGCACGATGTTGCCCATCTGCATGGGATCGCCTCCGCCGAGGGCGGCGTAGAAGATGTCCTCGTGCCGCCAGAGCACACCCTTGGGCATGCCAGTGGTGCCACCGGTGTACACGCAGTACAGGTCGTCGGCTGATCGCTCGGGGAACGCCCGCTCGCCGGACGGGACGGCGGCCAGCGCGTCCTCGTAGTCCCGCTCGAGCACGATGACGTGCTGCAGGACGTCGGTGCGGGCCTTCTCGGCCCGGTCCTCGAACTGCTCGTTGACGATGAGGGCGACGAGGCCCGCGTCCTCGTACAGGTAGCGCAGCTCGCCCTCGACGTAGCGGTAGTTCACGTTGACGGGAACGGCCCGCAGCTTGAAGGCGGCCAGCATCCCTTCGATGTATTCGGGGCCGTTGAGCAGCTGCAGGCCGACGAAGTCGTTCGGGCCCACGCCGAGGCGGGCCAGGTGGTGGGCCAGCCGGTTGGCCCGCTCGTCGAGCTGGGCGTAGGTCAGGCGCCGGTCGCCGGCGACGATGGCCTCGCGATCGGCGCAGTGGTCAGCCGCCGCCTCGAACAGATCGGCCAGGTTGAGGCTCCCCATCGGCGGCGAACGTACACTTCCGCGCAGTGCAGCGTCTCACGGGGTTCGACGCGGGCTTCCTCTACATGGAGACGCCGACCCTCCACATGCACACGCTGAAGATCTCGGTGCTCGACCCGTCGGGGGTCCCCGGGGGCTACACCTTCGAGCGTTTCAAGGAGGTGCTGGGCGAGCGGTTGCACCTGCTCCCGCCCTTCCGGCGCCGCATGGTCGACGTCCCGCTCGGCCTGCACCACCCGGTGTGGATCGAGGATCCCGACTTCGACCTCGACTACCACGTCCGACGCGTGCAGGCCCCCGCGCCCGGGCGCCTGGAGGACCTCTCCGCCGTCTGCTCCGACATCGCCAGCCGCCAGCTCGACCGCCGCCATCCGCTCTGGGAGATCTCCGTCGTCGAGGGACTGGAGGACGGCCACATCGGCTTCGTGGCCAAGATCCACCACTCGGCCGCCGACGGAATCGCGGCGGCCGAGATGCTGGCCAACGTGCTCGACGCCGACCCGGACGCCGGTCCGCCGCCGCGACCGGCGACGCCGTGGCGACCCGACCGCGTGCCCAGCCAGTGGGAGCTGCTGCTCGGCGCGCTGGCGGCCATCCTCCGCAACATCGTGGCCCTGCCCAGGCTCCTGCAGCGGACGGTGCAGGGCTTCACGCGCGTGCGGGCCCACCGCAAGCAGGCCGACGTCCAGCCGCCACTGCCGCTGACCGCGCCCAAGCTCTCCTTCAACGGTTCGCTCACGCCCCACCGCATGTTCGTCATGACGGCCATGCCGCTCGACGACTTCAAGGAGGTCAAGAAGGCCGTCGACGGCGTCACCCTCAACGACGTGTTCCTCGCTGTGTGCGCGGGCGCGCTGCGCCGCTATCTCGAGCGCACGGGCCAGCTCCCGGAGAAGGCACTGGTCGCGGGCGTTCCCGTCTCCGTGCGCACCGGCGAGCCCACCGACGACTACATCGCCAACAGCGTCTCCAACATGTTCACCGCGCTGCACGTGGAGATGGAAGACCCGATGGAACGGCTGCGCGCCACCGCGGCTGTCACCAAGGAGGCCAAGGCGGTGCACAAAGCGTTGGGCGCCGACATGCTCATGGACTGGAGCGAGCTCACGCCGCCCCGTCCCTTCGCGGGATGGATGAAGCTCTACTCGAAGCTGCGGCTGGCCGATCGCCACCGACCGCCCATCAACCTCGTGGTGTCGAACGTCCCCGGACCACGCGAGCCGCTCTACATCGCCGGCGCACGCATCCTCGACATCTTCTCCATGGGTCCCATCCTCGAGTCGATCGGCCTCAACATCACCGTCTGGAGCTACCTGGACGAGATGAACGTGGGCATGGTGTCCTGTCCGGAGCTGATGCCCGACCTGTGGGACCTCACCGCCGATCTGCACGACGCCCTGGCCGAGCTGCGCAAGGCGGCGGCGTGAACCTCGCCGGGTCGCGCGCGCTCGTCACTGGCGCGTCGCGCGGCATCGGCGAGTCGATCGCCCGGGAGCTGGCGGGGCGGGGCGCCCACGTCGCCCTCGTCGCCCGCTCGGAGGGTCCGCTGAAGGAGCTGGCTGCCGCGCTGGGTGGCATCGCCTACCCGGCCGACCTGGCCGACGCCGACCAGGTGGGCGCGCTCATCGGCCGAGTTGAGGCGGACGGACCCATCGACGTCCTCGTCAACAACGCCGGCGTCGACGAGGTGGGGTGGTTCCCGTCCCTCGAGCCCGAGCGCCTGCACGACCTCCTGCAGGTGAACTTCGTCGCGCCGGTGACGCTCTGCCGCATGGTGGTGCCGGGCATGATCGAGCGGGGCCGCGGCCACATCGTCAACGTGTCGTCGCTGGCGGGCGTCGGCGCCTTCCCGGGTTTGGCGCCGTACTCCGCCACCAAGGCCGGCCTTACCCACTTCACCGCCGGGCTGCGCGCCGACCTCAAGGGGCTGCCGGTCGGCACGACGGTCGTCGAGGTCGGCCTCGTCCCCACCGACATGGGCGCCAACGTCAACGGCTACGCGCCCACGCGTGACAGCTTCGGTCGCTTCTACAAGCTGCACCTGCTGGCCGACGTGTCGAAGGAGAAGATCGCGGTCGACGTGGCCGACGCCGTCGAGCGGAACCGGCGTCACGTGCGCCATCCGAAGCGGGCACTGGCCTTCCCCCTGCTGAGTGAGGCGCCACGAGGCATCACGGCCGCGTTCCTCGCCCGCGTGTCGCATCGCGAGGAGCCGTGACGTGCACCGGGTCTCGGTGGTCGGCAACGCCGGATCCGGCAAGACCCGTCTCGCTCGTGCGATCGCCGCGGCCCTCGGCGTCCCCCACGTCGAGCTCGACGCGATCCACCACCTGCCCGATTGGGAGCCCATCGACCCGGACCGGTTCCTCGCTCGCGTCCGCGAGACCGCGTCGACCGACGGCTGGGTGATCGACGGCAACTACCGCACCGTCGTCGTGGACGGACCCGTCTGGGAGCGGGCCCAGGTCGTCGTCTGGCTCGACCTCCCGCGCCGCGCCGTCATGCGCCAGGTGATCGCCCGCACCCTGCGCCGCACGGTTCGTCGTGAGGAGCTCTGGAATGGCAACCGCGAGCCGCTCAGCAACCTGTGGTCGTGGGACCCGTACAAGTCCATCATCCGATGGTCGTGGACCCAGCACGGCAAGTACGTCCAGCGCTTCGAGTCCGCTATGGCGTCGCCCGAGTTCGCCCACCTCACCTTCGTCAGGTTGCGCAGCCACCGTGAAGCCGAGGCTTGGGTTGCCGGTCTGAGCTGACGGCCGCGTCGGCGGGACGGACATGGAACACTCGAGCGATGAAGCGCTCCAGCGTGCTCCTCGCGGCAACCATCGGCTTCGGGCTGCTCTACCTCGCCGCTGGCGCGGCGCTGGGCACACCCCCCGGAGTGGACGACGACGCCCGCACGGTCGCAGCGTGGTTCGCGGCGCACGGGAGCAACGTCCGGTGGTGGCTCTGGTTGCTGACGCTCACCGGGCCGGTGTTCGCGGTCTTTGCAGCGTTGGTGCGGGAGCGCCTGCCGCGGCCGCACCGCGATGTCTTCCTCTTCGGTGCCATCGCCTTCGGGGCCGAGACCGCGGTCTACGGCTGGTTCTGGGGCGGCTTGGCGTTGCACGGCGCCACCCTCGAACCGTCCACGGCGCACACACTCTTCGCGGTTGCGAACTTCTGGGGACCGGTGCTCACCAGCTCGACCGTGGCGATGCTGGCTCCGATCGCCGTCGCCGCCTTCCAGCGACCCACTGATCTGCCACGGTGGGTCGGGGTCGTGGTGACGGTCGCAGTGGCGGAGCAGCTTGCCGAGACGGTCACCATCTTCGGGCACTCCGGCTTCATCGCCCCCGGAGGAGCGATGAACAACTACCTCGGCGCCGGCCTCACCGGCCTCGCGCTGGTGGTCACCGGAGTCGTCCTTGCCCGCCACTCCGAGAACGTGGTCGACGTTCGCCCTTGAACACGTCATGAACACGTGACGGCCGCGCTCGTCGTGTTCGGGATCGCCGTGGCAGTGACGCTCACCCTGGTTGGCGGCACGTGGTTGTGGAGTCGCGCCATCGCGAAGAAGATGCGGCGGCAGGATGCGAACCTCCGGCCGATAGAAGCGGAGACGGGCCGCTGTGGTGCCTGCGATGGCGCCGGAACCCGGATCGACGTCTTCGTCGGCCGATCAGCGTCGGAACGAATGGTCACCTGCTTTCGATGCGGCGGAACCGGCGAACCACCTGACGAGGGTCGGGTCCCCGCCCTCATGCCCTCACCACTCGCGCTACACGTTCGCCAGCTCCGGGATGCCCATCGCAGCGTGAAGTAGGACGCGCATTGTCAGTTGCATCGACGGTGCGCGGGCGTGTGTGGGTGCGGGTCATCAAGCGCATTGCGCTCGCCCGACCGCTGCTGCTCGTCACACCCGCGCCACGGGCTCCTCAGGGAGTCGGTGGCTCGCTTCGTCGGTGACGGGCCCGGTTGTGGAAGCCGCACGCCAGCCGGCCGTTGTCCTGGGTGGTCTCACCGCCCCAGGAATGGGGCTCGATGTGGTCGACCTGGCAGTCATCGGCCCGGGCCTCACAGCTCGGGTGGAAGCACTCACGGTCTCTGACCTCGACCGCCCTGCGGGTGGCGCCCTCGAAGAGCCGGCGCTGCTCGCCCACGTCGATGACCCGGGATGGGCCGGAGAACAGGACGCGCTCGATCCACGCTTGGTCGAGCCAGGGCAGGAGCGAGCCGGGGGTGACGACGCTGCCGTTGGCCAGCTCGCAGATGCGCCCGGCCAAGGTCTCATAGCCGACCAGCACGGTGAAGAGGGGCTCGGGGCGACGGCCGTTCGCCGGGGCGGTGCGGCTGCGCGTGGCCATCTCGACGAGGGCGTCGGCCCGTCGTTGGGCCGGGGTGCGGGGAAGGTCGAGCACGCTCGGGTCATGGCCGAGCCGGGCCTTGGCCTCGGCCCAGTCGTGGAAGAACA
>JBEEFP010000039.1:0-24702 GCA_041166085.1 Actinomycetota bacterium
CGGGCGAAGGGCCTCGTGCACAAGCATGGCCTGGTGAAGGTGCTGGGTCGCGGTGAGCTGTCGAAGCCGCTCCGCGTCACCGCCCACGCCTTCTCTGCGTCGGCCCGGCAGGCCATCGAATCGGCCGGTGGAACGGTGACTGTGCTGCCTCCGCCGTTCGGTCATGGTCGTCCGCCCGCGAAGGGCAACGCCCTCACGAACCGCTAGCCTGACCACGCCTCCTCTCGGACGCTGAAGCCAGGGGTCGACCATGCTTTCCAGCTTGAAGAACATGTTCAAAGTTCCGGATCTCCGGAACAAGATCCTGTTCACCCTCGTCATCATCGCCATCTACCGGCTGGGTTCGAACGTCCCCACGCCCGGTATCGACTTCGCCGCGGTCCATCAGCTGGAGGCGGCGTCGCAGCGCGGCGGTGTGCTCGGCTTCCTCAACCTGTTCTCCGGCGGCGCACTCACCAGATTCGCGGTGTTCGGGCTCGGGATCATGCCCTATATCACTGCGGAGATCATCATCCAGCTGCTCGGCGTGGTGATCCCGAAGCTCGAGCAGTGGCGCGACGAGGGTGCGGTCGGTCAGAAGAAGATCACCCAGGCCACCCGCTACCTGACGGTGGCGCTGGCCCTGATGCAGTCCACCGGGCTCGCGTTCGTGTTCCACAACGGAGGCCGGGGCTTCTTCGGCAGCGCAGGCGCGGACATCGACGTCCTGCCCAACTTCACCATCCCGCGCGTGCTGCTCGTGGTGCTCTCCATGACCGCCGGCACCGCCATGGTGATGTGGCTGGGCGAGCTCATCACGCAGCGCGGCATCGGCCAGGGCATGTCGGTGCTGATCTTCTCGAGCGTCGTGTCGGGACTACCCGCCGGTGGTGCCCGGATCCGGGCCGAGGGCGGCAACTTCAAGTTCTCCATCGTGCTGATGCTGACCATCGGCCTGTTGGTGGCCATCGTGTTCATCGAACAGGGGCAGCGGCGCATCCCAGTGCAGTTCGCCAAACGGGTGGTGGGGCGGCGCATGTACGGCGGCCAGAGCACCTACATCCCGCTGAAGGTGAACCAGTCCGGCGTCATCCCGATCATCTTCGCCAGCTCGGTGCTGTACTTCCCCGTGCTGATCTCCCAGGTGGTGCCGAGCACCGGGTGGGGTGTGGGTGTCAGGAACTTCATCAACAACAACCTGTCGGACCCGAGCCACATCGCCTACGTCGCGGTGTACGGCGTGCTCATCGTGGCCTTCGCCTACTTCTACACGGCCATCGCGTTCGATCCGCACCAGCAGGCCGACACCATTCGCAAGCAGGGCGGCTACATCCCCGGCATCCGGCCCGGTCCGCCCACCGAACGCCATCTGGCCGGGATCCTGAACCGCATCACGCTTCCGGGCTCGCTGTTCCTCGCGTTCATCGCCCTGTTGCCGTCCCTGTTCCTCGCGCTGTGGGGCATTCGGCAGTACCCCTTTGCCGGCACCACGCTGCTGATTGCCGTCGGTGTTGCTTTGGAGACGATGAAGCAGATCGACAGCCAGCTCATGATGCGCAACTACGAGGGCTTCCTGAAGTAGTCGTGGCAGGGAGCAGCTTCCCGCTTCGCGAGCGAGGCAAGTAGTGGTACCGGGCGCCAGGTTGGTGATCCTGGGAAAGCAGGGCGCGGGCAAGGGCACCCAGTGCTCGCGGCTGGCGCGCCACTACGTCGTGCCCCACATCTCGACGGGCGACATGTTCCGCGCGGCCGTCCGCCAGGGCACCGAGTTCGGCAAGAAGGCCAAGGAGTACATGGACGCGGGCGAGCTCGTCCCCGACGAGGTCGTCATCGGCGTGGTGGGGGAGCGGCTCGACCAGGACGACACCGGACACCGCGGCTTCATCCTCGACGGCTTCCCGCGCAACGTGCACCAGGCCGAGGCGCTGGACGAGCTGCTGGCGCCCATCGGGCTCGACCTCGCCATCGACCTCGAGGTGCCGACGAGGGTCGTGCTCAAGCGCCTGGCCAGCCGTCGCGTGTGCACGACCTGCGGCACCAACTACTCCATCGACTCGCCGCCGGCGAACAGCGACGGGTCGTGCGACGTCTGTGGGGGCGAGGTCATCCAGCGGGAGGACGACACCGAGACGGCCATCGCCCGCCGCCTGCGCATCTACGAGGACGAGACCGAGCCGGTGCTGTCGTGGTACCTGGAGCGGGACAAGCTCACCACCGTCGACGGCACCGGCACCCCCGACCAGGTCACCGCCCGTCTCGTCCGTGCCATCGACCGCCGCCGCACCCCCCAGGTCCGATGATTTCGCCCTCACTCGTTCGCTGGCGCTCACTCCGTTCGGGCGAGCTTGACGGAGCTTCGGCCTCCCGACTTCGTCGGCTCGGCCTTCGCGCTCAATTCCTCCTGCCGGCATCCGTGGGGGCCGACTTCGTCGGCGGGAGCGGCCGCCGGATTGCACCCCAAGCGGGTCGACCCTGATGCGCCGATCCGCCGAGGAGTTGAACAAGATGCGCCGCGCCGGGAAGGTCGTGGCCGAGATGCACGCGGTCACCCGCGAGGCGGCCAAGCCGGGCGTGACCACCCGAGACCTCGACAAGCTGGCCCGGGAGGTGCTCGACCGCCGCGGCGCCCGCAGCAACTTCCTCAACTACCACGGCTTCCCGGCCGTGATCTGCACCTCGCCCAACGACATGATCGTCCACGGCATCCCGGGCGACTACGTGCTCGCCGAGGGCGACATCCTCTCCATCGACTGTGGAGCCATCATCGAGGGCTACCACGGTGACGCTGCTTTCACGATGGCCGTCGGCGAGGTCTCCAAGGAAGCCCAGAAGCTCATCGAGGTGACCGAGCGCTCGCTCTGGGCCGCCATCGACCAGATGGAGGAGGGCCATCGCCTCTCCGACATCGGCCATGCGGTCCAGACGGTGGCAGAGCATGCCGGGTTCTCGGTGGTCCGGGAGTACGTCGGGCACGCCATCGGGACGGCCATGCACGAGGAGCCCCAGGTCCCGAACTACGGCCCTCCGGGGAAGGGGATCAAGCTGCGCTCCGGCCACGTCTTCGCGGTCGAGCCCATGGTGAACGTGGGCAGCCCCGCCACCCGCCTGCTCGACGACGGTTGGAGCGTCGTGACCGCCGACGGGTCGCTCTCCGCCCATTGGGAGCACACCATCGCCATCACGGACAACGGGCCGGAAGTGTTCACGGTGGCCTAGTCCAGGCACCGCTGGTAAGCTGACCCGTTGGCCCGGCGCGCCCTCGCGGGAATGCGCCTGCCACATCAGTCGTTGTAACCCTGCCACCTGCAATCGAAGACGGAGTTCCACCTGCCCAAGCCCAAGGAAGACGCGATCGTGCTCGAGGGGACGGTCAAAGAGCCGCTCCCGAACGCCATGTTCAAGGTGGAGCTCGAGAACGGCCACACCGTGCTGGCCCACAGCTCCGGGAAGATGCGCATGCACCGGATCCGGATCCTGCCGGGTGACCGCGTCCAGGTGGAGATCACGCCCTACGACCTCAGCCGGGGTCGGATCACCTACCGCTACAAGTAGCGAGAAGAAGCGAACTGATGAAGGTACGACCGAGCGTCAAGAGAATGTGTGACAACTGCAAGGTGATCCGCCGGCATGGCCGCGTGCAGGTCATCTGCACGAACCCGCGCCACAAGCAGCGGCAGGGATAGGAGCGGCATGGCGCGCATCGCAGGGGTCGACATCCCCCGGGAGAAGAGGCTCGAGATCTCCCTGACCTACGTGTTCGGCATCGGCCGCACCACCTCCCAGCAGGTGTGCGAGGCCACCGGCATCAGCGCGGACACCCGCGTGCGTGACCTCACTGACGAGGAGGTGGCGCGCCTCCGCAACTGGATCGACGCCAACCTCAAGGTCGAGGGCGACCTGCGCCGCGACATCCAGCAGGACATCAAGCGGAAGATGGAGATCGGCTCCTACCAGGGCATCCGTCATCGCCGGGGCCTCCCCGTCCGGGGCCAGCGCACCCACACCAATGCTCGTACGAGGAAGGGCCCGAAGAAGACCGTGGCAGGGAAGAAGAAGGTGCGGAAGTAGATGGCCAAGCCCAAGCCCGGCGGTCGCCGGCCCCGCAAGCGCGAGCGCAAGAACGTCGCCTACGGCGTCGCCCACATCAAGAGCTCGTTCAACAACACGATCGTGTCGATCTCGGACATGGAGGGCAACGTCCTCGCATGGGCGTCGGCCGGCAACGTGGGATTCAAGGGATCACGCAAATCCACGCCGTTCGCGGCACAGCTGGCCGCCGAGGCGTGCGCCCGCCGGGCCATGGAGCACGGCGTCCGGAAGGTCGACGTGCTGGTGAAGGGACCCGGCTCCGGCCGCGAGACCGCCATCCGCTCGCTCATGAACACGGGCATCGAGGTCGCCGGCATCAAGGACGTCACCCCGATCCCGCACAACGGCTGCCGCCCCAAGAAGCGGAGGCGTGTGTAATGGCCCGTTACACCGGCCCCGTCTGCCGCCTGTGCCGCCGGGAGAAGATGAAGCTGTTCCTCAAGGGCCCCAAGTGCGACTCGATGAAGTGCCCGATCGAGCGCCGGCCCTACCCGCCGGGTGAGCACGGCCGCGACCGCATGCGCCAGGGCTCGGAGTACCTGGCTCAGCTGCGCGAGAAGCAGAAGGCCCGGCGCATCTACGGCCTGCTCGAGAAGCAGTTCGCCAACCTCTACGAGGAGGCCAACCGCCACCAGGGCATCACCGGCGAGAACCTGCTCCGCTTCCTCGAGCAGCGCCTCGACAACGTCGCCTTCCGCGCCGGTTGGGGTGCGAGCCGCAATCAGTCCCGCCAGTTCGTGCGCCACGGCCACGTGCTGGTGAACGGACGCCGCGTCACCATCCCGAGCTACCGCGTCCGCAAGGGCGACATCGTCTCGCTGAAAGACAAGTCGCGGACCATGATCGTGATCCGCCACAACATGGACACGCTCGACCGGCAGATGCCTCCGTGGTTGGAGTCAGGTGCCGAGGGCTTCGAGGTCACCGTGCGCGACCTCCCGCTGCGGGAGCACATCGACGTTCCCGTCCGCGAACAGCTCATCGTCGAGCTCTACTCGAAGTAACCGGTCAAGGAGTCATTGCTTTGCTGATCATCCAGCGCCCCACTGTCGAGCCCGTCGGCGAGGAGGAGGCCAACCGCCAGCGTTTCGCGGTCGGTCCTCTCGAGCCCGGATTCGGCCAGACCCTGGGCAACTCACTGCGGCGCACGCTGCTGTCATCCATCCCCGGCGCGGCCGTCACCCAGGTGCGGTTCGACGACGCCCTTCACGAGTTCACGACCCTTCCGGGCGTGAAGGAGGACGTCACCGACCTCATCCTCAACCTCAAGGACCTCGTCCTTCGGGTAGAGGAGGAGGAGCCCGTCACGCTGCGTCTCGACGTGCGCGGTCCGGCCACCGTCACCGCCGGCGACATCCAGCTCAGCGGACAGGTCGAGGTTCTGAACACCGACCTGCCGATCGCCAGCCTCAACACCAAGGGCCGCCTCGCCATCGACATCACCGTCGAGCGGGGCCGTGGCTACGTCTCGGCCGACCGCAACAAGCGCTCGACCACCATCGGCGTGATCCCCGTCGACTCGATCTTCTCGCCGGTGCGGCGGGTGTCGTTCACGGTCGAGCCCACGCGCGTCGAGCAGTCCACCGACTTCGACCGCCTCATCCTCGACATCGAGACCGACGGCTCCATCTCGCCGCGCGAGGCCCTGGCGTCAGCGGGAGACACGCTGCGTTCGCTGGTCGGCCTGGTGGCCGACATGAGCGACGCGCCCCAGGGGCTCGAGCTCGGGGACGTGAGCGCCACCACCAGCGGCTCGCCCGACTACGACCTGCCCATCGAGGACCTCGACCTGTCCGAGCGTCCCCGCAACTGCCTCAAGCGGGCCCAGGTCAACAGCGTGGGCGAGCTGGTGGAGAAGACCGTCGACGACCTGCTGGCCATCACCAACTTCGGTCAGAAGTCCCTCGACGAGGTCATCCAGAAGCTCGACGAGCGCGGGCTGTCGCTCAGGACCAAGGAGTAGTGGCCATGGCCACCACGATCAGCTCCTCCAGCATCACCGCCATGGCCAGTACGACCGGAAGCGAGGCGTAGCCCCGATGCCGGGTACGCCCAAGAAGGGACCGCGCTTCGGCGGGGACGCCGCCCACCAGAAGGCCATGTTCGGCAACCTGGTGGCGTCGCTCATCGCGGCCGAGGGCCTGATCACCACCGAGGCCAAGGCAAAGGCCTTGCGCCCCGTGATGGAGAAGGTCATCACCAAGGCCAAGAAGGGCGGCGTGTACCGCCAGCGCAACGTGGTCGCCTTCATCCGGGACAAGGAGATGGCCCACAAGCTGTTCGAGGAGATCGGCCCCCGGTACGCCGACCGACCCGGTGGTTACACGCGCATCCTCAAGCTCGGCCCGCGCCACGGCGACAACGCCCCGATGGCTCGGATCGAGCTCGTGTAGGTGACGCTCTTCGATCCTGAAGAGACGACGACGGCTCCTGCGGAGCCGTCGTTTCGCGTCCGGCTGCTGGTCGCCTACGACGGCCGGCCCTTCCGGGGCTTCGCGGCACAGCGGGAGGGCGTTCGCACTGTCGGGGGCGATCTCGGCGCGGCCGTCGCCAAGGTGCTCGGGCATCCCGTCGACCTGACCTGCGCGGGGCGCACCGATGCAGGGGTGCACGCATGGGGCCAGGTCGTGACCTTCGACGCGGCCGGAACGCCCGACGAGGTCGACCTGTGCGGGCTGCAGCGGTCGCTCAACAAGATGCTGGCGCCCCACGTGGCGATACGGGAGGCTGCCCTTGCCCCGTCCGACTTCGACGCCCGCTTCTCGGCCACGTGGCGGGCCTACCGGTACACGGTGCTCAACCGGCCCGTGCCCGACCCCTTCCTGGCCGCCACCGCCTGGCACCTGGAGGCGCCGCTCGACCTCAGGGCCATGCGGCTGGCCTGTGATCCCCTCGTCGGAGAGCACGATTTCGCGGCGTTCTGCCGGCGGCCGGTACCGGAGGCGTCGCTGGTCCGCCGTGTGATCGAGGCCGACTGGCTCGACCTGGGCGACGGCGTCCTGCGCTTCGACGTGCGGGCCAGCGCCTTCTGCCACCAGATGGTGCGCTCGATGGTCGGCCTGCTGGTGTCCGTCGGACGGGGACGCAAGCGGGCCGGCGACGTGGCGGGCATCGTGCGGGACGCGGCCCGGGCGGGGGCGGGATCGCCCGCGCCGCCCCATGGCCTGTGCCTCTGGGAGGTCGGTTATGGCGAAACGTCCTCAGGCGCGGTGTTCAACCGGCCGATGAGCCTTTAGACTTGGCGAAAGTCTTCCAGGGGGCAACACAGTGAGCGGTGGCACGACGAAGCCCGTACGGGCGGGGGGACAGGCGCTGGCCGACGGCGTCCTGATGCGAACGGAACGGGCATGGGCCATCGCGCGCAGCGACGGCACGGTCGAGACGGGACCCGTTCCTCGGAACCGGTTCTCGGCGATTCCCGTGCTGCGGGTGCTCGCAGGGCTGGGCGGCTCGCTCAAGCTCGGCATCGTCCGGGGCATGCTGCGCAAGGGCGCGGGCGGCGACGCGCGCGTGCGCGGTTCACGTCGAGCCAACCGCCGCTTCCTGCTGGCGATCCTCGCGGCCGAGGGCCTCGTGCTGCTCTTCGGGTTGTGGATCCACCAGTTCGACATCCCGTCCTGGGGCAGCGGTCTCGTCACTCTCCTGCCGTGGTTCACCGTCCTCGGCGTCATGCGCCTTGCGACCGCGCCGTCGCTGTGGCGCTTCCACGGGGCCGAGCACAAAGCGGTCGCGGCCCACGAGGGTTCGGTCGACCTCGACGACACGACCGCGGTGCTGGCCTGTCCGCGGGTGCACAACCGGTGCGGCACCAACCTGGTGTTCCTGCTCGCAGTCCTGAGCCTGGCCATGGCCGCGGTGCCCACCGCGCTGCAGGTCCCCGTCTTCCTGATCGCACTCGGCTCGACCGTCGAGCTCATGTCGCTGGCCGCCCGCTTCCCGCGCTTCGTCGGGAGCCGGCTGCTGCTCAGCGGCGGACGCATGCTCCAGCGGGTCGTCACGACGGCGGAGCCCACGCCCTCCGAGCAGGCAGTCGCATGCCGGGCCCTCTCGGCCGCCCTCGACGAGCACGCCCGCCTCGAGGCAGCCGAGGACGAGCCCGTCCTCGCCGCCGTCGCCGCCTGAGCCCTCGTCCCGGGTCGGTTTTGGTCTACCGGACGAGCTCGACCCGGTAGCCGCGCTCCTGCAGGTCGGCGACGACCTGGTGGCGGTGCCCGGGGTCGCGGGTCTCGAGGGTGAGCAGCACCTCGACCTCGTCGACGCCCAGCTTCACGCCGGACCGGTGGTGCTCGACCTCGAGCACGTTGAGACCCATGCCCGCCACCGCCTCGGTGAGTCCGGCCAAGGCCCCGGGACGGTCGTCCAGCACGATGCGCAGCAACAGGTAGCGGCCGGCGGCGGACAGGCCGTGGTCGATGAGCTTGATGAGCAGGAGCGGGTCGACGTTGCCGCCGCTGAGCACCGCGACGGCGGGGCCGGTGCCCGGCACCTTGCCGGCCAGCACCGCCGCCAACGCGACGGCGCCCGCCGGCTCGACCACCGCCTTGGCCCGCTCGAGCAGCAGCAGGAGGGCACGGCTGATCTCCTCCTCCGTCACGGTGACCACGTCGTCGACGTAGGCGCGGATGTGGGCCAGGGTCAGCTCGGACGGCGACCGCACCGCGATGCCGTCGGCCATCGTGTCGGGCCGGTGGACCGAGACCACCCGACCAGCCTCGACCGACCGGCGCACGGCATCGGCGCCCTCGGCCTCGACCCCGATCACCTTGGTGCCGTGCCTGGTGTGGGCGAGGGCGGTGGCCACCCCGGCGATGAGGCCGCCCCCGCCGACGGGAACGGCGACCACTTGCAGGTCGGCCGTGTCCTCGCCGACCTCCTCGTTGATCTCGAGGCCGATGGTGCCCTGCCCGGCGATGATGAGCGGGTCGTCGAAGGGCGGGACGAAGACGGCGCCGGTGTCCTCGGCGTACTGCCTGGCCCCGGTCATGCACTCGTCGACGACCACCCCTTCGAGTCGAACGCTGGCGCCGTAGGCCTGGGTGGCCTGCACCTTGGGGAGGGGAGCGTTGACCGGCATGAAGATGGTGGCCCGGCGGCCCGTGAGGCGGGCGGCCAGCGCGACGCCCTGGGCGTGGTTGCCGGCCGAGGCGGCAACAACCTCTCCGTCACCCTCGAGGCGGGAGATGAGGTTGTAGGCGCCCCGGATCTTGAACGAGCCGGTCCGCTGGAGGTGCTCGGGCTTGAGGATCACCGGCCGGCCGACCATGGTGGTCAGGGAGTCGGAGCGGTCGAGGGGCGTGGGGCGGATGATCATCCGCAGCCGGTCCCTGGCGTCGGCGACGTCCCGGAGGGTGATCACCTTTCGACGGTACCGCCCGCACCCACTACACTCTTCCGTCGGCCACGCGCGGTCCTAGGAGTTCTCTTCGTGCGCACCTACACCCCGAAACCCAACGACATCCAGCGCGTCTGGCACGTCATCGACGCCGACGGGCTCGTCCTCGGGCGCCTGTCGACGGAAGTGGCGCGCATCCTCCGCGGCAAGCACAAGCCGATGTTCGCTCCCAACGTCGACGTGGGCGACCACGTGATCGTCGTCAACGCGTCGAAGATCGTCCTGACCTCGGACAAGGCCGAGAAGAAGATCGCCTACCGCCACTCGGGCTACCCGGGGGGCCTCAAGCAGCAGACCTACACCGAGCTGATGGAGAAGAAGCCCGAGGAAGCGGTGCGCAAGGCCGTACGCGGCATGCTGCCCAAGACCACCCTCGGCCGCCAGATGCTGAAGAAGCTCAAGATCTACGCCGGGCCCGACCATCCGCACTCGGCCCAGTCGCCGCAACCTCTCGCCGTCGAGCACGCCCGCCGGGCGTCGTAGGAGTCCACCGATGCCCAAGCCCCTCACGCAGACGACCGGTCGCCGCAAGGAGGCCGTCGCCCGCGTGCGCGTCCGGCCCGGCAACGGCACGGTCACCGTCAACAGCCGTCCCATCGAGGACTACTTCCCGGCCGCGACCCATCGCATGATCGTCACCGAGCCGCTGCGCCTCACCTCGACGATCGACGTCTACGACGTGGACGCCACCATCGCCGGTGGCGGCGTCTCGGGCCAGGCCGGCGCTCTTCGCCTCGGCATCGCCCGCGCCCTCATCGAGCTCGATCCCGAGGCCCGTACCGGGCTCAAGCGCGCCGGCCTCCTCACACGCGACGCCCGTGCCAAGGAGTCCAAGAAGTACGGCCTCAAGAAGGCCCGCAAGGCTCCGCAGTATTCGAAGCGCTGACGCGCTTCGAGCTTGATCGTGCTTCGCCCTCCCGACTTCGTCGGTTCGGGCTCCGCCAAAAGCCTTTCTTGGCGACATGGCCGGCATCCGAAGGGGCGCCTTCGGCGCGACAACGGCCGCCGTCCGTTGGCGGAGCGACGTGTGCCCGTAGCGTGATCGCGTGACCCTCAAGTTCGGGACGGACGGGGTCCGGGGCGTCGCCGGGACGGAGCTCACGGCGGAGCTGGTCACCGCGCTCGGGCGGGCCGCGGCGCACGTGCTCGAGGGGGGGACGTTCCTGGTCGGGCGGGACACGCGCCGCTCCGGGCCCATGCTGTTCGCCGCGCTGGCCGCGGGTCTGACCGCTGAGGGCGCAGATGTCGTCGACCTGGGCGTGGTGCCCACGCCCGCGGTCGCGGCGGCCTCGGCCGAGCGCAACCTGCCGGCTGCCATGATCTCGGCGTCGCACAACCCGTACGAGGACAACGGGGTGAAGTTCTTCGCCGCCGGCGGACGCAAGCTCAGCGACACGATCGAGGAACAACTCGAGGCCCTCATCGGGGAGTCGCGCGAGAGCGCCGAACGGGTCGGGCGCCTCTCCGTCGAGCCCGAGGCCACCACGGCCTACGAGCGGCGCCTCGTCGCATCGCTGCAGGGCCGCCGCCTCGACGGCATGCACGTGGTGCTCGACTGCGCCAACGGCGCCGCCTCGGACGTGGCGCCGGACGTGTTCCGCGGCATCGGCGCGCGCGTCGACGTCATCCACGCCGAGCCGGACGGCACCAACATCAACGCAGGGT
The DNA here is from genome assembly GCA_041166085.1 of Actinomycetota bacterium. Taxonomy (GTDB): domain Bacteria; phylum Actinomycetota; class Acidimicrobiia; order Acidimicrobiales; family JAFATL01; genus JBEEFP01. Next base: position 11,126 of record JBEEFP010000039.1, read on the forward strand.
GCGGGTCGACCCACCCCGAGGACCTGCAACGCGCCGTCGTCGACAGCGGCGCGCACGTCGGGCTGGCCTTCGACGGTGACGCCGATCGCGTCCTCGCAGTCGACAGTGGAGGCGCGCTCGTCGACGGCGACCACCTCATGGCCATCTGCGCCATCGACATGCACCAGGAGCACCGGCTCACCGACGCGACGGTGGTCGTGACGGTGATGACCAACCTCGGGTTCCGCTTGGCCATGGCCGCGCGAGGGATCGACGTGGTGGAGACGCAGGTGGGGGACCGCTACGTCCTCGAGGCGCTGGAGGCCGGTGGCTGGTCGCTGGGCGGTGAGCAGTCGGGCCACGTCATCTTCCGCGACCTCGCCACCACGGGCGACGGCCTCCTCACGGGCCTCCAGCTGCTCGACGCCGTGCACCGGTCGGGGCGACCGCTGGGCGAGCTGGCGGCCGAGGCCATGACCCGCCTGCCCCAGGTGCTGCTCAACGTGCGGGTCGCCGATCGGGCCGCCTTCGGGGACGGTGCGGCCGTGCAGGACGAGGTCGCCGCCGTCGAGCGGGAGCTCGGGGACCGGGGGCGCGTGCTGCTGCGCCCCAGCGGCACCGAGCCCGTCGTGCGGGTGATGGTCGAGGCACCCAGCCAGGACCAGGCCGACGCGGCTGCCCGCCGCCTGGCTGCAGCCGTTGAGGCGGCCGCCTCCTAGGCTGGCAGCCTTATGTGCGGGATCATCGCCGTCGTGCGACGGCCTGGCCGCCGTCCTCCTCCCGAACCCGGCTGGATCGAAGACGAGCTGCGAACAGCATGGACGGCGTTGTCAGGCGAGCCCATCGCGCCGGTGAGCGCCATCGACGTGGCCGCGGCGCAGGTCGCCGCGGTCGACGCTGCGCTGCGCGGGAGTCGGGGCGTGCGGCGGCTGCTCGAGTCGCCCGAGCTGGCGAGCGAGCTCGAAGCCCGCATGGCCGCCTTCGACGAGGAGATCACGCGGCTGGAGCGATGGGCCGACTCGGGTGAGGCCCGGCTCAGCGGTGGCGAGCTCGAGGCGTTCAACGCGGCCCTCATCTCCCTCAAGGACGCGGTCTGGGCGGTTCGCCATGACCGCCTGCGCACCGCGGCCGCCGTCGGCGCGCTCGCCGGCCCGGACCCCGGACCCGCCGCCATCGACGCCTACACCTCGATCCAACAGGCGCTGTCGGCCATCGACCGCCTCGAAGTGCGCGGCCGCGACTCGGCGGGGATCCACCTGCTGGTCGAGGGTCACGGGCTCGAGCTCGACGATCCCGAGGTGCGCGGTCTGCTGTCCGCACGCGCCGGCGATCCGCTCTTCACGTCGATGGCGGTGCGGACACCGCAAGGGTTGTTGAGCCTGGTCTACAAGGCGGCGGCCGAGATCGGTGAGCTGGGCGACAACGTGCGAACGCTGCGCGAGTGCATCCAGTCCGACGACCTGCTGCGCGCCGCTCTGCGCTCGGAGACGGCACTCTGCACCGTGCTCGGCCACACCCGCTGGGCCAGCGTGGGCATCATCTCCGAGGCCAACGCCCATCCCCTCAACCAGGAGGAGGCGGACGGCACCGAGCGCCCGTACGTGACCGCGGCGCTGAACGGTGATGTCGACAACCACGCGGAGCTCCGCGACCGCGAGCAGTTGCACGTGGCCGCGGAGATCACCACCGACGCCAAGGTCATCCCCGCCCTTGTCGCCCGACGCATCGAGGACGGCCTCGACGTCGACGACGCCTTCCGGCAGACGGTGGCTGACTTCGAGGGATCGGTGGCCATCGCCGCCAGCGCGGCCGACGCGCCCGGACGGCTCCTCCTCGCCCTGCGCGGGAGCGGCCAGGCCCTCTACGTCGGCCTGGCCGAGGACGCCTTCATCGTCGCCAGTGAGCCCTACGGACTGGTCGAGGAGACGTCGCGCTTCCTGCGTATGGACGGCGAGGCCAAGGGCCCGAAGGGACTCGAGGGCCAAGTGGTGGTGCTCGACCGAGACGGCGCGGGCACGATCGAGGGCATCCGTCGCCTGACCTACGACGGGGCCGACCTGCCCGTCGGGGCCGACGAGCTCACCGTCGCGGGCATCACCACGCGCGACATCGACCGCGGTGCATTCCCGCACTTCCTGCTCAAGGAGATCACCGAGGCGCCGTTCTCCTTTCAGAAGACGTTGCGGGGCAAGATCGAAGACCGCGAGCAGGGCCCGCGCGCCGCCCTCGGACCGGAGACGCTCCCGCCGGCGTTGCTGGACGCGGTGCAGGCAGGCCGGGTGCGCCGCATCATCGTCATCGGCCAGGGCACGGCCGCGGTCGCCGGACAGGCGGTGGCCGCGTTCCTCACGCGTTCGATGGCCCACACCGAGGTGGTCGTCGACGCCATGCCGGCCACCGAGCTCTCAGGGTTCGCGCTCGAGGACGACATGAGCGACACCGTGGTCGTTGCCATCAGCCAGTCGGGGACGACCACCGACACCAATCGCACTGTCGATCTCGTCCGTGCACGCGACGCGACGGTGTTGTCCATCGTCAATCGGCGCAACAGCGACCTGGTCGAGAAGTCCGACGGCGTCATCTACACGTCGGACGGCCGTGACGTGGAGATGAGTGTCCCGTCGACGAAGGCGTTCTACGCGCAGGTCGCTGCGGGAGTGCTGCTCGCCTCGGCCCTCGGCGAAGCGGCTGGTGCGGATCCGCACCACATCGCCGAGCTGCTCGAGGGGCTGCGATCGATGCCGGCGGCCATGGAGGTGGTGCTGGCCAAGCGACCGGAGATCGCCGAGGCCGCCCATCGGTGGGCACCGATCAAGCGCTACTGGGCCGTCGTCGGCAACGGCGCCAACCGTGTGGCGGCCGAAGAGATCCGCATCAAGCTGTCGGAGCTCTGTTACAAGTCCATCGCCTGCGACGCGACCGAGGACAAGAAGCACATCGACCTCTCGGCCGAACCATTGATCATCGTGTGCGCCACCGGGCTCACCGGCCCGACTGCGGGCGACGTGGCCAAGGAGGTCGCGATCTATCGCGCCCACAAGGCCACTCCGGTCGTCATCGCCACCGAGGGCGGGGGTGACTTCTCGGCAGCGGTGGCAACCATCACCGTTCCGGCTGTCCATCCCGAGCTGGCGTTCGTCCTGTCGGCGGTCGTCGGCCACCTCTTCGGGTACGAGGCGGCGCTGGCCATCGACGCGCAGGCTCGTCCGCTCCGCGAGGCCCGTGCGGTCATCGAGGCCGCCGCGTCGAGCGGACGCGACAGCGAGGCGGTGCTCGAGAGCGTCCGCTCGCAGCTCGAGCCCTTCGCAGCCCGCTTCCTCGACGACATGCGGGCGGGGTCCTACAACGGCACGGTGGAGGCCAGCACCGCAGTGCGGCTGGCGTCGGTGCTCCGGTACGCCACCGGGCTCATCCCCCTCGACGCCTACCAGCTCGACTTCGGTCGGCTCGGCACGCCGGCGGTCGTGGTGCAGGACGTCACTGACGCCCTCACCGCCACCATCGAGGAGCTCACCCGGCCCATCGACGCCATCAAGCACCAGGCCAAGACGGTCACGGTCGGCATCTCCCGCTCCGAGGACGACCTCATCCGTGTGCCTCTCACGGAGGCGGCGCTCTCTGCCGGCGCGCCCCGCGATCGGCTCAGCTACCGGGCCCTGCGCGCCCTGGCCAGTCTCGACGGTGCCGTCGAGGAGATCACCGGGTACACGCGCTACCGCATCGACGGCTCCGTCTCCGACGGCGCCGCCACCATCCATGTCGTCGACGGCGGTGGCGACATGGCAGGCCTGCCGTCGCGCACGACCCAGGACCCGACCCTCAAGGGCATCAAGCACCGTGTCGCCTTCGAGCAGGAGGTGACGGCGGCTCGAGGCAAGCGCGACGGTCGCACGCTCGTGCTCGTGCCCGAGACCAAGGACAAGCAGACCACCGGTATGACGCTGCTCCACGTCCGCTTCGCGGACCACCTGGATCCCGCCGCGGCCCGGAAGGTGCTCGAGGGATACCGAGGCCGCTACGGCGCCCTCCGGGACGCGGTCACCGAGACCGAGCCGACCTTCGTCGACGACGTTCTCGGCGACGTCGCCGTGATCGACCTGCTGGACCAGCCCGTCCACGTCCTGGCGGAGCACTGGCGGGCCTAGTGGCCCCGACGTGATCGGCCTGGGCCTCGACGCCGTCGAGGTCGACCGGTTCCGACGGGTCCTGGCACGGACGCCGGGCGTGGCCGACCGCGTCTTCACGGCGGCCGAGCGCGCCTACGGCAACGAGGCGCGCGACCCGGCGCACCGCCTGGCCGCTCGCTTCGCCGCCAAGGAGGCGGCCATGAAGGCGTTGGGCGTCGGCATCGGCGCGGTGGGCTGGCATGACGTCGAGGTGGTGCGGGCCGACAGCGGCGCGCCAGCGTTGCGGGTGACGGGGAGGGCGGCCGCCCTCGCCGCGGCCCAGGGGGTGCGGGCGTGGAAGGTCTCGCTCACCCACACCGACGCGGCGGCCGAGGCGATCGTGATCACGCAGTGATCCCGATCCTCACCGTCGAGGAGATGGCCGCGGTCGACGCCGACGCGCCGGAACCAGTCGACGTGCTCATCGAACGGGCCGGTGCGGCCGTGGCGCGATCGGCCCGCCGCTTCCTCGGTGGCTCCTACGGCCGCCGTGTCGTCGTCGTTGCGGGCAAGGGCAACAACGGGGCCGACGGGCGCGTGGCTGCGGCCAGGCTGCAGCGCTCGGGCGTACGCGTGCGCGTTGTCGACGCCGGCGATGTGCCCGCGTCGTTGCCCGATGCCGACCTCGTCGTGGACGCGGCGTACGGAACGGGCTTCCACGGCACGTACGTGGCACCGGAGTCGGGCGGGGCCGACGTGCTGTCCGTCGACATCCCGTCCGGCGTGAACGGCGACTCTGGCGAGGCGGGGGAAGGAGCGGTGTTCGCCGATCTGACCGTGACGTTCGCGGCACTCAAGCCCGGTCTGCTGCTGGGCGACGGACCGATGCGCGCCGGCCATGTCGAGGTCGTCGACATCGGGCTCGACACCAGCCGGGCTCGAGCCTGGCTGCTGGAGGATGCGGACGCCCGCGCCGCCATGCCGCCCCGCCGGCGCGACGACCACAAATGGAAGTCGGGCGTGCTCGTGCTCGGCGGTGGTCCCGGACTGGTGGGCGCGCCGTGGCTGGCGGCCACGGCCGCGTTGCACGTCGGCGCAGGCAACGTGCGTCTCGCTGTGCCCGGTGCCACCGGTTGGGAGGTGCCGCCATCCGAGGTCTACAGCCGGCTGCTACCGGCTGAGGGGTGGGCCGACCAGGCGGTGGCCGATGCCGCCAAATGCGGCGCCGTCGTCGTCGGTCCGGGGCTCGGCACGGGGGAGGCGACGGGAGCAGAGTTGCGCCGATTCCTCGCGCAGTGCCCACAGACAGTGATTGCCGACGCCGACGCCCTCACCCTGCTGCACCGCGACGCGGCATCGGTGCTGTCGGGCCGACCAGGGCCCACGGTCCTCACGCCCCATGACGCTGAGTTCGCCCGCCTGAGTGGCGCCATGCCAGGCGCCCACCGCATCGACGACGTACGCGTGCTCGCCGCCGAGACGGGCGCGGTCGTGCTCCTCAAGGGGCCGACGACGATCGTCGCGGCGCCGGACGGCCGGGCCCATCTCGCCGCTGCGGGCGGGCCTGTCCTCGCCACTGCGGGCACTGGCGACGTGCTGGCCGGCACCATCGCCGCCTTCATCGCGCGGGGCGCCGAACCGCTCGCGGGCGCGGCCGCCGCCGCCCACGCACACGGCGCAGCCGCGCGCGGGGGCCCACCGGGCCTGGTGGCCGGCGACCTGGTTCGGCTCATCCCGAGGTGGCTGGCCGATGCCTGAGAGCTGGCGGCCGGCGTGGGCCGAGGTGGACCTGAGCGCGATCCGGCACAACGCCGAGGCGCTGCGGCGGGTGGCCGCGCCGGCCGAGCTGTGCGCGGTGGTGAAGGCGGACGGCTATGGGCACGGTGCGACGGAGGTCGCCCGCGCCGCCCTCGCCGGCGGCGCGACCTGGCTCGCGGTGGCACTCGTCGAGGAGGGCGTCGCGCTGCGCGCCGCTGGCATCGACGCGTCAGTGCTGCTGCTGTCCGAGCCGCCCGCTGAGTCGTTCGCCGAGGTCGTGCGCCACCGCCTCACGCCGACGCTGTACACGCGCAAGGGCGTGGAGGCCTTCGCTGGTGCGGTCGGCACCGGTCGGGCCGACGTGCACGTGAAGGTCGACACGGGGATGCACCGCGTCGGTGCGACCTTGGACGACTCGATCGCGGTGGCCCGGGCGGTGGCCGATGCACCCGCCCTCGGGCTCGACGGTTTCTGGACCCACCTCGCCGTCGCCGACGAGCCGTCGGACCCGTACACCGCCGAGCAGCTCGAGCGCTTCGAGACGGCCCGTCGTCGGCTGGCGGATGCCGGACTGGCCCCCCGTCTCGTGCACGCGGCCAACTCGGCCGGTGCGATCGCCCACCCGGCCGCCCGCTACGACCTGGTGCGATGCGGCATCGCCGTGTACGGCTACGCGCCCGCGGACGGCGTCGGCACCGACCTCGGGCTGCGGCCCGCCCTCTCCCTGAAGTCGCGCGTCAGCCACGTGAAGACGTTGGCCGCGGGGGAGCGGGTGTCCTACGGGCTGCGGTGGACGGCCGCGAACGACACCGTCCTCGCCACTGTCCCCCTCGGCTACGCCGACGGCGTCACCCGCCGCCTGTCGGCCGTCGGTGGCGAGGTGCTCATCGGGGGCCGACGCTGCCCGTTGGCCGGCACGATCACCATGGACCAGGTGACGGTGGACTGCGGCTCCGACGCCACCGTGGCCGCGGGTGACGAGGTGGTCTTCCTCGGGCGCCAGGGCGACGACGTCATCACCGCTGACGACTGGGCCCGGAGACTCGACACGATCAGCTACGAGGTGCTGTGTGGGATCGGGCCCCGCGTGCCCCGCGTGCACGTGTGATCACCGACGTCGAAGGCGTCCGCGTCGGCCACTGGACCGATGCGGTCGGGCGCACAGGCTGCACCGTTGTGCTCCTCCCCGAGGGAACGGTCGCGTCCGGGGAGGTCCGCGGCGGCGCGCCTGGCACACGGGAGTTCGACCTGCTCGCGCCAGAGCGCATCGTCGGCCGCGTCGACGCGGTCGTGCTGTCGGGCGGGTCGGCCTTCGGGCTGGCGGCCTGTGACGGGGTCGTGCGGTGGTGTGAGGAGCGCGGCCTCGGCTTCCCCACCGCCGCCGGTCCGGTGCCGATCGTGGTGGGAGCGGTGCTGTTCGACCTGATGGTGGGCGACGCGTCGGCTCGGCCCGGTCCTGATTCGGGGTACGCCGCATGCGTTGCGGCCGCGACCGGTCCGGTGGAGACAGGCTCGGTGGGCGCCGGCACGGGCGCGACCGTGGCCAAGTGGCACGGCCGGGAGCACGCAAGGCCGGGCGGCATCGGCACCGCGACATGGCGCGACGGTGAGCTGGTCGTCAGCGCGCTGTTGGCGGTCAACGCCTTCGGCGACCGTCTTGGGGCGGCGACCACCGGCGAGGTCGACGCCGCGGGCGCCTTCACGAACACCACGATCGGCGTGATCGCGACCAACGCCACCCTCGACAAGGTGGGCTGCCTGCTCGTCGCCCAGTCCGGCCACGACGGGCTGGCTCGCGTCCTCGAGCCGGTGCACGCGACGGTGGACGGTGACGCCCTCGTCGCCGCCGCGGTCGGGGGCGTCGAGGCACCAGTGGACCGGGTGCGTCTCCTCGCCGCCCGCGCCGTGCAGGACGCTGTCTCGGCCGTCCTGGGACCGTGAGGCCACAGGTACGCTTGGCCGGTGCCGACGCTCGCCGAGCTCGAGGCCGTGGTCTCGCCGTGCCAGCTGTGCCCGCTGGGTGCGACGCGAACGCAGGTCGTGTTCGGTGTCGGTGATCCCGAGGCCGACCTCATGTTCGTGGGCGAGGCGCCGGGACGAGACGAGGACCTGCAGGGTGAGCCCTTCGTCGGTCGCTCGGGCAAGCTGCTCGACAAGCTGGTGCTCGAGGAGCTGGGGCTCACGCGCGATCGCTTCTACATCGCCAACGTCCTCAAATGCCGTCCACCCGGAAACCGCGATCCGAAGCCGGACGAGATCGCTTCGTGTCGGCCGTACCTGGAGCAGCAGATCGAGCTCATCGGGCCGCGCGTGATCATCACCCTCGGCAACTTCGCTACCAAGCTGCTGCTCGACACGACCGACGGCATCACCAAGGTGCGGGGCCGCGCCTACTCCTACGGCGACGCGGCGCTCGTGCCCACCTTTCACCCGTCGGCCGCGCTGCAGGGTGGCGGCGGCGACGTGCTGGCCAAGATGCGGGCCGACCTGGTGCGGGCCAAGCAACTCCTCACCGGGGCAGGCGTCTCGTGATCGACGCGGTCACCAAGTCGGCCGACGACACCCGCGAGCTCGGCGCCGCGCTCACGTCTCTCGTGGTGGCCGGTGACGTCGTGCTGCTCGCCGGTGACCTCGGCGCGGGGAAGACCACCCTCACCAAGGGCCTGGCCCGCGGCCTCGGGGTCACCGACCAGGTCACCAGTCCGACCTTCGTCCTGATGCGCTCCTACGAAGGGCGCCTCCCCTTGGTCCACGTGGACGCCTACCGGCTCGACCATCTGCAGGAGGTCATCGACCTCGGTCTGCCCGAGATGCTCGACGACGGTGCGGTCGCAGTGATCGAGTGGGGCGACGTCGTCGCGCCGGTGCTGCCGCCTGACTTCCTCGAGGTGCGCCTCGAGTACGCGGATGCGGACGACGAACGTCGTCTCCGGCTCCGCGTCACCGGCAACCGCTGGGCCGCGAGGAAGACGGCGTTGCGGGCCGCGGTCGACCGCTGGAGCATCTCGTGATCATCCTCGGTGTGGAGACGGCGACGTCCCAGGTGGGGTGCGCGGTCGGAGGGGTGGAAGGGGTGCTGGCCAGCTTTGTTGCCAACCGCGGCAGGCGGCACGCGGAGACGCTGACGCCCGCCATCAAGTTCGTCTGCGAGCACGCGCGCGTGGAGATGCGCGAGATCAGCGCGGTGGCCGTCGACATCGGCCCTGGCCTCTTCACCGGCCTGCGCGTGGGCATCGCCGCCGCCAAGGCGGTGGCCCAGGCCCTGCGGGTCCCGATGATCGGACAGTCGAGCCTCGACCTGCTCGCGTTCCCCGTGCGCTACTCGAACCGCGTCATCGTGCCCGTGGTCGACGCCCGGCGCGGTGAGGTGTTCACCGCCTTCTACCGCCAGGTGCCCGGTGGCGTGCAGCGACTCTCGCCCTACAGCCTCATGACGCCGCACGACCTGGCCTCCGAGCTGATGGCGCGCGGAGACGATCATCTCGTCGTCGGCGACGGCGCCCTCCGATATGCCGATGTGTTCAGCGCCATCGGGCAGGTCGAGCTGGGTGGAGCGGGGCACGCCTTTCCGTCGCCCGCGGCGCTGGTGGAGTTGGCCCACCCCCGCGCCATCCGCGAGGAGTTCGTGCAGCCGTGGGAGCTGGAGCCGCTCTACCTGCGCCGCTCCGACGCAGAGATCAACTGGGACGCCCGGGAGCCCGCGTAGCCATGGCCGCCCGCGTCCCCGAGCCGATCGACGACGCCGCTCTCGAGGTGACGCTCGTGCCCATGCGCAGGCGCCACCTGCGGTCGGTGCTGCGCATCGAGTCCCAGGTGTATCCGCGCCCGTGGTCGTTGAGCCTGTTCGTGAGCGAGCTGGCGCTGCGGACCAGTCGCGCCTACTTCGTCGCCCGCGTCGACGGCTCGCTGGCCGGCTACGCGGGGATGATGTTCGCGGGCGAGGACGCCCACGTCACGACGATCGCCGTCGATCCCGACCTGCACCGTCACAAGATCGGCACCCGGCTGCTGCTGCAGTTGGCGCGGGAAGCGGTGGTGCGCGGCGCCCGCCACCTCACCCTCGAGGTCCGCGTCAGCAACGCGGCGGCCCAGGGCCTCTACCGTCGATTCGGCTTCCGCCCCGCGGGAGTCCGCAAGAACTACTACGTGGAGACGAACGAGGATGCGCTCGTGATGTGGGCCGACGACATCGACACCCCGGAGTACGTGGCCCGACTCGCCGCCATCGAAGAGAACGTGCCTGGCACCACCATCGTCGTGGAGGATCGTTGACCATGAGGGACGCGCCGTTCTGCGTGCTCGGCATCGAGACCTCGTGCGACGAGACGGCGGCGGCTGTCGTCGCCAACGGGGGCGCCGTGCTCTCCTCCGTCGTCTCGAGCCAGGTCGACCTGCACGCTCGCTTCGGGGGGGTCGTGCCAGAGCTTGCGAGCCGGGCGCATGTCGACCTGCTCCCGCCCGTGATCGCGGAGGCCATGGTCGAGGCGGGCCTCGACGGTGACGGTGTGGACGCGGTCGCGGCCACGGTCGGTCCGGGCCTGGTGGGGTCGCTGCTCATCGGCGTGAGCGCGGCCAAGGCCATGGCGCTCGTGTGGGACGTCCCGTTCGTGGGCGTCAACCACCTCGAGGCCCACCTCTACGGCGCGTTCCTCGAGGAGCCCGACCTCGAGCTGCCCATGGTCGTGCTGCTCGTCTCGGGCGGCCACACCATGCTCGTGCTGATGGAGGGCCACGGGCAGTACCGGCTGCTGGGCCAGACGATCGACGACGCGGCGGGCGAGGCCTTCGACAAGGTCGCCCGCTTCCTGGGCCTCGGATACCCGGGCGGTCCCGCCATCGACCGCCTGGCCATGGAGGGCGATCCCACCGCCTTCGCCTTCCCCCGCTCCATGCTCGGCGAGGGCCACGACTTCTCCTTCAGTGGCCTCAAGACGTCGGTGATCACCCACGTGCGCAAGCGCCCCGACGTGGCGGTGGCCGACGTGGCCGCGTCGTTCCAGGAGGCGGTGGTCGACGTGCTGGTGACCAAGGCCCGCGCCGCGGCGCGGGAGACGGGCGCCAGGGGTCTCTGTCTGGCTGGCGGGGTGGCGGCCAACTCGTCGCTCCGCGAGCGCATCCTCGACGCCTGCATCGCCGATGACCTGCGAGCGTTCCTGCCCAGCCGGGCGATGTGCACCGACAACGCGGCGATGGTGGCGGCCGCCGGCTGGTACCGGCTCCGGTCCGACGGGCCCACCGGTCTCGACGCGGGCGCCAACCCCAATCTGCGCCTGGTGTAGGCCCGGTTGCCGTTCGCCGGAACGGTGGCTAGCATTAGCACTCGACACCAGAGAGTGCTAACGGAGGGCAACTCCCATGAATCTGCAGCCGCTTGATGACCGCATCGTCGTCCGGCCCAACGAGTCCGAAGAGACCACGGCTTCCGGCCTGGTCATCCCCGACACCGCCAAGGAGAAGCCCCAGCAGGGCGAGGTCCTGGCGACGGGGCCCGGCCGTCGGTCCGACACCACCGGCGAGCTGATCCCGATGGACGTCGCCGTGGGCGACACCGTCGTCTACAGCAAGTACGGCGGCACGGAGATCACGATCGACGGTGAGGATCTGCTGATCCTCACCAGCCGCGACGTGCTGGCCAAGAACAGCGCCAAGAAGGGCAAGAAGTAGTGCCCAAGCAGCTGAAGTTCGACGACGCGGCGCGCCGCGGCCTCGAGGCGGGCGTCAACAAGCTCGCCGACGCGGTGAAGGTCACGCTCGGCCCGCGCGGCCGCAACGTGGTGCTCGAGAAGAAGTTCGGCGCGCCGACCATCACCAACGACGGCGTCACGATCGCCCGCGAGGTGGAGCTGGAGGACGCCTTCGAGAACATGGGCGCCCAGCTGGTGAAGGAGGTCGCCACCAAGACCAACGACGTGGCGGGCGACGGCACCACCACCGCCACCGTGCTGGCGCAGGCGCTCGTGCGTGAGGGTCTGCGCAACGTCGCCGCCGGCGCCAACCCCTCGGGCCTCAAGCGGGGCATCGAGCAGGCGGTCGCGGCTGCGGTCGACAGCATCAAGAAGCAGGCCAAGGAGATCGACGACAAGAGCGAGATCGCCCAGGTCGCGTCCATCTCCGCCGCTGACCCCGCCATCGGCGAGGTGCTGGCCGACGCCATCGACAAGGTCGGCAAGGACGGTGTGGTCACCGTCGAGGAGTCGAACACCTTCGGCATGGAGCTCGAGTTCACCGAGGGCATGCAGTTCGACAAGGGCTACCTCTCGCCGTACTTCGTCACCGATCCCGAGCGCCAAGAGGCGGTTCTCGCCGATCCGTTCATCCTCTTCAACTCCGGCAAGATCAGCTCCGTCCAGGACCTGATCCCGGTGCTCGAGAAGGTCATGCAGTCGGGCAAGCAGTTGCTGATCATCGCCGAGGACGTCGACGGTGAAGCACTGGCCACACTCGTGGTCAACAAGATCCGCGGCACGTTCGTGTCCGTCGCGGTGAAGGCCCCCGGCTTCGGTGACCGTCGCAAGGCGATGCTCCAGGACATCGCCACCCTCACCGGTGGTCAGGTGATCTCCGAGGAGGTCGGGCTCAAGCTCGACAACGTGACGCTCGACCTGCTCGGCCGCGCTCGCAAGGTGGTCGTGACCAAGGACAACACCACGATCATCGAGGGCGGCGGTTCCGAGGCAGACGTCAAGGGCCGCATCCAGCAGATCAAGAACGAGATCGAGAACACCGACTCGGACTGGGATCGCGAGAAGCTCCAAGAGCGCCTCGCCAAGCTGGCCGGCGGTGTCGCGGTCGTCAAGGTCGGCGCGGCCACCGAGGTCGAGCTGAAGGAGAAGAAGCACCGCATCGAGGACGCGCTCTCGGCGACCCGGGCCGCGATCGAAGAGGGCGTGGTCGCCGGTGGCGGCACCGCACTCCTCCGAGCTCGTCCCGCCATCGAGAAGGTGCTCAAGAAGCTCGACGGTGACGAGGCCACGGGCGCTCGCAGCGTGTGGCTCGCCATCGAGGCGCCGGCTCGGCTCATCGCCGTGAACGCCGGCCACGAAGGTGCGGTCGTCGTGGAGCAGATCCTCCGCGAGACCGGCAACGTCGGCTTCAACGCCGCGACCGGCGACTTCGAGGACCTGTTCAAGGCCGGGGTCATCGATCCCGCCAAGGTCACGCGTGCTGCGCTGCAGAACGCGGCGTCGATCGCCAGCCTCCTGCTCACCACCGAGTGCCTCATCGCCGACAAGCCCGAAGCGGCTGGCGCCGGCGGAGGGATGCCGGGAGGCATGGGTGGCATGGGCGGCATGGGTGGCATGGGCGGGATGATGTAACCCGTTCATTGCCGCTCCGAGCGAGCTTGCATTGACGAAGGGGGCCGAGAGGCCCCCTTCGTGCTGTTCTACGCCCCGCTGACCTTGCGCAGCAGGTCTCGGAGCGTGCGCTGCTCGGCGAGGGTCAACACGGCGAACGACGGGGGCGGCTCGTGCAACCGCTCCAGCGCCTTGGCCTTGGCCTTCTCGCCCAGCGCCGTGATCTCGACGACCTTGACCCGCCGGTCCGTGGCGTGGACCCGCCGTACGGCGTAGCCGCGCTCCTCGAGCCCATCGACGATGCCGGTGACCCAGGAGGCGTCGCACCGCCAACCCTCCGCCAGCGTCCGCATCGACTGTGCCGTGCCCTGCTCCAACGAGAGGAGCGCCTTGAGCTGCGGGGGCGACAGGTCGGCGGCGGCGCACGCGTCGTGGAAGC
>JBEEFP010000040.1:0-3796 GCA_041166085.1 Actinomycetota bacterium
CGGCAAGGAGCCCTTCACCCTGACCTACCAGCGGGCCGACGAGGCGATGTACGCCGCGAAGCGTCACCGGCGGGGGCGTCCAGCCCGGTAGGCCGGCCGGGCTCGACAGGCATCGCCCGCACGGACAAGGGTCTTCGGGATGCACGACGCGCTCACCACCCGGTTCGTGGAGATCCATGGCCACCGCGTGGCCTACCGCGCCGCGGGCGAGGGGCCTGCCGTCGTGCTCGTCCACGGGATCGCCGGCAGCTCGAGCACGTTCGCCAAGATCATGCCGAAGCTGGCCGAGACCCACACCGTGCTCGCCCCGGACCTCCTCGGCCACGGCGAGTCGGCCAAGCCGAGGGGTGACTACAGCCTCGGTGCCTACGGGTGCGGCATCCGAGACCTGATGGCCGTGCTCGGCATCGAGCGGGCGACCTTCGTCGGCCACAGCCTCGGCGGTGGCATCGCCATGCAGATGTCGTACATGTTCCCCGAGTCCTGCGAGCGCCTGGTGCTCGTGGCCAGCGGCGGCCTGGGGAAGGAGGTGAGCCCGCTCCTGCGCCTGATCGCCGCGCCCGGCTCCGAGCTCATCCTCCCGCTCGTGCTGACCCGGCAGCTGCACGGCCTCGCCGAACGGGTCGGCGGCATCGTGGCCAGGTCACGGCTGCGAGGCGACCCGCTCCTCACCGAGATCTGGTCCGCCTACACCCGCCTCACCGACGCCAGGGCGCAACGGGCCTTCGTCCACACGATCCGCGCCGTCATCGACACGGCGGGCCAGCGGGTGAGCGCCCGAGACCGCCTCTACCTCGCCCGCGACGTGCCCACCCTCATCGTGTGGGGCGATCGGGACCGGGTCATCCCCATGTCCCACGGCCACGCGGCGCACGAGCTCATGCCCGGGAGCCGCCTCGAGATCATCGAGGGGGCCGGCCACTTCCTGCTGTCCGAGCGGCCCGATGAGGTGCTCGAGCCCCTGCTCGACTTCCTCACCACCACGGAGCCCGCCCACGTGTCGTCCCGGTCCATCGTCGAGAGCAGCCGATAGGCCCGAAACGGTCAACTTCGGGGCCGATGGTGCCGATGGATGGCCGATGGGTGAGCTAGGGGAGCAGGACATCGACGCCCTGTTCTGGGCGCGCTATGCCCACACTGCGCAGCTGCTCAACCTGTTCATCGTCATCATCGATCTCGCCTACGTGCTCGCCACGTGGGGCAGCGGCCCGAACCGACCGGCGCTGTGCGCGCTCACCGTCGCTGCGCTCGCCGGCGTCCTCGCCGGCGCCGCCACCAAGCCCGAGCTGAAGATCGCTCGCTCGGAGCGGCGGGACCTCATCTTCGGATCGTGGTGCCTGTCCGGCACCGCGCTCATCGCGGTCGCCGTCTGGCTCGACGGTGGCCTCAGCAGCCCGCTCGCGTGGTTGCTCCCCCTCAGCGTGATGTTCACCGCGATGGTGCATCGCCCGAAGCTCGTGCTGGTGTCCGGCACAGCCGCGCTCGTCATGTTCCTCGGGCTCGGCGCGCTCGACGACACCGAAGCGTCCTCGGTCACGCGCGTCGCGGTGCGCAGCGCGTACCTCGTCGCCCTCACGTACGCCGCAGCCGTGACGTCACGCGTCAGGTGGAGCCACTACGACTCCCAGGCCACGCTGCGCCGCGCGCTGAGCTCGCTCGCGGACCACGACGGCTTGACCGGCCTCCTCAACCACCGCTCGTTCCACGATCGGCTCGAGCACCACCTCGCGTCGCAACCGAGCGGCGAGCCGGTGGGCCTGCTGCTCGTGGATCTCGACCACTTCAAGGAGATCAACGACGGTCACGGCCACCTCGTCGGTGACGAGGTGCTCCAGTCGGTCACGGCCGCGATCTCGGGCGCGCTCCGCGCGGGGGACCACGCCGGCCGCGTCGGCGGCGAGGAGTTCTGCATCCTGCTTCCCGGCGCGGGATCGGACGACGCACGCGCCGTCGCCGAGCGGGTGCGAGTCGCCATCGCCGCGATCGCAGGACCGGCGGTGGTGACGACGAGCATCGGCCTGAGCAGCGGCATCGTCGGCGAGACGACCGCCCGCCAGCTGCTCGACCGCGCCGACGGCGCGCTCTACGAAGCCAAGCGCGCCGGCCGCAACCGCGTGTGCTGGTTGAAGGCTGCGTAGCTTCGAGTCTCGCCCTACGGGGTGATCGTTGGCTTCGCGGCGTAGACGTCGGGGCCGAAGCACTTCAGGCCGGGGGCGCCGGCGAAGCCGAGGTGGTCGAGGCCGAACACATTCTCGATGCTGCACAGCAGCGCGTAGTGGTTGTACGGCGTGTCGTTCTCGGAGCCGGCCTCGACGGTCGCAGCCACCACGACCGCACCCACCCGACCGCCGCCGGGTCCGTTTCGTCCTGGCATCGGCGCGTTCGGCGACGGCGGCGTGTCGCAGCATGCGGTGGAGTCGTCGCCCTCCGCCTCGTCGAAGGTGACGATGAGCATGCCGTCCTTCTTGAACGCGGGCGACGCGAGGATGGCCGGCACGATCTCGCTGAGCATCTTGTCGGATGACACCAGCCCGCCCGGCTGCCCGTCGACGCACGGCGTGTCGTGCCCGTCGTGGCACAGGTTGGGGGTGATGTAGGCGAGGTTCGGCGTCGTCGACTCGCTCGCGAGGTCGGTGGTGAGCGCGTCGTAGCCGACAACGTTCTCTGCGCAGGACGCGGGATCGTCGATGATCGAGTGGAAGTACATGAACGGGTTGTGCCGCGTCGCGTACATGTCGCCCTGCCGCGCGACGAGCGTCGTGTCGCCCTCACCGATCACCGGATGCCGGCACGTCTTCGCCTCGGTCGCGCTGTTCCCGATGTCCTCTTGGTACGCGCGCCACGTCTTCCCCGCCGCGGTGAGCTGGTCGCCGATCGTCTTCACGTTCTTCGGGTAGACGCAACCGGTGCCGAGCTCCTGCTGGTTGTCACCGGTGCCGGTCGAGACGAACTCCTTGAACTGCACGCAGTCGGCCTGCGTGTCAGGGTTCGGTCCCTGGCCGCTGATCTGCGCGATGTAGTTGCCCAGGCTGAAGTGCGCGGTGCCGTAGTACTGCGAGAGCAGCTGGCCCTTCGGGCGCAACGTGCCGTTGAGGAACGTCGCCGGTGACGCCGCGCCCCACGTCTCCTCGAAGCTCTTGTTCTCGAGGTTGATGACGAACACGTGCCCGATGGCCTCGGCCGCAGGCGCGGTGGTCGTGGTGGTCGATGCGCCCGATGATGACGACGACGAGCTCGACGCCGTCTTCGACTTGTCGGAGCTGGACGAGCACGCCACCACGGCGATGAGCAGGATGGCCACGGAGACGCGACGGAGGCGCATCGCGGGACCCTACTGTTCGGCCGTGCGCACACGACTGACAGACCTGCTCGAGATCGAACACCCGGTGATGCTGGCCGGCATGGGCGGCGTGTCGTACCACCGCCTCGTCGCCGCCGTCTCCGACGCAGGAGGCTTCGGCTGCCTCGGCGCGTCGGTGATGGGCCACGAGATGATGGTCGAGGAGATCCGCGCCGTCCGGGCGCTCACCGACAAGCCCTTCGGCGTCGACCTCCTCACCGCCGCGCCGGGCGACATGGTGCGTCAGGTGCAGTCGATCATCGACGAGGGCGGGCGGGTCTTCGTGGCGGGGCTCGGCGTTCCCCTCGACGTGATCACGCTGTGCCACGACAACAACGTGCTCGTGGTGAACATGTGCGGCAAGGTCCGCCACGCGGTCGACGCCGCCGCCGCCGGATGCGACATCGTCGTGGCCCAGGGCACGGAGGCGGGCGGGCACACCGGGCAGATCGCGAC
>JBEEFP010000041.1:0-2765 GCA_041166085.1 Actinomycetota bacterium
CGCTGTGAGAATTTGTGCTGGACATCTGTTCACGGTGCGGTTACGTTGCCGCCGAGAGGCCGCGGCGTTCGCTGCGGGCAGGGTGCAACGGGTCGGGAGGTCGCAGTGGCGCAGCGCATGGAGGCCGTGGTCTGCCACGGTCCGCGGGACTACCGGATGGAGGACGTCGCCGTGCCCGAGCCCGGGCCGGGCGAGGCCCTCGTCCGGGTGGAGGCATGCGGGATCTGCGCGAGCGACCTGAAGTGCTTCCACGGCGCCGCGAAGTTCTGGGGCGACGCGTCCCGGCCCGCCTGGGCGGAGACCGAGGTCATCCCCGGTCACGAGTTCGTCGGGGAGGTCGTCCAGCTCGACGCCGCCGCCGCGTCCCGCTGGGGCCTGTCGGTCGGCGACCGGGTGGTCTCCGAGCAGATCGTCCCCTGCTGGAAGTGCCGCTTCTGCCTGCGCGGCCAGCACCACATGTGCAGCCCCCACGACATCTACGGCTTCAAGCGCCGCACCCCCGGCGCCATGGCCGGCTACATGATCTACCCGGTCGAGGCGCTCGTGCACCGGGTGTCCAAGGACATCCCGGCGGCCCACGCGGCATTCGTCGAGCCCCTGTCCTGCTCGCTGCACGCTGTCGAGCGCGCGGGCATCACCTTCGAGGACGTCGTCGTGGTCGCCGGCTGCGGCCCGATCGGCCTGGGCATGGTCGCCGGCGCCGCCGCCAAGTCCCCGGGCCGCGTCGTGGCGCTCGACATGGAGGACCACAAGCTCGAGCTCGCCCGCGCCTGCGGGGCCGACCAGGTCGTCAACATCAACCAGCAGGACCCGGGGCCGATCATCCGCGGGCTCACCGGCGGCTACGGCGCCGACGTGTACCTGGAGGCCACCGGGCACCCGTCCGCCGTCGCCCAAGGCCTCGACCTGCTGCGCAAGCTCGGGACCTTCGTCGAGTACAGCGTCTTCAAGGACGACGTCACCGTCGACTGGAGCGTCATCTCCGACGACAAGGAGCTCGACGTGCTGGGCGCCCACCTGGGCCCGCATTGCTGGCCCGCCGCCATCTCGATGATCGAGTCCGGCCGCCTCCCGATGGACCGGATCTGCACGCACCAGCTGCCGCTCGAGCAGTTCATGGACGGCCTCGACCTCGTGGCCGACGGCAGCAGCTCGATCAAGGTCTCGCTCATCCCCGCATGACCGTCCCCCCTGTCCCAACCAAGGAGATTCCCGTGCGCACAGCCCGGTTCAGGTCCCACCACGCAGTCGCGGCGGCGGCCGCCGTCCTCTCGCTCGCCGCGCTCGCCGCCTGCGGGTCCGACGACAACTCGTCCGGCAGCACGGGCTCGGGCGGTGGTGCGAGCAACGCGAAGATCGCCTTCCTCATGCCGGACACGGCCTCCACGCGCTACGAGCTGGCCGACCGGCCGCTCTTCGAGAAGCGCCTGAAGCAGATCTGCCCCGGCTGCTCGGTCCTCTACCAGAACGCCGACTCCGACGCGGCCAAGCAGCAGCAGCAGGCCGACTCCGCGCTGGCCCAGGGCGTCAAGGCCATCGTCCTCGACCCGGTCGACTCCGCCGCGGCGGCGACCACGGTCCAGAAGGCCAAGGCGCAGGGCGTCCCGCTCATCGCCTACGACCGGCCGATCCCCAAGGCCAAGGCCGACTACTACGTGTCCTTCGACAACGAGAAGCTCGGGCAGATGTTCGCCCAGTCGCTCGTCGACAAGGTCAAGGCGGACAACCCGAACGGCGGCCTGCTGCAGGTCAACGGCTCCCCGACCGACGCCGCGGCCGGTCTGATCAAGAAGGGCATGCACAGCGCCATCGACCCGAGCGGCCTGAAGCTGCTCGCGGAGTTCGATACGCCGGACTGGGTCCCGGCCAAGGCCCAGGACTGGGTCGCCGGCCAGATCACGAAGTTCAAGGGCCAGATCAACGGCGTCGTGGCGGCCAACGACGGCACGGGCGGCGGCGCGATCTCCGCGTTCAAGTCCGCGGGCCTGAACCCGGTCCCGCCCGTCTCGGGCAACGACGCCGAGCTCGCCGCCGCGCAGCGCATCATCAACGGCGACCAGTACAACACGATCTCCAAGCCGATCAAGATCGTGGCCGGTGCGGCGGCGGACGTCGCCTACGCGTTCGCCTCTGGCAAGGCTCCCAAGGGCAAGACGACCCTGTTCGACACCCCGTCGCAGCTGTTCGTGCCGACGGTCGTCACGAAGGAGAACCTGAAGGAGCAGCTGATCGACAGCGGCGAGCTGGACGCCGCCAAGGTCTGCACGAAGGCGTACGCGAAGGGCTGCGCCGAGCTCGGCATCAGCGCCAAGTAGCCGGGAAGCACTGGGGGCCCTCGCCGGCGTGCCGGCGAGGGCGCCTATCACCACGACGAAGGGGCCTCATGTCCGCAGCGACGGCCAGCCCGACACCATCCACCCCCACCGGCACGACCATCCTGTCCCTCAGGGGCGTCACGAAGTCCTTCGGGGCGGTCGCGGCGCTGACCGACGTCGACCTCGACGTGGCCGCCGGCCAGGTCGTCGCCATCGTCGGGGACAACGGGGCGGGCAAGTCGACCCTGGTGAAGGTGCTCTCCGGGGTCCATGCCGCCGACGCGGGGACCATCCGCTTCGAGGGCGAGGAGGTGAGGATCCCGACGCCCGCCGCCGCCCAGCATCTGGGCATCGCGACGGTGTTCCAGGACCTGGCGCTCTGCGAGAACCTCAACGTCGTCGAGAACCTCTTCCTCGGCCAGGAGCTCCGGCGCCGGCGCCTCGAGGAGG
>JBEEFP010000042.1:0-20811 GCA_041166085.1 Actinomycetota bacterium
CTCGGCAGAGCCAGCGCCTCGTCGTAGGAATCCGTGTGCAGGCTCTGGGTGCCACCCAGTACCCCGGCCAACGCCTCGATGGCCACCCGGGCGATGTTGTTCTCGGGCTGCTGGGCGGTGAGCGACACCCCCGCGGTCTGGGTGTGGAACCGCAACTGCATCGAGCGTTCGCTCTTCGCGCCGTAGCGGTCACGCAGCCAGCGGGCCCAGATTCGACGGGCCGCCCGGTACTTGCCGATCTCCTCGAAGAAGTCGACGTGCGCGTTGAAGAAGAAGGACAACCGCGGCGCGAAGTCGTCCACACCCAATCCCGCCGCCACGGCCGCCTCCACATAGGCGAAGCCGTTGGCGACGGTGAAGGCCAGCTCCTGGGCGGCCGTCGACCCCGCCTCGCGGATGTGGTAGCCGGACACGGAGACGGGATGCCACCGCGGCATCTCCGCCGCGCAGAACCGGATGATGTCGGTGACGAGCCGCATGGAGGGCCGAGGCGGGAAGATGTACTCCTTCTGGGCCTGGTACTCCTTCAGCATGTCGTTCTGGAGCGTCCCGCCCAGACGGTCCCGGCCGACACCGTTCTTCTCGGCGACGGCGACGTACATGGCGAGCAGCACAGAGGCCGGCGAGTTGATCGTCATCGACGTGGTGACGGCGCCGAGGTCGATGCCGGCGAAGAGGTCCTCCATGTCGGCCAGCGTGTCGACGGAGACGCCGCCCTTGCCGACCTCACCCAGACTGCGCGGATCGTCGGAGTCGCGGCCCATCAGCGTCGGCATGTCGAAGGCGGTGGACAGTCCCGTCTGCCCGTTGGCCAGCAGCTCGCAGAAGCGGGCGTTGGTGTCCGTCGGCGTGCCGAACCCCGCGAACATGCGCATGGTCCAGAGCTTGGAGCGGTACATCGACGCGTACGGACCGCGGGTGTAGGGCCACTGGCCGGGGAACTCGCCGTCGTCGGGTCCGTACACCGCGTCGACGGGGACGCCGGACATGGTCTCGGCATCGATGTCGCGCCGCGGCGCGGCGCCGAACGCCTTGTGCCATTCGTCCCGGGCAGTCATGACCACAAGTAAAGCCGGTCTACCCTTGGCGCACGTCAACGTCCGAAGAGCAGGTGCTCAGCGCCCTGATCCACGAGCTCTCGGCGCCCATCACCGTCATCGAGGGGTTTGTCGAGCTCATCGACCTGCCCCGGGACCAGGTCGATGACGAGACCTTCCGGCGGGCCGTCGAGGCCATCCGTCGCAACGCCGCGTATCTGCGCGGCTTGATGACAGCCTTCGCCGACGCGCGCCGCATCGACGTCGACGCGCTGGACCTGCGCCGGCAACCGACCGACGTGGCCGTCCTCGTCAGCGAGGCAGCCGAATCGTTGCGCGCCCTGGTCGAACCGCACCCGCTGCTCGTCGATGCACCCGACGGCGCGGTCGCGGACGTCGATCCCGTCCGGGTCCGGCAGGCGGTCATCAACCTCGTGCAGAACGCCGCCAAGTTCAGCGACCCCGAGGGCCCGGTGGAGATCAGCGTGACGTCGACGGGACATGTGGTCTGCATCACGGTCGTCGACCACGGCCACGGCATCGCCCCGGACGACAGGGAGGAGGTGTTCGGCAAGTTCACCCGGCTGTACCGCGACGCCCCCGGAACGGGCCTGGGGCTCTACATCTCGCGCGGCATCGCGCGCGCCCACGGCGGTGACATCGTGCTCGAGGAGTCGGGGCCCACCGGGTCACGCTTCTCCCTGACGCTCCCGATAGGGTCCCCAGCATGAGGAGAGCGCAGTGACGGCTGAACGGCAGGCCCCCGACCGCAACCTGGCCATGGAGCTCGTCCGCGTCACCGAAGCGGCCGCGCTCGCCGCGTCGCGTTGGATGGGCCGTGGCGACAAGGAGGGTGCGGACGGCGCGGCCGTCGACGCCATGCGCATCATCCTCCAGACCGTTCCCATGGACGGCATCGTCGTGATCGGCGAGGGCGAGAAGGACGAGGCGCCCATGCTCTACAACGGCGAGCGCATCGGCGACGGCACTCCGCCCCAGACCGACATCGCCGTCGATCCCATCGACGGCACCACCCTCACGTCCCTCGGCCGCGGCAACGCCTTGGCGGTCATCGCCGTGAGCGAGCGGGGCACCATGTTCGATCCCGGCCCTTGCGTCTACATGGAGAAGATCGCCGTCGGCCCCGACGCCGCCGGTTCCATCGACATCACGCGCTCCGCCACCGAGAACATCGAGGCCGTCGCCAAGGCGCTGGGGAAGCCCGTGCGGGACGTCACCGCCGTCATCCTCGACCGCGACCGCCACAACGACCTCATCGCCGAGGTGCGCGCCGCTGGTGCCCGCATCCGCCTCATCCCCGACGGCGACGTGGCCGGCGCCATCTCCACCGCCTGGGCCGACTCGGGCGCCGACATCCTGCTCGGCATCGGCGGCACCCCAGAAGGCGTCATCTCGGCCGCCGCCCTCAAGTGCATGGACGGTGAGCTCCAGGGCCGCTTGTGGCCCCGCAACGACGACGAGCGCCGCGCTGCCGTCGACGCGGGCTACGACCTCGACGCCGTGCTCAGCACCGACGACCTCGTCCGCAGCAACAACTGCTTCTTCGCCGCCACCGGCATCACCGACGGCGAGCTCATGCGCGGTGTGCACTACGACAGCCGCGGCGCCACCACCCAGTCCCTCGTCATGCGCTCGAAGTCCGGCACCGTCCGCCGCATCGACGCCCGCCACCGCCTGGAGAAGCTCCAGGAGTTCAGCCAAATCGAGTTCGGCTGAATCCACTGCGCGTCTCGAGGAAATAGCGGTCGAATCTCGGCCCCTATTTCCTCGAGACGGCACGGCGGAGGTGGACTTCGACGTCCTCGTGGCCGGGCTCGAGCTCGAGGCGGAGGACGTCGTCGCCGGAGGCGACGAGCACGCCCACGACGCGGCCGTCACGACGGGCGGTGATGGTGACGAGCGGGCCGAGCAGGTGGACGGCATCGGGGGGCGGCCCCGCGCTCACGTCGAGCTCCACCGGCAGCCCGCCCCGACCGGGCGCGGGCGCAGGCCCCAGGCGGGCGTCGGCGATGGGACGCCACGTGCGCTCTTCGTCCTCTTCGAGCAGCTGGACGTGGGTGAAGGCGACGTCGAGTCGGAACGGCGCCAGGGCCACGACGGCCGCCTCGATGCGCGCCTCGGGCGCGTCGTCGGCCACGGTCACATGCGGCACGAAGGACCACGTCAGCGGGCGGGCCAGCGGCTCGACGAAGACCGCGTCCCGCACCACCTGCAGGCCGACCAGGTCGCCGCCCACCGCGAGGTAGGCCACCGGGTTCACGGGCAGGAAGCTGACCACGGGACCCAACTCGAGCGCGATCGGTCCCGGCACGGATCGGGCCGCGGCGCGCAGGACGGCGACGGCGTCATCGAGGCGGTCCTCCCGGACGTTGACGGGCGGCACCAGGGTCAGGTGGGGCGGTATGCGCCCGAGGGCAGGGTCGCCGAGCGCGAGTCGAAGTGCGTCGACGACCGCGTCCGCCGGCGACGGGACGACGAGCACGACGCCGAGGCGGCGCTTGGGCACGCCCGACTATCTCACTCATCCGCGCGGGTGGCGGCGCCGTACTTCCCCTCCGGACCCATGACCCCGGACGCAGACCACCGGCCCATGGCTCCCGGGCGGCTGGACGCCATCGACGCACTGACCAAGGTCGAACGAACGGCCCTCGAGGAGCACCCGAGCGAACCTCGCGATCTCGACGCGTGTTGGGCACGCATCGTCGCCCGTCTGCGAGGGGACGTCAGCCCGCAGTAGCGCCGGCGAGCCTCCGCACCGACTCGGGAAGGGCTTCGGCGCGCACCGTCTTCAGGATCCCGCCCGCCGCCCCTCGTTCTGCCGCGACGGAGAGCAGCTCCTCGTAGGCGGAGCACGCCAGCACGCGGGTCGCCGGTGCTGCCTCGGCGAGGCGGCGCAACGCGTCGAGCCCCGAGCGACCCGGCATGGCCAGGTCGAGCACCAGGACGTCAGGGCGCTGGCACACGGCCAGTGCGACGGCGGCGTCGCCGTTGTTGGCTTCGCCCACGACCTCGAACCCGCCGGCACGAGCCAACCACGCCCGCCACAGCACGCGCATGTCGGCATCGTCGTCGACCAGCGCGACGCGGATGTCCGCGGCCACACGTTGCCGGAGCCACCCCTCGGCCTCGCCGCCCACCCGGCCGTGAATGGTGGTCAGCACCCGCTCCCACACCCGGGGCGAGGCCTCACCGTCGACCGCGACGAGCTCGTCCATGGCCTCACGCAGCTGGGCCGCCTCCTGCGCGCAGGAGGCGCACTCGTCGAGGTGCCGGACGATGGCGCCCTCCTCGAACCGGTCGACCGCGCCCACCGCCCACGCGCCGAGCAGGCTCCGCGTCCACCGGTGCTGTCCGCGGCCGTTCATCACGCCAACGCCGAGAGCGTCCGGCGCATGCGCTGCAGCCCCAGGCGGATGCGGCTCTTGATCGTGCCTTCCGGTGCGCCCAGCGCCTGGGCCACCTCGCGGTAGGTCAAGCCACCGAAGAACGCGAGCTCGATCGCCTCGCGCTCGGACGGTGTGAGCACGGAGATGGCGGCCCGGACCTCACCCACCGCCGCTTCCGAGAGGGTCTCGAGCTCGGGACCACTTGCGAGGTCAAAAGTGGCGTCAGCAACGCCGTCAGCGTGCTCTCTGCGCCGCCTCGCGCCTTCGGCACGGAGCACGTCGAGGCTGCGGGTGCGGGCCTGGAGGAGCAGGAACGACCGCAACGATCCACGCTCGGCATCGAACTGCCAGGGGTTGTCCCAGAGCCGCACGAAGAGGTCCTGGACCACGTCCTCGGCCTGCTCGCCCTGGCGCAGGATGCGCACCGCCACGGAGAAGACGCCCGCCGCGTGCCGGCGGTACAGCTCGGCCAGGGCCGCCTCGTCGCGCGCCGCGACCAACTCGATGAGCGCGCCGTCCCCGCTGTCTGCCTCGCCACCGGCCACCGCCCCCACCCCCAGGGATATGCCCGAACCCACCCTTGCGCCCACAATGCACCCTCTGCCCGCACCAAGGCAAGCACGGAACGTGGTGGATCGCCAATCGCTTCCGGCAAGCCGCCGCCCGCCGCGCCTATGCGCCGCCGGCGACCCGCAGGCGCACGTGGGCCCGTTCCAACTCGGCCTCACACTGGGCGTCGTCCTCCTGCCGGAGCCGCTCCTCGGCCCGCTCCTGGGCCCGCCGGGCTCGCTCCACGTCGATCTGGCTGGCCAGCTCTGCCACATCGGAGAGGATGATCACCCGGTCGTCGCGCACCTCGACGAAGCCGCCGTGCACCGCGGCGACCTCTTCGTCGCCCGAGGTGGGCTTGATGCGCACCTCCCAGACGTCGAGGGCACCGATGAACGGAGCGTGACCGGTGAGGAAGGCGATGTCGCCGCCACCGGTGGTGCGGCAGATCACCATGTCGGCCTCCCCCGAGTAGAGGATGCGCTCGGGGCTGACGAGCTCGACCTGCATGGCCACGTCAGTCCCCTTCGGCCTGCAGCTGCTTCGCCTTCTCGCGGGCGGTGTCGGCGTTGCCGACGTTGAGGAAGGCCTGCTCGGGCAGGTCGTCGAGCTCACCGCTCACGAGCAGCTCGAAGGACTCGACCGTCTCCTCGACCGGCACGTAGATGCCCTTCAGGCCGGTGAACACCTCGCCCACGAAGAAGGGTTGCGACAGGAAGCGCTGGATCTTGCGGGCCCGCGACACGATGACGCGGTCCTCTTCGGACAGCTCGTCGAGGCCGAGGATGGCGATGATGTCCTGCAGCTCCTTGTTGCGCTGCAGGATGCGCTTGACCCGCTGCGCGACCTCGTAATGGTGGTCGCCCACGACCTCGGGCGAGAGGATGTTGCTCGATGACGTGAGCGGATCCACGGCCGGGTAGATGCCGAGGGCGGCGATGTCACGCGACAACTCCGTTGTGGCGTCGAGATGCGTGAAGGTCGTGAACGGCGCGGGGTCGGTGTAGTCGTCGGCGGGCACGTACACGGCCTGCACGGACGTGATCGACCGGCCTCGGGTGGACGTGATGCGCTCCTGCAGCTCGCCCATCTCATCGGCCAGGGTGGGCTGGTAGCCCACGGCCGAGGGCATGCGTCCGAGCAGGGTCGACACCTCCGAGCCCGCCTGCACGAAGCGGAAGACGTTGTCGACGAACAGCAGCACGTCCTGCTGGCGCACGTCGCGGAAGTACTCGGCGATGGTGAGAGCGGACAGGGCGACGCGCAGGCGCACGCCGGGCGGCTCGTCCATCTGGCCGTACACGAGGGCGGCCTTCTCGATGACGCCCGACTCCTGCATCTCCAGCCAGAGGTCGGTGCCTTCACGGGTGCGCTCGCCTACCCCGGCGAACACCGACACGCCACCGTGCTGGGTGGCGACCCGGTTGATCATCTCGAGGATGATGACGGTCTTGCCCACACCGGCCCCACCGAACAGGCCGATCTTGCCGCCCTCCACATAGGGCTCGAGCAGGTCGACGACCTTGATGCCCGTCTCGAACATCTTGGCCTTGGGCTCGAGGTCCTCGAACGCGGGCGGGTCGCGGTGGATGACCCAGTGGTCCTCAATGCCTTCGATCTTCTCGTTGGTGTCGAGGGGCTGACCGATGACGTTGAACACGTGCCCGAGCACGCCCTCGCCGACCGGCATGGTGATGCCCTGGCCCGTGTTGCGCACCGGTGTGTTGCGCTTGAGACCGTCGGTCGGCTTCATGCAGATGGCCCGCACACGGAAGTCGCCGATCTGCTGGGCGACCTCGGCGGTGACGGTGATGGTCTCGCCCTCCAGCTCGATGTCGACCTCGAGGGCGGTGTTGATCTCGGGCAGTGAGTCGGGCGCGAACTCGACGTCGATGACGGGTCCGGCGATGGCGACGACCCGGCCTTCCTTCCTGCCGGCTTCCGCGTCGCTCGTGCGCTCTTCGGCGATGGTCATCTCACTATCTCCTGCTCGGATCGATCTGGTCGGGGAGGACGTCGCGACTCACGACGGTGTCGACGAAGTAGTCCTGTTCATCTGACTTGCCCTGGCGCAGCGCCTCGGCGCCGCCGACGATCTCCATGATCTCGGTGGTGATCGCGTCCTGGCGGGCGCGGTTCATCTGCCGGCTGAGCCGCGTGATGAGGTCCTCGGCGTTGTCGGTGGCCGACTTCATGGCCCGCTGCCGGGCCGCGTGCTCGGACGCCGCCGCGTCGAGCATGGCGCTGTAGAGGCGAGCCTCGACGTAACGCGGAAGCAGGCGGGACAGGATCTCGCTCGGCTCGGGCTCGAACTCATAATCCGCCGTCGGACCTTCGTGCGCTTCGGTCTTCTCCTCGATGGCGCTGCGGTCGAGAGGGATGAAGCGGTGGAGCACAGGCCGCTGACTGCCGACCGAGAGGAACCGGGTGAAGACGAGCTCGACGCGGTCGACCCGACCCTCCTCGTAGGCCTCGATCACCTTGGCTGCGACCTGGCGGGCGTCCTCGTAGGTCGGCTGGTCGCCCATGCCTTCGAAGGACGCGTCGATCTTGTAGTTCCGGTAGCGGAAGTAGCTCTCGCCCTTCTTGCCGACGAGGATGAGCGAGTAGTCCTTGCCCTCGTTCTGGGCGCGCTTCAGCGAGCGCTCGGCCAGCCGGATGACGTTGGCGTTGTACGCGCCGGCCAGGCCGCGGTCGGCGGTGATGACGACGTACCCGACGGTGCGGACGTCTTCCTTCTCCTGCAACAGCGGGTGGGCGAGCCCGGCACCGCCGGCGGCGAGGTTCTCGATCACCTTGGTGATCTCCTCGGCGTAGGGCCGGGCCGCGGCGACGCGCTGCTGGGCCCGCACGATGCGTGAGGCGGCGATCAGCTCCATGGCGCGCGTGATCTTCTTCGTCGACTGCACCGACTTGATGCGTCGCTTGAGGATCCGCTCCGTGCCCCCTGCCATGAGTTAGCCCGCCTCTCCTTCCTGCTTCTCCTCTGCCTCTGTCCGCTGGAAGGTCTCCTTGAAGCCGTTGATGATGTCCTTGAGGCCATCGCCTTCGGGGACGTCACCGGACGTGCGGATGGTGTCGAGGGCATCGCTGTGGCGGCCGCGCACGTAGGCGAGCAGCTCCTGCTCGAAGCGCTTCACGTCCTCGACGGGGATGTCGTCGAGGAAGCCGCCGGTGCCGGCGTAGATCGAGACGACCTGCTCCTCGACCGACATGGGGCTGTTGAGGCCCTGCTTGAGCAGCTCGACCAAGCGGTAGCCGCGGTCGAGGTAGGACTGGCTGACCTTGTCGAGCTCCGACCCGAAGGTCGCGAACGCCTCGAGCTCGCGGAACTGGGCCAGGTCGATCTTGAGGGTGCCGGACACCTTCTTCATGGCCTTGATCTGGGCGGCGCCGCCGACTCGGGACACCGACTGGCCCACGTTGATGGCAGGACGCACACCGGAGTTGAAGAGGTCGGCCTCCATGAAGATCTGGCCGTCGGTGATCGAGATGACGTTGGTCGGGATGTAGGCGGAGATGTCGCCCGCCTTGGTCTCGATCACGGGGAGGGCGGTGAGGGAACCCGCGCCGCGGTCGTCGCTCAGCTTGGCGGCCCGCTCGAGCAGCCGGCTGTGCAGATAGAAGACGTCGCCCGGGTAGGCCTCGCGCCCCGGCGGGCGCCGCAGCAGCAGGGAGAGCTGGCGGTAGGCCTCGGCCTGCTTGGACAGGTCGTCGTAGACGATGAGGGCGTGCTCGCCGGTCTCCATCCAGTGCTGGCCGATGGCGCAGCCCGCGTACGGGGCGAGGTACTTGAAGGGCGCAGCGTCGGAGGCGGGGGCGCTCACCACGACCGTGTACTCCATGGCGCCGTGGCTCTCGAGCGTCGCCACCGTCTGCGCGACGGTGGACCCCTTCTGGCCCACGGCGACGTAGATGCACTTCACGCCGAGACCCTTCTGGTTCAGGATCGTGTCGATGGCGACCGTGGTCTTGCCCGTCTTGCGGTCGCCGATGATCAGCTCCCGCTGACCCCGACCGATGGGCGTCATGGCGTCGATGGCCTTGATGCCGGTCTGCAGCGGCTCGTGCACCGGCTTGCGGCCCGTGATGCCCGGTGCCTGGATCTCCATGCGCCGCGGCTCGGCGTCGGTGATCGGTCCCTTGCCGTCGATGGGCTCGCCGAGGGCGTTGACCACGCGTCCGAGGACACCGTCGCCTGCGGGCACCGAGAGGAGGCGGCCAGTGGCCTTGACGGCCTGCCCTTCCTCGATGTGCTGGATGTCGCCCAGGATGACGGCGCCGATCGATTCCTCGTCGAGGTTCAGCGCCAGCCCCACGATGCCGCCCTCGAACTCGAGCAGCTCGTTCACCGCCGCGCCGGGCAGGCCCGCCACGCGGGCGATGCCGTCGCCGACCTCGATGATGCGGCCGACCTGGGCCGCCGCCATGCTCGGCGTGAAGCCCTCGAGCCGGGACCTGATGGCGTTGGCGATGTCCTGGGTGTCGATCTGCAGCTCAGACATCAGAGTGCCTCTCTCAGCTGGTTGAGTCGGGTGCGGATGGTGCCGTCGATGACCGTGTCGCCGACCTGCACGGAGACGCCACCGAGCACGCTGGGATCGACGATGACCTTCAGCGACACCTTCTTGCCGGTGGCCTTGCCGATCGCCTCGGCCAGCCGGCGCTTGTGCTCGTCGTCGAGCTCCATGGCGGTGCGTACCTCGGCGACCGCCTCCTTGCGCTCTTCGGCCGCCTTCTGCACGAGGGCGTCGATGATGGCGGTGAGATCGCGCGTGCGGCCGGTGCTCACGACGAAGGACAGCAGGGCGAGGGTGGTCGGGTGGGCCGACCGGAACACGTCCTGCACGACGCCGATGCGGCGCTCGAGCGGGATGGCGGGATCGCCGAGGGTGGTGCGCAGCTCCTCGGAGCCCTCGATGGTCCTGGCCACCTTGAACAGCTCGTCCTCGACGGTCTCGAGGCTGCCCTCGGCCTTGGCGATCTCGAAGAGCGCCGAGGCGTAGTGGGTGACTCGTGTCTCCTCAGCCACGGCGGGTTACCTCGAGCTCCCGACCTGGTTGATGAAGCTCTCGATCAGGGCCATGTTCGTGTCCCGGTCGAGGTTGCGCTCGACGACCTTCTCGGCCAGCTCGATCGCGAGCTCGGCCACCTGGGCCCGAAGGTCGGCGGTGGCGCGCTGCTGGGCCGCCGCGATGTCCTCCTGCGACCGGCGCCGCAGCTCGGCGACCTCGGTCTCGGCCCGCTGGGTCAGGTCCTGGCGGAGCTGCTCTGCCGTCTGCCTGGCCTCTTCGATGATCCGGTTGGCCTCGTTGCGCGCGTCGTTGAGCTGACGCTGGTACTCCTCGAGGATCGTCTGCGCCTCGGTGCGTGTGCGCTCTGCGTCGTCGAGACTCTCGCGGATCTTGTTGGTGCGGTCGTCCATGGCCTTCTTGATGGCCGGGTACGCCAGCTTGGAGAGCAGACCGAAGACGATGATGAACGACAGGGCGCCCCACACCAGCTCGTTGGTGGCGGGCTTGATGGGGCTGGGTGCCTTCTGGCAGTCGTCGATGGCCCCGCCGCCCTCGAGCTTCTTGATGCATTCCTCGCCGGCGTGAGTCGGCTTGCCGGCCGCGGCCGACGCGGCCGACGCCGGCAACAGCACTCCGACGCCCACGACGACAGCGACGGCCAACGTGCGCATGCGCATGATGTCTCCCCTAACCGCTGATGATGAAGGCGAGGACGAACCCGAACAGGGCGAGGGCCTCGGTGAAGGCGATGCCGAGGAACATGGTGGTACGCACCATGCCTGCGGACTCGGGCTGCCGGGCCATCGCCGTGATGGCGTTGCCCACGACGATGCCGATGCCGATGCCGGGGCCGATGGCGGCGCCGCCATAGACGATGCCTCGACCGACGGCGGTGAGGCCCTTGACGAGCTCACCGGCGTCCTGGGCTGCCAGTAGATGAAGCACGACGAATTCCCTCCTAGTGATCTGGGTGCATGGCACCGCCGATGAACACGGCGGTGAGAATGGTGAAGATGTACGCCTGCAGGAAGGCCACGAGGATCTCGAAGCCCGTGAGGGCGACGAGCATGGCGCCGGGCAGGGCCGCGCCGACGTAGGTCGCGTTGAACAGCGCGGTGGCCAGCACCGCGAAGCTCACGAGGATCAAGTGGCCGGCGAGCATGTTGGCGAAGAGTCGGACGGCGAGCGAGAAGGGCCGCACGAGGATGGTCGAGACGAACTCGATGGGCGCCAGCAGCAGATAGATCGGCTTGGGCACGCCAGGCGGGAACATGATGTTCTTGAAGTAGCCGAAGAAGCCCTGCTTGGCGATGCCGATCACGTTGTAGAGGACCCAGACGACGATCGCCATGAAGGCCGGCAATGCGATGCGGGCGTTCACGGGCATCTGGGCGAGCGGGACGATGCCCCAGATGTTGCAGACGAGCACGAAGCTGAAGATGGTCAGCAGGAACGGCGTCCACGGCAGACCCTCGGGACCCATCGTCTGGAGCACGATGCCCTCGCGGACGAACTCGACGGCCGACTCAGCCACGTTCTGCACGCCGGTCGGCACGAGCTGACGCTTGCGGGCCGCGGCCAGGTAGAAGAGTGACACCAGCGCGACCGAGATCCACATGAGGATCACGACCTTGTTGACCGCGAAGTACTTGCTGTCCTTGAACAGAATCGCCGGCCACTCGATCAAGTGGCTGATCGGCGGGAAATCGAGGGCGAGGACCTGCACTAGCGGTCTCCTCTCGGCTTGAGCGCGGGGTAGGCGAGCGAGGCGGACACGTACTTGGTCTCCCACGCCAGCAGCCCGAGGTGGGTCACGAGCACGGCGACGGCGAGCAGCTTGACGTTGATCCAACTGACGTCGCTGACCGCCCACACCGCCAGGCCGACGATGACCATGCGGCCGAGGAAGCCGCCGAGGGCGGTACCCATGAGGACGGTGGGGCCCTGGGGCGCGGCCCAGGCCAGCAGGGCCGCCGATGCCACGAGGTTGGTGAGCACGATGGCGAGGGCGTAGGCGGCGGTCAGGGCGCCGGTGCGGCCAGCGAAGGCGGCGCAGGCGGCGACGAGGACGGGGGCGGCGATGAGGCCGCGGCGCAGGAGGTCACGGGCGATCATCCGCTCGACGGGCGGGATGGCGGTCATGCCGGCGTCGGTCATCGCTTTCCCCATGGAGCCGCTGCTTCGTGCTGCTTCATCTTCTCCGTGTAGCCGTAGTACGTCTTCAATCCCATCCCGATGACCCCGAACAGCCCGAGCACGATCACGAAGACCGGCGAGGTGCCCAGCCAGCGGTCGGCCAGCCACCCCAGCAACCCGAACAGCAACGGCGTGCCGACCATCTCGACCGCGAGCCCCATGGCATTGCCGAAGCCCTGATTCAGTTCCTGCCGAGCCTTCAGGTCCACCAACGTCCTCGTTCTTGGCGTCCTCGTTTTTGCGGAGGGAGCTTGTGAAACTTTTCCCAATCTAAACCGTCTCTTTGGACGGCGCAAATCCCGGGGACTCTAAACCTCGGTCGGCTGCTGACGCACCCTGACGCCGGGGTGGAACAGGGTGTACAGCCCGGCCCCCAGCGCGGCGACGCCGAAGACGACGACGTGGTTCCCCCGTGCGGTGAAGGCGGGGTAGAGCACGAAGCCGGAGAGAATTGCGGTCCAGGCCCACAGGATCAGCACGGCCCGACGGTGGCCGTGGCCCATGCGCTCGAGCCGGTAGTGGAGATGGTCGCGATCGGCGATGGCCACCCCACTGCGCCGGGCCGCCCGGCGCACGATGGCCAGGACGGTGTCGAGGATGGGCACGCCCAGGATGAAGAACGGGATGAAGATCGGCGCGTAGAAGAAGAACGTCTGGCCGCTGAACTCGGTATCGGTGCCGCCGCCGACGAGGAGGGTGGCGGCGGCCATCAACAGCCCGAGGAGCATGGCGCCCGCGTCCCCCATGAAGATGCGGGCGGGGTGGAAGTTGTGCGGCAGGAAGCCCAGGCAGATGCCGCAGGCGATTGCCGCCAGCAACGGCGCGGGGTTGTTGAGGGCGAGCAGCCCGACGTCGGCCGACTGCAGGTGGTAGCTGTACAGGAAGAAGGCGCCGGCGGCGATGGCCACGACGCCGGCGGCCAACCCGTCGAGTCCGTCGATGAGGTTGACGGCGTTGGTCATGGCGACGACCCACAGCACCGTCGCCAGCGGAGCCAGGTCCGACGACACGCCGACGAGGTCGAGGAAGGGCACGCGGAAGAACACCATCACCACGCCGAGCAGGCTCAGCACGCTGCCGGCCAGCACCTGGCCGGCCAGCTTGGCAGGCGCCGACATCTCGCGGAGGTCGTCGACCAGCCCGATGGTGAACACCACCGCGCCGCCGAGCACCACGCCGAGCGGTGTGGTGCCGTCGAACATGGGCCGGAACTGCGGGATGCGGGTGGCCGCGGCCATCGCCAGCAGGAAGGCGAGGAACATCGCGGCCCCGCCCGCGGTCGGGGTCGGCCGCTCGTGCAGCCGGCGCTCGTCGGGCGGCACGACCGCCCCGAAGCGCCCGGCCAGCCCCCGCACCACGAACGTGAGCGCGTACGTCGCCACGAGGGCGACCGCCAGGATGACGAGATAGGCGGTCACGTCAGCCCCCCGCTCCGCCGCCCCGTCCTGACTTCTGGACACTCAGGTGCGCATGGCGCACCTGAGTGTCCAGAAGTCGGAAGTGCGGTCACGGGTACGGGGTGAACTTGCTGCACAGCACGGCCACGTCGTCACGGACCGCGGCCAGCTCGGCGTCGTCGGCGCGGGCAGCGAGGGCGCGGGAGATGAGATGGGCGATCTCGCTCATCTCCGCCTCGCGCATGCCGGCCGTCGTGACGGCGGGCGTGCCGATGCGCAGCCCGCTGGCCTGGAACGGCGGCCGGGGGTCACGCGGGACGGTGTTCTCGTTGAGTGTGATGCCCGCCCGATCGAGGACGACGCGCGCCTGCTTGCCGGTGAGCTCCGGGTCGAAGCTGCGCAGGTCCACGAGCATGAGGTGGTTGTCGGTGCCGCCCGACACGAGCCGGAAGCCCTGCTCGGCCAGGGCCTTGGCGAGGGCCTGGGCGTTCTTGACGATCTGGGCCGCGTAGTCCTTGAAGCCGGGCTGGGCCGCCTCACGGAAGGCCACGGCCTTGGCCGCGATGACGTGGTCGAGGGGACCGCCCTGGGAGCCCGGCATCACCGCCTTGTCGATGGCCTGCGCGTACTCGGCCTTCGACACGATGCAGCCGCCGCGCGGGCCACGCAGGGTCTTGTGCGTCGTGAACGTCATCACGTCGACGAACGGCACCGGGTTCGGGTGGACGCCGCCGACGATGAGCCCGGCGATGTGGGCAGCGTCGAAGACGAGCAGGGCGCCGACCTCGTCGGCGATGTGCCTGAGCGGCTCCGGCTCGATGATGCGCGGGTAGGCGGTGGCGCCCGCAACGATGGCGCGCGGGCGCTCGGCACGGGCCACCTCGGCGATCTCGTCGTAGTCGAGGCGTTCGTCGCTCTCCGTCACGCCGTAGGAGACGAACTCGTACTGCTGGCCGCTGAAGTTCACCGGCGAGCCGTGCGTGAGGTGGCCGCCCTGGTCGAGGCGCATGCCCATGACCTTGTCACCGCGGTCGAGCAATGCCATGTAGACGGCCATGTTGGCGTTGGAGCCGGAGTGGGACTGCACGTTGGCGTGCTCGGCGCCGAACAGCGCCTTCACCCGCTCGACGGCCAGCACCTCGACCTCGTCGATGACCGCGTTGCCGCCGTAGTAGCGCTTGCCCGGGTAGCCCTCGGAGTACTTGTTGGTGAGGACCGAGCCGGTGGCCTCCAGGACCTCGGTGGAGACGAAGTTCTCCGACGCGATGAGCTGCAGCGTCGTGTTCTGGCGCTCGCGCTCCTTGTCGATCAGCGCAAACAGTTCGGTATCGCGATCGCTCATGGTTGCTCCTCCAGCTCGCTGATCTGCTGGACCCGCCGACTGTGGCGGCCC
The DNA here is from genome assembly GCA_041166085.1 of Actinomycetota bacterium. Classification (GTDB taxonomy): domain Bacteria; phylum Actinomycetota; class Acidimicrobiia; order Acidimicrobiales; family JAFATL01; genus JBEEFP01. The sequence continues at coordinate 14,995 of JBEEFP010000042.1, forward strand.
CCCTCGAAGTCGGTGGCCAGCCACAGCTCGAGGATCTCGTCGGCCAGCCCGAAGGCCACGATACGTCCCCCCATGGAAAGGACGTTGGCGTCGTTGTGCTGCCGCGACAGACGGGCCGTGTACAGGTCGTTGCACAGCGCGGCGCGCACGCCGTGCACCTTGTTGGCAGAGATCTGCTCGCCCTGGCCGCTGCCGCCGAGCACGATGCCCCGGTCGGCCTCGCCGCTCGCCACCGCCCGGCCGACGGCGGCGCAGATGGGCGGGTAGTCCACGGGGTCCTCGTTGTCGGTGCCGTGGTCGTCGACGTCGTGGCCCAGTCGCGCCAGGGTGGCGACGAGATGCTGCTTGAGCAGGTAGCCGGCGTGGTCCGACCCGATCGCGACGCGCACGTCCGCGCTATCCCGCGATCAGCTTGGCCAGGCGGGCGGTCAGGTCGTCGAGCTCGGCAGCCGTCTGCTCGTAGAACGAACGCTTGCGCCCGATGGGATCGGCCACGTCGTCGTCGGCCGACGCGCCGAGCATGTCGGCCCGCGTCCTCCCCTCGTGCAGCGACGAAACCCAGTCGTGCAGCGACTGGCCCGGCGCGCGGGCGCCTGTCTCCTCGCCGCGGCGGACGAGCTCCTTCAGGGTGAACGTCTTTCGCCAGGCTGGGGGCACGAGCAGAACTGCTTCGCGGACATGCTCCTTGGCCATGCCGACGACGAGGTCGGCGTCGCGCAGCATCTCGCCGTTCATCTTCCTGCTGCGGTGGGCACTGGTGTCGATGCCGAGCGCGGCCATGGCCTCGATGCCGTCAGGCGGGGGTGCCTCGCCGTCGTAGAGCAACCCGGCGGAATGGACGTTGGAGGTGATGCCGGCCTCGCGGAGGCGGCGGGCGAACAGGGCCTCGGCCATGGGCGATCGGCAGATGTTCGCGGTGCAGAGGAAGAGGACGTCGATGGGGCGAGTCTAGGAGTCGACGTGGTAGGACCTTCAGCCATGCCCGTGGATCCGCGCACGCCTGTCGTCGTCGGTGTCGGTCAGACCCTGCGCCGCCTCGAGAGCGCAGCCGGCGCCAGCGAACCGGCGGACATGGTGGTCGAGGCACTGCGGCTGGCAGCCGAGGACAGCGGTGCCGGTTCCGCGCTCCTCGAGCGGGCCGACTCGGTGCGCGTCATCGAGATCCTGTCGTGGCGCTACCCCAACCCGGCCGCGCTGATCGCTGAACGGGTGGCCGCGTCGCCGCGGGAGCAGGCCAAGTCCTCGACGGGTGGCAACAGCCCCCAGATGGTGCTCAACGACGCGGCGGCCGCCATCCAGCGAGGCGACCTCGACGTGGTGCTGATCACGGGCGCCGAGGCCATGAACACTCGCGTCCTCGCCCGGAAGACCAAGGACTGGCTCGACTGGACCACGCAGCCGCCAGAGACCCCCGCGCCGCTGCTGCTCGGCACCGAGCAGGCCGGAACGAACGACGTCGAGATGGCCCGCGCCCTCGCCCTGCCGACGCAGGTGTATCCCATCTTCGAGAACGCGGTGCGCGCCGCCGCCGGCGAAGGCATCGACGAGCACCAGGAGAAGGTCGCCCAGCTGTGGTCGCGCTTCTCCGCCGTCGCCGCCGCCAACCCGTACGCGTGGACGCCCGTCGCCCGCTCGGCCGAGGAGATCCGCACGGTCACCCCCGACAACCGCATGATCGGGTTCCCGTATCCGAAGTACATGAACTCCAACCTGCAGACCGACCAGGCCGCCGCCGTCGTCGTCTGCTCGGTGGAGGCGGCCCGCTCGCTCGGTGTGCCGGAGGACCGGTGGGTGTTCCCGCACGCGGGTGCGGACGCCCATGACCACTGGTGGGTGTCGGAACGGGCCGACCTGCACTCCTCGCCCGCCATCGGCGCAGCAGGGCGCGCCCTGTTCGAACTGGTGGGACGGGGCGCCGACGACGTCGCCCACGTCGACCTGTACTCCTGCTTCCCGTCGGCCGTGCAGATCGGGGCCGAGGAACTGGGCCTGTCACTCGATCGCCCGCTCACCGTCACCGGCGGGCTGTGCTTCGCGGGTGGCCCCGGCAACAACTACGTCACCCATTCGATCGCGTCGATGGTCGAGACCCTGCGCGCCGACCCCGGCGCACTCGGCCTGGTGACCGCCCTCGGGTGGTACGTCACCAAGCACTCGCTGGGCCTGTACTCCACCGAGCCGCCTGCGGGCGGCTTCCGCAGCGCCCGTCCCCAGGACGAGGTCGACGCGCTCCCCCGCCGCGACTACACCGGCGAGCACGACGGGCCGGTCAGCATCGAGTCCTACACCGTGATGCACGAACGAGACGGCTCGCCGTCGCTCGCCATCGTCGCCTGCCTCCTCCCCGACGGACGGCGGGCGTGGGGCAACAGCCGCGAGCCCGCGCTGCTCAAGTCGCTCACCACCGACGACCTCGTCGGCGCCGCCGCCCACCTCCAGGCCGACGGCACCGTCGACGTCATCTGAGTCAGACCGCGGTTATCTCCGACCAGGGGATGCGGCCCTCGCGCAGGAGCTTGGGCTGTTCGCCGGTGCAGTCGAGGACGGTCGACGGTGCACCCGCGCAGGTGCCCCCGTCGAGCACGACGGGCACGGCCGAGCCGAAGAGCGACTCGACTTCGCGGGCGGTTGTCGCGGTCGGTTCGCCGTGCAGGTTGGCGGACGTGGTCGCGAGCGGACCGACCCGGCGGCACAGGTCGCGCGCCACCTCGTGGTCGGGACAACGCAGGCCGATGGTGGCCTCGTCGTCCCCGAGGTCGGCGGTCACGTCCGGGTTGCGCGGCAGCACGAGGGTGAGGCCGCCGGGCCAGTACGCGTCCATGAGGCGGAGGGCGACGGCGGGGACGCCGGTGGCCAAGGCACGCGCCTGGTCCTGATCGGCGACCAGCACGGGCAGGTCGACGTCGCGCGGGCGGCGCTTGGCCGCGAACAGCCGGTCGGCAGCGCCGGTGTGGAAGGCGTCGGCGGCCAGCCCGTAGACGGTGTCGGTGGGCAGGCCCACCAGCTGTCCGGCCCGTAGGGCCCGCTCGGCGACGTCCAGCTCGGCCACGGGATGGATCATGGGGTGTCTCCTACGTGGGCGAGCAGGACGCGAGGCCGACCAGTGAGGTCGGGCCGGATCTCGACCTCGGTGAACCCGGCGCGGTAGGCGAGGACGACGACCGCCTCGGCCTGGTGCGGGGCGATCTCGGCGACGAGCGCGCCCGGACGCCGGAGCCAGCGGGGCGCCTCGGGAACGATGGCCGCGAGCTGCTCGAGGCCCGTCGGTCCGGCCACCAACGCCTGGCGCGGCTCCCAGTGCGCGACCTCGGGCGGCAGGTCCGGCACCTCCCGTTCGGCGACGTAGGGCGGGTTGGTGACGACGAGGTCCACCTGGTGCTCGAGCATCGGGGACAGCGGTTCGAACCACGAGCCCTCGACCAGCCGCACCCTCGCGCCGTCGCGGCCGATGCCGGCCAGGTTGGCGCGCGCGACGGCGACCGCGTCCGGCGACGCATCGACGCCCCACACCTGGGCGCGGGGCCACTCGACCGCGAGCGACAGGGCGATGGCGCCCGAGCCCGTTCCGAGGTCCACGACGGTCGGTCGGTCCGACAGCATCTTGAGCGCCTCGAGCGCGACGTCGACGACGACCTCGGTCTCGGGTCGCGGGATCAGGACGCGGTTGTCCACGAACAGGTCGAGGGAGCGGAAGCCCCAGCGTCCGAGGACGTACTGCAAGGGCTCACCGGTTGCGCGGCGGGCGACCATCGCGTCGAGGTAGGCCACGGCCCGATTGGTTGCCTGCTCGTCGAGCCGGGACACCCAGTCCTCCCCGCAGGCCTGCTCGACCATGCGCCGGGCCTCGACGCGGGACAGCAGCTTGTGCTCCGTGTCGGCCAGCAGCTCGCCCCACGTGATGGTGCCCACACTCAGCTCTCCCCCGAGAGCTGGCGGGCCCGCTCGTCGGCCACGAGCGCGTCGGACAGGGCGTCGACCTCACCGGCCAGCACCTTGTCGAGGCTGTGCAACGTCAGACCGATGCGATGGTCGGTGACGCGGTTGTCCTTGTAGTTGTACGTACGGATCTTCTCCGACCGTCCGCCGCCGCCGACCTGGCTGCGGCGCGCGTCGGATTGCTCGGACGCCTGCTTGTCCTGCTCGAGCTTGAGCAACCGGGAACGCAGCACCTGCAGGGCCTTGGCCCTGTTCTGGATCTGGCTCTTCTCGTCCTGCATCGAGACCACCAGCCCGGTCGGCTTGTGGGTGATCCGGACTGCCGAGTCGGTGGTGTTGACCGACTGCCCGCCGGGCCCCGACGAGCGGTACACGTCGACTTCGAGGTCGTTGGGGTCGAGCTCCACGTCGACCTCCTCCGCTTCGGGCAGCACCGTCACTGTCGCCGACGACGTGTGGATGCGGCCCTGCGACTCGGTGACGGGAACGCGCTGCACGCGATGGGGTCCGCCCTCGTGCTTCATGCGGCTCCACACACCGTCGCCCTTGAGGAGGAAGGTCACTTCGTTGAAGCCACCCTTGTCGGACGGATCGGTGCCGAGCACCTCGAGCTTCCACCCGCGTCGTTCCGCGTATCGCGTGTACATGTCGAAGAGGTCCTTGGCGAAGAGGTTGGCCTCCTCGCCTCCCTCGGCGCCGCGGATCTCGACGATGACATTCTTGTCGTCGTTGGGGTCGTGCGGGAGGAGCAGCACCTTGAGCTCGTCCTCGAGCCTGGCGATGGCGCCTTCGGCCTGCTCGATCTCGGCCCGCACCATGTCCTTGTCCTCACCGGTGGCGTCGCCGATCATCTCCTTGGCCGTCGCCAGGTCGTCGAGGGCCTGCCGGTACTGGCGGTAGGGAACGACGATGGCCTCGAGCTGCTTGTGACGGCGCGACGCGTCGCGCAGCGAGTTGCGGTCGGCGAGCACGACAGGGTCGCTCAGGCGCGCGACGACCTCCTCGTACTCCTGTTCCAGACCGGCGAGTCGCTCGAGCATGTCGAACCCACGCTACGGGGTGAGGCCGGCTCTCCAGTTGCGTCCGACGGTCACGAGCTCGGCCGGGTCCAACAGCGCCGAGGCCAGGTCGCGGGTGACGGGGTGGTCGTCACCGTCGGGGACCACGAGCACGAGACGGGGATCGCGTCCATCGAGGATGCGAGCGTCGACCGCCGTCGGGACGAGGCCGAGGTCGATGCCGGTCGAGCACACGACGAGCAGGGGCTGTCCGTCGACGTCCTCGCCAGCAGCTGGCGCTGGGTTCGGGAGCCGCAGGTCGTCACGAAGGCGAGGTGGGGCGACGGGCTCGAGGCGACGGGCCCCGACGACACCCGGGTGATCGAGGATCGTCCTGCGCAGCCAGCGCTCGGCCGCCAGCTGGTTGGCGGGGTGCGACGGAGCATCGGGGCGCCGACGCTCCCGCACGGCGCGGACGGCATCGACCAGCGCGTCCATGGGCGGCCGGTCCGCGCGCAACAGCTTCTGCGCCTCGCGATCGTGCTTGCCCACGCCGACTTCGACGTCGACGCCGAGCTCGGTGACCGTCACCCGCACGACCTCGAGGCCGAGCACCTCCCCGATGAGCACGCCGTGCTCGACCACCGGGTCGGCCCCTGCCTCCCGGATGGCGTCGACGAAGGGCTCGGCCTCGGGCGGCAGCGGCACGGTTGGTGCGAGCGGCTCGGCGGCGGCGCGCTGCAGTTGGTCGCCGGTGGCCCACCACACGGTGGTCGGGCGGACGAACGCCTCGGCCCGCCGGGCCACCGCGCCGGCCGCCTCGGGCACGATCACGTGCAGGTCCTCGACCCCGCCCTGGCGGGCCCACGCCAAGGCGCGACCC
>JBEEFP010000043.1:0-32198 GCA_041166085.1 Actinomycetota bacterium
CCGATGTCGGCACCGACGACGAGTGGCGCGGTTGGTGGGGGCCGAACCCGCCGTTCCACACGCCGGTGTTCGTGCTCACGCACCACCCGCGCCCGTCGATCGAGATGGAGGGCGGCACCGTGTTCCATTTCGTCGACGTCAACCCGCAGGAAGCGCTCGATCTCGCCCGGGCCGCAGCCGGCGACCTCGACGTGCGCATCGGCGGTGGCCCGACCATCGTCCGCGACTTCCTCGCCGCCGACCTCATCGACATGATGCACGTCGTGCAGGTGCCGATCCTGCTCGGCCGCGGTGTTCGCCTGTGGGACGGCATCGAGGGCGTCGAGCAGCGCTACGACATCGAGGCGGTCTCGTCACCGAGCGGCGTCACCCACCTGACCTTCACGCGTCGATGACCATGCGACCGCTCCGATACTCGATCAACGTCACCCTCGACGGCTGCTGCGATCACGAGGTGGGCATCGCGGACGAGGAGTTGCATCACCATTTCGCCGAAGAGCTGGCACGAGCCGATGCCCTTCTCTTCGGCCGAGTGACCTACGAGATGATGGAGGCGGCGTGGCGGCAGACGACGAAGGGAACGTGGCCTGACTGGATGGCTGATTGGATGATCCCCTTCGCCCGGACGATCGACAGCGCAAAGAAGTACGTCGTGTCGAGCACCCTGGACCAGGTCGATTGGAACGCGGAGCTCGTACAGGGTGACCTGGCGAAGGCCGTTCAGCAGCTCAAGCAGGAGCCGGGCAAAGGCCTGTACGTGGGAGGCGTGACCCTCCCGCGGGCCTTGGCGGATCTGGGATTGATCGACGAGTACGAGTTCGTCGTGCATCCCGTCCTGGCGGGCCATGGGCCGACGTTGCTCGCCGGCCTGCGCGAGCGGCTCGAGTTGCACCTCGTGGGGCGCCAGGAGTTCCGGTCTGGGGCGGTGGCGCTGCGTTACCAGCCCAGAGTCACGGCTTGACGCCGCCGGGCGCGCGCACGGGGTGCTCCACCGGTCAGCGCTCCGCCTGGTCGGCCAGATCCTTCAGGAAGCGCGGCATCCGGCCGGCGCCGAAGTCGTAGAAGCGCACCCAAGACGGCGTGATCGCGATCCGAGCCATCTGCGGGTACATCTTCCGGCAGTTCTCCTCGAAGGCCAGGGTCGCCTCGGGGTCCATGTTCTTGCGAGCGGCCATCAGGTACTCCTCGACCACCCCATCCACGATCCCGACCTCCGCCCGCCCGCGCACCGACAACGCCAGCGCGGCGCCGGGCGTATCGCCGGTGTCGATTGCCAACGCAACGTCCGGACGGGCCGACAGGGCCGCGACTTTCGGCGAGGTGGTGGCTGTCGAGATCACGAACACCTCCCCGGTCCACCAGAACCCGACCGGGATCACCCGCGGCGTCGCGTCGGACGCCACGTACGCGAGGTGCGCGGCAGACGTGGCCGCCAGCAGCTCTTGCGCACCAGGCGCGTTGAGCTCGGCGTCGAACTCCTGACGTTCCATCGTCGTCTCCTTCGGTTGTGGCGCGACCATCGTCGTCGCATTCACCCGGGGGACGAAACCGATCACGGATGCTCGACATCATCCCGGAAGAATCGTCGTTGCTCAGACGTACGTGACCGCCGGGACCTCTGAGCGAGGGTCCGCGGGAGCGGGTCGGCCGAGATGGAAGCCCTGGCCGAGGTCACACCTCATCGACTGGAGCATCGCGAGTTGCCCTGCGGTCTCGATCCCCTCGGCGAGGGCGCGCCTGCCGAGCCTGTGGGCGAGCTCGACGATGCCGCCCGCGACCGCCGCGCAGACGGGATTCGTCTCGATGTCGGCGATGAAGGACCGGTCGATCTTGATGATGTCCACCGGGAACTGCTGGACGTAGGACAGCGAGGAGTGGCCGGTTCCGAAGTCATCGATGGCCAGAACGACGCCCAGTGCCTTGAGCGAACTGAGCAACTCGACGCAGGCGTCGACGTCGTCGATGAGCGCGGTCTCGGTGATCTCCAGCACCAGTCGGTGCGGCGCCAATCCTTCGCGTCGAAGAGCTTCATCGACCTGTTCGACCAGACCCGGAACCATCTGACGAGCTGAGATGTTCACGCCCATGGCGAAGTCCGAGCACTCGGGCAACGTCCGCATCCAAGCGGCACCTTGCGCGACAGCCCGTTCCAACACCCATGCTCCGAGCGGCCCGATCACATCGGACTCCTCGGCCACCGGAATGAACTCGCACGGCGGGATCGGCGGACCCGCGGGCGGGGACCAGCGCAGCAGCGCCTCGGTGCCGACGACGCGCCCAGTGCTCAGGTCCACCACCGGTTGGAAGGCCAGGTGGAACTCATCGCGCTGCAGCCCCCGCCTGATGTCTTCGCACATTCTCAGCCGGCGCAGCTCCTCGACGCGCGCCGCGGCCGGCTTCGACACCAGGAGCGCGACGACCTGGCCGATCATGACGAAGAACGCACCCCTGATCTGCCAACCCGCTCCGGCCTGGGCCGTGCCCCGAGCGACGAACTCCGGGAGGAACGGTCCCGCAAGGACCCCCGCGGCGAGCGAGGTGGCGAGGGCGGCACGGAAGCCGAACCGCACCGCAGCAAAGATGATCGGCAGGTAGAACCAGTGCGGGGGCACGCGGCCCGCTCCCCCCTCGACATAGCTCGCCAGCCACGAGGCAGCCAGGCCCCCCACAACGACAGCCGCCGCCGATCGATCAGAGGTGCCACTGGCGACCAGGAGGCCGCGGCGGCACCAGTGCTCGATCCTGTCCCAACGCAAATCCATCATCCCTTCGGCTGCCCTCGGCGGCGTGACCACGCGGCGATTCCAGGTCCGTCGCGCGATGATCGGCGCGTAACCGGGGGTTCCTGTAAGGGGGATTCAGACGTCAGGCGCTGGGTGCTCGCCGCGCAGGCCCAGATTCTCGTCCTTGGCCCGCCGATAGAGCTTGGCGACGATCTGTCGGGAGACCCCGGTGAGGCCCCCCACTTCGGAAAAGGTCATGTGCTTCTCGTCCACGAGCGCCCGGATGACTTCGGACCGGTAGTCCCCGACAGCACGCTCGAACGCCTCGAACGCGACCTGCGGTGCCAGGCGTGCCTGCCGACCACCCCGATCGACCAGACCGTGGACGACCTCGACAAGTTCCACGCCCGCGAGGCGATCGGCCCGCGCGTGCCTGAGGGACTCCATCGTCGCTTCGATCGCCTCGGAGAGATGCGCGGCCGAGCGCTCGATCCGGTCTATGGCCTCCACGTACCAGTCGTCGGCCATCTCTGACCCCCAGCAGCTGCGCCTCGTCCCGACCGTAGCGCCCGGGGCCCGGACGGGTGATCCCGTTGGGCCTGCCACCCACTCGACGGCATCTGACCGCGCAACCGCGCGACACTGATACCAGCGGACACCCTCTCCCCTCCTCCTGGACCCCGGGGATTCAGTCGGATCATCGGCCCGCCAGAGGACGTGATGAGAACACGACCGAACGTGGGTCCGCCGCAGAGCGGCGCCGCAGGCGTTCTCATCCTCCGCTCCACGAGCACCAACCTCGTCGGTGGCTTGTCTGCCAGCGCGAGGTAGCTGGGATCTGACGTCGTCGCACCGCGCGACGACCGTCACAGCAACGGTGCCACCTTCACCAACCAGAGAGAGGAGACCGAGATGGCGACCACCGGCCGAGCCACCCCATCGAGGACCGACACGAGCGCAGCCGCAACGAGAGTGCCGATGGACCCGCTGCGGAAGACCGCGCTCGTGGCGGGCGGGTTCTACCTGATCACCTTCATCAGCTCGATCCCTGCGGTGTTCCTCCTCAGTCCCGTGTTGAACCACTCGGACTACATCGTGAGCTCCGGCGCGGACACTCGGGTGATCCTGGGTTGCATCCTCGATCTGATCAACGCCATCGCGGCCATCGGCAGCGCGGTCACGCTGTTTCCGGTGGTCAGGCGGCAACACGAGGGCGTCGCGCTGGGTTTCGTCACCGCCCGCATGTTCGAAGCGGCGGTGATCGTCATCGGCGTCGTGAGCCTCCTGTCGGTCGTGACCCTGCGGCAGAAGCTGGGCGGGGGAGCGGGCACGGACCAGGGTTCACTCATCGCGATCGGACAGTCCCTCGTCGCGGTCCGGAACTGGACGTTCGTGCTCGGACCCGGCCTGGTGCCGGGCGTGAACGCGCTGCTGCTGGGCTACTTGATGTACCGGTCGGGCCTGGTGCCGCGTCTCATCCCGACGCTCGGACTCATCGGTGCTCCGCTGCTGATCGCCTCCGCGCTCGCTGCGACGTTGCGCGACACGGACCCGATCGTGGTGTTGACGGCAGTCGCGACCGTCCCGATCTTCGTGTGGGAGCTGTCGCTCGGCCTCTGGCTCGTCGTCAAGGGCTTCAAGCCGTCGCCCATCACTGCCGGAATGCTCGCTGCAGGACGATGAAGGCGATCGTCGTCCGCGTCCGGCAACAATGCGGACGTGCAGTTCAGCGCCGAACTTCGCGATCGGGTAGCGGACGGAACCATCACGGTGTCCTACCGGCTCTGGTCGCGGCCACAGGTCAAGGTCGGCGGGCGCTACCGGAGCGGGTCCGTGATGATCGAGATCGACGAGATCGAGCTGCTGCCGTTCTCGTCGATCACCGACGATGATCTCGGCCGGACGGGCGAGCCCGACCTGGAGACCCTTCGTCGTCGCGCCGCCCACGCCGGTCCGATCCACGACGACACGTTCGTCTACCGGGTGGAGTTCCACGTTGCGACAGAGGTCGGTTGATGTCGCGTGTCGAAAACCTCCCTTATGCACCGATCGGGGGCGCGCGGGCTGGCGGGGGTGGCGGTGCTCGCCGCGGTGCTGGTCGGCATCGGGGCCCGGCCGACCCCGGCCGCGACGGGCTTCGCCGACTGCGCGGCACCCACTGACGCGGTGAGCGTCGTGGTGGACCGGGTCGCCTGCCAACAGGTCGACAGCGCGGCCGTCGGCGGGACCACCGCGTTCTCGTACTTCGTCCCGTCCGGGTGCGCGCCCGGCACCGGTCACACCTGTCCGGTCCTCTACCTGCTCCACGGATTCGGCGGCGACTACCACGGCATGCTGGGCACCGCCGAGCGACCGTCGTCGTGGGTGCACGCGCTGACCGAGCGGCCCCCCTCGGATCCCCGGACGTCGTCGACGCCGTGGACGCTGAGCGATCCGTCGACGTGGGTGCCGGCCCCGCCGATCGATCTCATCCTCGTCGCGCCGCACGGGCGGACGGTGGCGGGCGGGTACGGCCCGGGTCCGGGCATCGACTCCTACTGGACGGACTGGAACCCGCGTTACGCCAAAGGCGGCGACGATCCGAAGTACGACACGCCGCCGCCGCGGTTCTCGACGTTCCTGACCGACGAGCTGCTGCCGTACGTCGAGGCCAACTTCCCCACCACGCCCGGACGCGGGTGGCGGGCGTTGGCCGGCACGTCGTTGGGCGGGTTCGGCTCGTACAAGAACGGCCTCCAGCATCCTGACCTGTTCACGAGCATGGGCTCGGTGTCGGGCGCCCACAACTTCCTCTTCGCTCCCGGCCTCGACGCGGGCGCGGCGCCGGCCTCGCCGGTGGGCGTGCAGCCGCCGGTGGATCTGGGCCGCGTCAGGGCACCGAGCCCGCTCAACCAGGTGCCGCCCGCCGCGGTGCCGGCCCAGGCGTCCACGTTCCTCGCGGCCACGCTCGCGCTCGGCGACCCGGTCGCCGACGAGGCCTACTTCCGCGGGAACACCCCCCGTGACCTCGCCCTCAACGCACGTGCCTACGACGCCAGCGGCACCCAGGCCCTGTTCGTCAAGGGCTTCGTGAACGACACCGTGCCCCGCAGGCAGCAGGACGTCACCGATCCCGTCAGCATCGCCTTCGAGGACATCGTGCTGCCGATGAACCTCGACATGGAGGCCGCCTTCACCGACCTGGGTGTGCGGCGCGAGTTCGACATCCACCCGGGGCTGCACTCCGAGGTCTATCGGGGCGCGTGGATGCGCGAGCAGCTCGAGGCGCAGTACGCGCGGGTGTCGCACTGGGACGGCTCGGGATCGCCGGCCGCTCCACCGGCGCGCTTCGACTACCGGAGCGTGTCGACGGACTTCACGATCTGGGACTGGCGCGTGCACGTCGACCGTGCGCCCGTCGAGTTCGTGACCCTCACGAATGTGAGCTGCGACTCCTTCACCGTCCAGGGGACGGGTGTCGTGACGGTCACGCCGGCTCCGAGCTGCGGCCACGCACCGGTCACCGTCGACCTCGGTCCGTCGGCTCCTGTCGACGAGCCCGCCAACGCCGGCGCCACGCCTGCCTACGGCCGGACGGTCACGGTCGCGCTCGGGTAGCCGCGCCCGCGCACGCGGTCAGACGGGCTCGTCGACCGCCGGCGCGACGAACTGGGAGTTGTAGAGGTTGAAGTAGGGCCCGTCATGGGCGAGCAGCTCGTGGTGCGTGCCCTGCTCGACGATGCGTCCGTGCTCCATGACGATGATGAGATCGGCGCCGCGGATGGTGGAGAGCCGGTGGGCGATCACGAAGCTCGTGCGCGACGCCCGCAGCGCGTTCATCGCCTCCTGCACCTGGACCTCGGTGCGGGTGTCCACCGAGCTCGTCGCCTCGTCGAGGATGAGGATGGCCGGGTCGGCGAGGAAGGCGCGGGCGATGGTCAGCAGCTGCTTCTGGCCCGCGCTGATGTTGTCGCCCTCCTCGTTGATGATCGTGTTGTAGCCGCCGGGCAGCGTGCGCACGAAGCGGTCGACGTAGGTCGCCCTGGCCGCGGCCATGACCTCTTCCTCCGTGCAGCCCGGCTTGCCGTAGGCGATGTTGTCGCGGATGGAGCCGCCGAACAGCCACGTGTCCTGGAGGACCATGCCGATCTGGGACCGCAGCTCGTGTCGTGACAGCGTCGAGATGTCGTGGCCGTCGAGGGTGATGACGCCGCCGTCGAGCTCGTAGAAGCGCATGATGAGGTTGACGAGGGTGGTCTTGCCGGCACCGGTGGGTCCCACGATGGCGATCGTCTGCCCGGGTTCGGCCAGCAGCGACAGGTTCTCGATCAAGGTGACGTCCGGCTCGTAGGAGAAGGCCACGTCGGTGAACTCGACCCGGCCCCGTACCGGCACGGGAAGGGATCCTTCGGGGGGGTCGACGCTCTGCTCCTCGGCGTCGAGGAACTCGAAGACGCGCTCGAGCGAGGCGATGCCGGACTGCAGGACGTTCATGTTCGACGCCAGCTGGGTGAGGGGCATGGTGAACTGCCGCGAGTACTGGATGAAGGCCTGGACGTCGCCGAGGCTGATGGCCCCGCTGGCGACCCGAAGGCCGCCCACGACTGCGACCAACAGGTACTGGACGTTGCCGAGGAACATCGTCGCCGGCTGCATCAGGCTCGACATGAACTGGGCGCCGAAGGCGGCTTCGTAGAGCTCGTCGTTCGTCGTGCGGAATGTCTCTTCGGTGCTCGCCTGCTGACCGAAGGCCTTCACGATGGCGTGGCCAGTGAAGGTCTCCTCGATCTGGGCGTTGAGGGCGCCGGTGTTGCGCCACTGCGCCATGAAGTTCGGTCGCGCCCGGCTGCCGATCTGCTTCATGGTGTAGACGGAGATCGGGACGGTGACGAGCGCGACGGCGGCCAGCAGGGGAGAGATGGTGAGCATCATCACCGCGGTGCCGATCAGGATCAGCATCGAGGTGAGGGTGTTGCTCAGCGTCTGCTGGAGGCTCTGGGCGACGTTGTCGATGTCGTTCGTCACGCGGCTGAGCAGGTCGCCGCGGGCGTGGTGGTCGATGTAGCTGAGCGGCAGCGCGTTGATCTTGTCCTCGGCCATGCCGCGCAGCCGGAACATCAGGTTCTGGACGAGACCGGCGATCAGGAACGACGCCACCACCGAGAGCACCCACGAGGACAGGTAGAGCCCGACGGCCTGGAAGAGGATGTGATGGAGGCGCCCGAAGTCGATCCCCGCGTCGCCGACCACGCCCCTGAAGATCACGTCGGTGGCCCGGCCCAGCACCCGTGGCCCCAGGACGTTGAGCACCGCGGAGGAGACGGCGGCAATGAGCACGACGATCAGGAGCGGCCACTGGTGGCTGAGCATCCGTCCGAGCCGCTTGACGCTGGCGCCGAAGTTCCGGGACTTCTCGAGGGGCACGCCGATGGTGCCCCAACGACTGTGGGCGCCGGCGGGACCCAGGTCGGAGGCCTTGAGCGACTCCTGCTCCCGCTTCTTGCGGCCTCGTCGCGGGTCGCGCTTGCCGTTGCCGTTCACGCTCACGCCGCCGTCTCCGACTTCTCGCCGATCTGCGACTGCACGATCTCGGCGAAGGTCGGACAGCCGGCCAGCAGCTCTTCGTAGGTGCCCTTGCCGATCATCTCGCCGTCCTCCAGCACGACGATCTGATCGGCGTCGGCGATGGTGGACACCCGCTGGGCCACGATCAGCACGGCCGACCCCGACGTGAACGCCGGTAGTGCGGCGCGGAGGCGGGCGTCGGTCGCCAGGTCGAGAGCGGAGAACGAGTCGTCGAAGACGAAGATCTCGGGCCTGCGGATGAGGGCGCGGGCGATGGACAGGCGCTGGCGCTGGCCGCCCGAGGTGTTGGTGCCGCCCTGCTCGATGCGGGCCTCGAGCTGGCCGGGCATCTCACTGACGAAGTCCTCGGCCTGCGCGACGCGCAACGCCTCCCACATCTCCTCCTCGTTGGCATCCGGCCGTCCGTACCTGAGGTTGCTGGCCACCGTGCCGGAGAACAGGTACGCCTTCTGGGGCACGAGGCCGAGCTTCCCGGACAACACGTCGGCGTCGATGTCGCGCACGTCGACGCCGCCGACCAGCACGGCACCGGAGGTCGCGTCGAACAACCGCGGGATGAGGTTCACGAGCGTGGTCTTGCCCGCGCCGCTGCTGCCGATGACGGCCGTGGTCGTGCCCCGCTCGATGGTGAAGGAGAGGTCGGTGAGCACGGCACGGTCGGCACCGGGGTAGTGGAACCCGGCCTCGCGGAACTCCACCTGACCGGACACGCGGGGCTCGACGGGCGAGATCGGTGGCGTGACACTCGTGGTGGTGTCGAGCACCTCCTGGGCCCGGCGGGCCGACACCGCGGCGCGAGGGATCATCGAGACCATGAACGTCGCCATGACGACCGACATGAGGATCTGCAGGAGGTAGCTGAGGTAGGCCACGATCGTGCCGACCTCGATCGCGCCCGACTGCACCCGGCTGGCACCGAGCCACAGCACGCCGACGCTCGACAGGTTCACGAGCACGTTGACGGTCGGGAACATGGCTGACATGAGCCGTCCGCCTCGCAACGCGGTCCTGGTCAGATCGGTGTTGGCCCGGTTGAACCGACGCGCCTCTTCCTTCTCGCGGACGAAGGCCCGCACCACGCGGATGCCCGTGATCTGCTCACGCAGGACGCGGTTGATCTCGTCGATGCGCTCCTGCATGACGCGGAAGGCCGGCACCATCCCGGCGACAAGGACGCCGAGGACGACCATCGATGCCGGCATCGACACCAGCAGGATGGCCGAGAGCCCGAGATCCTGGCGCAGGGCCAGCACGACACCGACGACCATGGTGATAGGGGCGGCGATCGCCATGGTGGCGATCATCACGACGAGCATCTGGATCTGCTGGACGTCGTTGGTGATGCGGGTGATGAGCGACGGCGCGCCGATCGTGTTCACCTCTCGGGCCGAGAACCCGGTCACCTTGTGGAACAGGCTGTTGCGCAGGTCGCGGCCGAAGCCCATCGCCGTGCGCGCACCGAGGCGGACGGCCGCGATCGAGAACACGATCTGGACGAGCGCGAAGAACAGCATGATGGCGCCCGTGTGCCAGATGTAGGTCTGGTCGTGCTTCAGGACGCCGTTGTCGATGATGTGGGCGTTGAGCGTCGGCAGCGTGAGCGCCGCGCTCGTCTGCACCGCCTGCAGCGCGATGAGCCCGACGATGACCTTCTTGTACGGACCGAGGTGGTCGCGCAGCAGCTTGATCAGCACGACGAGCTCCGAGCGTGCACGCCGTAGAGGAACTGGGTCGCCACGTCGCGCGGTGACATCGGCGCGTCGTTGAGGGCGGGGTGGGTGGTCGCGAGCGTCACGGCTCGGAGGCGCTTGGCTGCCTCGGTCGGCTTCACGCTGAGCCGGTCGCGATGGGCCTCGAACAGCCGGACCAGGGACGGGAGCGGCGGGCGCGGGGTCGGCTGATGGTCGTGGAAACGCGGACCGACACTCGCGAGCAGCCGCCACACGTCGATGACCCGCAGCTGGATGGCGGCGATGGCCGCGCCGACGCACTTCTCGAAGGGTTGCGTCACGTCGATGGCCGCCAGCTCCGCGTCGAGCCGCGTCGGGTCCAACGCCTTGGCCACGACAGCGGCGATGACGTCGTCCTTGTCGACGAAGGCCCGGAAGATGGTGCCTTCGGCGATGCCCGCGGCCTCTGCGATCTGGCGGGTCGTCACCCGCTCGCCGTGCTCGAGGACGAGGGGCAGGGCGGCGTCGACGATCATCTCGCGCCGTGCCTCCGGCGCCATCGCCGGGGCCCGTCTGTGTCGTTCCGCCGGTTGGGTCTGCACCCGATCAGGGTAGATGAGTGGGGACTCACTCAGTAGCCGCTGTTGCCATACCTTCTCGCGCTGCTGCGCGTCAGGCCTCGGCGGGGAGCAGCACCGTGAAGGACGCGGTTCCTGCCTTTCGCGATCGCACCAGGCGCCCCCCCTGGGCCTCGATCAGCGAACGGGCCATGGCGAGGCCGATGCCCGTCCCGGTTGCTGCCGGGCTGCGACGCTCGAAGAGCTGCGCGTCCGATTGCGGCGGCCCCGGTCCCTCGTCGGTGACGTCGATGGCCAGCGCCGTCTCGGCATCTCGGGCGATGACCTGGACCGTACCCCGCCCGTGCTTGTGGGCATTGTCCACCAGGACATCGAGCGCGTGACGAACGGCGCCGCCCGCGACATTGGCCAGCGGCAGCCCGTCGTTGCGATCGATCCGCAGGGGCCGACCGTCGGCGGCCAGGACGCCGTGCCAACGCGCTTCGAGGTCGCCGAGCAGCGCGTCGACGTCGAGCGGCCCGGCGGGATCGGTCGCGTCGCGGGCCAACGCCAGCAGCTCGCCGATGGTGCCTTCGAGGCGCTCGATCTCGGTCAGGGCGAAGGCGATGGCGTCGTCGCGGTCGGCTCCCGGGTTCACCTGCGTCGCCTCGAGCCGGATCTTCAGCGACGTCAGCGGCGTGCGGAGCTGGTGGGATGCGTCGGCGCTGAACGCTCGCTCACGATCGAGGGTGGAACCGAGGCGGCGGGCCGTGGTCGTGAGGGCGGTGCCGACCCTGTCCAGCTCGACGATGCCGGACGGTGTCGTCTCGACGGTGAAGTCGCCGTCGCCCAACCGCCGCGCCGCGTCGGCGAGCTCGCTCACTGGCCGCGCGATGCGGCGGGCGGCGACGCGCGATGCCACGACTGCGAGACCGAGGACAGCCAGGCCGAGTCCGGCCATGGCGAGCCATGCGTTGTGGGCACGCGAGTCCGCCGCGCTGGTGGGAACGGTGGCGCGCACCGCGCCGATGACCTGATTCTCGTCGTGGACGGGCACGGCAACGACGATGCGACCCGGGCCGGTGCGGTCACCGATGGTTCCGGCCAGCGCCCCCGACACCGTGGAGTCGGCCTTGGCCGGCCCGTCGCCGTCGAGCAGCCTGCCCGACGAGTCATAGGCAGCCAACTGCAGGCCCGCCTCGTCGGGCAACTCGACCGACGCCCCGCCCGTGCGGGCCAGTTGACTGGCCAGGCGGGCAGCGGCCGCTTGCGCGCTCCGCTCGAGACGGGTGCGGGCCTCGTCTCGGTAGAGCCGGCGGGCGCCCAGGGCGAGTGGCACCGCGAAGACGACGATCGCCAGCGTGGTCACCGTCAGGATGGCGGCCAGCACGCGGCGGCTCACTGTGCCTCCAGGCGGTACCCGACTCCTCGAAGGGTGGTGATGGGTCCGGGACCGTCGCCCTGCTGGCCCAGATGACGTCGCAACGCGCTGATGTGCATGTCGAGCGTCTTGGTCGAGCCGAACCAATGCTCGTCCCATACCTCGGACATGAGTCGTTCGCGGGTCACGACCTTGCCGCCCTCTCGCGCCAGCACCACGAGCAGGTCGAACTCACGCGGTCGCAGGTCGAGCTCCCGGCCGTCGAAGGTGGCGCGTCGAGCCGCGACGTCAACGGTCAGGGCCCCGACGGTGAGCCGCTCGACCGCGTCGGGCGTGGTGGCGCCTCGGCGCAAGTGGGCCCGGACCCGGGCCAGCAGCTCCGTGAGGCGGAAGGGCTTGGTGAGGTAGTCGTCGGCCCCTGCCTCGAGGGCGACGACGACGTCGATCTCGTCGCTGCGTGCCGTCAGCACCACGATGATCGTCGTCGGGTGGTCGCGGCGCAGGCGCCGGCACACCTCCACGCCGTCGAGGTCGGGGAGTCCCAGGTCGAGGAGCACGAGGTCGGGCGACGTCTGCTCGGCGGCAGCGATGGCTTCTGTGCCCGTACTCGCCAGCGTGACCTCGTGGCCCTGCACGGTGAGGGCGTCGACGAGCCCAGCGGCGATGCCGGGGTCGTCCTCGACGACGAGGAGGCAGGCGGACTCGTCAGTAGCGATGCCGGAGAGTCTGCCTGGCGCGGCGGGGAACGAGCGGACGGCCATCAGCCGTCACGATCCCGATGCGCCGACCGCTTCCGCCGCGCCAACGCGACGGTGCCGGCGATCGCGGCGGTGAGGACGACCACGAGCAAGGTGGCTCCGCCCGCCCATCGCTCGACGACGCGGTAGGAACTGCCCGCGAGGTAGCCGGCCAGCACGAAGCCAGGCGCCCAGATCAACGCGCCGACGGCGTTGGCGGGCAGGAACCTGCGGTACGGCATCCTGGACGCGCCGGCGACGGCGGGCACCACGGCGCGCAGCAGTCCGACGAAGCGGCCGACGAACACCGCCCTGCCTCCCTTGGTCGCCACGTAGTGATCGGCCTTCGCCCACCGTGCCTCACCCACACGCCGGCCGAGGCGGCCGTTGCGCAGCCTCGGGCCGATGCGTCGGCCCAACTCGTAGCCGATCGAGTCGCCGACGATCGCCCCGGCTGCGGCCGCGCCGATCATCACCGGAAGGCTCACCCGTCCCTGCCAAGCCAGCACACCACCGAGGAGCAGGGCGGTCTCGCCCGGAACGAGCAGCCCCACGAACGCGGCGGCCTCGAGCAACGTGAGGGCGCCGACGACGACGTACGCCCACGGCGCGGCCAGTCCGCCGAGCCACGACGTGAGCGCACCGATCACGGTTCGAACCTAGGGAAGTCCCGGTCAGCGGTCGCTGTGGGGCGGGTCAACACCAGGTCAAAACCGTGGTCACGACGGGGACCCAGCAGAGTTTGCCGGCCGTTGACCCAGCAGGGAGCGGGGGCTGACCGGCGCAAGCGCACAGTGCGCAGTGTTCGATCCGCCGTCTGAAAGGACGCTGCTCATGACCTCACGCCGTCTCACTGTCGGCCTGGGCGCCGTCTTGTCTCTGCTCGTGCTGGCCGGAGCGTGTTCGAGCGGGAGCTCGACGGGCTCCGGCGCCACCTCCTCGACGAACGGCGCCCCGTCGACGACGACCACCACCGCCGCTAGCGCCGTCGACCCCAACGCGCCGGAGACGAACGCGGCAGGCGACATCCCCGACAACCAGGTGTTCGTGAGCTACACCGCGCCGTCCGGCGACTACTCGCTGAAGGTGCCCGAGGGCTGGGCCCGCACCGAAGCTGCGGGCGTCGTCACCTTCACCGACAAGCTCAACAGCATCCGCATGGAGACGACGGCCGCCTCGGCCGCGCCGACCGTCGCGTCGGCGTCGCAGAACGAGGTGCCGGCGATCAAGGCGGCGTCGACGAACTACGAGGCCGGCAAGGTCACCCAGGTGACCCGGAAGGGCGGCGCCGCGGTGCTCATCACTTACCGAGCCGACGGCCCGGCCGACCCGGTGACCGGTCGTCGTACGCACAACGACGTCGAGCGCTACGAGTTCTGGAAGAACGGCTCCGAGGTCATCCTCACGCTCTCGGGCCCGCAGGGCGCGGACAACGTCGACCCGTGGAAGATCGTGACCGACTCGTTCGCCTTCCTCCGGTGAGCGCCGTGCTGGAGGCCCTCGATCTCTACCGGTTCTTCCACGCGGGCGACGACGAGACGCTTGCCCTACGCGGTGTCTCGGTGCGCGCGGATGCCGGCGAGGTCGTCGCCGTCACCGGCCCCTCCGGGTCCGGGAAGTCCACCCTCCTGGCGTGCCTCGCCGGATTCGACGAGCCCGACGGCGGCGTGGTCCGCGTGGCCGGGGAGACGCTGACGAGGCGCTCTGAGTCCGAGCGGGCTGCTCTCCGCGCCCGTCACATCGGGATGCTGTTCCAGTCCGGCAACCTCCTCGAGCATCTGAGCGTCGAGGACAACGTGGTGCTCGCCCAACGCCTTGCCGGCCAACCTGACGCGGCCTGGCGACGCGACCTCCTGGAACAGCTCGGCATCACTGACCGAGCCAAGGCCCGTCCTTCCGCCCTGTCGGGGGGCGAGGCGGCGCGAGCCGGTCTGGCGACCGCGCTGGCCAACGACCCCGAGGTCCTGCTGGCTGACGAGCCGACAGGCGAGATCGACGGGGTGACGGAAGGCCGCGTCCTCGGACTGCTGCGTCAGCGGGCCGCCGCGGGTGCGGCCGTCGTCGTCGTCACGCACAGCCCGGCCGTGGCCGCGTGGGCCGACCGCGTCGTGCAGCTGCTCGACGGAAAGGTCGTGACATGAGCGCCTCCGACACGCGTGTGCTGGTCCGTTGCGAGGGTGTGGCCCGCACCTTCGGGTCCGGCGCCGCAGCGGTCGTCGCGCTCCACGGCGCCACCTGTGAGGTGCTTGCAGGACAGCGCATCGCCCTCACCGGTCCGTCTGGTTCAGGCAAGTCGACGCTCCTGCACCTCATGGCGGGACTCGACGATCCCACTGCGGGAGCGCTCACCTGGCCGGCTCTGGGTGAGCGCGCCGCGCTTCGCCCCGGACCAGTTGCCGTCGTGTTCCAAGGCCCGAGCTTGTTGCCGGTGCTCGACGTGGTCGAGAACGTCGCCCTACCGCTGGTGCTTGCCGGCGCGACCGACCGGCATGCTCGTGCCGAGGCGCAGTACGCGCTCGACCTGCTCGGTGTCGGCGGCCTCGCGGCCAAGCTCCCCGAAGAGCTGTCCGGCGGGCAGGCTCAGCGGGTGGCCGTGGCGCGCGCGCTGGCGGGCCGGCCCCGACTCGTCCTCGCCGACGAGCCGACGGGCCAGCTCGACCACGCCAACGGTGCGGCCGTGGTCGACGCCCTCCTCGCCGCAGCCGGGGAGGCTGACGCCGCGCTCGTCTTGTGCACCCACGACCCGCTCGTCGCCGACCACCTGCCCGACCGCTGGCGCATGGCCGACGGCCGCCTCATCCTCGACGGAGCGACCCTCACCGCGGGGAGCACGTCATGATCGGGCTGACGTGGCTGCAGGGGCTGCTGGCCCGTCGACGCGGTCGCCTCGTCGGCGTCATCGCCGGTGTTGCCGTCGCGGTGGCCCTTCTCGCATCCATCGGTTCGTTCCTGTCCGGATCCAAGGCGACCATGACGCGGCGCGCGGTTGCCGACGTGGCCGTCGACTGGCAGGTGGAGACGCAGACAGGCGCTGACCCCGCGGCCGTGCTCGGCGTGGTCACCTCCCAACCCGGTGTGCGCGCCGCGCTGCCGGTTGGCTTCGCCACCACATCCGGGCTGGAGGCAACCACGGGCGGGTCCACGCAGAGCACCGGCCCCGGCGTCGTGCTCGGGCTCCCTGACATCTACCGCGCGACGTATCCCGGTGAGATCCGCGACCTGGCCGGAGCGCCCACGGGCGTGCTGCTCGCGCAGCAGACCGCCGCCAACCTGCACGCGGCGCCCGGCGACGTCGTGGTGATCGGCCGCGCTGGGCTCGACCCCGTGCCCGTGCGCGTCGACGGCGTCATCGACCTGCCCCAGGCCGACTCGCTGTTCCAGGCCGTCGGCGCTCCTGTCGGCGCCCAGCCCCAGGCACCTCCCGACAACGTCGTGCTCCTTCCCGCTGCCCAATGGCACCAGGTGTTCGATCCCCTTGTCGCGGCCAGACCCGACCTCGTGCACACCCAGATCCACGTCCGCATCGACCACAAGCTGCCGACTGATCCTTCGGCGGCGTACGGCGACGTCACGGGTCAGGCCCACAACCTCGAGGTCAAGCTGACGGGCACGGGACTGGTGGGCGACAACCTCGGTGCCACCCTCGGTGCCGCGCGCGGCGACGCCCTCTACGCCCAGGTCCTGTTCGTGTTCCTCGGGCTCCCCGGCGCCGTGCTCGCGGGCCTGCTCACCGCGACGGTCGCCGGTGCGGGCGCCGAGCGACGTCGGAAGGAGCAGGCCCTGCTCCGGGCACGGGGAGCCACCACCCGCCAGCTCACCCGCCTGGCCGCCATCGAGGCCGGCGCGGCCGGCGTGGCCGGTGCCGTTCTCGGCCTCGGCGTCGCCCTCGCCGTCGGGAAGCTGGCCTTCGGCACGGTCGGGTTCGGCGCCACGACGGCCGCGGCCATCGGCTGGGCCGGGGGCGCGGCCGTGGTGGGGCTCGCCATCGCGGCGGCGTCGGTGGTGCTCCCCGCTCGCCGCGACGCTCGCGACCTCACCGTCTCCGCCGGACGTCGCACCGTCGGCCGGGCAGGCAGGCCTCGCTGGCTGCGCTACGGCATCGACGGCTGGCTGCTGGCGGCCAGCGGGGTGATGTTCTGGCTGACGGGCCGCGGTGGCTACAAGCTCGTGCTGGCTCCGGAAGGTGTGCCCACCATCTCCGTGAGCTACTGGGCGTTCGCCGGCCCGGCACTGCTGTGGGCCGGCGGCGGCCTGCTCGCATGGCGGCTCTGCGATCTGCTGCTCCGTCGGGGGCGGCCCGTCCTCGCGCGCGCCATCCGGCCCATGGCGGGGAACCTCTCGAGCACCGTCGCAGCCAGCCTCAGCCGGCAGCGCCGTCTCCTGGCCCGCGCCGTTGTGCTCGTCGCCCTCAGCGCGTCGTTCGCCGCCTCGACGGCCACGTTCAACGCGACGTACCGGCAACAGGCCGAGGTCGACGCCCGCCTCACCAACGGCGCAGACGTCACCGTCACAGAATCGCCCGGCGCCGTCGTCGGCCCCGCGTTCGCCGACAAGCTGGCGGCCATCCCCGGTGTCCGCGCCGTCGAACCTCTTCAGCATCGGTTCGCATATGTCGGCTCTGATCTGCAGGACCTCTACGGCGTCCGGCCCGACACGGTCGTCGCGGCCACCAGCCTGCAGGACGCCTACTTCGCCGGCGGCTCGGCGACCCAGCTCATCGGAGCGCTGGCGGCTCGACCCGACAGCGTGCTCCTCAGTGCGGAGACCGTGCACGACTTCCAGCTCAAGCCGGGCGATGCCGTCAACCTGCGACTGCAGGACGGTCGCACCAAGCAGTACGTGGAGGTGCCGTTCCACTACGTCGGGGTGGCGAAGGAGTTCCCGACTGCCCCGAGCGACAGCTTCATCGTCGCCAACGCGGACTACGTCGCCCGCTCGACCGGAAGCGACGCCGTGGGTTCGTTCCTCGTCGACACCGGCGGACAGCACCCGGCTGCCGTGGCCACGCGGGCGCGCAGCGTCGTCGGCACCGACGCTCAGGTCACCGACATCACGACGAGTCGGCGCATCATCGGCTCCAGTCTCACGTCGGTCGACCTCGGCGGTCTGACGCGCGTCGAGCTCGGCTTCGCCCTCGCCCTGGCCGCCGCGTCGACCGGGCTCGTCCTCGGACTCGGCCTGGCCGAACGGCGCCGCACCTTCGCCATCGCCAATGCACTCGGCGCCACGCAGCGGCAGCTGGCAGGGTTCGTGTGGGCCGAAGCGGTGCTCGTCGCCTTCGGCGGGCTGGCGCTCGGCGCGGCAGGCGGCTGGGTGTTGTCGGAGATGCTGGTGAAGGTGCTCACCGGTGTGTTCGACCCGGCGCCGTCAGTGCTGGCCGTGCCGTGGACATATCTGGGGGGTGTGGCCGGCGTGGCGATCGTCGCCGTCGGCGTCGCGGCTGGCTTCGCAGTGCGCGCCGCTCGCCGCCCGTCGATCGGGCTCATACGCGAGATCTGAGGATGGTGCAGTAGGTGCGCGTGCTTGTCGTCGACGACGAGGAACGGCTGGCCGCGTCGCTGCGGCGGGGACTGGAGGCGGACGGCTTCGCGGTCGACTTGGCGGCGACCGGAACCGACGGCCTCTGGATGGCGGAGGAGAACACCTACGACGCCATCGTCCTCGACATCATGCTGCCGGGGTTGAACGGGTTCCAGGTCTGCCAGCGCCTCCGCGACGCTGACGTCTGGACGCCGATCCTCATGCTCACGGCCAAGGCCGGAGACCTCGACGAGTCCGAGGCCCTCGACACCGGGGCCGACGACTACCTCACCAAGCCGTTCTCCCATGTCGTGCTCGTCGCCCACCTCCGCGCCCTGATGCGCCGGGGCGCGCGGGAGCGTCCAGCGGTGCTGGGCGCCGGCGACCTGTGCGTCGACCCCGCGAGCAGACGGTGCTGGCGCGGGGACGCCAAGATCGTCCTGACCCCGCGCGAGCTCTCGGTGCTCGAGTTCCTGCTCCGGCACGCAGGAGAGGTCGTGTCGAAGCGGGAGATCCTCGACCACGTGTGGGACGACGACTTCGAGGGCGATCCCAACATCGTCGAGGTGTACATCCGGTACCTCCGCAAGAAGATCGACCTGCCGTTCGGACGTCACGCCATCGAGACGGTGCGGGGCTCGGGCTATCGCTTGGCGGCCAATGGCGGGTGAGCGTCGGCGCCTCGGAACCGTTCGCGTTCGCACCACCGTTGGCGCGACCGTGGTCGTCGGTGTGGCGCTGGTCATCGGCGCCATCGTCCTCATCGCCGTGCTTCGTCGGAATCTGGTGGACAACATCAGTACTGCCACCAAGCTGCGGGCCGACGACGTGGTGGCGCTGTTGGAGGCGGGGACCGCTCCCGGCGCACTGTCCGTCGACGACGAGCAGGCCTCCCTCGTCCAGGTGCTCGACCAGCGGGGCCACGTCATCGCCGCCAGCGAGAACATCGCGGGCGAGGCGCGCATCGCCGACCTGCGACCGGGGGTGTCACGGACCATCAAGCATCTGCCCATCAGCGACTCCGGTTCGTATCGGGTGGTCGCGGAGTCCGCCCAGCGCGGCGGTGTCCACTACACGGTGATCGCTGCTCGGAGCCTCGATCCGGTGAATCAGAGTCTGGCGACGGTGGCCGCCGTCCTGGTGACGGGTCTGCCGTTCCTCGTGCTCCTCGTCGCGTCGACCACTTGGACCGTGACGGCGCGGGCGTTGCGCCCCGTCGAAGCCATCCGCTCCGAGGTCACTGCCATCACCAGCGCCGAGCTCGGTCGACGTGTCCCCGAACCGGCGGGACACGACGAGGTGGCCAAGCTGGCGCGCACGATGAACGAGATGCTGATCCGGCTCGAGGCGGCACAGGAGCGTCAACACCGATTCGTTTCCGACGCCAGTCACGAGCTGCGTAGCCCGCTGGCCACGATCCGCCACGAGCTCGAGCTACTGATCGCGCAGCCGGGCGGGGCGGACGTCGGCGACGTCGCCCGAGGCCTGCTCGTCGAGGACCTACGCATGCAGTCCTTGGTCGAGGACCTGCTCGTGCTGGCCCGTTCCGACGAGGGGACCCTGCCCTTGCAACGACGTCCCGTCGACCTCGACGACCTGCTGCTCGCCGAAGCAGCGCGGCTGCACGGCCGCGGAATGGTGGCCGTCGACGCATCCGGCGTGTCCGGTGGCCAGGTCGTCGGCGACCCCGCGCAGCTCGGGCGCATGGTGAGGAACCTTGTCGACAACGCCGAGCGTCACGCCGCGGCCTCGGTGCGTCTCGCACTCGCCGAGCACGGCGGTCGGGTGACGCTGACCGTGAGCGACGACGGCCCCGGCATTCCCGTCGCGGACCGGCCGCGGATCTTCGAGCGCTTCACCCGTCTCGACGCGTCACGGGCGCGCGGCACGGGCGGGTACGGGCTCGGCCTGTCGATCGTGTCGCAGGTCGTCGCCGTGCACGCCGGGACCGTGGCGGTGGACGACGCTCCTGGCGGCGGTGCCCGCTTCGTCGTCGACCTGCCCGCCGCGCCATGGTCGGAGGCTGGATGAGGGGCGCCTCTCGGGCCCCTCATCCAGCCTGCGAGCGGTGGTGCTGGGGTTACACGCCCGGGGCGGCGGGCTGGGTGGGCTGGGTGGAGTCGGGCGTGTCGTTGGCCTCGGGTGCGTCCTTGCTCTCGGGGCCGCCCTTGGTCTCGGAGTCATTGCTCTCGGTGTCCTGGCCACTCTCGTCGCCGGTGTCCTGGGCCAGGACCTTGCCGTTGCCGGCGTCGACCTTGACGTCGGTCACCTTGCCGGCGGCGTCGGTGACCTCGACGCCCCAGACGACGTTCCCGTTCTCGTTCTCGAGCTGCGGGGTCGCGGCCGTTCCGGGGACGGCGGCCAGCGCCGCTGCCTTGGCCTGGTCGGCGGTGACGGTGGCCTTGCTCTGCAGCGCCGCGGTCTCGTCCTGCTCCGACGTGCCGTCCTTGGCTTCAGGTGCGGTGACCGACGACGTGTACGACGGATCCTTGGCGTCGGACTCGGCCGTGGCGGTCGCCGGTGCCGAGTGCGATGTGCCGGCCGCGGCGATGCCCGCGGCGCCTGCGACGACGCCGAGGGCGGCCGCCGCCGTCACGATCACGCTTCGGGTGCGGGAAGTGCGCATGCTTGTGATGTCTCCTTGGGGTGGGTTCGTCGAGGGTCGGTCGACCCTGACGACACCACCGTGCGCTCGCCGCGCTGAACCGAACCTGAAGCAACCTTGGAGCTCTTTCAGGTCGAGGCTGCACCGGTCAGTGCTGTTCTTGGTGCATGAGGAGTCAGTAGTGGCCCGTACTGCACCAAGAAGTCAGGTGCGGTCGAGCTCGAGCATCTTGATGGCATTGCCGCGCAACACCTTGTAGGCGACCTCGTCGTCGTAACCGGCCAGCATCTTCTCCACATAGGCCTTGGTGTCGGGCCAGGTCGTGTCGGTGTGGGGGTAGTCGGTCTCGAAGCAGACGTTGTCCTCGCCCGTCTCGTCGAGGTTCTTGAGCCCGTGCTTGTCAGCGGTGAAGCAGCCGTAGATGCGGCCGTAGTAGTAGGTCGACGGCGGCTCGGGGATCTTCTCGCGCGTGTGCTGCCAGCCGTCGTGGTGAGCCCACACCGCGTCAGCCCGCTCGAGCACGTAGGGGATCCAGCCGATCTGGCCCTCGGAGTAGGCCAGCTTGAGCTGGGGGAACTCGACGAGCTTGCCGGAGAAGAGCCAGTCGGTCATCGACGCGAACGAGTTGTTGAACGACAGGGTGACGCCGACGGCAGGCGGCGCGTCCGGCGAGGCGGCCGGGTTCGACGACGACGAGCCCACGTGCATGCAAACGGTGACGCCGGTGTCGTTGCAGGTCTGCCACAACGGGTCCCAGTAGCCGCTGTGGATGCTCGGCAGCTTGAGGCGGGTCGGCATCTCGCTGAACGCGATGGCGCGGACACCGCGCTCGGCGTTGCGCCTGGTCTCCTCGGCCGCCAGCTCCGGGTCCCACAGCGGGATGATGCACAGCGGGATGTTCATGCCGCCCGACGGGGCGCACCACTCCTCGACCATCCAGTCGTTGTAGGCCCGCACGCAGGCGAGTCCGAGCTCACGGTCGGTGTTCTCGTGGAACGTCTGGCCGCAGAAGCGCGGAAACGTGGGGAAGGGGAGCGAGCCGTCGACCCAGTTGAGCTCCATGTCGGCGATGCGGGCGTCGCGGTCGTAGCAGCCGGCCCGCATCTCGTCGTAGGTGAGGGCGGTCATCTGCAACTGGCTCCGGTCGAGCTCGAGACCCTGGCCCGAGTCCATCACCGCCGATTCGGGAATGGCGACGAAGCGCTTGTGGACGTAGATGACCTCGCCGTCGTAGATCCAGGCGCTGCCCCAGTCGCCGTCGGGGTCCTCCTGCATCTCGTACTTGGCGCCGCCCTTCTGCTTGAACTGGCCCCACCGCTTGGTCTCGACGCGCGGCCCGCGCTCGCGGAACTTCTCGGGCAGCCAGGTCTGCCAGACGTGCGGGGGCTCGACGACGTGGTCGTCGACGCTGATGATCTTCGGAAGTTCCATGACGACTCCTCGAGGCTCGACCCCCCGATGTTATGCCGTTTCTGACGGGTCGTCAGGTCCGGTCGGAAAATCCGGATCCCGATACGGTCGGAGCGTGCAAGCAGACAGAGGTGCCGGGGGGCGCCGCATCGCCGTCGTCAGTGACGCCGCCAGCTACGTCGGGCCGAACGTCAGCCGCCTGCTCGCCCAACGGGGCCACGATCTCGTCGTCGGCGACCCCGCCGACGGCCTGGTCGAGGAGCTGGCCGCACTGGGTGCCAACGTCGAGGTGGTGGCGGGCGTGCGCGACCTGTCGGAGCCCGAGTCGTCGGAGCGGCTCGTCGAGGCCGCGCTCGCGCGGTTCGGTCGCATCGACTCGGCGACCGCGTTCACTGGCCGCATCGTCATCGGCCGTTTCCTGCGATCGAGCGTCGACGACCTGCGGGCCGCGCTGGTCGGATGCGTCGAGGCGCCGTACCACTTCCTCCGCACCATCGTCCCCGTGATGGTCGACCAGGGCGAAGGACAGGTGCTCGTGTTCACCAGCGCGGCGGGCGCCAGGCCGACGCCCGGTGCGCCGCTGTACTCGTCGGCCCGGGCCGGCGCCAACATGCTCGTGCGCAACGTGGCCGCCGAGGTGGTCGGCAAAGGCGTGCAGGTCAACGCCCTCGGCACAAACTTCATGGACTTCCCCGAGTTCCTCGCCGCCAACAAGGTCACCGACGCCGAGAGCCGGGCCCGGGTTGAGGCCATGGTGCCCATGGGACGGCTCGGGACGCTCGACGAGCTGGCCCACTTCTCGATGGCGTTCGTCGATGGCACGAGCCGCTTCACCACCGGACAGTTCGTCGCCTTCGCCGGAGGGTGGGCGTGAGCCCGACGAACACGCACCAAGGAGCGACATGACCGAGCTCATCCTGGACTCGTTGCAGCGCCGCATGCGCGCCATGCACTCCCTATGGGAGCAGGCGGTGTCCACCATGGACCTCGCGCAGGTGAACCACGTCGAGCGCGAGCCCGTGCTGCCGATCGCCTTCTCGCTCTTCCACCTCGTCCAGATCGAGGACGGGTCGGCGACCATGCTGGGTGCGGGGGAGATGGTCTACAACGACGACGAGGCGGCCAAGATCGGCCTCGCGATAGCCGACCACGGCAAGCACAAGACGGTCGACGAGATGGTGCACCAGCGCATCGGCGACTACGACGCCTTCACCCATTACATGGAGCGTGTGTTCGCGAAGACAGAGGGCTGGCTGGCCCAGCTCGATCCGGCGACCCTCACCGACGTGGTGGTGCAGCGCCCCTTCCCGCCCCAGATCGCGTCCACCTACAGCGCCATGGTCGCGGGGGAGGCGGGCATCACCCGTCTCGATGCGACCGAGTGCTGGATCTACCAGCACGGCCTCCGTCACATGGGGGAGATCGAACACGCCCGCGCCCTGGTCGGCCTCCAGGGCATGACGTCCTAGGACCCGTGCTCCACCACCTGTTGTTGTGGGTGCCCGACCTCGATCGGGCCGCGACGTCGTGGAGCTGGCTGCTGTCCGAGCTCGGCTACGACCTGGAACGATCCGACGAGCGCCTCCTCCTGTTTCGCCACCCCAGTCGCTTCGCGGTCGTGCTCGAGCAGTCGCCGGACATGGTGCCGGGCATGCTCTACAGCCGTCTGCGCCCGGGCCTCAATCATCTGGCTTTCGCGGTGGACGCGGCAGCCGTCCAACGGGTCGTGGCTGGTGCCGAGGAGCACGGATGGACGGTCATGCCGGGTGATCGCCACCCCATCGCGGGCGCGGCAGACGTGATCTACCTGGAGGATGCGGACGGCTTCGAGGTCGAAGTGGTCGAGCTCAGCTGACGTCGACCAGGTCGACGACGAACACCAACGTCTCGTCGGGACCGATGGCACCGCCCGCGCCACGCGAGCCGTAGGCCAGCTCGGGCGGGATCACCAGGCGGCGGCGGCCGCCCACCTTCATGCCGGCCACGCCCTGGTCCCATCCCTGGATCACCTGACCCTGGCCCAGTCCGAAGGTGAACGTGTCGCCGCGATCCCACGAAGCGTCGAACTGCCGTCCCGTCTTCCAGGAGACGCCGACGTAGTGCATGGTGCACGTCGAGCCCGGCGTGGCCTCAGCGCCGGTGCCGGGCTCGAGGTCCTCGGTGACGAGCTCGGACGGCGGCGCTTCGCCGGGCGGGATGACGACGGTGGGCTTCTCGGGCATCGACCGAAGCTAGTGGTCGCCGGGGAACACGTCGGTCTCCGACGGGTGCCACACGGGATGGTCGCCCGCCGTCTCCACGTTGAAGCCGTACTCGTACACGAGGCTGCCGCCGAAGGTCGCACCGATCGACACCAGCCCGGCGACGAGCAGCGACAGCACGAGCACGGGCACTGGTGTCCAGGACTTGGTGTGGTACTGCGACAGCCGCAGCGCGAGGTCGACCAGCGTGAGGGTGGTGACCGTGAGCATGATCCACGCGTGCGTGTTGGCCGTCCGCCTGGCCTGCGTTCCCTTCTGCGTCGACTTGAGCCAGTCCCAGTAGCCGGTCAGGGCCGTAGGCAGCGACACGGCGGCGCCCGCCACGAACACGAAGGTGCCGGCGTGCCAGAGCTCGCGACTCCAGTGGTGGCCTGCGCCACCGACGGCGGAGATGACATCGAGGCCGGCCGCGATGACATAGGCGCCGATCGGGATGTCCGTCAGGGGCGGGTGCAGGGGTTTGCCGGACCACCCTCGCAGGCCCTTGAAGGTGCGGCCCTTGAGGGTGAGGACGGGCCGGACGGTGAAGCGGCGCATGTCAGCTCCTTCTGCTGGATGTCTGGTGGGTGTCGATGCACACGCAGCATCGATCGGGTGCAGGGTCGAGCCGGGCCGAGAGCACACCGTCGCCGACCGCGTCGGCGAGGCCGCCGAGCAGCGCGTGGTTCATCCCGCAGACCAGGTCGGTGTGTTCGGTGGCGAGGCGGTGAAAGGGGCAGTTGGCCAGGGTGATGCCGTCGCGCGTCGGTCTCGGCTCGTAGCCGTGGTCGGCGAGAGCGTCCAGCGTCGCGCCGACCAGCGTCCGCCGGCTGGCCCTGCCTCCCGCTCGCTCCCGCACCGCGGCGCCGATGGTCCGGCCGTGCTGGCGCGCCACCCGCCGGACCGCCGTCGCGATCTCGGTGCCCGTCTGGCTGCTGGTGTGGACAGCCCGTGCCAGCAGGTCGGCGGCCAGGTCGTAGGCCCTTGGCGGGAGGCTCACGCTGATGTCGCGTGGTGCCCGGTGGTAGAGCTTGGCGGGACGTCCGGCGCCAGGGCCCTGCCGCCCGGTGAGCCGGCGGAACTCGGTGACGAGCAAGCCCTCGGCGACGAGGCGGTCGAGGTGAAAGGCAGCCGTCGCCCTCGAGATGCCGGTCTCTACCGCCGCGTCGTCGCGGCTCACCGGTGCCGGTGCGCCGGCCACGTATCCGTACAGCGCCCGCCTGACCGGGTCGCGCAGGGCGGCGATGCCCTGCACGTCGTCGTCGAAGGCCATCGGTGCGAAGCGTAGCTTGTAAAAGCGAGGGATGTGTGTTTTAGATTGACGCCATGAGCACAACGATGTGCGAGTGACCACGCCGGGCCGAGTGGACGTTGTCGCGGCCGAGCAGGCCGTGGCCGACCTGCTGGTCGCCCTCGGGCGCGACCCGCGGTCCGAGCACCTGCAGGACACGCCACGGCGGGTGGCGCGTGCATACGAGGAGATGCTCGTCCCCCGGCCGTTCAACGTCACGACATTTCCGAACGACGAGGGCTACGACGAGCTCATCGTCGCCCGCGACATCCGGTTCCACTCGCTGTGCGAGCACCACCTGCTGCCGTTCTTCGGCGTGGTCCACGTGGGGTATCTCCCTGGCGACCGCATCGTCGGCTTGTCGAAGCTGGCCCGCGTGGTCGAGTACTTCGGGCACCGGCTGCAGGTGCAGGAGCGCCTGACCAAGCAGATTGGGGACTGGCTCACCGAGCAGCTCAGCCCTCGGGGCGTGGGCGTGGTCGTCGAGGCCGAGCACCTGTGCATGTCGATGCGGGGCGTACGGGCGCCTGGCAGCCGCACCGTGACGTCGTCGCTGCACGGCCTGCTGCGTGACGACCCGCGATCGCGTGCTGAGTTCCTCGGCTTGGCCCCAGCGCGCGACGCGGCGGCGCCGGGCTAGATCACGGCACGATCACTCCGTGGACGGGCGCGCCCCCAGCGCTCTCGCCGGCCATGGCCCGCACCAGCTCCTCGGCGTCGTCGAGTGATGCGGTCGTGCGCGGCAGGTCCGCGAACGGATAGCGGCCCGTGGCCAGCAGGTCGAGGGCGGCGCGGTACGCGGGAGCGTCGACGCCGAGCGCGCCGAGCATGCGCAGCTCCTTGAACACGATGAGATCGGGCCAGAAGCCGGGCGTCTCGGCCGATCCGCGCGTGCCGGCCAGCACGATCGTGCCGCCGACCCGCGCCACGTTCACGGCCTGGCCGAGGGCGGCGGGCGCCTTGGCGGTGACGTCGACGACGACGTCGGCCCCGCCCCCGGTGGCCTGGCGCAGGGCCTTGGCCGGGTCGGTGCTCGCCACGTCCACGACCAGGTCGGCACCGAAGGCGCCGGCCAGCGCCAGCCGCTCGTCGTCCTGAGGCGACACGCCGGTGATCATGACGAAGGCCGCCCCCGCCTCCTTCGCTGCCGCGCACGCGGACAGGCCCCGCACCCCGGGCCCGAGCACGGCGACCACGTCGCCCCGCTTGGTGCCGGGCACCGTCACGCCCCAGCGGATGCCGGCGCCGAGCGGGTTGAAGAGGGTGGCCACCACCGGGTCGAGGCGGTCGGGGACCGGGAGGAGCAGGCTGTCCGGCGCCAGGTACTGATGGGTCGCATAGCCGCCCCACAGCGCGGGCTGCTTGTCGACGGGCACGAAGCCGTACATGTCGGCCATGCCGTGGCGGACACAACGCCGGTAGAGCCCCGATGTGCACGCGTCGCAGTTGCGGCACGACAGGAACACCTCGACGGCCACACGGTCGCCGGCCCGTACGCCCCACCGCTCGGCAGCACGGGCACCGACCCGCTCGACGACGCCCACCGACTCGTGCCCGGGCACGAACGCGAACGAGGTCGGGAGGGCGCCCGTGTACTGCTCGTGGTCGGTGCCACACAGGCCGCACGCCTCGACCCGGAGGAGCCCGTCGTCGTCACCGATCTCGGGCAAGGGAAGGTCGCGGGCCGTCAGCTTCCTGGATTCCTCGAGGACGAGCGCCCGCGCCGAGATCACGTTCGGGAACGTTAGGAGCCCGGCCGTCCCCGCCGCTCCAAGTCGAACAGCAGGCGGCGCTTCGACCGAGCCCGCGTAGCCTGCCCGTTCGTGGCGCTTCGCGACCGGATCGGAGGAGCGACCGGCGCCGAGCGGCGGCCGGTTGCGGGCGTGGTCGCCGCAGGGGCGTCCGTCGTGGTGTGGGGCGCGACCTCCGTGCTGATCAAGCAGGTGCACGGCGTGAGTGGGGTGGCCATCAGCTTCCACCGGCTGTGGATCGGTGCGCTCCTGACCGGCGCCGCCTTCCTCCTCACCGGCGGTCGGTACAGCTGGCGGTTGCTGCGCCTCGCTCTTCCCGGCGGGGTGGCCTTCGGCCTCGACATCTGCCTCTTCTTCACGGCGGTCAAGGAGACGTCGGTGGCCAACGCCACCGTGATCGGCGCGTTGCAGCCGGTGCTCATCCTCGCCATCGCCCGCCGCCTGTTCGGCGAGCGCCCAGGGCTGGTCGAGGCGTTCTGGGCCTGCGTCGCCATCGCGGGTGCCGCCATCGTCGTCACCGGGGGAGCGGCGGACGGGGTGGCGAGCCGGCGCGGCGACCTCCTCGCGGTGGCGGCGCTCGTCGCGTGGACGTGGTACTTCGTCGCGTCGAAGCGAGCCCGCGTCGAGCTGGGCAGCTTCGCCTATCTGGCCGGCCTCAGCCTGGTGGCGACGATGGCGGTCACGCCGGTGGTGCTGGTGAGCGGGGAACGGTTGGCCGTTCCCCGCCCGTCCGGCTGGGCCACCATCGTGCTCATCGCCGTCATCAACGGCGCCCTCGGCCACTTCCTCATGAACTGGGCCCACGGGCACGTGCCGATCGTGGCGACGTCGCTCATGACGCTCGCCATCCCCGTGTTCGCAACCGCGTCGGCCGCCGCGTTCATCGACGAGCCGGTGACGGCGTGGCAGGTGCTCGGGATGGTGGTGGTGATCGGCGCGCTGGCGGTCGTCGTGTTCCGGACGTCGCGAGACGTCCCGGCCGCGTCGCCCGTCGACCCGCTCCCCGAGCCCTGAGGGCCGAGCAGCTACCGGCGCTTGGTGGTCTTCTTGGCGGTCGACTTCTTGGCCACGGCCTTCTTGGCCACGGCCTTCTTGGCGGTGGACTTCTTGGCGGTGGACTTCTTGGCCGCCGCCTTCTTGGTGGGCGCAGCCTTGGGAGCGGGCGGCCACACACCGCGTGCCAGCGTCGGTGCGGGCGTGGTGCCCATGGCGGCGTCCTTGAAGGCCTTGAAGGCGGTGACGCGGACCTTCTTGGAGGCCTTGATCTTGATGGCCTCGCCGGTGCCCGGGTTGCGACCCATGCGCGCCGGGCGGGAGACCCGGGCCAGCTTCAGGAATCCGGGCATCGAGACGACCTCACCCTTGGCGACCACCGCGGTCACGACGTCGGTGAAACCACTCAGGGCGCTGTCGACGGTCTTGTTGTCGAGCCCGGAGTGGGCGGCGACAGCGTTCACGAGCTCTCGGCGATTCATCTTTCCTCCTGTTAGGGCTGTCGCGACCCTAGAGGAAGTGAGCGAGGCGTCGTGACATGCGGAGTGACGGCGTAGCGTCCGCGGCTGATGACCGACTACGAAGCGTTCCCTCACCTGACCTTCGAGCGCCCCGCCGAGGGCGTGCTGCGCATCGTGCTCGACGGTCCCGGCCTCAATGCTGTCGACCAGGACGTCCACCGGGAGCTGGCCGACGTGTGGCTCGCGGTCGACCGCGACCCCTCGACCCGGGTCGCTCTTCTGCAGGGCGCGGGCAAAGCGTTCTCCGCGGGCGGGAGCTTCGAGCTGGTCGAGGAGATCATGGCGAGCTACGAGGGGCGGTTGCGTGTCATGCGCGAAGCGCGGGACCTCGTTCTCAACGTCATCAACTGCTCCAAGCCCATCGTGTCGGCCATGCACGGTCCCGCCGTCGGCGCCGGACTGGTGGCGGGACTGCTCGCCGACGTCTCGGTCGTCGCCCGCACCGCCCGCATCATCGACGGGCACACCCGGCTCGGCGTCGCGGCCGGTGATCACGCCGCGATCTGCTGGCCGCTGCTGTGCGGCATGGCCAAGGCCAAGTACTACCTCCTCACGTGCGAGACGCTCACCGGTGAGGAGGCAGAACGCATCGGGCTCGTGTCGCTCTGCGTGGACGACGACGCCGTGCAGGATCGTGCTCTCGAGGTCGCCACGTCCCTCGCCGCCGGCGCCCAGAGCGCCATCCGCTGGACCAAGCACACCCTCAACCACTGGTACCGCGCCCAGGTCGCGGTGTTCGACGCTTCGCTCGCGTATGAGTTCATCGGCTTCGGCGGCCCCGACGCGGCCGAAGGCGTCGCGTCGCACCGCGAGAAGCGGGCGCCGTCCTTCTCGGGCCCCACGTCGGAGTGATCGTCGCTTCGCAACTTCTGGTGCACTACGGCGCAATGTCGACCACAAGTGCACCAGCAGCGCGCAGTACGGTCGGCGCGTGCCTGCGCTGCGGTCCCTCGGTGTGTTCTGCGGCTCGTCGAGCGGGTCGCGCCCGGAGTACGGCGACGCGGCCCGCGAGGTGGGCTCGTTGCTGGCCGCGCGCGGCATCGACCTCGTGTACGGCGGCGGCGCCGTCGGGTTGATGGGCATGCTGGCCGACGCCTGCCTCGGGGGCGGCGGGCGCGTCATCGGCGTGATCCCCGTCGGGCTGTTCTCGCGGGAGGTCGGGCACACCGGCGTCACCGAACTGCACGAAGTCGGCTCGATGCACGAACGCAAGCAGCTCATGTACGAGCGCTCGGACGCGTTCCTCGCCCTGCCTGGCGGCTACGGCACCTTGGAGGAGCTGGCCGAGGTCACGACGTGGTCGCAGCTCGGGCTCCACGCCAAGCCGGTGGCGTTGCTGGACGTGGCCGGCTTCTGGAACCCGCTCGTCCACCAGCTCGACGCCATGGTGGCCGAGGGGTTCCTCCGGGCCGCGAATCGCAAGCTGGTGCAGCTCACCCGGACCCCGGAGGAGGCGCTCGAGCACCTGGCCGGCGCCGAGCCGCTGCTCGTCGAGAAGTGGATCACGCCCGACGAACGGTGAGCGTCCGCTACAAAGGAACCGACATGAGCGAGCTGAAAGCCGGGTCGCGTTGGCGGAGCGCGGTGTCGGCCACCGAGGTCATCGTGGTGAAGGCGCCGAGCGCCGACGTCCAGCTGGAGTGTGGCGGCCATCCCATGGTGTCCCTCGATCAGGAGCCGCCCGCCGGCGTCACCATCGACCCCGCCTTCGCCGATCTCACCAAGATGGGCAAGCGCTTCGCTGACCCGGAGAGCGGCATCGAGGTGTTGGCCACCAAGGGCGGCGAGGGCACCCTTGCCGTGAACGGCGTCGCCCTCCCGCTCAAGGACGCCAAGCCCCTCCCGTCGTCCGACTGAGCATCGGCGCATGAGCATCTCGCTGTTGCTCGAGATGGCGGTGGACGGCTTCGGCGAGCGCATCGCGGTGGGTGACCTCACCTATGCCGACCTCCACGCGGCCGCAACGGAGGCGGCCGCCACCATCGACGGTCCTCACGTCGTGCTGGACGTGAACTCGCCGGCCATCCCCATCGGCTTGTTCGGCGCGGCCATCGCCGGCCATCCCTTCGTGCCCCTCAACTACCGACTCACGCCGGCCGAGATCGAGGACCGGCGCGCCGCGATCGCGGCGGCGGATCCGGGCGACGACGTGGCCGTCCTGCTCTTCACCAGCGGCACCACCGGCCCGCCCAAAGCCGCGGTGCTGAAGCACGACCACCTGACGTCGTACGTGTTCGGCACCGTCGAGTTCATGGGAGCGGGGGAGGACGAGGCCACGCTCATCAGCGTGCCGCCGTACCACGTGGCCGGCGTGTCGGCCGTGCTGTCGTCGGTCTACAGCGGGCGCCGCATCGTCTACCTGCCCCAGTTCAGCCCCGAGGCCTGGGTCGATACCGCGAGGCGCGAAGGGGTGACCCACGCCATGGTCGTGCCCACCATGCTCACGCGCATCCTCGACGTGCTCCACGAACAACGGGAGGAGCTGCCCAGCCTGCGTCATCTGTCCTACGGCGGTGGGCGCATGCCGGCGGCGGTCATCGAGCGGGCCATGCGCCTGCTGCCGGAGACGGGGTTCGTCAACGCCTACGGGCTCACGGAGACGAGCTCGACCATCGCGGTACTGACCCCCGACGACCATCGTGAGGCGGCGCTCAGCGACGACCCAGAGGTGCGCGCCCGTCTCGGGTCGGTGGGACGACCGCTGCCCAGCGTCGAGGTCGCGATCCGCGACGGCGAGGTGTGCGTCCGCGGCGAGCAGGTGTCGGGCCAGTACCTGGGTCGGGGCTCGGTGCTCACCGAGGATGGCTGGTACCGCACCAACGACGCCGGTCGCATCGACGACGCCGGCTACCTCTTCATCGACGGCCGCCTCGACGATGTCATCGTGCGAGGCGCCGAGAACCTGTCACCGGGCGAGATCGAGGACACCTTGCTCGAGCACCCTGCCGTCGCAGAAGCGGCCGTCGTCGGTGTCCCGAGCGACGAGTGGGGCGAGGCCGTCGCCGCGGTTGTCGTCTGCGTGGACGACAAGTACGTCACCGAGGGCGCCCTGCAGGACTTCGTGCGCAAGCGCCTGCGCTCGGCCCGCACCCCCGAGCGCATCGAGTTCCGCGATCATCTGCCGTACAACGAGACGGGCAAGCTCCTCCGCCGCGTCCTCAAGGACGAGCTCAGCGGCTGACCCCGCGTTCTCGAGGCAATGACTTACGGAAACCGTAAGTCATTGCCTCGAGA
>JBEEFP010000044.1:0-120756 GCA_041166085.1 Actinomycetota bacterium
CCCAATCTCTCACTTGGCCGCGGCCAGGAAGACCGACCGCAGCAAGTCGTCGCGCTGAAGCAGCTCACGTGAGGAGCCGTCGAAGCGCATCTGGCCCTTCTCGATGAAGTAGGCGTGGTCGGTGACCGACAGGGCCAGGTTGGCCGACTGCTCGACGAGGATCATCGACACGCCGCTGGCGTTGATCTCACGCACGACCTCCACCAGGTGTTGCACGACGAGCGGCGCCAGGCCGAGGGAGAGCTCGTCGATCATCATCAGCTTCGGTTGCAGCATCAGGGCACGCCCCACCGCCAGCATCTGCTGCTCGCCGCCCGACATGAGGCCGGCCAGCTGGCGGCGCCGCTCGCCGAGCCGCGGGAAGGTCTCGTAGACCCGCTCGTAGCCCGCCTTCACCTTGGCCCGGTCCCGGCGGATCGGGTACGCGCCCATGCGCAGGTTCTCCTCGACGGACAGGTTCGGGAGCAGTCCGCGCCCACCCGGCACCTGGGTGACGCCGAGCCGCACCGTCTCCTCGGTGGTGAGCTTGGCCAGGTCGTGGCCGTCGAAGAGGATCTGGCCCCCGTCGGTGGGCATGAGGCCCGAGATGCAGCGCAGGATGGTCGACTTGCCTGCGCCGTTGGTGCCGAGCAGGGCCACGATCTCGCCCCGCGCCACGGTGAAGTCGATGCCCCGGAGCACCTCGACCGCGCCGTAAGAGGCGCGCAGGTCGCGGATCTCCAGCTGCAGGTCAGTCCGGTCCACAGCACTCACACGACCACCTCTTCCAGGTCGGCCCGGGTGCCGAGGTAGGCCTCCACGACGGCATCGTCGGACTGGACCTCTTCGGGCGTGCCCTCGGCCAGGACACTGCCGGCGGCGAGCGCGACGATGCGGTCGGAGATGCCCATCACGAGCGGCATGTCGTGCTCGATGATCAAGAAGGTGGCGCCCAGCTCGTCGCGCAGCTCGAGCAGCAGTGGGGCGAGCGCCTCGGTCTCGCGCTGGGCGATACCCGACGACGGTTCGTCGAGCAGCACCAGCTCGGGCTGCATGGCGAGGATGGTGGCCAGCTCGGTGAGGCGCAGCGTGCCGTAGGAGAGCTCCGAGCACTGCTTGATGGCGTAGTCGGCCAGACCGATGCGCTCGACGATGGCCTTGGCCTGCTCGTGCACGTCGGCCTCGGCCAGCACCGAGGCGCGGCTCCCCACCGCTCCGGCCAAGAGCCCCTGCACGGCGCCACCGGACATGCGGCGATGACACGCCGTCTTCACCACGTCGAGCACGGTCTCGTTCTGGAACAGGCGCGCCGTCTGGAACGTGCGACCCATCCCGAGCCACGCCCGGCGGAACGGCTTGGCCTCGACGAGGTCGATGTCCTGGAACCAGATGTGCCCGCGGGCGGGACGGTGGAACCCGGAGATGACGTCGAACAGCGTCGTCTTGCCGGCGCCGTTGGGCCCGATCAGGCCGACGATCTCGCCCTTGTCCACGTGGAAGCTCACGCCGTCGAGCACCTGCAGCCCGCCGAAGCGCAGCGAGATCTCGTCAACGGAGAAGTACCGCTCCTGCGCCATCAGTCGGCGCCCCCGAGCACGAGCGTGCCGGCGGCCCGGTCGAAGGCCCCGGTGTCGGCGTCGCCGTAGGACGGCGTCCTGGCCTCGTCGTCGGCCGACGCCCACGCCACCCGCTCGCCGGGATCGAATCGCCGGAGCATCCGGCTGTAGAAGGAGGCCAGGCCGTTCGGGTTGTTGCTGACGGTGTAGATGGCGAGGAAGCCGGCGAGGATGAACTGGCCCTGGCTCACCGCGTCGATCGGGTTGGCGGTGAGCGCGGGAATGAGCACGAACAGCACGGGCACGAAGAAGGCGCCCGCCTGGAGCGCGACACCGGCGATGACGGCGTAGGTGATGAACGAGAGCGACAGGAAGAAGGTGAAGCTGGCCGGCGTGATCTTCACGTTCATGTAGGCGAAGGACCCGCCCGCGATGCCGGCGATGAAACCCGACAGCGCGAAGGCGAGCAGCTTGTAGCGCACCGGATCGATCCCCATGGAGATGGCGGTGTTCTCCGAATCGCGAATGGCGTGGAAGGCGCGGGCGACGCGCGTCTTGCCGAGGTTGCGCACGCCGACGAACACCAGTCCGGCGAAGAAGATCGACACGTAGAACGAGGGCTGGCTCAGGTCCTCGCGGAGCACGCCCCGCGTGACGTCGTTGCGCGTGCCGAGGAACGACTGGGTGAACAGCCAGCTCTCGGCCGCCACCATGAACGCGAGCGTCGCCAACGCGAGGAAGAAGCCGCGCAGGCGGAGCGCGGGCACACCCACGAGCACCGCGAAGGGCACACCGATCAGGCCGGACAACGGCATCACCAGCCAGAAGGGCAGGTGGGCCTGGGTCGACAGCAACGCCGAACCGAACGCGCCCGCGCCGGCGAAGGCCAGTGCGGCGAGGGAGATCTGCCCGGTCCAGCCGGTGAGCACCACGATCGACAGCCCGATGAGCGCGTAGAAGACGGCGGTGCCGAGCACCGTGGACCAGTAGGACACGGTGTAGACGGGCACGGCGAGCACGGCTGCGAGCAGCGCCAGTCCCAACACCATGCGCCCCAGCGGCCAGTCGGCGAGCAGGAGCTGCAGCGCGCCCCGTCGATCGAGGGCGCGTCGGATCTGGTCCTCGGGCTGCAGGCCACTGCCGAGCTTGACGAAGCCGACGCCCGAGTCCTCGTCGACCCGCACGCCCTTGAAGATGAACTTGGGCCGTGTCATCAGCACGACGATCACGACGAGGAACGAGACGAACTGCGGAGCGCCGGCGCCGCTGAACATGTCCTTCAGCACCCCATCGGGCCAGCTGATGCCGATGAAGACGGTCTGGGCCACGCCGAGCGCCAGCCCTCCGAGGAAGGTGCCGACCAGGCTGACGAACCCGCCGAACATGGCAGCGGTGAAGCCGGGCAGCACCAACAGCGTCAGCGCGACGAAGTCGAGCTGACGGTTGCCCCGCGACACGATGAGGATCGCCGCGGTGGTGGCGAGTGCCGAGCCGACGGCCCAGGAGAAGGCAGCCACCCGATTGGCGTTGATGCCGAGCAGGCGCGCCGTCTCGCGCGAATCGGCGGTCGCCCGGATGGCGATGCCCAGGTTGCTGTAGCGGAAGAAGGCGCCGAGGGCGACCGCCAATGCGAGGGCCAGGACGGCGACGACCACGTCGTCGCCGAAGAACCGGAGACCGGCCAGCTTGTAGACGTGTTCGGGCACCACCGGTGGCACCGTCTCGGTCTGCTTGTTGAACAGGTCGATCGCGAGGCCGGTGATCATGATGAACAGCCCGACGGTGGCGACGATCAGCGACATGGTGGGCGCCCCGACGAGGCGGCGCATGAACAACCGCTCGATGGCGAGGCCGACGAGCATGCTCACCCCGATCGCCAGCACGATCGCGAGCACGAGGGGCAGGCGGGGGAGCACCGGGTTCCACTCGAGGTGGGTGAACGGGATCTGGGCGTGCAGATGCTTGATCTGCAGACGCCCCTGCGAGCCCTTCCACGACTTGAAGAACACGTAGGCGCCGACGGTGCCGGTGGCGCCGTGGGCGAAGTTGGGAACCCGGGTCGACTTGTAGACCATGGTGATCCCGAGGCCGTACAGGGCGAAGACAGCGCCGGCGAAGAGTCCCGAGACGGCCAGCTGGGCCCAGTACATGCCTTGGTTGGTTTCGCCGTGATGTGACGAATGTCCTACTTCCGGCAGGAAGGAGATGTCGGCCCGGCGAAGAACGTGGGCGGTGGCCTTCCGACGGGTCCTGATCGTGGTGATCGTCGCTCTCGCCCTTGGGGGCGTGGGGCTGGCGGGCGCCGGCGCCGCGCCGCCTCCCGACCTGGCTCCCGCCCTGCACGGCGCGGTCGAGACCCAGGCCTTCACCGCCGGGATCGGGGCCGTCTCCCTGCTCGTCGATCCCGGGACGGCCTACTCCTACTCGACCATGGACCGTGACGACTACGGCGGCGGGTCGGTCAGCTACACGATGACGGCGCGGGGGGCCAACCTCAACCTGGGCACCATCGCCCTCGCCGTCATCTGGGCCGCGCCGTCGTGCGATCCCGCGGACCCGAGCGCATCGAACGGGCCCTGCGTGTTGTCGGGCGGGCTGGGTACCCCCAACACCGGGTTGCACGAGGCGGCCGGCTTCCCCGCCTACGCCGAGGCCCTCTACCCGCCCCCGCCCAAGGAGAACGGCCCGTCTCGGGAGACCGTCTACAAGTGCGTCGTCAACAAGGACGCGCCGGGCGCCGCGCCCACGAGCGGGTCGGCGGGGGACGTCTGCAAGTCGAGCGACGCCATCCCGGCCACCTCCTGGGCGGAGGCGATCGGTGACTCTTACCGATCGCACGGGTTCTCGCGGGCCGTCGGCTTCGACATCCCCGGCGTGCTCAAGGTGGCGGGCAGCGAGTCGAACTCCGACGTGAAGGCGATCGAGGGCGGCAAGCTGTCGTCCGAGGGCTACTCGGTGCTGCGGGACATCTCCCTCGCCGGCGGTCAGATCACCATCGACTCCACCCGTGCGTCGGGCAAGGTCGTATCCGGCTCGGACGGCGTGGCGGACCGCAGCGCCGCCTGCGGCTTCGAGGGCCTCACCATCGCCGGTCAGCGGGTCGGGATGGACGGACTCGACGCGTCCAGCCTCAAGCCGCTGCTCGACCAGGTGGAGGCGGTGGCCGGGTTCCGG
This sequence comes from Actinomycetota bacterium, assembly GCA_041166085.1. Taxonomy (GTDB): domain Bacteria; phylum Actinomycetota; class Acidimicrobiia; order Acidimicrobiales; family JAFATL01; genus JBEEFP01. The sequence continues at coordinate 4,710 of JBEEFP010000044.1, forward strand.
GTCGAGATCCTCCCGCCGTCGCCCGTGGTCACCGAGGTGCGGGAGGGCGGCAAGCAGGTCGCCGAGTGCACGGGCATCCGCGTGTTCATCACCGACATGCACACAGGCTCACCCGTGCCCGCGTGCACGCCGGTCATCGATCCATCCATCCCGCAGTGCGTGCCCGCCCTCGGCAACCGCTTCGAGTTCACCTTCGGACGCATCAGCGTGCAGCAGTCGGTCAACAAGTTCGCGGGGGCTCCGGATGCCGGCGCGAGCGGCATCGTCGACCCCGGGCTGCTCCCCGACGTCGCAGGCACGGGCGCGGACGTCCTCGGCACCAGCATCGCCGCGCCGGAAGCGCCGAGTGACATCGGCATCTCGCCCGCTCCGTCGTCCAGTGGTGCCGGTGGTGGTCAGCCGTCCGGCTCGGCGGGCGCGGGGACCTACGGCGCCGCCGTCCCCGTCCACGGTCGGAACCTGGCCATGATCGGCGCCCTCACCGCGGCCAGCGCCAGCGCCATCGGCTTCGTGATCCTGTTGCTCATCGGCGTGGTCGGGTCGCTCGCCACCGGCAAGCCGCTGCGCATCCCCGGCCTGGGGTAGGAACGCGGGCGTGAGCCCGCTCGAGAAGTACCGGGAGATGCGGGACTTCGGCGCGACGCCGGAGCCGTCGGGTGACGAGATCGTCCCCGTTGCCGAGGGTGAGCGGCCCCGCTTCGTCGTCCAAGAGCACCACGCCACCGCGTTGCACTGGGACCTCCGCCTGGAGCGGGACGGCGTGCTCGTCTCGTGGGCCGTGCCCAAGGGGATCCCGCCTGACCCGCGCGAGAACCACCTCGCGGTGCACACCGAGGACCACCCGCTGATGTACCTCGACTTCCACGGCCAGATCCCCGAAGGCAGCTACGGCGCGGGGACGATGACGGTCTGGGACACCGGCACGTACGAGCCCGAGAAGTGGACCGACCGCGAGGTCATCGCCACCTTCCACGGCGAGAAGGTGCAGGGGCGCTACGTGCTGTTCCAGACGCGTGGCAAGCAGTGGATGATCCACCGCATGGACCCCCCGGCCGACCCGGACCGGGAGCTCATGCCGCACGGACTGCGGCCCATGATGGGGACGGGCGGCGAGCTACCGGCCGACGAGGAGGGCTGGGGCTTCGAGGTCGACTGGAACGGTGCGCGCGCCGTGCTCGGCAGCGACGGGGGTCGGGTCGAGATCAACGGTGGCGACGGGGAGGAGCTGCTGCCGCTGGCGCCGGAGATGCGGGCCCTGGGGTTGGCGCTCGGCAGCCTGCCCGTCGTCCTCGACGGCGACCTCATCGCCTTCGGTGCCGATGGACGGCCCGACGCGGAACGGCTGGCCCGGCGTCTGGCGGCCAAGAGCGACGGCGCGGCCCGGCGGCTGACCACGAGCGTGCCGCTGACCTATGTGATCTCCGATCTGCTGTGGATGGACGGCCACTCGGCCGTCGACCTCGGGTACCAGGAGCGGCGCGCCCTCCTCGACGGACTCGAGCTGGCCGGCCCCAACTGGCAGGTCCCGGCTTGGCACGAGGGCGACGGCGCGGCCCTGCTCGACGCGGTCCGGGCCCAGGGACTCACCGGCGTCGTCGCCAAGCGCCTCGACTCCCGGTACCGCCCGGGCGAGACGACGACCGACTGGGTCCGCGTCGGGGCCTGACCCCTGTTCTCGAGGCAATGACTTACGGTTTCCGTAAGTCATTGCCTCGAGAACGAATGTCGGCCCGGCCGGTCAGGCCTGCGGCTCGCCGGGGCGGCTGCTCACCCCTCCAAGCGCTGGCTTCCCCGACCGGCCGGGCCGCCCAAGTATGTGAAGCCCGGAGCCCTGGATGGGGGATCCACCCCCGGTACCATCGCCGCCGATGGCCATCACGCCCGAAGAGCTCCGGGAGGTGACGTTCCGGTGGGCGCCGCTGCGTGGCTATCACCCTGACGACGTCGACGAGTTCCTCGAGCGCATGGCGGCCGGCATCGAGATCCTCGCCACGCGCGTGCGGGAGGCCACCGAGCAGGCGGTGCGGGTCGAGCAGTCCACGCCCATGCCCGAGCTGCCCGAGGACGACGACGCGATGCGCGAGGTGATCCTCGCGTCCCAGACCGTCGCCGACGAGGCGCTCGACCGGGCGCGTGACCAGGCGCGCCACGTGCTGGCCCGGGCCGAGGAGTACGCCCGCATCCTCCTCGAGGAGGCCATCGCCGCCACCGACCGCACCCGTGCCGAGGCGTGCGAGGCCACTGAGGCCGACCTCCGCAAGCTGCGCACCGCCCGCGACCGCCTGCACGTCCAGGCCCTCGCCGTCGAGCACGACGTCATCGCCAGCCCGCTGCCCCAGCCCGTCCCGAGCTGGCCCGCCTGCCTCCACGCCATCGAGCAGGTCTTCCCCGTCCCCACCCACTAGTCGGTCCTGCCCGGTGCCGGCAGGAGCGGCGGCGCCAACCCCGCCGCCCAGCGCCTTGGTTCGGCTGCCGGTCGGGCGTCGCGAGGCACGGGCAGCCCGACAGTGAGGGAGCGTCAGCGAGCGAAGCATGAGAAGGGTGACGGGGGTCACCGCACGTGGCAGGAACCTGACAGCTGGCGGCGAATCCAGGACTGTCACGTTTCCGACAAAGGGGATCCGGTCCGTGCGGAAGTCGACGCTCGCCCTGTACGCGCCGTTCATCGCCATCGCCGTGGTGCAGGCGCTCTTCATCGCCCTGTTGCCATCCAACAGCCCGCAGGCCCAACAAGTGGCAGCGGGTCAGTTCGGTGGTACCCAGTCGCTCCAGAGCACCGGCGACGCCGGGACGCCCGGCGCCGACAGCTCGGTCACCGGGGCGGGCGGCGCGGCTGCCGGGGCCACCGGCGGCGGGGGAGCCGCCCTCGCCAACAGCAAGGCCAGCGCGGCGGCCAAGCAGGCGACCCAGGAGTACCTGGCCGGCAAGGGCGACACCAGCCACTGCAAGAACGGCAGGCAGTTCCAGATCTTCTACGGATACAAGAGCGACCCGCCGTGCGTCGCCAAGTTCCCGGCGGGGGCCGACAACGGCGGCGACACCTACCAGGGCGTCACCCGCGACACCATCAAGGTGATCTACTTCGAGGCGGAACCCAACGCGGCCGTCAACGCCGCGCTGGCGCCTCAGGGGCTGGCTGCGACCGACCAAGAGATCGCCGACATGGACAAGGCCTCGCAGGCCTTCATCGCCAAGCACTACGAGCTCTACGGCCGCAAGATCCAGTGGGAGCGGGTGCGGGGGAACTGCCCCACCACCCCGCCCGACTACGACGCGTGCCTGGCCGCGGCCCGCGAGGTGATCAAGAAGAAGCCGTTCATGGTGCTGTGGGCGACACCGCTGTACGCAACGGTGTTCGACGAGTGGGCCAAGGCCGGCATCGTCAGCGTCGGCGGCTGGCACTTCGACGACAAGTACTTCACCCAGCGCCGGCCGTACCGGTACGACGTCTTCATGGACGGCACCAGCTCGGCCGACCTCATCGGCGAGTACTACTGCAAGAAGCTGGCGGGCAAGAACGCCGACCACGCCGGCTCCGGGACCTTCCCGGGCAGCGCCGAGCTCATCCGCAACACCCATCGACGGCTCGGCATCTCCGTGCCCGAGATCGAAGCGAACGTGTCGACGGCCAAGCACGTGGCCGAGATCATCAACAAGTGCGATCCCGGCCACGACCCGGTGATCGCGACCTACGAGTCCGACATCCAGCGGGCCCAGGAGCAGAGCCAGGCCACGACGCAGAAGTTCATCAGCTCACGGGTCACGACGACGGTGTGCATGTGCGACCCCATCGCGCCGGTGTTCGGAACGGCGGGCTTCACCCAGGCGGGGTACTTCCCCGAGATCATGACGCCGGGACTCGGCCTGCTCGACTACGACAAGCTCGGCCGGCTGTACGACCAACAACAGATGCAACACGCCTTCGGGCCGAGTCATCTACGCGACGAGGTCCCGTTCCACGACAGCGACGCGGCGATCGTCTGGCGGGACAGCGGCAACACCGGTGATCCGTGCAAGAGCTGCAACTTGATCTGGGCGTACTACGCGGCCGCCGGCGCCTTCCTGCAGGGCACCGGTCCGGTCCTCAATCCGCTGAACATGGAGAAGGCGGTGCTCACGTCCAAGCCGCTGGGCGGCTGGCAGGCCAGCAACCACGATCCGCACGTGATCATGACCAAGTTCGGCCCCAACGACTACACCGCCCTCCAGGACGCGCGCGAGGTGTACTGGGACCCGCAGGCCATCTCCAAGATCGACGGTCAGCCCGGTGCTTACGTGTCCATCAACGGCGGACAACGTTGGGAGAACGGCACCTGGCCCGGCGGGCTGTCCTCCCAGATCCCGGTCAGACCGTAATGGCGCTGGCGTTCGTGATGGAACGTGTCCCCTTCCTCGAGGGACCGGTGAACGCCGTCCGGCGCGCCTTCGCCCACCCGATCGCGGGCCCGGTGCTGAAGGTCGTCCTCGGCTACGTGTTGCTCATCGAGGTCGGGGTGCAGCTCATCTTCGGCCGCGTCGACATCCCCTTCGTCCACATCGGCTTCCTCGAGATCGGACGCAAGGCCTCGTCGATCCCGCACGGCGTGTTCGTGCAGGGCGCCGTCATCGGTGGCCTGTACGGGCTCATCGGGATGGGCCTCATCCTCGTCTACCGCGCCAACCGCATCATCAACTTCGCCCAGGCCCAGCTCGGCGCGGTGCCGGCCGTGGCCGGGTTGTTCCTGATGAGCTTCAAGGGCTGGCCGTACCTGGTGGTCGTGCCTCTCGTGATCGTCGGCGCGGTGCTGCTCGGCGGCACGGTCGAGGTGCTGTTCGTCCGTCGCTTCGCGCAGGCTCCCCGGCTGATCCTCACCGTGGTGACGATCGGCGTGGGCTTCCTCCTGCTGGTGCTCGAGTTCTTCACCAAGCTGTGGATCGCGGGCCAGGCCAAGCTCATCAGCAACAACTTCAAGACGCCGTTCGCCCATCTGCGTTTCCAGGTCGGGCAGGTGTTCCTCACCGGTGACCACGTGGCCGCCATCGTCGTCGTCGCGGCGATCGTCGTGGCCCTCGGCGCGTTCTTCAAGTTCACCGACATGGGCATCGCGGTGCGGGCGTCAGCCGAGAACAGCGAGCGGGCGTCGTTGCTCGGCATCCCGGTGCGGCGCGTCTCCACCGTCGTGTGGGTGCTCGCCGCGGTGATGTCGGCCATCGGCGTCTTCCTGCGCGCCCCGCTGGTGGGCCTGCCCGTCACCGGCTTCATCGGCCCGTCGCTGCTGCTCTACGGACTGGCGGTGGCGGTCATCGCCCGCATGGAGAGTCTCCCGTCCGCCTTCATCGCCGGCATGCTCATCGGCGCCATCGACCGGGCCGCCATCTTCAGCACCAACCGGGCCGCCCTCGCCAACGCCATCATGCTGGTGGTCATCCTCGCCGCCCTGCTGATCCAGCGGACCAGCCTGTCCCGGGCGCAGGAGCTCGGTGCATCCAGCTGGCAAGCGGTGAAGGACTTCCGTCCGGTGCCGAGCGAGCTGCGCGGCGTGCGCGAGGTCGTCGCCATGCGCTCCGGAGTCGGCGCCCTGATTCTCGCCTTCGTCCTCGCCGGTCCGTACATCGTCACCGAGAACAACACAGGCTTGCTCACCGTCGCCGTCATCTACGCCATCGTCGGCGTGTCGCTCGTGATCCTCACCGGATGGGCTGGGCAGATCAGCCTCGGACAGTTCGCCATCTCGGGTATCGGCGCCGCCGTCGCGGGCGGACTGGCGGCCAACCACAACTGGGACTTCTTCGCGACGCTCATCGTCGCCGGACTGGCGGGCGCACTGGTGGCGGTGCTCATCGGCCTCCCCGCGCTGCGCATCCAGGGACTGTTCCTCGCCGTCACCACGTTGGCGTTCGCGTTCGCGGTGCAGAGCTTCGTGCTCAACCGCGAGTTCTTCGGCTGGCTGATGCCGAAGGACTTCCCCGCACGCGTCTCCCGGCCCGTGCTCTACCACCGGTTCTCGCTCTCGAGCGACACCAAAGTGCTGTGGTTCACGGTCAGCGCCGACGCCAAGTTCTATTACCTCTGTCTCGTGTTCCTCGTGCTGTTCCTCGCCGTCGCCCGCTCGCTGCGCAAGAACCGGTCGGGACGGGTGTTCATCGGGGCACGCGAGAACGGGCGCCTCATGCAGTCGTTCGGCGTGAACCTGGCCCGCACCCGACTGGCCGCCTTCGCCCTCTCTGGCTTCATCGCCGCCGTTGCCGGCGCGTTGTACGCATACCAGCAGGGCGTGGTCGAACCCGGGGCCTTCCCGGCGGAGAAGTCCATCGAGCTGTTCGCCATGACAGTGATCGGCGGCCTCACGTCGCTGCCCGGCGCCATGCTCGGCGCCGCCTTCGTCAAGGGCCTCCCGCTCATGCCGGGGCTCAAGAACGTGCAGCAGATCGAACTGCTCACCTCCGGCGTGGGCCTGGTGTTCGTGCTCATGTTCCTCCCGGGCGGGCTGGCCGAGGGCGTGTACCGCGTGCGCGACCGCTTCCTGCGCAGCGTGGCGGCCAAGCACGGCATCCACGTGCCCAGCCTGGTCGCCGACTCCCTGGTGCAGGACAGCGAGGCGGCCGACGACTCGCTCGTCGCCGCCGAGGAGCACCTGCTCGAGACGGCGCGGCTCGAGCAGTCCGACGACGTCATCGCCTGCCCCGCGTGCGGCGCGCTGGTTCCGCTCGTCGACGCGCGTGACCACGAGCACTTCGCGCCCCTCACCACGTCTGACAGCGGTGAGCTCGTGGCCGTGCCGGTCCACGAGCCACCAAGAGGCGGGAATGGCTCGCGGCGCAGCAGGAGGGCGCGGTCGTGAGTCCGCTGACGTGGCTCCGCAAGCGGGCCGAGGAGGTGACGGGCGGCCTGCCCGTCTTCCCGCTCGTCATGCTCACGGTGCTGTTCTTCTTCGACGAGTTCGACACCGCCGCGTTCAACGTGCTGGCACCGAACCTCAAGAAGGCGTTCGACCTCACCGACACCGCCTTCGGGCTTCTCGTCGTCGCCAATCTCACGATCGTGCTCCTGGTCGCGGTGCCCATCGGGCACTACGGCGACCGTCTGCCCCGTCGCAAGCTGGTGGTGGCGGGCGCCGTCATCGCCGGGATCTGCTCGTTCTTCACCGGCGTGGTCAGTGTGCTCGGGCTGCTCATCATCGTGCGCTTGGGCAACGGCATCGGCCGGCTGGTCAACGACCCGATCCACAGTTCGCTGCTCGCCGACTACTACAAGCCCGACGACCGTCCGCGGGTCTTCGGCTTCCACCGCAACGCGGTCTACCTGGGCACCATCGCCGGATCGGCGCTGGCCGGTCTCATGGCCTGGGTCTTCGGCACCTACAAGGCCGCCTTCGTGGTGCTGATCATCCCGATCGTCATCTCCGCCCTCTACGCCGTGCGTCTGCACGAGCCGCGGCGGGGCGGCACCGACGACCCCGACGCGGCGGAGGACGCGGAGAAGGAGGAGCCGGTCCCCTTCGGGGAGGCGTCGCGCACCTTGTTCGCGGTCAAGACGCTGCGCCGCCAGTTCACCGCATGGCTCTTCATCGGCGCCGGTCTCATCCCTCTCGCCTACCTCTTCCCGCTCTTCCTCGACCGCGTCTTCCACCTCGACTCGCTGGGCCGCGGAGTCATCGGCGCGGTCAACGCCGGCGCCACCTTCGCCGGTATCCAGATGTCGGGACGCTGGACGGTCGGCTGGCTGGCCAAGGGCATGGGAGAGCCGCTCAAGCGCGCGGGGCTGGCGTTGGCGGCCGTGGGCGTCGGGCTCGCCGTCGTGTCCGCCGCCCCGTGGCTGTGGCTCTTCGTCATCATCGGTGTGGCCACCAGTTACACGGCCGGCATCTTCTTCCCGCCCTTCTACGCCACCCAGGCCTTCGTGTCGCCCGCCCGCGTGCGGTCGCTCTCCTACAGCTTCGGCGCCCTCTTCATCGTCGCTGGTGTGTGGCTGCTCTTCTTCCTGCCCGGCATCAGCCGCATCTCCGACGACCAGGGCCTGCGTTGGGGTCTGTTCGCCACGTTCCCGTACTGGATCATCGGCGGGCTCATCCTGCGTTCGGGTCATCGCTTCGTCGAAGGCGACACCCAGCGGGCGCTCGGCAACCTTGCCCTCGTCGCCGACATGCGTCGGGAGCGGCGCGAGCTCGGTGACTCGTCCCTGCTCATCTGCCGCGGGGTGGAGGTCGCGTACGACCAGGTGCAGGTGCTCTTCGGCGTGGACATGGACGTGCGGCCCGGCGAGATCGTCGCCCTCCTCGGCACCAACGGCGCTGGCAAGTCGACGCTGCTCAAGGCGATCAGCGGCGTGGAGGACCCCATCGGCGGAGCCATGTTCTTCGCCGGACGCGACATCACCCACGCCGATGCCAACCAGACCGCCAAGCTCGGCATCGTCCAGGTGCCGGGTGGCAAGGCCGTGTTCCCGACCCTGACCGTCGCCGAGCACCTCCGAGCGGCGGGTTGGCTCTACCGCGACGACCCGGCCTACCTCGCGCAGGCCAACCAGGAGGTGCTCGAGATCTTCCCGCGGCTGCGGGAACGGCTCGACCAGATGGCGGGCAACCTCTCTGGCGGCGAGCAGCAGATGCTCGCTCTCGGCATGGCGTTCATCGCCAAGCCCAAGCTGCTGATGATCGACGAGCTGTCCCTCGGTCTGGCGCCCGCCATCGTCGAGCAGCTGCTCGGGATCGTGCGACGCATCCGCGACAGCGGCACCGCCATCGTCCTCGTCGAGCAGTCCATCAACGTGGCCCTGACCGTCGCCGAACGGGCCTACTTCATGGAGAAGGGTGAGGTGCGCTTCAGCGGGCCCACCGCCGAGCTGCTCGAGCGCGACGACATCGTGCGTTCGGTGTTCCTCGAGGGCACCGCCGTCGCCACCGGCCAGAAGGCCAAGGCGCGCACTGCGGTGGAGACTCCAGGCGGCGACCCGTTCGCCACCGCGCCCGTCGTGCTCGAGGTCGCCGGCCTCACCAAGAGGTTCGGTGGCATTCGTGCGGTCGACGACTGTGACCTCGTGCTGCGCGAGGGGGAGATCCTCGGCCTCATCGGTCCCAACGGCGCGGGCAAGACGACGATCTTCGACCTCGTCTCCGGTTTCCTGACCACCGACGGCGGGCGGGTGATCCTGGACGGCCGCGACATCACCGCCATGTCACCCGACCGGCGGGCCTGGCTCGGCCTCGGCCGATCGTTCCAGGACGCCCGTTTGGTGCCGGCCCTGACCGTCGCCGAGAACATCGCCCTCGGTCTCGAGCGCCACCTCGACGTGCGCGATCACGTTGCCTCTGCCATGGGGCTGCCCGGTGTGGTGCGGCTGGAGGAGGACGTGGCGTGGACGGTGGCCGACCTCGTCGAGCTGATGAACCTGGGCGCCTACCGGGACAAGTTCGTGCGGGAGCTCTCGACGGGAACGCGGCGGATCGTGGACCTGGCCATGGCCATCGCCCATGACCCGCGGGTCCTGCTGCTCGACGAGCCGTCATCGGGCATCGCCCAGCGTGAGACCGAAGCGCTCGGGCCCCTGCTGCAGCGCATCCGGCAGGAGGCGGGCTGCGCCCTGCTCGTCATCGAGCACGACATGCCGCTCATCACGTCGGTGTCGAACCGCATCGTCGCCCTCGAGCTCGGTCACCCCATCGCCGAAGGCACGCCGGACGAGGTCGTCCGCGACCCGCAGGTGATCGCGTCGTACCTCGGTGGCGACATGTCGGTGATCAACCGGTCCGGGAAGGCAGGCGCGGGCTCGAAGTGAGGTGGACGCGGGCGCTGTGTGCGCTGCTCCTCGCCATGGCCGCATGGTTGTCGCTCTTCGCGGGCCACGGTGACGCGGCCGCGCTCAGCGACGCCAGCTGGTGGTGGTTCGGCAACCAGGGCCCCGCGCCGGCGCCGGCGCCGCCCAACGTTCCCGACGGCGGTCTCTACGTCGCCGGCGCGCCCGACAGTGCCAAGGCGCTCGCCGCCCTGCGCTTCACCCTCGAGGAGGGCGAGTCGAACCCGGTGCTGACGCTGGCGGTGGCGCCCAACGGCGACCAGGGCGGCGACAACGCCGTCCTCGGCGCGTGCGTGGCCGGCTCGTCGTGGGGCGGGGGGGAGAAGGGCGGCCCGTGGGATGCCAAGCCCAACGCCGCGTGCGCGACGGGGTCGGTCCAGGGCATTCGCGCCGCCGACGGCCTGTCGTGGACGTTCGCCCTGGCGCCGCTCGTCGTCGCCGGCGAGGTCAACGTCGTGCTCACGCCGGGCAACGTGGCCGGTTCCCCGGTCGGATCGACATTCTCGCTCGCGTTCAATCCGCCGACGACCGCGTCGCTGGCCACCACGCCCGGCTCCTCCTCCTCGTCGTCGTTCGACTCGGGCGCCGCTGCCTCGGACCTGTCGACCGACCAGACCTTCGGCGACGCCTCGTCGCTGGCCGGCCTCGACCTGGGCGCGACGAGCGGCGACCTGGCCCCCTTCCAACCGTCGCTGCCGGCGGCGAGCCAGGGGCTCACGCCCACCGCTCCCGTGGTGCGTCAGGCGACGGCGGGCAACGTGGTGCCTCGCCCCGTGACGTCGGGCCGGGGCTCGGCGATCGCGTTCTTCGTGCTCGTCGCAGGCATTGCCGCCATGGTGCGGCTCAACCGTGTGCCCACGCCCTTGCTGCGGCGCCTCGGGCCCCTGGCGTCGTCGTCCCACGCCGCGCCCACCGTCGCGGTCGCGACGGTGACCGAGCGCGGCGGCCTCGGCCGCTTCACCCGCCGGCGCGCCGGCGCGCCCCCGCCGCTCGTCTGAGTCGGCGCCGGGCTGGGGAGGTCACGGCTCGACCGGGTAAGACTCAACGATCATGGCCAGCGATGTGACGATGTGGTTCAACCCCAACTGCTCGAAGTGCAGAGGTGCCCGGGACATCCTCGCGGGCGAGGACGTCAGCTGCGACATCGTGCGCTACCTGGAGGACGCCCCGACGCGGACCGAGCTCGAGCGCGTCATGGGATTGCTCGGCATCACCGACCCCCGCGCCATGATGCGCACCGGTGAGGCCGTCTACCGCGAGCTCGGCCTTGCGGATGCGGGCGCCGACCAGTTGCTCGACGCCATGACCGCCCACCCCGTCCTCATCGAGCGACCGATCGTGATCCGGGGCGAGCGGGCCGTGATCGGCCGTCCGCCCGAGCGGGTGCGGGAGCTGCTGGGCCCGTGAGCGACGACAGGGGCGGCGCCCCTCGACTCCGCGACTACGCGTGGGCGGTGCTCATGGCCCTGATCGCCGCCGCCTTCCTGGCCGGCGCGGTCAACATCCTCTGGGACGTGGCCAACAACCGCACCGCGGTGGGCGTGCTGTGGCTGCCGGTCGGACTGGTGTGCGCAGGGTGGCTGTGCTTTCTCGCGTGGAGGAGGACGGTGTGGGGACGGGCGTCGGCGGAGTGAAGCCGCCCGCCCTCCGCGAGGAGGAGCAGCGGGCCGCCCAGCTCCAGGTCATGAAGCGCCGCGCGACGGGACTCCTCGTCGTGATGACGGCCGTGTTCGTCGCCCTCACGGTGCTCGGCAACGACTCCACGCTGATGGGGTACCTGCGCGCGGGCGCGGAGGCATCGATGGTCGGCGGCCTGGCTGACTGGTTCGCGGTCACCGCGCTGTTCCGTCACCCCCTCGGCGTGCCCATCCCTCACACGGCCGTCATCCCCGAGCGCAAGGACCAGTTCGGTCGCACCCTCGGCAACTTCGTGCAGGAGAACTTCCTCAGTCCTGACGTCATCGTCGAGCGGCTGCGGGCCGCGCGCATCGCCGAACGCGTGTCGGCGTGGCTGTCGGACCCACACAACGCGGAGTCCGTCGCCGGCAACGTGGCCGACCTGCTCGTCGGCGCGGCGGACGTGGTGAACGACGATGAGGTCCAGGTGCTCATCGACGAGCAGGTCAACCGCCTGGTCGAGACCGTCGACGTGGCACCGCTGGCGGGCCGGGCGCTACGCATGATGACGGCCGAGAACCGTCACGCGGAGCTGCTGGGCGCGCTGCTCGGTGGCATGCAGAAGACGCTCGACGAGCACCGGCCGGAGTTGCGCGACCAGTTCGCGGCGCGGGCCCCCCGATGGATCCCCAACGCGGTCGAGGACCGCATCTTCGACCGGCTCTTCGACGGCCTCGGCCGCTTCCTCACCGAGGTCAACGAGGACCCCGACCACCAGATCCGCAAGGAGCTCGACTCGTGGCTCAGCGGCTTCGCCGATCGACTCGAGCACTCGCCGGAGTTCAAGGCGCGCGGCGACGAGCTCAAGCGCGAGATCCGCCAGCACCCCGAGCTGCGGAAGTGGTCGGCGTCGCTGTGGGGCGACCTCAAGGTCACGCTCCGGGAGCAGGCGGCCGATCCGTCCTCCGAACTGCGGAGGCGCATCGCCGATGCCATCGTCCAGGCCGCCGGTCGGCTGCGCGACGAGCCCGGGCTGGCGGCCAAGGCCGAAGGCTTCATCGAGTCGGGCGCCCGCTACGTCACCGAGCACTTCCACGACGAGATCGCCGGCCTCGTGAGCGGCACCATCGCCCGCTGGGACGGCGAGGAGACGTCACGCCGCCTCGAGCTCTTGCTCGGCCCCGACCTGCAGTTCATCCGCATCAACGGCACGGTGGTCGGCGCCCTCGCCGGCCTCGCCATCCACGGCATCGCCCAAGCCATCGGCTGACCTCAGGCACGCGATCTCGAGGAATAGGGGCCGAAATTGGGCCCCTATTTCCTCGAGAATCCCGCTAGCGAGCGGCGAACACCAGTTCGATATACTGGTCCTGTGGCCGAACGGTTCCGATGGAAGCTGGCGGACGACGACGGCGGCCAACCGATGCTGTTCGCGGAGGACGAGTTGGTCGACCGCCACGTCGGCAAGGGCGAGTTCCGCGGCCTCGAGTTCCTGCACGTCAACACCAAGCGCATCATCAACGAGGTCCCGGGCGCGTCCCGCATGCCGTTCCGCTTCACCATCAACGCGTACCGCGGCTGCAGTCACGCGTGCGTCTACTGCGCCGTGGGGGAAACGCCGATCCTGATGGCCGACGGACGGACGAAGATGCTGGTCGACGTGCGGCCCGGCGATCGGGTCTATGGAACCGAGCGGAGGGGCGCGTATCGGCATTACGTCGAGACCGAGGTGGTCGACCATTGGGCCACGGTCAAGCACGCGTACCGAGTGACCCTCGAGGATGGCACCGAGCTGGTGACGAGCGCGGACCATCGCTTCCTCACCAACCGGGGTTGGAAGCACGTGACCGGTGATGGGAGAGGACCGAACTGCAGGCCGCACCTCACGCTGACCAACGAGTTGCTGGGCACGGGCAAGTTCGCAGCGTCGCCTGAGCACGACGCCGACTATCAGTCCGGCTACCTCTGCGGCATGGTCCGCGGCGACGGCACGCTCGGGAGGTACACCTATGTCCGGCCGCAACGAACCTCGACGGTGCACAGGTTTCGACTAGCCCTTACTGATCTCGAGCCTCTCCATCGCGCCAAGACGTTCCTCGAAACGTTCGACGTCGCGACTCACGAATTCTCCTTCTCGGCCGCGGCTGGAAGACGCAGCGCCATGACCGCAGTACGGACGTCACGCGGCAAGGACGTCGCGGCAATCCGTGAGATCGTGAGCTGGCCGACGTTGCAGACTGACAGCTGGAGCAAAGGCTTCCTCGCCGGCATCTTCGATGCCGAGGGCTCCTACAGCGGGGGCGTCCTCCGCATCGTGAACAAGGACGAGACGATCCTCGGAGCGATCACCGATTGCATGGAGCGGCTCGAACTTCCATTCGTGCGGGAGCCCGCGCGGCCGAATGGGTGCTCGACGATTCGTGCGACCGGGGGGCTCAAGCACCATCTGCGGTTCTTCCACACCGTTGACCCGGCCACCACCCGCAAGCGGACCATCCAGGGGCAGGCGATCAAGAACAAGGCCCAGCTCCGCGTGCGCTCCATCGAAGACCTCGGCATTGAGTTGCCGATGTACGACATCACCACCGGCACCGGAGACTTCATCGCGAATGGGGTCGTGAGCCACAACTGCTTCGCCCGGCCGACGCACGAGTACCTCGACCTCAACATCGGGTCGGACTTCGACAGCAAGCTGGTCGTGAAGGTCAACGCGGTGGAGCGGTTGCGGGCCGAGCTGCGCTCGCCCAAGTGGGGCGGCGATCACATCGCGATGGGCACCAACACCGACCCGTATCAACGGGCAGAGGGCAAGTACCACCTCACCCAGGGCATCGTGCGTGCGCTGAGCGATGCCGCCAACCCGTTCAGCATCCTCACCAAGTCGACGCTCATCCTGCGCGACCTCGACCTGCTGGCGGAGGCGGCCACCCGCACGCACGTGCGCGCCAACTTCTCGATCGGCACCCTCGACGAAGCGACGTGGAAGGCGACGGAGCCAGGCACCCCGCACCCGCGCCAGCGGGTGGAAGCGGTCGCGAGGCTGAACGATGCGGGGGTGGAGTGCGGGGTCCTCGTGGCGCCCGTGATCCCTGGGATGTCCGACGGCCCCGGCCAGGTCGAGGAGGTCGTGCGCGCGTGCGTCGACGCGGGCGCCGTCTCCGTGTCGGCCATGTACCTGCATCTGCGCCCGGGCGTGAAGGGGCACTTCATGGACTGGTTGCAGGACGCCCGCCCCGATCTGGTCGCGCAGTACGCGGCCCGCTATCGGCGCTCGTATGTCGACAAGCAGTTCGGCGCCGCGCTGGGAGCGCGGGTGGGTACGGCCATCCGGGACGCGGGCGGTCTCCAGGCACAGCGCGGCAGCAACCGCGGCGCGCCCACCGCAGCACGCAACGAGCCGCCGCCGTCCGCCTCGCTCCCGCTCCCGCCGCCGCCGGAGCAGCTCAGCTTCACCTGACCCGCCTACCATCGCCGCCGTGGCCGCGCCCATCACGCTCAGCTTCGCTCTGTCGCGCGCGGAGTACGCAGCCGGCGCGCGCGCCGAGCTGGGACGGGTGGTGCGGGTCGCAGCCATCGCCGGCGCGGGACTGCTGGCTGCGGGGGTCGCGGCCAAGATCGACCTGCTCACGGCCATCGGCACCATCGCCGTGCTGGTGGCGGCGAGCGCGTGGTTCTTCCCGTGGTGGCAGTGGGCCATCGACCCTTCGCTGCACATGGAGGAGCAGTGGTCGATCGACGGCGACGGCTGCACGGTCGAGCGGCGGGCCAGCCACCATCGCGTCGGGTGGGACTTCTATCGCGAGCTCGCCAACAGCGGCCGGGTCTACGCGCTGCTGGGCGACCGTGGCGTGACGGACATCCTCCCCAAGCGTGCCTTCGCGTCGCGAGCCGAGGAGGACACCTTCGTGGACCTGGTCAGCGCGCACGTCGCCGTCCGAGAGCAGGCGCCCACCACCCCGTCCCGGGGCGGGTGGACCGACTAGGTGCAACAGCTCGATCCGCTGGCGCCCTTCCGGCTCGACGGACAGGTCGCCATCGTCACCGGCGCGTCGGCCGGGCTGGGTGCCCGGTTCGCCCGGGTCCTGCGGGGCGCGGGCGCGGAGGTGGTGCTGGCGGCCCGGCGGGTCGACCGCTTGCAGGCGCTGGCGGACGAGCTCGGCGGCGCCCTCGTCGTCGGCTGTGACGTGGCCGTCGACGACGACATCGACCGGCTCGTCGCGGTGGCCCTCGAACGCCACGGCCACATCGACGTCCTCGTGAACAACGCGGGCGTGGGTGGACCGGCGGCGGCGGTCGACCTGTCCGCCGACGACTTCCGGCGCACGGTGGCCGTCAACCTCACCGGCGCGTTCGTCGCCTGTCAGCGGGTGGGCCGGCACATGCTCGAGCGCGAGCGCGGGGCCATCGTCAACGTGGCCTCGATGCTCGGGCTGGTCGGTGCCGGCCTTCCGCCGTTTGCCGATTACGCGGCCAGCAAGGGCGGGTTGGTGAACCTGACGCGGGAGCTTGGGGCGGAATGGGCCCGCCGGGGCGTCCGGGTCAACGCCCTCGCGCCGGGGTGGTTCGAGTCCGAGATGACGGCCGATCTCTTCGCCGACGAGCGCAGCATGACGTGGGTGCGGCGCAAGGCCCCGATGGGCAGGCCGGGCGCCGCCCACGAGCTCGACGGTGCCCTCCTGTTCCTTGCCAGCGACGCCAGCACCTACGTGACGGGCCAGGTCCTTGCCGTCGATGGCGGATGGACGGCGGTCTAGGTTTTTTGGGGGTGATCACCCATTGACGCCCGGAGTGCGACAAACTGTCCGGGAACCAGCCACGACCAGGGAATCGCACCACATGTCACAGCACAACGACGCAGACGACGCCCTCCTCACCCCCGCCGAGGTTGCCGCACTCTTTCGGGTCAGCCCGAAGACGGTGACCAGATGGGCCCGGTCGGGAAAGCTCACCGCCCTTCGCACCCTGGGGGGCCACCGGCGCTTCCGCACCGCAGAGGTGCGCCAGCTCCTGTCCAACTTCGAGCACTCCGCCGAGCAGTAGGGCGCCAGCGCGCGGTCTAGGGCAGCAGCACCAGCTTCCCGAGCTTGCCTCCGGTGGCGAAGCGTTCGTAGGCGGCCGCCACGTCGTCCAACGGGAAGGTGGCGGCGAGGGGAACGGTGAGCCTGTTCGCTTCGACGAGCGGCAGCACCGCCGCTTCGATCCGCCTGGCCGCGTCCGCCTTCAGCTCGAGCGGTCGCGCCCGCAACGTCGATCCGAGGATGCGAGCGCGACGCTGCATGAGCGTCAGCAGGTTGACCTCGGCGACCGCGCCGCCGCCGACACCGATCACCGCGATGCGTCCGCCCACGGCCAGCGTGTCGAGGTCGGTCGGGATGTTGGACGCGCCGATCAGCTCGAGCACCACGTCGAAGGGTCCGTGCTGCGCCGCATCCTCGGGGGCGATGACCTCGCTGGCGCCCAGGGCCGCCACCGCCTCCCGGAGTGCGGGGTTGCGCACCGTCGCGGTGACGTGCGCCCCGGCTGCCGCGCCGAGCTGCACCGCGGCGGTGCCGACGCCGCCCGCGGCCGCGTGCACGAGCAGCCGCTCGCCCATCTGCAACCCGCATTGGGTGAACAGTGCGTCATGCGCGGTGGTGAAGGCCTCAGGGAACCCGCCGGCCGGCACCAGGCCCAGGCTGGCGGGCACGGGGACGGCGACGCGCTCGTGCACGACGGCCAGTTCGGCTTGGGCCCCGCCGCCGACGACCGCCATCACCCAGTCGCCGACCGCGTAGCGGAACACGCCCGGGCCCACCGCCTGCACCTCGCCCGCCAGCTCCATGCCGGGGATGTCGGGGGGATCGCCGGGCGGTGCGGGATAGAAGCCCGCGACCTGCATGAGGTCGGCCGCGTTGATCCCGGCCGACCGCACACGCACGAGCAGCTCGCCCTTGGCCGGCTCCGGGTCGGGATGCTCCCGCACGGTGACGCGTCCGTCGTCGATGGTGGCGGCCCGCACGATCGGACAAGCTAGGCCGATGGGACAGCTCGACGGCAAGGTCGCGGTGGTCACGGGCGGGTCGTCGGGCATCGGCCTGGCGACGGTACGACGGTTCAAGGCCGACGGTGCGTCGGTCGTCGTCGCCGATCTCACCGAAGGGCCTGAGGGCGACGCCTTCGTGCGCACCGACGTGAGCCGATCCGAGGACTGGCCCGCGGTCGTGGCCGCGGCCGAGAAGCTGGGCGGTCTCGACGTGGCCTACCTCAACGCCGGCGTCACCACGGGTGAGCCGGACATCACCGCCCTCACCGACGAGCAGTACCGCCGCATCATGGGCGCCAACGTGGACGGCGTCGTCTTCGGTGCCCGCGCAGTGGTGGCGCCCATGGCGGCGCGTGGCGGGGGTGCCATCGTGGCGACCGCCTCCCTCGCCGGACTCATCGCCTTCCCGCCCGATCCCGTCTACACCCTCACCAAGCACGCGGTCGTCGGATTCGTACGCAGCCTGGCCCAGCAACTCGAGGCCAAGGGGATCACCATCAACGCGGTGTGTCCGGGCATCGTGGACACGCCGCTGGTCGGTGAGCCGGCCAAGACCGCGCTGTCGGCCGCGGGCTTCCCGATCATCCCGCCCGAGAACATCGCCGACGCGGTGTTCGCGCTGGTCACCGGTGGCGTCACCGGCCGGGCTGTCGTCTGCCAGGCCGGTCGCGACCCGGTGCCGTATGAGTTCCGCGACGTGCCCGGGCCCCGTACGGGCCAGCAGCGCGACTTCCGCACCGTCGACGAGCGCGACCGGCTGATGCCCTGACCTACAACCCCTCGCGCACGGTGAGTCGGTGGCGCCGCCGCTGACGGTGCACGGTGCAGCGGTCCTGCTCGCACGCGGCGGTCAGCACCTCGACGGTGAGGACACCCTCGCCGGGGCGGCCGGCGGTCACGTCGACGGCGCCGTCGGCGGCGGAGAGCGCCCACACGCGGGGACCGTCGCCCAGCAGCTCCCCGGGCTCAGCCGAGACCGTCACGACCACCGGCGGACCGTCGGCGGCGTCGAGGGACTCACCCGCGTCGAGCGCGACCGAGAACGTCAGGACCAAAGGCTGTCCGGGTCCCAGCCAGAACGCCTCGCCCTCGGGCGCGTCGAGCCAGGACTCGTCGATGACGAGGCGCTCGACGTCACCGGTCTCTGGATCCACCACGACGATGCGATGGTTGTTGGTGTCGGCGACGACCAGTCGGCCGTCCGGCAGGACGTCGAGGCCGCCCGGCTCGTCCAGTCCGTCCACCGGCAGGCCGCGCAGCATCTCGTGCTTGCCTTCCCAGACCCGCAGCATGCAGTTGAAGGTGTCGGCCACCCAGATGACGTCGGCGCCGACCGCCGACGCAACGCCCAGCGGATGCTGCAGGCGGGCCACGTGCGACGGGCCGTCGGCCCTGCCCCACTCGAACAACCCCTGGCCGACGAGTGTCACCACGCGGCCGTCGTCGGTGAGCACCCGGAGGGACGACGACTCGGCGTCCACGAAGGCCACGCCGCCTCCGACGACGGTGACGCCCGACGGTTGGGCCAGCAGCGCGTCAGCGGCCGGCCCGTCGACGAGGTTCTCGCCTCCCGTCCCCGCCACCACGCGCGCTCCGGCTCCGTCGATGCGCCCCAGCCGATGCCGACCGGCCTCGGCCACCACGTATTCACCGGGCGCCTCCACTGCCACGTCCCACGGTGACGCCAGCTCGTCGACCACCACCCGCTCGGCTCCGGTTCTGAGGTCGACGGTGAGCACCCGGTCGGCGCCGGTGTCGCACACGACGAGCAGATTGCCGTCGAAGGCGGTGCCCTGGGGTTCGTGCAGCCCCATGACGACACGCTCCACCCGCCCGGACAGGTCGGTGACCAGCACGCGGTCGTGCCCGGTGTCGGCGATCGCCAGGCGATCCTCGCCGTCACACGCGACCTTCCCGGGGAAGGCGAGCTGCTCGTCCCGCTCGACGATCGACGCGGCGGCGACCGGCGACGGGCCGTGGAGCAACGTGCCCTTGGCTTCGTGCTCGGCGATGAGCTCGGCGACGGATCGCTCGATGACGGGGCCGGCGCCCTCGCCCGAGACGCCGCCGACGACGTATCCCTCCGGGTCGACCACGACGAGGGTCGGCCACCCCTTGATGCCGTACTGCTCCCACGTCTCCATCTGCGGGTCGTCGAGCACGGGATGGGTGATGCGGTGTCGCGCGACGGCTCGCTCGAGCGCCACGTGGTCGGCTTCGTGCGGGAACTTCGGTGAGTGCACGCCGATGACGACGAGCTCGTCGGGGAAACGGGTCTCGGCCGCCCGCAGCTCCTCCAGGACGCGGATGCAGTTGATGCAGCAGAACGTCCAGAAGTCGAGGACGACGATCCTGCCCCGGAGTCCGGCAAGCGTGAGCGGCGCGCTGTTGATCCAGCCCCCGGCCCCTCGCAGCTCTGGCGCACGGGTCCGAGCCACGGCGAATGTCTACCGCGGGCTCAGTAGACCCGGCCCGCTCCGACGAGGTCGCTGCGGTAGATGGACGCGTAGCGGACGTACTCGCCCGTCTCCGGCGCCTCGACCATCTGGCCGCCGCCCACGTAGATGCCCACGTGGTGGATGGGACTGCCGTAGAAGAGGATGTCGCCGGGCTGCACCGCGCTCACCGACACACGCGTCGTCGCGCTCCACTGAGCTCGGGACGAGTGCGGCAGCGAACGACCGCCGGCCCGCCACGCGTACATCGTGAGGCCGGAGCAGTCGAAGCTGTTGGGCCCAGCCGCGCCCCACTCGTAGGGCTTGCCGATCTGCTCCTTGGCCTTGGCGACTGCGGCCGACGCGCCGGACGCAGGCGGCCCGGGCGGGGGACCCGAGGGCTCGGCGGGTGCGCCCTTGACCGGTTTGGCGCTCGAGCCGGCGGGACGCGGGGCGGATCGTGCCGCCGTGCTGTCGCGGGCCTGGCGGGCCGCGAGGGCGGCCTGGGCCTTGCGCGCCTGTTCGGCGGCCCGGCGCTGCGCCTCGGCCGCGACGAGGCCGGCCAGCTCGCCCTGCACCTTCGAGAGGGTGGCCCGCTGGCTGGCCTGGGCCGACGCGGCGGCCAGCTTGCTGCTGTTGACCCTGGCGACGGCGCCGCGCGCCCGCGCCTTCGCCGCGTCGAGCGCGCTCTGGCGCTCGGCGAGTGCCGCCTGTGCGGCGCGCAGGGCGTCGAGCGCGTCCTGGCGCTGGCCGATGATCGACGAGACGTACTGCTCCATGCGGGACGGGTCGAGGTCGGTCGTGTCCATGTTGGCGCTGGGCGAGATCCCGCCTCGCACGTAGGCGGCGACCGCCTGGCCGCGGACGGCTTGGCGGTTGTCGTCCACCTGTGCTTGCAGGCGGGCGACCTCGGCCTGGGCCGCCGCGGCCTGCGCCGACACCTTCTCGCTCTGCAGGCGCGCTTCGTTGAACTGCTCAGCGAGATCGGCGAGCCGATTGCTCTGGGCATCGAGCTGGCTGGCGATGCGCTGCGCCTCGGCCTTCTTGTCGGCGATCTGGTCTGCCCCGGCGGGCACGGCAATGCCGGCCCAGAGGGAGACGAGGGCGCCGAGGGCGAGGAGCCGCGTGAGGGGAGGGCGGACTCGGTGCACGACGGGGCAAAACGCTAACCGGCGTGGGCCCCCCGGGGCAACCACCCTGGGTGCGGGTACCGTGCCAGCCATGAGCGAGGAGTACCGGATCGAACACGAGTCGATGGGCGAGGTGCGGGTCCCTGCCGAGGCGAAGTGGCAGGCGCAGACCCAGCGAGCGGTGGAAAACTTTCCCATCTCTGGCCTGCACGTCGAGCGGGCCCTGATCGGGGCGCTGGCTGCCCTCAAGGGGTCGGCGGCGCTGGCCAACGCCAGGCTCAAGGTCGTCGACAAGGACGTGGCCGACGCCATCGCCGCAGTGGCGGCGGAGGTGGCCCGCGGTGATTGGGACGACCAGTTCCCGGTCGACGTGTACCAGACCGGTTCGGGTACCTCGACGAACATGAACATGAACGAGGTGCTGGCCACACTCGCCTCCGAGCGCCTCGGCCGCCCCGTCCATCCCAACGACCACGTCAACGCGTCGCAGTCGTCGAACGACTTCTTCCCCTCTGCCATCCACGTGGCCGCGACGCGCGAGATCGTCGTCGACCTCATCCCCGCCCTCGAGCACCTGGCCAAGGCCCTGCGCAAGAAGCAGCGAGAGTTCAAGACGGTGGTCAAGTCAGGCCGCACCCACCTCATGGACGCCACGCCCGTCACCCTCGGCCAGGAGTTCGGCGGTTACGCGCAGGCCGTGGAGATCGGCGTCGAGCGTCTGCGCTCGGTGCTGCCGCGTGTGGGCGAGCTCCCTCTCGGCGGTACTGCCGTCGGCACCGGCATCAACGCGCCGAAGACGTTCGCCAAGGCCGTCATCACGCGCATCGTCGACGACACCGAGCTGCCGCTGTCAGAGGCGCGAGATCACTTCGAGGCCCACGGGTCGCGCGACGCGCTCGTCGAGTGCTCCGGCGTGCTGCGCACCATCGGCGTGTCGCTGTGGAAGATGGCGAACGACATCCGGTGGATGGGCAGCGGCCCCCGCACCGGCTTGGGCGAGATCCGCATCCCCGACCTCCAGCCCGGCTCCTCGATCATGCCGGGCAAGGTGAACCCGGTGGCGGCCGAAGCGGTGTGCCAGGTCGTGGCCCAGGTGATCGGCAACGACGCAGCGGTCACCTTCGGCGGCGCCGCGGGAAACTTCGAGCTCAACGTCATGCTGCCCGTCATCGGACGCAACCTGCTCGAGTCCATCCGCCTGCTGGCGTCGGTCAGCCGGGTGTTCGCCGACAAGTGCGTCGCCGGCATCGAGGCCAACGTCGATCAGCTGAAGCGCTACGCCGAGTCGTCGCCGTCCATCACCACCTCGCTCGTTCCCTACATCGGGTACGACAAGGTGGCCAAGGTGGTCAAGGAGTCGGCCACGTCCGGCAAGTCGCCGCGCGAGGTCATCCTCGAATGGGGGCTCATGACCGACGCAGAGCTCGACGCCGCCCTCGACGTCCTCGCGCTCACCAAGGGCGGCATCCAGAAGAAGGACTGAGCGGGCTCAGGCAACCACAGCCAGGTCACACAGAGCGAAGCGCAACACGCTGACGCGTCAGCGAACGAGTGAGTGGCGAGGCCGTCAGGCCAGCGCGGGGGTGCCCTCGTAGGGGCCGGGGTCGTCGGGTTGGGGGATGGCGGGGGCCTTCCACGCGGTGACCTTGGCCAGGTCGTCGGCCACCTTGCGCCACTCGCCCGGGTGCCATCCCTCGGCCGCGTTGTAGACCGTGCCGTCCATGGCGAGGTGCACGAAGGCGGGCAGGCGCTCGAGGCCGAGACCCTTCACCGCGGCGCGGTCGGGGTCGGCGAAGACGAGCAGGTCCTCGGCCCACGGTCCGAGGAAAGCTCTGGCCTCGGCCGGGGTGCACGTGAGGAGAAAAGCGGTGCGGGCGTCGGACTGCTCGAAGGTCTTGAGCACTCGTCCCGCCGTCTCCAGCAGCCACGCACTCTCGTAGGTGTACGGGTCGAGCACGACAAAGGCCAGGTGGAAGGTGGTCAACCACTCCCGCAGGGTCTTGGGTTCGCCGTTGATCGGCGCGAAGACCAGGTCCGACGGCGGGTTGGATGCCACGGCGGCAGAACGTAGCTGAACTACCTTTCCGCCAACCAAGAAGGGAGGCGACCGTGGACGGAACGTACAAGCTCCTGCTGGTCCTGCATCTGGTCAGCGTGGTGGTTGGCATCGGCGGGGTGATGCTCAACGGCGTCTACGGCCTGCAGGCCAAGGCCAGGCCGGGTCCCGGCGGGCTGGCCATCACCGAGGCGAATCACGTGGCGTCGAACATCGCCGAGTACTTCGTCTACGCCGTCCCCGTGTTCGGCGTCCTCATGGTGCTGAAGGCTTCCGCCTGGGACTTCTCCCAGACCTGGGTCTGGCTGTCGATCCTGCTCTACGTCGTCGCCCTCGGCATCGTGCACGGGGTCATGGTCCCCAACGTGAAGAAGATGATCGGCCTGCAGAAGGAGCTCGTCTCCATGGGCCCGCCCTCCGGCGCCCCTGCCGGTGGACCCCCGCCCCAGGTCGCCGAGCTGGAGCGGCGCGGCAAGACGCTCGCGACCTTCGGTCCGATGCTCAACATCATCGCGGTCGCGCTCATCGCCCTCATGGTGACCAAGCCAGGGCTCTGACACTCGCTCGCTTGCAAGCTGCGCTCGCTGCATTGCGCTGGGGCCCCACTGATTCGGCCTGCGCTCTGAGATCGACCGAGTCCCCCATCGCGGCATCTGCAGGATCGCCGCTGGCCCCTCTCGAGACCTCGTAGCCCGCCCGCGGAAGTAACTTCGGAGGGGATGCACCCCATCGAACGGCTGCGGCACGTGGCCCGGGTCGAAGGGGCGGGGCCGTCGCAGTTGGCCCGTGAAGCGGCCGCCGCCCTCGCCGGCTTCGGCGACGACCCCACGGGGCTCGTCACCGCCTGCCGGCGCCTGGTCGAGCGCCACCCGTCGGCCGGCACCATGTGGTGGGTGGCGGCCCGCGTGCTGGCGTCCTCGGACCCGGTCGGCGAGGCCTGGCGCGCGGCCGAGGAGCTCGACGACGACACAACGTCGACCGCGCTTCTGCGCGTCCTGCCATCGGAGGGCACCATCGCCACCCTCGGCTGGCCCGAGCTGGCCGGCAACGCGCTGCGCCGGGTTGGCGAGGTCGAGCTGCTGGTGGTGGACGCGGGTGGGCTGTGGACAGGAGTGGTCGACCGCCTGGCGCGCCGCGGCGTGGATGCCATCGACGTGCCCGAGGGCGGGCTCGGTCCCGCGGTGGCGAGCGCCGACCTGCTGGTGCTCGAGGCGTCGGCGCTCGGGCCGAGCGGCTTCGTCGCCGACATCGGGTCGCGCGCCGCGGCCGCCGTCGCGCGCCACGCCGGCATCCCCGTGTGGGTCGTCGTCGGCGCCGGACGGGTGCTGCCGGCCAGGTTGTGGACAGCGCTCGTCACCATGCTCGAGGCGGACACCGACCCGTGGCTCGCTCCTGAGGAGGTCGTGCCACTGGACCTCGTCGAACAGGTCGTCGGACCTTCGGGTCTCACGTCCGTCGAGGCCGCCATCAAGCGGGCCGACTGCCCGATCCCGCCGGAACTGCTACGCCTTGCGCATGAACCGCCGTGATCAGATCAAGATGTCGGACACCGAGATCACCGAGTTCCTCAACGGCCGGCGGACGATGAACATCGCCACCATCGGCAAGGACGGCCGTCCTCACCTGGTGGCCATGTGGTACGGATTCCTCGAGGGCGCGCCCGCGTTCGAGACGTACGCCAAGTCGCAGAAGGTGGTCAATCTGCGGCGCGACCCCCGCATCACCTGCCTGATCGAGGAGGGCGACGAGTACGACAAGCTCCGGGGCATCGAGCTGATCGGCACCGGCGAGGTCGTTGAGGACGAGGACCGTCTGCTGGAGGCGGCCAAGAGCGTGGTCGACCGTTATCACGGGCTCCCGCCCGAGCACCTGGAGATGGCGGCGCGCGCGCTGATGCACAAGCGGGTCGGCGTGAAGATCCACGTGGAGAAGATCGTGTCGTGGGACCACGGCAAGCTCGGCGGCGAGCGGCCCGGGGGTCTGTAGGCGCGCCGACGTTGGGCCGGAGCGCTCGTACCCTGGAGCCATCCGGCGCGTTGCGATCCCCCTCGTTGCTCTCGGCCTGCTGACCGCTGCGTGCGGCGGCGGCGGCGGGGGCGACGCCAGCTTCGACCAGCGCTCGGGCCGGGCGTCGGCGACGAGCACCACAACCGCGCCGACCACGACCGCGGCCCCGACGACGGCAGGGCCGTCCCCCACGGCGGGCGCCACGACGGCCCGTCCCGGCACCACGGCCCGACGGACGCCAGCGACCACGGGAGCGGCTGCATCCGGCGGCGCCGTGAACATCAAGCTCACCCAGATCGCGGCGTTGAGCCAGCCTCTCGACCTCACGGGCCGGCCGGGCGAACCCAACGCGTTGTACGCGGCGGAGAAGGGCGGACGCGTTCGCGTCATCCGCAACGGCACCGTCGACCCCAACCCCGTGTTCAACCTGTCCGGAGAGGTCTCGACCGGCGGTGAGCAGGGACTGCTCGGCATGACCTTCGACGCCAACGGCTCGCACCTCTACGTCAACATCACCGACAAGGCCGGCAACACCCACATCCTCGAGCTGGCGATGGTCGGCGGCGGACGCCGTGACCTCCTCCAGGTGCAGCAGCCCTATGCCAACCACAACGGCGGGGGACTGCAGTTCGGCCCCGACGGCCGCCTCTACATCGCCCTTGGCGACGGCGGGTCAGCCAACGATCCCAACAACAACGGCCAGAACCTCAACACGCCGCTCGGCAAGCTCCTGCGCATGAACGTGTCCGACGGCTCCTACGAGGTGAAGGACTACGGGTTGCGGAACCCGTTCCGGTTCTCCTTCGACAAGGGCAACGGCGACATCTGGATCGGCGACGTGGGTCAGAACGCGTGGGAGGAGGTCGACCACGAGCCTGCGGGCAGCGCCCGCCTCAACTACGGCTGGTCGCTGATGGAGGGCAATCACCGCATCAAGAACGGCAACCTGGGCAGCGACTACCGCCCGCCCGTGCACGAGTACTCCCACGACAGCGGCGGCTGCGTGGTCACCGGTGGCTACGTCTATCGAGGCAGCCGCATCCCGGGCCTGGTGGGCACCTACGTCTTCACCGACGTCTGCATCGGCGACCTGTGGGGATTCTCCGGCGGCCAGCGCCGCAACCTCGGACCCAAGGCCCAGCAGGTCGTGTCCTTCGGGCAGGATCTGGCCGGCGACCTCTACGCCGTGTCGCTCAACGGGCCGGTGTACCGCATCGACCCGGCTTAGCCCGTCCCGGCACCGACGCCGTAGGCTCGGAGCCATGTCGGAACGCACGCGCAACCTCCCCCGCCGCTCCTGCCTCTCGGTCCCCGGTTCGAGCGAGAAGATGCTCGGCAAGGCCCCCGGCCTGCCCGCTGACATGGTGTTCATGGACCTCGAGGACGCGGTGGCGCCGCTCGAGAAGGAAGCGGCGAGGGCCAAGGTCGTCGACGCGGTGAAGAACCTCGACTGGGGCGACAAGATCCTCTGCGTGCGGGTGAACGCGTGGGACACCAAGTGGACCTACGGCGATGTCATCGAGGTGGTCGGCAACGCGGGGGAGCGCTTGGAGGAGATCATGCTCCCGAAGGTGCAGTCGGCCGCCGAGGTGGTGGCCATGGACCTGCTGCTCACGCAGGTCGAGATCAACAGCGGCCTGCCCGTCGGCCACATCGGCATCGAGGCCCAGATCGAGACGGCCCGCGGGATGATCAACGTCGAGGAGATCTGCGCGGCGTCGCCCCGTCTCGAGACCATCATCCTCGGCCCGGTCGACATGTCGGCGTCAATGGAGATGCCGTCGCTGGGCGGCGGCCTGCACATCCCCGACTACCCGGGTGACTACTTCCACTACGTCTTCGTGAAGATCCTGATGGCTGGTCGGGCCAACGGCCTGCAGGTCATCGACGGCCCGTATGTCAAGGTGCGCGACCCCGAGGGCTTCCGCGAGTACTGCAAGCGCACCGAGGTCCTCGGCTACGACGGCAAGTGGGCCCTGCACCCCGATCAGGTCACCATCCTCAACGAGGTGTTCTCCCCGAGCCAGGAGCAGTTCGACAAGGCGTGGGACGTGCTCGACGCGTACCGGAAGGCGACCACCGAAGGGGAGCGCAAGGGCGCGGTGATGTTCGGCGACGAGATGATCGACGAGGCATCCCGCAAGGTCGCGGTCAAGCTCGTCTCCAAGGGCGAGCGGGCGGGCATGTCCCGCTCGGCGTAACCATCACGAGCCGTGCCATGACTTCGTGCCGGGACGTCGCTTCGGCCGACGGTGGGGTTGGGGTCCCCGCCGTCACCGCGCCGGCGAGCCTGCGAGCGGCGCAATGAAAATCGACGCGGTGGTCCCGGCTCGCAACGAGGCGGTGACCGTGGCCGACGTCGTGGAAGCGTGTCTCGGCTGCTCCTACGTGCGCGAGGTCATCGTCGTCGACGACGGCTCCGACGACGACACGGCCGACGTGGCTGCCGCCGCCGGCGCCAAGGTCGTCCGCCGGGAGAGCGACGGCTCGAAGGCCCACGCCATGGAGGCGGGTGTCGAGTCCACCGACGCCGATGCCGTCCTGTTCGTCGACGCCGACTGCATCGGCCTCACCAGCGCCCACCTCGACGCCATCTGCCGACCCTTCGTCGAGCGGCGAGCCGTGATGTCGCTCGGCACATTCGACTACGGCTTCTGGAACTTCCTCGTCCTCCGCTTCCCGCCCACGACGGGCGAGCGCATCATCCCCCGCTGGGTCTTCGACGCCGTCCCGCCCGACAAGCGCGAGGGCTACACCATCGAGATCATGATCAACGCGGTGATCGCCGAGGGCCGCCTGCCGTCGACCGTGCGGGTGATGCGCGGCGTGACCCATCGCACCAAGCGCGACAAGTTCGGCCCCGTCGAAGGATGGCGGCGCACGTGGGAGATGTTCTGGGACCTCGTCGCCCTCATTCGCCGCGTGCGCGTGCGCACGTACTGGTTCTACCTGCGCGACCTGACGATCGAGCGCGACACCTTGGCCCCTGGGCCTCCACTGTCATCACCGTAGGCTGGCAGGTAGGCCGCTGGTGGGTCCTTGGCGTGGCGGGGGTGTCTCGGATCGTCCGGTGGGACGAAGGCCCGTTTGCCTCTGCCCTCCACCAGGCCCCAGCCCTTGGTGGTCTTGAGGCCGTGATGGTGCGCGCAGAGCAGGTCGAGCAGGTCGAAGAGCGTGAAGTGCGTCTTGGCCCAGTCGTCGCGGTGGTCGCGCTGCAGACGGGCCGACTGGGAACAACCAGCAGCCGCACAGGTGGGGTAGAGCCACTCGAGGCCGGTCTGCTGCTTGGCGGTCGGCGCCCGGCCGAGGTGGACCGCCCCGGTGACGGCCTCGCCCTTGGTGACGATGGCGGTGAGGAACGGGCTGCCGCTCCGGAGCAGGTCCTCGACGGCGGAGACGGGCACCGGGCAGCCGGCGACGTCGCAGGTCTCGCCGCTCGTGGGATAGCCCCGCAGAAAGGTGTCGAGGTCGATGCGGACGATGACCTTGGCGTCGGTGCCACCCGAGGTCGCTTCACCGGTGAGCAGGCGCTCGAGGGCGTCGAAGGCGTAGGCCTCGGTGGGCTCGCGGCGCTCTTCGTCCCGTGCCTCGGCGAACACGCGGTCCTGCTCGGCCTGGATGCGCGCCCACATCGACTCGATGGCATCGGCGGGGCCCTGGGCTCGGAGGTGACCCATGCCGTCGGGGTCTTGCCACTTGCGGGCGTGGCGGCGCTCATGGGCGCGGCGGCGCTGGGCCTCGATGTCGGTGTGGGCCGCGCGGGTCCTGCCGCACTCGTGCTGGAGCTCGCGCAGCGAAAGGCGCTGCGCCTCGCCCAGCAGACGGGCCTCCTCGTCGGGAGCGACCGCAGCAGCAGCGGCCACCGCCGCGGCCTGCTGGGGCGAGAGCTCACCCCGACGCGCAGCCGATGCAACCGCGGGTAGCTCCTCGAGTGCCTCAGCCGTCTTGAGCGCGTCGGCGGCCTGGCCCACCGAGGTGCCGGTCTCGTGGGCCACCGCCTCGGCCGGCGAGCGGTAGCCGTCGCGCCGCCAGTCGCCGCCCTCGGCCACCCGCGCCGCGGCGAGGGACTCGATGGTCGCCACTGCGTTCTTGATCGCACAGGCGTCGCGCAAGGCGCGACGGGCCGACGTCACCGACAGCACGTGCGCGTCGAAGTCGGCGGCCAAGGCCACCGTCGCACTGCGCAGCTCTGCGAGCGTCTCGCACATCCCAGCCACCTCCACCCACTGCAAGAGGCCGACTTCCGGGGGAGCCCAGCTCCCGAATACATGTTCGATTGTACCACGAATCCATTGCAGCGCAAGGGAATGCACGCGTTCTGCGGGATCAGCACGCTGCACCCCGTCGGCCCAGCGCGAACAGACGAGTGCTCTTGCGTCAGTGCGCGAGGGTGAAGGACACCTGCGCCACCGGTGGCGTCGGCGTCCAGGCGTTGCCGGCTCGGTTCCACGTGCGGTCGGCGTAGCGGACGGTCGACACTCCGGACGACGCCGCGTGGGCGACCAACCATGCGGCGGCCGTCCACCCCATGTCGACGGACGCACTCGCGCGCAAGGAGCTCCTCGGCAACTCGGAGGCCATGGCCGCGCGCAGCGCTGACTCCTCGATGGTGTTGACCGGCGGCGACGGGGCCAGGGCGCAGGTGATGGCGGCCGGCACCTCGCCCGTGAGCGCCGACGCAAGTGTTCGGCTCCGCGACTCGTACGGGGCGTAGCCATTCGGCAGGGCGCTGCGTTGCACGCGCTGGGCCGCCTCGGTGACGGGCAAGGTGGCCCAGTGGGGTACTCGTTCGAGGGCGGCGTAGAACCGGTTTGTGGCGTACCGCGGGTCGCGAAGTTGCTGGACCGTCCCCCACCCCTGGGAAGGGCGTTGCTGGAACACGCCAACTGAGTCGCGGTCGCCGTTCGGAAGGTTCCGTAGTTGCGACTCCTGCAGCGCCGTCGCCAGCGCGATGGTGGCCGCGTGGTTGGGCAGCCCGCGCCGCTTTCCGATGGCAGCGATGGTCGAAGCCAGCTCGGCTTGGGCGAGGTCCAGCTCGTAACGGCCGCCGTGGGCCGCGACCACACAGAACCTGCGGGGCGGGGGCTCGGGACCGGGATGGAGCTCGACGAAGGCGACCACGGCCACGACCAGGCATGCCGCCGCAGCGAGCGCCAGCCGCCGCACGCGCGGGGCAGCCACGGGGCGAAGGTACCGGACCCTCTCGGCCCATCGCCGTCAGCAATTTTCAGCGTGCCTTCAGGTGCAGCCTGCCTACAGGGTGCGGACCACGCGTGCCGGGTTGCCGACGGCGACGACGTTGCCGGGGAGATCGCGCGTGACCACCGCGCCGGCGCCGACGACGGTGTTCTCGCCGATCGTCACGCCGGCGAGCACGATCACCCCTCCGCCCAGCCAGACGTTGTCGCCGATGGTGATGGGCCGCGCCGCCTCCAACTTGGCACGACGCGGTTCCGCTTCGACGGGGTGAGTCGGCGTGAGCAGTTGCACGTTGGGACCGATGGCCACGTCCTCGCCGATCGTGATGGGCGCCACGTCGAGCGCGACCAGGCCGAAGTTGGCGAACACGCGGGCCGCCAACCGGATCTGCGATCCGTAGTCGCAGTAGAAGGGCGGTCGGATCTCCACGTCAGGTCCGAGCTCGCCCAGCAGCTCCCCGAGGATCCGGGTGCGCTCGTCCCCCTCGTCGGCAGCGGAGCGGTTGAACTCGTCCTGCAGCCGGCGGGCGCGAAGCGCGAGGGCGGCGAGCTCGGGGTCGTCGGCGACGTAAAGGTCACCCGCCAACATGCGCTCGCGCTGCGTCCGGTGGTCGTCGCTTCCATCGCTCATCGAACGTCGTCCTGGAAGAGGCAGAACGGGTGGCCTGCAGGGGTGGACACTGAGGCATTCTGCCCGAGAGGTTCTTGGTGCACTTGCGGTCAATAGTGGCCACCAGTGCACCAGAAATCCGAGGGGGGGGAACGCGCGCCTAGATCGACTTGGGCGCCATGCGGTCGGCGATGCTCGACAGCGCGGTGCGCTCCTGTGCGGGTGTGAAGTCGTTGGCGCCGACGATCGCCATCAGGAACACGACGGCGCGGTCGCGGCGAACGGCGAGCAGGTCGACCCGCACCGGAACCGCCGCGCCAGGTCCGACGAACGACATGGGCATGGACATGGCGATGGTCTCGTCGCCGTAGGTCGAGAACCCGAGGGAAGAGAACGTCCCGTGCGTCACCGTGACGCCCCGGGGTGTGCTGCTGGCGGTGTCCTTGGCGATGGCGTCACCCAGGCAACGGCTGGTTTCGCGGAGGATCGTCATGCCGCGCAATGCGTCCGCCTCGTTCTTGAGGATCATGCTGCCGCCGAACGCGAAGCTCGCGGCGTGCTCCAAGGCGACAGGTGTCGAGGGGATGGAGGGGTCGTTGGTCGGGTCGTCGGGCACCGTGCACACATCGAGAGCGCTCGTGTCGTCGGATGCACTCCCGCCGAGCGCGGCCGGGTTCACCTGGGTCCAACCACTGGGGAAGTCCGCGGTCCGGGGGGCGATGAGGTCGGCCCGCGCCTGATCGCTGTGGGTGTCCGTCGCGGGAGGCGCGGTGGTCGCGGGTGCGGTGCTCGACGGGCTGGCCGCGGCCCCCGCGCCGCCGGATGCCGCGGGTGTCGAGCGGGCCCGCTCATTTGCCGTCGACTGGGTCGCGACGTTCTTGGCACCGCCGTCGCCGCCGACGACGGCGAGCCCCAGCAACGCGACCACCAGTTGCACCGCGACGGCGATGACCAGGCCGGGCAGCACGCGGCGGTCGAGCCGGAGGTCCACTGATCCGGTCAGCGCGGCCGCCGGCTCCGCCGAGACGTGCGGCGTGGAGGTCACCAGCACCGGGACCGCCGAGGGCGCAGGAGCAGGACCGGCCGCGGGCTCGGGCTCAGTTTCGGGCTCTGGCGTTTCCGTCAGCTTGGTCTGGGTGCCCTCGTCGTCCACCAGGTCGTGGATCATGGCGAGATGGTCGCGGTACTCCTCTGGGTGCTCGAAGGAGTCGTGGCACAGCGGACAGGCCGTCGCCTGGAACGGGTTCCCCATGGGTTCCCTTTCGGCACTGTCTGGGGTGATGCAAGGGAATTGGGGTCAGGAACGACTGGGCGTGGGCGAGCGGTAGGGCGCTTCGGCGTGTTCGACGTCCCGCCGCACGAGCCAGCCGGTGATGTCGGACGCGGCCGCCGGGCGGCACAAGCCATAGCCCTGGGCCACGTCGCAGCGCAGGGCGGTGAGCATGCGCCCGGCCGACTCCGACTCGACGCCCTCGGCGACGACCGAGAGTCCGAGCGAGTGGGCCAGTTCCACGATGGCGCGCACGATGGCGATGTCGCGCGAGTCGGAGTCGAGCTCGAAGACGAAGGCGCGGTCGATCTTGAGCTCGTCCACCGGAAGATGCTTGAGGTACGCCATAGACGAGTAGCCCGTGCCGAAGTCGTCGATGCACAGACGGACGCCGAGGTCGCGCAGGTCTTCGAGCATGCGGCCCATCTCGGCCGTGCTGTCGGCGAAGGCGCTCTCGGTGATCTCCAGCGTCAGCACCGCCGCGGGCAGGTCGGCCTCGCGCAGCGCGGCGTGGATGGACGAGACGAGGTCGGGATCGGTCAGGCTGCGTGGCGAGAGGTTGACGGCCACGCCGACGTCGATGCCCTCTGCCCGCCAGTTCCCGCACTGGGCCAGGGCCTGACGCAGCACCGCGGTCGTGAGGGGGCGGATGAGTCCCGTCTGCTCGGCCAGCGCGACGAACTGTCCGGGCGGCACCATGCCGAGCTCCGGGTGGTTCCAGCGGGCCAGCGCCTCCACCACGTGCGTGCGTCCCGTGCGCAGGTCGACCTGCGGCTGGTAGTGCACGACGATCTCGCCGCGCTCCAACGCGCCTCGCAGGTCGGCGAGAAGTGCGAGGCGGCTGAGCCGGTCCTGGTCGTCGCCGGGGCCGTACAGCGCCCAACCAAGGGCGTGCTGCTTGGCCCGGTACATCGCCACGTCCGCCTTCTGCAGCAGGATCTGACTGTCCTCGCCATGAGCGGGCGCGTAGGCGATGCCGACACTGGCGCCGAGTGGCACGGTGATGCCGTCGATGTCGACGGGCGCCTCGAGGACATGGATGAGGTTGGCGGCCACGTTGCCGGCCGCGGCGTCGTCGGGGAGGTCACTCACGACGATGGCGAACTCGTCGCCGCCGAGACGGGTCACCAGGTCGCTGGTGCGGACGGCCTCGCGAAGTCGGTTGGCGACTTCGACGAGCACGCGGTCGCCGACCTCGTGCCCGAGGCTGTCGTTGACCTCCTTGAAGCGGTCGAGGTCCATGAGCAGGAGGGCCACGCCCTCCCCGGGCCGGCGTCGCTCGAGCCGCTCGGACAGGGAGCTGGCCAGCTGGCCTCGGTTGGGCAGGCGGGTGAGGGCGTCCTCGGTCGCCTGGCGACGCAGCGCTTCTTCCGCCTGGATGCGGTCGGTGATGTCCTGGGCCATCCCGGTGATGCGCCGGGCGACGCCATCTTCGGAGACGACACGGCCGTGCACGTCGAGCCACCGCTCGCGGCCGACTGCTGTCTCGACCCGGCAGCGGAAGGAGAAGCGGCTGTCGCTCGAGCGGCCCTCGGCCATCACCCGCCGCGCCCTCGACCGGTCGTCGGGGTGGACGTGCTCGAGGAACACCTCAGCGGTCGGCGTGATCGAGCCCGGCTCGTAGTCGAGCAGCCGGTACTGCTGATCGGACCAGACGGCGTCACCCGTGGCGACGTCGATCTCCCAGCTGCCGACCAGGGCGAGCTCCTGGGCCTCGGCGAGCTGCGCCTCGCTGTCGCGGAGAGCGGCTTCGGCGTGGCGCCGGTCCGTCTCGTCGCGGAAGACGACGACCCCACCGCGGAGCACGCCCTGCTGGTCGCGGACAGGGCGACCGGTGACGAACAGGGTGCGCTCGCCTGCGCCGTCCGCACCGACCACCCGCATCTCGACGTCGGACGATTCGCCGTCGACCGCTCGCGCCATCGGGAGCTCGAGCTCGCCGAACCGGCGACCGTCCGCGTGGAAGAGCGGTGTGGGCGGCTGGTCGCCCAGCCACCGGCCCGGGAGCATGTCCGTCCCGGCGAGGCGGTTGGCTTCCTCGTTGAACAGCACGAGGTTGCCGGTCTCGTCGGCGACTACCACGCCCTCCCCGAGGCTGTGCAGGACAGAGAGCAGGACGCTCCGCTGGCGGTCGAGCCGGTTCGTGAGCGTGGCGTTGGCCGCGTGCACGAGCACCTGGCGAGCCAAGAGGAGCAGCAGGACGATGGCGCCCATGGCGGCCGTCGTCCCGTCGACGTGACGGTGGCGGGTGGACGTGCCCGCGAGCACGACGACCATCAGCGCGGCCGGCGCGTACGGGAGGTTCACGAGCCACATCGGCGGCCGCCCGGTCGCGGTGTCGGCTCCCGAGGCCGGACGGGCCGCCTTCAGGGCGGCCAGGCCCACGAGCACGTAGCCGGCGACCCAACCCACGTCGACGAAGTTGCCCGTGGCAAAGGAGTCGGACGCGGTGAGGTAGGCAAAGGCGCCGTCGGCGATTGCGATGCACAGCACGCCGACGCCGAGCAGCACGAGCGGCCGGCGCCATCCGCCCGCCGATTGGGACAACAACGAGATCACCACGACGATGATCACCATGTCGCCGACCGGGTAGGCGAGGGCGAGCGCGGTCGAAGCGCTCGCGCCCTGGACATCGACGACATGGCCGATCACGAGCGACCAGAACACCGCGAGCATCGAGCCGGCGACGACGAGTCCGTCCGCCAGGCGGCGGGTGTGCTCGGCGCGCTGTGTGACGGGCAGTCTCATCAGGCCGAGGACCATGAGCGGGATGGCCAGCAGGTAGCCGGCGTCGGCCAGCGACGGGAATGGGGCCTCTCGGCCCCGCAGCTCGTACGCGGTCCAGATGGCTTGGCCCAGAGCCCACGATCCGGCTGATGCCCCGATGAGATGCCACCCGCGGCGAGCGCGGCCACGAGCGAGCCGGGCCGCCTGGGCACAAGCGACGCCGGCGCAGGCCGCGACGGCGACCTCGAGGAGGTCGGCCATCTGCAGGGTGGCGTGTGAGCCGCCGGGGCGCATGACGACGACCGCGGCGAAGGCAGCCACGATCGAAGCCCCCGAGATCCACGCACGCCTCATCCGACGCCTCCTCGGCAGAGATATCGGCGGGCGTCGCCTCACGCCTGAGCGACTTCTGGGCCGTACGACCTATCGAATCAGGACGATTTGGCCGCCTCCAGCAGGCGTCGGGCGATGACCTTGAGGGCGAGCGTCTCGTCAGCTCCCTCGAAGATCGACAGGACGCGGGCGTCGACGAAGTACCGGCTGACCGGGAACTCCTCGGCGTAGCCCATGCCGCCGTGGATCTGCATGGCCTCCCGCGTCACCCACTCGGCGGCCCGGCACACGTAGGCCTTCACCATGGACGCCTCCATGGCGCCCTCGCCCTTGGCCATGAGGCGGGCCACCTGGTAGGCGAACTGGCGGCTGGCCTGGATGACCACGGCCATGCGGGCCAGCTTGGCCTGCGTCAGCTGGTAGTCCGCGACCGGGTGGCCGAACACCACCCGGTTCTGGGCGTAGTCGACGGCCGCCTCGTAGGCCGCCTGCATGACCCCGACGGCCCGCGCCGCCGTCTGCAGGCGCCCGTTCTCGAACCCCTCCATCTGCAGGTAGAACCCGCGCCCCTCGCCGTCAGGTCCGCCGATGAGGTTGGCGGCCGGGACGCGCCATGCGTCGAAGGCCAGCTCGTAGGAGTGCATGCCCCGGTAGCCGATGGTGTCGATGGGTCGTCCTTCGAGCCTGCCTCCGCCGTCTTGGCTGAGGACGAAGCCGTGTCCCTCGCCCCGCTCCTTCGGCACCACGAACAGCGAGAGGCCTCGGTGCGCCTTGCTGCGGTCCGGGTCGGTGCGGGCCAGCAGCATGAGCACGTCGGCGCGCGCCGCGAACGTGCACCACGTCTTGACACCGTTTATGACCCAGACGTCCCCATCCTTGGCTGCGGTCACCTTGATGCCGGCCACGTCCGAGCCGAAGTCGGGCTCGGTGACGGCGACCGCGTTCATGATCTCGCCGGACGCGAGCTTGGGAAGCCACTCGTGCTTCTGCTCCTCGGTGCCGCCCTTGACCAGGGCGCGGGTGAGGATCTCTGGTCGTGTGATCAGCGACCCGGCGGCGCCGAGCGAGCCCCGCGACAGCTCCTCGGTGGCGACGACCATGGCCAGGTACTCGCCCTCGCCGCCCGCCGCGAACCCGCCGTACTCCTCGGGGACGCTCAGCCCGAAGGTGCCGAGCTCGGCCAGTCCGGCGATGAGCTCCTCGGGGATGTCGCCGTTGGTTCGGTGGATGTGCTCGGCGACGGGCTTGACCCGTTCCTCGGCGAAGCGGCGGAAGGTGTCCTGCACCATCTCCAGGTCCGAGTCGAGGTGCCGTGGCCCCGCCTCGCCGGCGAG
This sequence comes from Actinomycetota bacterium, assembly GCA_041166085.1. Classification (GTDB taxonomy): domain Bacteria; phylum Actinomycetota; class Acidimicrobiia; order Acidimicrobiales; family JAFATL01; genus JBEEFP01. The sequence goes on from JBEEFP010000044.1 coordinate 41,221, forward strand.
CCCGCTCAGGAAGGCAGGGTCGCGGTAGGCCGCGACGAACCCGTCGGCGCCGGCCAGCGCGCTCGGGTTCGATCCCCACAAAGCCTCCCGGCCCATCGTGCGGGTGTGGAGGTCGTGGACGGCGTCGGCCACGAAGGCGCATGCGATGCGCGCCTCGGTGTCTCCCTTGGCGCCGTAGTCGAGCACGGCACGGGCGATCTCGACCGCGGCAGCAGCGTGGGCCAGGTCGTAGGCGACGACCTGGTTGGCATCGAGGTCGCCGGCGGCGGCCAGGTGGCGGGTGGCGCCCTCGACCACGGTCTTGGCCAGGTCGACGGCAGCGACGGCGGCGGTCAGGTCAGGTGGAGCCATGCCGCATTATCGGCGGCGAGCGACCACCGTCACCAACGGAGGCAGCACCACTGGGTCGTTCCCCGGGTCGACCTCGGTCAGCGCAGCGAGGTAGTCGCGCACCGGTCCCGCGCCCGCGCCCGCGGGCGCCTCGGCCCACGCGTCGACGATCTCGAGGTCGGCGTCGACCACCAACTTGGGGAGCAGCGCGCCCACGTCGGGATGGCGGGCGTCCGGCATCGACAGCGGATGACCGTCCACCCGTCCCGCCGAGGTGATCGGTTCCTGGGCCACGACCCACCCGCCGATGCGCACGGCCTGCCCGAGCCTGCGGAGGACAACCACGGGATCGTGCACGTGCATGAGCAGGAAGCGGCAGAACGCGAGGTCGACGGGCTCAGGCAGCAGCAGGTCCTCGGCCGACTGGGTGATGGCGACGACCTGCGCGTGAGCGGCCGCGGCCTTCGCCACCTCGTCACGCGCGGCAGGGTCGTTGTCGACCGCGTAGACGCGGCCGTCGTGGCCGACGATCTCCGCCAGCGCGACGGTGACGTCGCCGCCGCCCGCGCCGACGTCCACGCACTTCCAGCCCTCGCGCAGGCCCAGCCGGTCGAGGGCGGTGGCGAGAGGCCGCCGGTACACGTCGTTCCGCAGACCCAACTCGATCATGAGGTAAAGAAGGGTAATGACCTGGGGGCTGTTGCTGCGGCTGGCGGGCGCGAAGACGGCGGTGCTCATGATCGTCGTCGGCATCGCCCTGCGCGACAAGGAGGCGGTGGCCATCGGTGTGGGGCTGGGCGCCGGCGCGGGTCTGCTGTCCTTCCGCGGCGGGCAGCTCGGCCGCGTCTTGCTGCTGCTGCTCGGGCTCGACGTCCTGGCCTGGATGGGCACCGCCGCCGTCGCCAATGTGGCGGACGGGGAGGACTTCGTCGCCGTCGTCGTCCCCCTCCTCCTGTCGGTCGCGGCCGCCCTCACGGCCGCCGCGGCCGTCTGCGACCTGCTGCGGCGACGCGGACGCCACGTCGGCGATCGCCGCGCCGCGTTGACGACCGCGGCCGCCGGCGTCCTCGTGTTCGTCGCCGGACTGGGCGTCGCGCAGCTGGGGCTGTTCGGATCGCCTGTCGCCGCCCACCCCGGCGACATCGTGCTGGCCATGAAGGACGCCAAGTTCGCCACGGAACGCATCACCGTGCCGGCGGGCCGGATCACCGTGCTCGTCGACAACAAGGACCTGTTCTGGCACACGTTCACCGTCGACGCCCTCCACGTCGACGCTCGGGTGCCGGTGAAGGCTCGCCGCCGCGTCACCTTCACCGTTCCCGGTCCTGGCACCTACACCTATTACTGCGCCATCCCCGGCCACCGCGCCATCGGCATGGAGGGCACCCTCACCGTCACCCCGTGACCGCCGTCTCGAGGAAATAGGGGCCGAAACTCGGCCCCTATTTCCTCGAGAAATAAGGTGCGGGGGTGAGCACCGTCACCGACCCCGCCCTGGCCGACGAGCTGGTCGCCGCCGTGAGGACCTTCGTCACCAAGGAGGTGCTGCCCGTCGCGTCGGAGCTCGAGCACGACGACATCTACCCCGAGGACCTCGTCGAGCAGATGAAGGGCATGGGGCTGTTCGGCTGCAAGATCCCCGAGGAGTACGGCGGCCTCGGCCTCGACACGCTCACCTACGCCCGCATGATCGAGGAGCTGTCGGCAGGGTGGATGTCGCTGTCGGGCGTCCTCAACACCCACACCATGGTGGCGACGCTCCTCAAGCTCCACGGCACGGACGCTCAGCGCAAGCGCCTGCTGCCCAAGCTGGCCACCGGCGAGGTCCGCGGCGCGCTGTCGCTCTCCGAACCCGACGCCGGCAGTGACACCGCCGCATTGCGGTGCAAGGCCACGCCCGACGGCGACGAGTACGTCATCAACGGCACCAAGATGTGGGTCACCAACGGCGTGCGGGCCGGCGTCGTCGCTCTCGCCGCTCGCACCCCTGAGGGCATCACCTGCTTCATCATCGAGAAGGAGCCCGGGGACACCTTCGGGGGCATCGCGGTCAGCCAGACCATCGACAAGCTCGGCTACAAGGGCATCGAGACGGTCGAGATGTCCTACACCGACCACCGCGTGCCGGCCGACACGGTGTTGGGCGGTCCCGAGAACCTCGGCAAGGGTCGGCGCCAGATCCTCGGAGGCATGGAGCTGGGCCGCGTCAACATCGCTGCGCGCGCCGTCGGCGTGGCTCGCGCCGCCTTCGAGGCGGCCATCGCGTATGCGCAGCAGCGCGAGACCTTCGGCGTGCCCATCGCCAAGCACCAGGCCATCCAGTTCAAGCTGGCGGACATGGCGACGCGGCTCGAAGCAGCCCGCCTGCTCACTCACTCGGCGGCCAAGAAGCTGGACGACGGCGTGCGGGCCGACCTCGAAGCGGGGATGGCCAAGCTGTTCGCGTCGGAGGCCGCCCTCGAGAACGCCATCGAGGCCATGCGCATCCACGGGGGTTACGGCTACACGAAGGAGTTCCCTGTCGAGCGCTACTTCCGCGATGCGCCGCTCATGATCATCGGTGAGGGCACCAACGAGATCCAACGGATCGTGATCGCCCGCAGCCTGCTCGAGCGGTACCCGATCTGATCTTCGCCGGGGCCGTCCTCACCGGTGGTCGCAGCACGCGCATGGGGCGCGACAAGGCGCTGCTCGAGGTCGATGGCAGGCCGATGGCCCGCATCGGGGCCGATGCGTTGTGGGAGGCGGGTGCGAGCGACGTCTTCGCTGTCGGTGGCGACGTGGTGGGGCTCGGGGCGGCCGGGATCCGTACCGTTCCCGACCGGTGGCCGGGGGAGGGCCCGCTGGGCGGCCTGGTGAGCGCACTCGACGCAGCCACCGCCGACGTCGTCGTCGTCCTCGCGTGTGACCTGCCCGTCATCACCGGCGAGGCGGTCACGGCCGTCCTCAGCGCCCTCGCTCCCGACAACAGGCGGGGGCCCGACGCCGCGGTGCCTGTCGTGGAAGGCCGCGACCAGCACCTCCTCGCCGCGTGGCGGCGCTCCACCGCGCTCGTCCATCTGCAGGCCGCTTTCGAGGCGGGAGAGCGGGCAATCTGGAGGGCGGTGAACGGGCTGACCGTGATTCCCGTCACACTCCGAGTGGCCGGTTGGGCGGCCGACGCAGACAACGCGAACGCGGAGGTTCTGCAGAGGCGGCGAGGGGTATACAGGGATCACCCCCCCGGTTGAGCCGTCAGCCGCCACGTGCCTGAGGAAGGACCCGGCGGAAGATGCCAGACCAGACGGCTGCTGCACCCGGCAACGGCGTGCGAGCTCGGATCGAAGAGAAGCACCGGGTGTTCAGCGTCACCCGCGAGCGGGCGTTGCGCGACGAGCTGGTCGAGGCCCACCTCGGCCTGGCTCGGCAAGTCGCACGGCGGTTTGCCAACCGCGGCGAGGCGATGGACGACCTCGTGCAGGTGGCGACGATGGCGCTGCTCAAGGCCCTGGACCGCTACGACCCCGACCGAGGCGTGCGCTTCTCCACCTACGCCACATCGTCGATGACCGGTGAGCTCAAGCGCCACTTCCGCGACCACGCCTGGGCCATCCGGGTGCCCCGCTCCATCCAGGAGCTGCACCTGGCGACCAACGAGGCGGTCGAGACGCTGCGGCACGAGCTCGGGCGGTCGCCGACCATCCCCGAGATCGCGTCATACCTCGGCGAGCGCGAGGAGGAAGTGCTGCTGGCCGTGGAGGCGGGTCGCGCCTATCGGACGCAGTCGCTCGACGCTCCCGTCCCCGGCGAACAACGCACCTTCGAGATCGGGGACGACGACCCCGGTTTCGACGGTGCCGACCGCCGTCATGACCTGTCGCCCCTCCTGTCGCGGCTTCCCAAGCGGGAACGGCGCATCCTGCAGATGCGTTTCGTGGAGGGGCTCACGCAGTCCGAGATCGCCGACCGTGTCGGCCTCAGCCAGATGCACGTGTCCCGGCTGCTGTCACGCAGCTTGGCCGAGCTCCGTGCTCTCGCGGCCGAGGATGCGAGCGTGGCCCAGCTCGCCTGAACGCCGCCAGCCCGGCCAACTCCGTGGAGCTACAGATGAACGGCGCGCCGGAACCGGTCGGCCAAGTCGGCCGACGTCTCGGGGTCGAGTGCCTCGGCCAGCAGCGGGAGGGCGGCGGACTCCTCGTCGGCCATGTGATTGCGAACGTCGCGCCCGAGTGCGTGCACGGCGGCCGTGAAGCCGGCAGCGTCGAGGTTGGAAGCAATGGCGTCGATCCGGTCCGCCACCTCACGATGCTCGGCCGCGCACGCCTCGGTCAGGACGCCGCTGTCCTCTACCAGGCGCCTGACCACCGGGAACAGCACCGCCTCTTCCGCGTCTGCAGTCGCGTGTACGACGCCGGCCAGCTCGGCGAGCCGGTTGGCGCGATCGACGGCGGTCGCGCCCTCGAGGGCGGCGAGTCGGGCCGCAACCGCTTGGTGGGCGGCCGTCAACGCTCCGACGAGCGGGCCCGTGTCCACCTGCACTAGCTACCCGTCCAGGTGATCGGCGAACCAGGCAAGGGTTCGTCGCCACCCGTCACCGGCGGCATCGGCGTTGAAGGCGGGGCGCTGATCGCAGTGGAACCCATGCTCTGCGTCGGGGTAGCGCACGACGTCGGTGTCGACCGGTGCCGCCCGCATCGCCTCGCGCAGCTGCTCGACGTCGGCGGGCGGGATGGACTCGTCCTTGTCGCCGAACAGACCGAGCCACGGCGTCTGCAGGCCCGGCGCCTCGCCGACGAGGGCGGGGAACTGCGGGAAGCGGGCCGTCACGATGCCGCCGCCGTAGAAGCCGACGGCCGCGCCCAGGGCGCGGCGGGCCGCGACCAGGAACGTCACCCGTCCGCCCATGCAAAAGCCCACAATGCCGACGCGTGCGGCCGGGAAGCCCTCCTTCTCGAGGGCGGTGAGGGTGGCGTCGACGTCGTCGAGCAGCTTGTCGTCGTCGAGGCCCGCGAAGAGGGGCAGCACCTTGGAGAAGTCGTCGTAGGGCGCGGTCCCGCCGCCGGCACGGTGGAAGATGTGCGGAGCGACGGAGTGGTAGCCCTCGGCCGCGAAGCGGCGGGTGACGTCCTGGATGTGCTCGTTGACGCCGAACGCCTCTTGTATGACGATCACCGCCCCCTTGGGGTCGCCGTCGGGCGCGGCCCGGTACACCGGCATGGGTCCATCCGGCGTGTCCAACTCGAATGTCGTCGTGTCCATGGCCCAGGACACTACGGCTCGAAGGAGACCTCCACGGTCTCCTCGGGTCGCCGCTCCTCCTGCTTGGCGATGTCGGTGAGCGTGCGCCGATCGGACTCGGTCAGCGGTGGTTGGAGGAGACTTCTCGGCCACAGGCGCCGCGTCCGCACCACGTTGAACTCCGCGCAGTACAACGTCAGCTGGGCGCCGAGGGAAAGCCACGACAGCAGGCCGAGCACCACTGCGAAGAAGCCGTAGACCTGGGTGGCGTTCCTGAGCTGGTGGGCGACGAGATAGCCGCCGATGGTCTGCAGCACCTGCCAGGCGACGCCGGCGGCGACCGCACCAGGGAGCAGGTCGCGCGTCGCGATCGTCCTCGAAGTCAGCACGCGGAACGCGATCACGAACAGACCCACGTTGACGACGCCGGACGCGAGGAGGTTGGCGACGCGAAACGCGGTGGTGTGCGACGACAGCTGGCTCAGGCCCGAGAGGAAGCTGGTGGCGAGCACCCCGATGCCCAAGGCGAAGAGGAACATGAGGCCGTGGACGAGCCGGGGGATGAAGCCCGGGCGGATCACGCCCGGCACGTTCCACACCTGGTTCATGGCGTGCTGGGCCGCCTGGGTGACCCCGAGTCCGCCCCACGCCAACCCGAACAGGGCGATGGCGAGGGCCAAGCCGCTGGCCCGCAGGGAATGGATGTTCTTCTGGATCTGGTCGCCGATGATCGGGAACTGGGCGAGGGCGGAGTGCAGCACCGTCTCCTCGAACTTGGCATGGCGGCCGAGCACGAACCCGAAGATCGTCACCATGAGCAGCAGCAGCGGGAACAGCGAGAGGATCCCGTAGTAGGCGAGCAGGCCGGCGAGGGCGCCGCCGCGGTCGTCGCCGAACTTCTTCACGACCGCGAAGGGGAACCCGATCCACCCGTGCCGCTGCTGGTAGCGGTCGACCCTCCGCAGGACACTCTCGACCGGGTTCACGCGAAGAGTGCTACCCCCGCGGGGCAGGCGCCGAACGATGTCGTCGCGTCGTCCGGGCCGCCGCTCCCCAATGGCCGAATGCGAGCGCGGCGAGGGCCGAGACCAGACACCAACTGGTGAGGAGCAGCAGCACGAGCATCACGGCGATGCCCGCCGACTCGACGCTCCACTGGGCGCAGCCACTCGATCGTCCACGACGTTGCCTCCGGTCTGTTGCAGAGGACCCAACGTCACCGGGGACTCGAGTGACATCGTCTCGTGCTGACGCACGACGCCGACGTCAACAGGGTACCCCGCTGGGAGTGGCTCGTGGCCCCGACCGGGCGCTGCGCCGTGCGTGCGGCCGCTTGGGTGGCGTGCCGAAGGCGGGGGCGATGGGTAGCGTCCATGCCCTGAGCCCCCACCGACCACGGCCGCGCGGGGGTGCGACCCCCGTGCCCACACGAACGTGATCTCCACGCCACCGCTCCGCGAGCTCGCCGTCGAGGCGGCCGAACCCGTGCCTGCGCTCAGGGGCTGGTACGGGCCTGCGTTGGCCCCCCACGCCCTGGCGCCGCTCTGCGCGGCCGCCGGCGCCCTCCTCGTGTGGCGGTTGGGTGTCCGTGGTGTCGACGTCCCGGCCCAGGTCTACCGGCTCGAGCTGTTCCGGTCGTCGGGATGGGTGGTGTGGGATGTGGGCTGGTACGGCGGCCACTACGTCCCGTCCTACTCGTTGCTGTTCCCACCGCTCGCCCGGGCGCTGGGGATCTACGGCGTGGGGGCGTGCAGTGCCGCCGCCGCGACCTGGGCGTTCCACCGACTGGCGCTGGCGCGCTGGGGTCGCCCGGCCCAACTCGGCACCGCGCTGTTCGCGGCGGGCACGGTCGTCCCGGTCGCCATCGGACAGTTGCCGTTCCTCCTCGGCGAGGCGCTCGGCCTGCTGGCCCTGCTGGCCGTGTCGAGACACCGCCGCGTGCTCGCGGTCGCACTGGCCCTCCTCGCATCGCTGGCGAGCCCCGTCGCCGGCGCCTTCCTCGGTCTGGCGGCCATCGCGCTGGTCATGGCCCGTTCGGAGGCGAGGTGGTTCCACGCGACGGTCGCCGCCGCCGCGGTCGCGCCCGCCGCGGTCTCGGGCGTGTTCGACGCCCAGCCGGGCCGCTTCCCCTTCTACGCGGGCCAGCTGCTGGCCATCCTCGGACTGGCCGCGGCGCTGATCCTGCGGGTGCCGGCCAACGAGCGTGTCCTTCGCCGAGGGATCGCGCTCTACGCCTGCGCGGCCGTCGTCGTGTTCGCGGTCCCGAATCCGATGGGCGGGAACATGGGACGCCTGGCCGCGACCTTCGCTCCGGCCATCGCGCTGATCATCGCGAGGGCGTACCGGCTCCGGCTGGTCGCGCTGCTCGTCGTGCCGGCGTTGATCTGGCAGTGGGCTCCGGTCGCGGGCGCGGCCGTACGCGGGGCACATGACGCGTCGGGCCAGGCTGCGTACTTCGCTCCTGTGCTGCAGCGCCTGGCCAGCGACCCGCATCAGGGGCGACTCGAGATCCCGTTCACCCGCGCGCATTGGGAGGCGGCGTACGTGGCCCCGCACGTTCCGCTGGCACGGGGGTGGGAGCGGCAGACCGACCTCGCCGTCAACGGGCTGTTCTACGAGCGCGGTGCGCTGACCCCTGAGAGCTACCGGACCTGGCTGGAGGCGAGCGGCGTCAGGTGGGTGGCGCTGCCTGACGTCCCTCTCGACTACTCGGCCCGCGCAGAGGCCGCCCTCATCACGTCGGGGCTCGATTACCTCCGGCCCGTCTGGCACAACGCCCACTGGCGGATCTGGGAGGTGCGCGGGTCGCCTGGCCTGGTGAGCGGTCCCGTCCGGCTGATGTCGGTCGGCCCCGACCGCTTCGTCGTGGACGCGAACCGCCCCGGCACCGGCCTCATTCGCCTGCGGTACACGCCCGCTTGGTACGTGCGGTCCGGTGCCGCGTGCGTGCGCCCGTCGACAGACGGGTGGACCGAACTGGTCGTGACGGCGGCCGGCCGTATCGATGTCGGCGTGTCCACCTTGCCCACCGTGGACCGGGAGCAGTGTCCCGTCTCGGCGTCCGGCGTGTCGACGGCAGCATCCCGGCCCGGCCGCTGAGCGCGATGGGCGCGGCCACGTCGGACCGCGTCAACTTCCGGCGCCGCACCGCCGTGACGGTCGTGCTCGGCGTCGTCGTGCTCAGCGTGGCGTTCTCTTCGAGCGCGGCATGGCGGCCCGCCAGCCGGCCCCTCACCGCGCGCTTCGATCGGGTGGTCCTCTTCGGGCTTCCGCACGTCTCCCTCGACGATCTGCAGCACGGTCACACGCCCAACATCGACCGCCTCCTGGCCACGAGTGCGAGCGCGGCCATGACGGCTCGGACAGCGGCGGCTCACCCGAGCACGGCCGAGGGGTACATCTCGATCGGAGCAGGCGCGCGCCTGTTCGGCAGGACCGGAGCAGGACTGGTGCTGCCGAGCGATGCTCCCTTCGAGGGCGGCACGGCAGCGCAGGCGATGTTGCGCCGGGTGGGCGTCGAACCGGGGCACGGCCTCGCCGTGTTGAACGGACCGTCGGTGGTTCGCGCCAACACAGGGAAGCACCTCCCGAGTGTTCCGGGAGCGCTCGGTCAGGCCCTGCACGACGTGGGCAAGCGGACGGCCGCGGTCGGCAACGGCGACAGTCCCGGCTCGCGGGACGCGCTGGCGCCGGCCATCTCTCGGCCGGCGGCGCTGGCCGTCATGGACGAGGACATGACCGTGGATGCCGGTGCGGTGAGTCGGGCTGATCTCCTGCGGTCGGACCCCAACGCGCCGTACGGCGTGCGGGCCGACCCGGCGCGCACGCTCGCGGCCGTCACTGCCGCGGTCCAGACGTCCGACGTCATAGCCGTCGACCCCGGCGACCTCGACCGAGCCGCATCGATACGGCGCGTCTCCCTCGACCGCGCCGCCGACCGGCAATGGAACGCGGCGCTCCGACGAACCGACGCGCTCCTCGGTGCGGTGCTGCGCCGAGCGCCGGCCCGCACCCTCGTTCTGGTCGTGCCGCCCGACCCGCCGTCCAACGGCTGGCACCTCGTGCCCATGCTCGCGGCGGGCGACGGCATCGGCGCGTCGTTCCTCGAGTCGCCGTCCACCAAGCGACTGGGCGTGGTCACGATCACCGACGTCGGCCCCACGGTGCTCGGCGCGCTCGGTGTGCCTGTCCCCGACGGCATGATCGGTCACGCGCTCCGTCTGCATGCAGGGCACCCCGACCTCGGCGACATGCGTGTCATCGACCGCGACGCTGCCTATCGAGAGCAGACGGGGTACCCGATCTCGGTCACCTTCATCGTCCTGCAGGCCGTGCTCTACCTGCTGACCATGGGCATCTTCGGACGCAGAGGTGGGGTCGGTCGCATGGCGCCGGCGCTGCGCTTCGTCATGCTGGCCATCGCCGCGTTTCCGCTCTCGAGCTTCCTCATCCGGGCCGTCCCCGACGTGCCCCGGCTGGGCGGGGCGGGCGTGCTGGTGATGCTCGCCATCGACGTCGCCGTCGTCCTTCTGGCGAGCCGTGCCCGACGCCACCCGCTGAGCCCGTTGAGCTGGATCCTCGGGACGACGGCCGCGGTCATCGCCGTCGACACGGCAACCGGGGTGCACCTGCAGACGTCGAGCCTGCTCGGCTACTCGCTCCACAATGCAGCGCGCTTCTACGGCATCGGCAACGCAGCGTTTGCGGTGCTGGCGGTGTGCAGCCTGCTGTGGGCCGCGATCTACGTGCACTTCGCGCCCAGTCGACGGGACGCGATGGTGATTGCCGCGGTGGTGCTGGCGATCGTCGTCGCCGTGGACGGCGCGCCCTCACTGGGCGATGACGTCGGGGGCATCCTGACGCTCGTCCCCGTGTTCGGTCTGACCTTCTACGTCATGACGCGGCGACGGCTGACGTGGCGAGCCGTGCTGGGCGCGGGCGCGCTCGCTCTCGTCGTGGTCGTCGGGGCAACCGCGTTCGACCTGCTGCGACCGCCGGAGGCGCGCACCCACCTCGGTCGACTGGCCAGCAGCATCGGCGACCACGGCGACTCGGTGTTCCTCACCACGATCGCTCGCAAGCTCGCGGTCAACGTGCACGTGCTCACGAGCTCGATCTGGACCTGGATGCTGCCGATCATCGCCCTCATCACCCTCTACCTGCTGGTGCTCGAGCGCAGGTGGAACGTGCTCCTGCCGGCCGGATCGGCGCTGCGGGCCGGCGCGGTCGGGGCCCTGGCCGCGGGGCTCCTCGGGTTCGCGTTGAACGACTCCGGTGTCATCGTGACCGCCCTGGTCTTCGTCTACATCGGGCCCTTCCTCACCCTCCTCGCCCTCGATCACGAGCACCGGGACGGGACCACGCGACCGGCAGACTCTGGGCCGGTGCCCATCCCGACGGGTTAGTCACACCTCGATGGTGGCGCATCTGCCCGCGGGCACCTCCAGCCGGAAGGTCGAGCCCGCGCCGAGGGCGCTGTCCACGGTGAGGCGTCCCTCGTGCAGTTCGGTGTACCGCCGGGCGAGGGCGAGTCCCAGGCCTGTGCCCGCCTGACGCCCGTCCGCAGCCGGACCGGCCTGGGCGAACTCCTCGAAGATGCGCTCCTGATCGGCGGGATCGATTCCCGGACCCGTGTCGGTGACGGAGATGACCACCCGACCGTCGGCACGACGGGCCGCCACGCCGATGGCGCCCGCGTCGGGGGTGAACTTGACCGCGTTGGAGAGCAGGTTCACGAGTGCCTGGAGCAGCTTCTGCTCGTCGGCCTGTACCTCGCCGACCTCCGGGTCGAGCTCGACGCGCAGGGCGATGTTGCCGTTGGCGATCTGGGGCCGAACGAAGCTCACGGCGTGCTCGACGAGCGCGGCCACGTCCACCTCGTGGATCGCGAGCTCCATGTGACCCGCCTCGATCTTGGACAGGTCGAGGATGTCGTTGATGAGGCTGAGGAGATGGCGGCCCGACCCGATCACGTCGTGGATGTAGTCGGCCTGCTTGTCGTTGAGCTCGCCGAAGACGCGATCCTCCAGCACCTCGGAGAACCCGATGATGGCGTTCATGGGCGTGCGCAGCTCGTGGCTCATCGCTGCCATGAACGCGCTCTTCTGCCTGCTCGCTTCGTCGAGCTCCTCGCGGGCATGTCGTTCCGAGGCGGCCAGCCTGTCGGCGTGGTCGACCAGGCCGCCGATGAAGTACGCGGTGGCGGCCAGGATGGACATCACGAATAGCCAGGTGGCGACCGGTGCGTTGGGGCCGTCAGAGACGGCGAGTGCCCACCCGTACTCGACACCGACGGCGGCCACGACGAGCACGGCCATCCGCCGCGTCAACAGATAGAAGCCGAAGATGGGTGCGAGCACGTAGAGCATGGTGCCGACCGACCACCTGGCCAGGCCGGCGTAATACAGGCCCACGGTGATGTTCAGTCCGGCGAAGAAGAGCAGGGTGAGGGCGATGGGTCGGTAGACGCGCAGGAGCGTTCGTTCGCTCGTCAGACGGGTCAAGCACAGCGCGATCACGCCCACCGAGACCGCGACCAACCCGGACACGAGGTACGCCCCTGACCGGAAGACTCCAGTCGGCGCGGCAATGGAGACCTGCGCGACGCTCAGACCGGCGACGATGTACAGCACGCCGCCGGTCAGCCCGAGGCGTCGGATCATCGGGGGTTCGAGTTCGCGAACACCCCAGCGGGCGTGCGCGCGGTCGACGCTCATCGTGAGCCGGCCCGTAGCGGCTGACGCGAGCGGCGTTCCCTCGGCGTCAGGCCGCCGGGCACCTCGGACCGGAACTCCGAGACCTCACGGGCGACGACGACGCAGTCCGTCCTTGCGCGAGCGGTCGCCGAGCGGGGATAGCCGAGCAGGGGTGCCAGCTCGCCGAAGTACTGGCCAGCGGTCGCGGTCCCGACGACCTCCTCGCTCCCGTCGGCGCGATCACACACGAGCTCGACTTCGCCCCGCTGCACCACGTACACGACGTCGCCGGCGTCACCCTGCCGGAACAGCACCTGTCCCGGCCGCAGGCGGGCGACGCCGCGACGGACGGGCGTCGCTTTCCGCTCGGTGAGGTCGATGACGCGATCGGCGAGCGGGATCAGGCGGGAGTCGTGGGTGGAAACGACCACTGCCCGACCCGGCCGGGCCAGGTCGCGCAGGGAGCGAAGCACCTGGTCGACGTGCAGGCAGTCGAGGTGGGCGGTGGGTTCGTCGGCGACGATGAGCCGCGGGTCGTTGGCGAGGGCGCGGGCGATCGCCACCCGCTGTTGCTGACCTCCGGACATGGTGCCCGGGCGGTGACGGGCTCGATCGGCGAGGCCGAGGGTCGTCAGCAGATCAGTTGCCCGACGGGTGGCGGTGGCGCCCCGGACGCCTGCGGCGCGCAGCGGCGCAGCCACGTTCTCGACCGCGGTCAAACTGGGCACGAGGTTGCCGGCCTGGAACACGATGCCGACGCCGTGGCGCCGATAGTGGGCCAGTTGGCGGCCTGCCAGCGCCGTCACATCGAGTTCCCCGACCGTGATGGTGCCGGACGCGGGAGCGAGGATCCCGGCGAGGCAGGAAAGCAATGACGTCTTGCCACACCCGCTCGGCCCCAAGACGAGCACCAGCTCACCGCTGCCCACGGCGAGGTCCAGCCCCGCGATGGGCTGCACGACGTAGTGGCCGCTGCGGTACTCGACGGTCAGGTCCCGGACGATCACGTCGCTCATGAGGCGCTCCCGAACGCGAGGGCTGGGTCGACCGTGACGACGCGGCGCAGGCCGGCCGCGCTGGCCGCCAGCCCCACTGCGAGGGCAACGGCGGGCAGGAGCATGACGGCGCTGCGCGGTACCCCGACGGGCAACGGGAAGGCGGGAGCCAGGAGGTGGGCCACCCCGACTCCGAGTCCGGCGGCCGCGAGGGCGACGACGACCGCTTGTACCGCAAGGCCGGCGGCGAGCGCCGGTGCCGGTGTGCCCGTGGCCCGGAACACCGCGAAGTCGCGGAGTCGCTCCAGGGCAGACAGGTACACGACCGAGCCCACCAGGCTGGCCGCCACCAGCCACAGCAGTGACCGCAGCAGCTCGATGGCCATGATGGCCCGGCGCAGGGGCCGCAACAGGTCGTTCTTGATGGCTTCCGGCGAACGGAGCGTCATCCCCGCCGGCACGACCTCGGGGATCCCCCGCACCAGCACGGCCATGATGGCGTGCTGGCCAGCGAAGGCGATGGCCTGCACGTCGTCGAGGGGCAGGTACACGTTCGGGCTCCCCGCGCTGAGGGTCTGACCGTGGGTGAGCCCGACGACGCGGAACCGATGTTGGGCGAGCATGAAGGCGTCGCCCACGACGAGGGACGCGTTGTCGTTGATCACCGCTTCGCCCGAGCGTGCAGGCACCCGCCCGGCCGCCAGCGCCGGGATGCCCAGCCCGCCGGGACGCACGCCGAACAGGTTCACGTCCCGGCTGCCGCGGGCATCGATGGCCTGGTGCACCACCACCAACGGGTCGGCCTGCACCACGCCAGGCAGCGACCGCACCGTGTCGGTCGCGATCTCGGGCAGGGCGGACAGCCCCGTGAACGGGCCAGAGACGCCGTTGCGCACCAGCCAGGCGTCGGCGCCCGTCCCCTCGATGGTGCGGCCGGCTTCGGCGCGGAAGCTCCCGGCCAATCCGGTCATCAGGAGGGTCAGGGCGAAGACCAACGACGCACCGAGCACCGCGATGACGAAGCGCCGCTTCCGCCACTGCAGGTCCCGAATCGTGACCGTCCACATGTCAGCGGGGGGTTTCCGCGGCGCGCAGCCGGCGCACGACGGTCTTCAGCACCTGGCGGCTGACGCCGGACTCGTCGAGCAGCGCGGCGAAGCTGGCGGGGTCGACGGCGAGCACCTGCATGGGGCTGCGAGCGCGCACGGTTGCGTTGCGCCGGCTGCGGTCGACGAGCGCCATCTCACCGACCACGTCGCCCGGGCCCACCACCGCCACCTTGTGGCCGCCGATGCTCACGTCGGCCTCGCCGGCGACGATCACGAACGCCTCGTGGGCGAGACCACCCTCCCGCACCAGCACGTGGCCGGTCTCGAGGTTCACGTCATCGATCAGGCGGTCGACTCGGGCCAGCTCGGCGTCGCTCAGCCCCCGGAACAGGGGCACCCTCCGCAGGAATTGGAGGCGGCTGGCGGGAACCTTGGTGCGCATGGGACTCGTCCTTTCTCAGGGTCTTGTCCCATTTGCGCTACGTGGGCGGGGGCATCGCTATGCGTGGCGTAGCGCCACCGGGGCATGCGCACCATGGCTCCGCCCCGCCTGAGGGCGTTCGTCCCTTTCGTGGCAAAATCAACCAACGTGGGAGCCGAGGGGGCGACATGAGCGACGAGCTGGTCCTCATCATCGAGGACAACGAGAAGAATCTGAAGCTCACGCGGGACCTGCTCCAGGTCAAGGGCTACCGCACCATCGAGGCCACCGAGGCGGGGGCCGGCATCGCCCTCGCCCTCGAGCACCTGCCGAGCGTGGTCCTCATGGACATCCAGCTGCCGGACATGGACGGTCGGGAGGCCCTCGCCGTGCTGCGGGCCGACGACCGCACGGCGGCCATCCCGGTCATCGCGGTCACGGCGTTCGCCATGACGGGCGATCGTGAGCGGTTCCTCGAGGCGGGCTTCGACGACTACGTCACCAAGCCCATCGACGTGCGCGCCTTCCCCGAGCTCGTCGGCTCGTTCTGCGGTCAGGCCCGGTAGCGACAGTGGCAGGTCGCGTCCTCGTCGTGGACGACACGCCGGCGTCGGTACGCCTCCTCGTGGCCGTGCTCGAGAACGAGGGCTACGAGGTGCTGACGGCCGAGGACGGGGCCGAGGCCCTCCGGCGGGTCCTCCAGGACAAGCCCGACCTCGTCCTGCTCGATCTCATGATGCCGGTGAAGGACGGCTACCAGGTCTGCCAGGAGCTGCGGGCCGATCCCTCGACCGCCTTCCTTCCCATCGTGATGCTGACGTCGGCCGGTGCCGAAGAGCGGGTCAAAGCCCTCGAGGCCGGCGCCGACGACTTCCTGAACAAGCCGTTCGATCGCGCCGAGCTGCTGGCGCGGGTGCGCTCGCTCCTGCGCATCAAGGCGTACCACGACACCATCGGCGACCAGGCCGTCGAGTTGGCCAAGTGGAACGCCGATCTCGAGTCGCGAGTGGCCGAACAGGTCGCCGAGCTCGATCGCCTGACTCGCCTGAGACGGTTCCTCTCTCCCCAGGTGGCCGACCTCATCGTTTCGGCGGGAGAGGACTGGCTCTTCGACACGCATCGGCGGGAGGTCGCGGTGCTCTTCTGCGACCTGCGGGGCTTCACCGCCTTCACTCGCGCGGCCGAACCCGAGGACGTCATGCGCATCCTCAACGAGTTCCACCGTGCGGTCGGCGATCTGGTGCGCGCGTACGAGGCGACCGTCGGCCACTTCTCCGGTGACGGGATCATGGTGTTCTTCAACGACCCCGTTCCGTGTCCCGACCCGGCGCAGCGGGCGGTGGCCATGGCCCTCGAGCTGGAACCGGCGGTCACCGAGCTGTGTGCGAAGTGGCGCGAGCTCGGCCACGACCTCGGGCTCGGGGTCGGTGTCGCCCTCGGCTACGCCACCCTCGGCGTGATGGGTTTCGAGGGCTGCGTGGAGTACGGCGCGGTCGGCACGGTCGTCAACCTTGCTGCTCGGTTGTGCGCCCAGGCCAAGGCGGGCGAGGTCCTGGTCTCGCAGACCGTGCACGCGGCGATTCACGCGACGACCGTCACCGAGCCGGCCGGCCAGCTCGAGCTCAAGGGCCTCGGCGCGGTGAGCACCTGGCGGGTCGCGGCAGGAGCGGGCACGACCGGCGAGGACCGGCCGTCTCCCGCGGTCCCGACCGCGCAGCTCACCACCCTCCACACCGGCAACTTCCTGGTGCAGGAAGGCGAGGACTGGGTCGCTGGCTACGACGGCATGACGGTGCGCCTGCGGGACGCCAAGGGGCTGGCGTACCTGTCCCGCCTGCTGGCCGCGCCCGGGCGCGAGCTCCACGTTGCTGACCTGGCGGCCGTCACCGAGCGGCCGGCGCGTGGCCTCGGTGTCGATTCCTCGCAAGGCCTCGGCGTGCGCAGGGGGCTGGGCGACGCCGGCGAGGTCATCGACGAGCAGGCGAGGCGCGACTACCAGCGCCGGCTGGCCGACCTCGAGCAGGAGCGTGACGAGGCGGCGTCCTTCGGAGACATCGAGCGGACGGCGCGCGCCGAGGAGGAGATGGACTTCCTCACGCGGGAGCTGACGGCCGCCTATGGCCTCGGCGGACGGGCCCGCAAGGCAGCCGACTCCGGTGAGCGCATGCGCAAGGCGGTGACCAACCGCATCAAGGACAGCCTCACAAAGATCGAGCGCGTGCATCCGACCTTGGGCCGTCACCTCGCCAACGCGGTGCGCACGGGCACGTTCTGCTCCTATGCGCCCGAGGGCAGCGTCGAGTGGCACACGTGAGGCCGGTGTCGTGAGCCAGTCGACCCGCACCGCGGGCCGGCCACCGCTCAGCGAGCTGGGTGTGCTCGGGGAGCGGGCCTACGCGCACCTGACGGCGTCGGTGGTCGCCGGCCTCGGCGCCCTGGGCTGCCTGTCTTCGGTCCTGATCATGCTGCGGCCGGACAGCGCCCCCGAGGTTCGCGTCGTGCCGGTTCTCCTCATCGCGGTCGCGGCGCTGGTGGTGGCGGCGACGGTGGCCGTGCGGCCCCACCTCGTTCCGGCCCGGAGGATCTCGTCGCTCCTGACTTCCGCCACGCTGGCGCTCGGCGCCATCCTCCTGCTGATCGGGCCGACGCTGTTCCCATGGGCAGCCATCATGCTGGTCTGGGTCGCGGCTTCGTTCCCGTTCGTCACCCGGCGGCGGGCGCTGATGCACCTCGGGCTGGCCTTCGCGGTGATCACCGTCGTCCTCGCCGTCCAGGACGGGCACTGGGACGTGCTCGTCGAATGGGAGCTCGCAGTTGGGGGCATCGCGGTCGCCGCCGGGCTGGTCGAGTGGGTCGTCAGCCGCATCACGTCGATCGCGCTCGACGACCGCGCCGCCCGGTACCAGCTCGAGCTGGCCAACGCCCGGCTCGAGGAGTTGAACCGGCAGAAGCGCGAATTCCTCGCCACCACCAGCCATGAGCTGCGCACGCCGCTCAATGCCATCCTCGGCTTCTCGGAGGTGCTCGGCGACGAGCTGTTCGGTCCACTGAACGAGCGCCAAGTCGACTACCTCGACGAGATCCGGAGCTCGGGGCGCCACCTCCTCGGACTGATAGGCCAGGCCCTCGACGTGGCCAAGGTCGAGTCCGGTCGTCTCGAGCTCGACGTCACCGAGGTCGACGTGGCCCCGATGCTGCACGGCGCGGTGGGGCTGTTCCGCGAGGAAGCGGCCCGCCGCGGTGTCGAGCTGCAGTGTGAGGTGCCCGCGCTCGGCAGCGTGCACGGCGACGAGGGGAAGCTACGCCAGGTCGTGGTCAACCTGCTCGCCAACGCGGTCAAGTTCACGCCCGCGAGCGGAGTCGTGCGACTGCAAGCCCGCCCGCTTCGTGATCGCATCGAGGTGTCGGTTGTCGACACGGGTCCCGGCATCGCGCCGGCTGACCACGAGCGGGTCTTCGAGGCCTACGAGCAGGCGTTTTCGTCGAGCAGCGGCGGCACCGGCCTGGGCCTCCCGCTGGCGCGCCGCCTTGTCGAGGCCCACGGCGGCCACCTCTGCCTCGAGAGCGCGCTCGGCGCGGGGAGCACGTTCACGTTCTCGCTGCAGCGGCGGGTCGCGGCCAACGAGGTGCACGTCGTCGAGGAGACCCGTACCCCGGATGCCTTCGACACCGCCGAGGCTCGGCGCCGCAACACCCGGGTGGTGACGGCCACCAGCCTCTTCGGCACGCTGATCGGCCTGCTCGCCCTCCTGACCCTCGGATTGCAGCACCGGTTGCCGATACCGGGCTTCCGGGTCGGCCCCCTCATGCTGGTGGCCATCCCGGCGGTCGGCACCGGGCTGGTCCTTCGTCTACGGCCGACCGCCCTCAATGCGAGCCGCTTCATCGCGACCTACGTGCTCTTCGTCGGGATCATCACCACGGCCGTGTGGTTCTCGGGCCCGGTCATCGGCTCTTCGATCGCCTGTTGGTACATCTGGGGCGCGCTGTCGCTGTTCATGCTGTTGCCCCGCCGCGACGCTCTCGCCCTCCTTCCCGTCTCGGGCGCGGCCCTGGCGCTCGTGCTCGCTCGCCAATCGGGGTACGGCCTACCGCTCCTCCGTTGGGAGCTGGCGATGGGCGCGTGCCTCGGGCCCGGACTGATGATGGCGTGGCTGGTGGAGAAGCTGCACGTGTTGCAGGCTGCCGAGCGGTCGGCCCGTGCGGAGGTCGAACGATCGTGGCGCGAGCTCGAGCAGGTGAGCCGCCACAAGTCCGAGTTCCTCGCCAACATGAGCCACGAGCTGCGGACCCCGCTCAACGCCGTCATCGGCTTCGCCGAGGTGCTCAACGAGCGACTGTTCGGCCCGCTCAACGCAAAGCAGGCCGAGTACATCGGCGACATCGTCGACGCGGGCCGTCAGCTACTGGCGCTGATCGACGACATCCTCGACCTGGCCAAGGCGGAGGCGGGCCGCATCGAGCTGGTCGTCGGCGACGTCGCCATCACCGAACTCGTACGTACCGCGATCGACAGCCACGCCGACGAGGCAAGCGAGCGTGCTCTCAGCTTCGCGGTCAGCGTCGACCCGGTCGTCGAGGTGGTGCAAGCCGACGCGATCCGGTTGGGACGGGCCGTGGCGAACCTGGTCTCCAACGCCGTCAAGTTCAGTCCTGACGGCGCGCGCATCGACGTCCGCGCGGGCCGAGACAATGGTGAGGTCGTCGTTGCCGTCCACGACTCGGGCCCGGGGATCGCGGCGGCCGACCAGACGCGGATCTTCGACGAGTTCCAGCAGGTCGCACCGGCCGGCCTGGCCATGCCCGGCGCGGGCCTCGGTCTCGCCCTCGCGCGAACGTTCGCCGAGCTCCACCACGGCCGGCTCGAGGTCGAGAGCGAGCCGGGCGAAGGGTCCACGTTCCGGTTGGCCTTCCCGCAGCTGGCCACACCGTTGCCCGAGAGCGAGCGGGCGCCGTGAGGTCGAGTGGAGCCCGGCTGTCGCTTGTCGACCTCGGCGTCATCGGCGACGAAGAGGCGGCTCGATTGGGCGCCCAGACCATGGCCGCCGTCGCAGTCATCGCGCTCGTTGGTGTCGGGGGCAGTCTCTTCTTCTCGCCGTCCTTTCCGGCGTATCACCCTGTCGGTGTGGTCGCCATCGCGGAGGCGGGTCTGGTGGGGGCGGGCGCCTTCACCCTCGCCCGCACCTTCGCCGAGCTCCATCAGGGCCGCCTCGAGGTCGAGAGCGAGCCGGGTCGCGGCGCCACGTTTCGCCTCACCATTCCCCTGGCGTCGTAGGACAAGGTCGACCTTGCCGAGGCGACGACCGTCGGCTTGCGACGGTCATCGCCTCGACGGGAGGCCGGGTGTGGGTTCAGGGGTTGGTCGTGGTGGTCGCCCCGCCCGCCGAGCTACCGGAGCCGTTGGCGATGGCCGCGTCCTGCGCCGCCTCCTCCGCGGCCCGGGCCGGGCTCTCGGCCGCCTCGTGGGCCGGGTCCGTGTTGGACGGACCGCCGTGATGGTCGCCGCCGACCCGGCCGGCGGTCTCGTCCGCCTCACGCTGCGCGCTCTCGCCCGCCTCGTGCGTCGGATCCTCGTTGCTCCTGTCGGTCGGGGCAGTGCTGCTGGCCGCCGGTGCAGTGGTCGGTGTCGTCGTGCTGGACGTCTGGGCGCTGGCGGAGCCGTTCAGGAGGGCGGCGCCGATCGCCCCGCCGCCGAGGGCCGAGGCCATCATGGCCGAGCCCACGGCAATCTTGCTGATGCGGTTCATGTCGTCCTTCGGATCGTGGCCCGCGGGTTCGGGCGCGGGTGACGTTGCCCACCGAAACTGGCACCCCGCTGGGGTGACCCTTGGAATCGGTTGCAATGTCGTCGCCGAATAGTCTCCGAGCATGACGACGTACGACCGCCCGTTCGGTCGCTACTACGAGGACTTCGTGGTCGGCGACATCTACAAGCACTGGCCGGGCAAGACCATCACCGAGTACGACGACCACCTGTTCTGCATGATCACCATGAACCACCACCCGCTGCACACCAACGCGTGGTTCGCGGAGCACGAGACGGTACAGAAGCAGAACGTCGTCGTCGGCAACCTCGTGTACTCGTTGGTGCTCGGCATGTCGGTGCCGGACGTGAGCGGGTCGTGCATCGCCAACCTCGAGGTCGAGACGCTCAGCCACAAGAAGCCGACCTTCCACGGCGACACGATCTATGCCGAGACGCGTGTCCTCGACAAGAAGGAGTCGTCGTCCAAGCCCGACCGGGGCATCATCACGGTCGAGACCAAGGGCATCAACCAGCGGGGCGAGGAGGTCTGTTACTTCCGCCGCAAGCTCATGGTGTGGAAGCAGGCCGACGCGCCGCCCCGCGGCCGCCCCTACGGCGACGACGTCTGGGACCAGCCGTAGCCCTGCAGCGCGCGCTGCTCGAGTGGTCGGCCGCGTCGCGGCGCGACCTGCCGTGGCGGCGCACTCGCGATCCGTGGGCGGTGCTCGTGAGCGAGCTCATGCTCCAGCAGACCCAGGTGACACGGGTGATCCCCAAGTACGACGCGTTCATGGTGCGGTTCCCGACCGTGGCGTCCTGCGCGTCCGCGTCGGCGGGTGACGTGGTCCGCATGTGGGCCGGGCTCGGGTACAACCGCCGGGCCGTCAACTTGCACCGGGCCGCCGTCGCCATGGGCGACCGCGTCCCCGACGACCTCGACGGGCTGATGGCGCTGCCGGGCATCGGCCCCTACACGGCGCGTGCGGTCCTCGCCTTCGCCTACGAGCGCGACGTGGGTGTGCTCGACGTCAACGTGGCGCGTTCGCTCGCCCGGCTGCACGGCCGTGCCGTGTCGCAGGCCGAGGCCGACGCGCTGGTGCCGGCCGGCGAGGGCTGGGCGTGGAACCAGGCTCTCCTCGACCTCGGCGCCACCGTGTGCACGGCCCGCTCACCGCGTTGCGACGAGTGCCCCGTCGCGTCCGACTGCGTCTGGCGTGGGAGTGGCGGCGATGACCCCTTCGTCGCCACTCGCCAGTCACCGTTCGAGGGCTCCGACCGCCAGGGCCGCGGCCGCCTCGTCGACGCCCTCCGCCTCGGCCCCGTCGCCTGCGGCGACATCGCCGCCGTCTGCGGCTGGCCCGACGACCCCGACCGCGCCGACCGCATCGCCGCCTCCCTGGTCACCGACGGCCTCGCCGTCCGGTCCGTCGACGGCTCGGAGTCGCTGGGTCTGCCCGGTCCGGCCTGACTTTCGGACACTCAGGTGCGCATGGCGCACCTGAGTGTCCGAAAGTCAGGAAGTGAGGGACTCGAAACGGGCGATTGCCGCGCCGAGGTCCCCGGCGTCGAAGTACTCGATGTGCTCGTTCCCGTCGCCGTCCTTGGCGACGAGCACGACGAAGGAGCGCTCGAAGGCCACGTCATCGCCGTAAGTGCCCCGCTGGTCGATCACCCGCACCGCGCCCCGGGCCGAGATGCGGGGGATGGCGACGCACCTCACCTGTTCGTCGGCCATCTGTTCGACCAGTGCCTGCGAGCTGGCCACGTAGGCGTCCTTGTCCCGCCCCGGCCA
This sequence comes from Actinomycetota bacterium, assembly GCA_041166085.1. GTDB lineage: Bacteria > Actinomycetota > Acidimicrobiia > Acidimicrobiales > JAFATL01 > JBEEFP01. Next base: position 63,466 of record JBEEFP010000044.1, read on the forward strand.
CCCGGCCAGGCGATGGTCGGCCACCTGCACGTCGTGGACGACCGTGTCTGCCGCGGCGGCCCAGTCCCGGGAGCCGTAGGCGTCGAGGAACGCGGCCCCCCGCTGCAGCACCCGTTCGTACTCGGCTCCCTCGCCCTCGAGGTAGCGCCGGTCGAGCTCGGCGTAGGCGGCGTCGAGGTCGTCGGGGTCGAACACCACGTTGCCAACGATCAGACTGCGGTCGTCCACTTCGAGGACGTGCACAGTCTCGATCTCGAAGCGGTCGTCTCCCCGCCAGAGGACACTCCCGAGCGTGAGACGATCGCCGCGCGTCGCCAACGTCGTGATGTCCGCGGAGGTGACGTCGGCCATCGCCTGCGCCGACATCCGCATGGCCTCGGGTCCCGTGACGACGCTCGCGAGGCCAGCTCGGCGGTCGTCGATCACCGCCGCCGGCGCATAGGTCGCCGCCACGGCATCGACATCGACGGCGATGGTCAGATCGATCAGCCGGCGCGATGTCTCGACGGCACTGTTGGCGCTCGGTCGCACCACGTCCCCCGACGCGAGTTCCTCGAAGCGGGCGAGGGCCGCGTCGAGCTGGCTCGCGTCGAAGTACTCCAGGCGTGAGAACCGGCCGTCCCGGATCATGCCGATTAGCACCATGATCCGCTCGAAGGGAACGCCGTCGCCGTACACGCCCGTCTGCAGCACGACGGCCACCGCGCCGTGCGCGGACAGCCGCGGTGTCGACAGCCTGATCATGCGGTCGTGGTCGACACTCGCCGTGAGCGCGCCGGTGGACGCCAAAAAGGACGCCCGGTCGCGCGGCGGAAAAGCCATCGAGCGATGGTCAATGACGGCGACGTCCTCGGTGAGCAGCGCCTCGTAGGCCTCCCAATCCCGGCGCTCGTAGGCCGCCGCGAACGCGTCGCCCACCTCGAGCGCGTCGGCCGTGGCCTGTCCCTCTCCGGCCAGGTAGCGCGCGTGCATCTGTTCCACTGCGCGGGCAAGGTCGTCCGGCTCGTAGACGAAGGTCCTGAGAACGAGGCCCTGCTCATCGAGCTCGGAAGCTTGCAACGTCTGCACCTCGAACCGGTCGTGGGCGAGTGAGCCCCCGTGAAACCGCAGCATCCTGACCGCGTGTCGTTCGCCACGGGTCGCGACAACCGAAGAGGTGATGCGCGTCGTTCCGCCCGTCCCGACGATGCTGCGCAGGTTGGAGATGACGTTGCCGGCGCCCTCGATCCGCGTGCGGAAGAGGGGCCGGAGGTCGGTCGTGGTGCATGCAGGGTTGAAGCATCGTTCGACGGTCTCCCAATCCTGCGCCACCGAGGCCCGCACGATGCCCGCGATCACCTCCGCGGCTCTGTTCGGGGGCACCAGGTCCTTGATCGGCGGATCACCTCTCGGTTCGACCGACTCGTCGAAACGGCGAACGGCGTCATCCAGGTGCTCGATGTCGAAGAACTCGAGTTGATCTGTGCGCGAGCCTTCGAGCCACGCGACGACGGCGAAGGCCTGCTCCCAAGGTCCGCCGCCCATCGGCACGATTCCGGTGGTCTCGAGCACGGCGACGATGGCGTCGGGACGGATGCGCGGGACGGCGGTGCAGCGCATCCGGGCATCGCCCCCGACCGACGTCTTGGACGACTCGGCGAACCCGGCTCCGGAGGTCCGACCCCATCCGAGGTTGCGGTGGTCGATGGCGCTCGCCAGACCCAACGCCGTCGCCGCGAACCGGTCGGGATCCCCGCTGTTGAAGGCGGCGACGACGTCACGGATGGTCCGCCACGGGGTCGGACAACCCGCCGCCTCACCTGCCGCGAACCGGCCGTCGAGCTCCTCGAAAGCGGCCTCGTGATCCGCGGGTTCGAACGTCACGACCGCGGAGGGCTCGCCATCGTCGTCGATCTCGAGGACCTGCAGCGTGTCGACCTCGAACTCGACGCCCTGGCGATCGGTTCCCGAGAAGCGCAGGTTGGCGAGATGCAGGCGGTCGCCGCGGGTTGCGACGTAGTTGTGCGCGATGCCGGTCACCGCGGCCAAGCCGCGGGTCACCGCCGCCACCGCTTCGGCGCCCACGAACGTCGACCGCAGCCCCGGACGGCGATCGTCGAGCCGCAAATCCGGGCTGTAGAGGGTGGCGACCCCGTCCCAGTCGCCCGCGAGCAGCAGCCTGTTGAGCTCCCCGCCGATCTGCATGGCCCGGTTGACGTACACCGGCTCGGCGGAAAGGACGACCTCGTCGAATCGGGCGAGCGCCGCGTTGACGTCGTAGTCCTCCCAGTACTCGAACAGTTTTGCCCGCCCGGACCCGTCGATCAGCGTCAACGCGAGAAACCGGCGCTCGAAGACGACGCCGGCGGTATCCGTGCCGCGGTGGACGAAGCGGGACACGTCTCCCGCCGGTGACGCTCGGAGGATCTCGCTGACGAACATGCGGTCGTCATTGACCTGCGCGGCCAAGGCACGGATCGTCTCGAGATACTGGTCGCGGCTTCTCGCCGGCCACCCCATCGTGCGGTGATCGAGCACCTTGAGATCCGGCGTCATCGTGACGGCCAGCGCGGACCAGTCGCGGGCGGCATAGGCGGCGAAGAACGCGTTGCCGACCCGCCATTCGAAGGCGTGGCTTGCTCCCTCGTCGCGTAGGTACCGCTCGTCGAGCTCCTCGAGGGCGGCGTCGAGGTCGATCGGATCGAACGTGATCATCGCCGTGATCAGACCGGCGGGCCCGGTCTCCACGATCTGGACGGTCTCGACCTCGAACGTCCCCGTCGCCGCCGTCGTTCCCGACGAGACGGTGGTCCCGAGCGAGAGCCGGTTGCCGCGCGTCGCGATGATCCTGACGCTTGCGGCTTCCACGCCGGACGTCTGGCGAAAGAACGCGGCGATGTCCGACCGACCCGTACTAGCCGTTCGCCAGCCCCGGCGACGCTCCTCGACGAAGCCGCCGGGCTCGAACAGCGCCGCCACTTCGTCCCACTCGCGGGCGAGCCACAGGTCGATGAAGCGGGTACCCGCCTGGACCGACGCATTCGTTGCATCGGGCGCGGCTGCGGACCGCTCCAGGTCTTCGAACCGGGCGATCGCCAGGTCGAGGTCCTCCGCTGCGAACAGCTCCACCTGGTCGACGAGGCCGGCCCGGATCGTCGCCACTGTCGCGAAGGCGATCTCGAAGTCTGCGCCCTCGACCGTCCTGCCCGCCATGCGCACGCTGCCTGCCGCCGCCGTGTCCGAGAGCCGAGGCACGGCCGTGTACTGGATCGTCGCCGCTGGCGCGAGCTCCGCTCGCAGACGCGTCAACGCGAGAAAGCCCTCGGCGTCGAGCTCGCCCCAGCCGACGGGGCGGTGGTCGACGACACGGAAGCTCGGTGCCACGATCTCGGTGAGCCCAGTCGAGTCCTGCGCGTTGAGGATCTCCAGAACCTGTTGGGTACGCGCCCACGCCTCCGGGTGTTGAGCCGCCTCTCCCTCGGCGAAGCGCCGGTCCAGCTCGGCGAACGCGGCTTCGAGATCGTCATCGAAGACGACGATCGCCGTCACCAGTCCGGCCTCGTCGATGTCGATGATCTCCACGATCTCGGCCTCGAAGGCGCCGCCGTGAGCGTCCTCGCCGCGGAACAGCACGTGCACCTGTGCCAATCGTTGGCCGCGCGTCGCGACGAGTGTCGGTGTCACCGCCGTCACGCCGACCAACGATGCCGCCAGCACGCGGAGGAGCTCCGGCCCGCTGACGGTGCTTCGCAGCCCGGCGCGGCGGTCATCGGTCACCGCACCCGGCGCGAAGAGGGCGGCGAAGCCCTCGGTGTCGCCTGCCAGAAGGCGCGCCTCGATCTCGCCGCCGACATCGGCGGCGCGGTTCGGCGGAACGGCACTGTTCTGTCTCGTCAGCTCGTCGAAGCGGGCGACGGCCGAGTCCAGGTCGGCCCCGTCGAACGTCTCGATACGGGTGATGACGTTGCCGCGCACGATGGTCACGAGGACCGATGTGCGTTCGAAGGGGCCGGCGTCGCCGTACGTCCCAGCGAAGCGCCAGATGGACACGGCGCCACGCTCGGAGACCTGGGGGACGGCGACACAGGTGGCGCCGACATCCGGCGCCAGGTCGGTCAACGCCCGTGTCGACGCGACGTACTGGTCCCGTCCCCGGCGCCGGAAGCCGACATCGCCGTGCTCGACGACCTCGAGACCGGGCGCCAGCGCGCGTTCGAACCCCGCCCAATCGCGGGCGGTGAAGGCGCGGCTGGAGGCCTCGACGAGGCGCAGCGTGTCGGCGAACGGCGCCGACTCGTGCTCTCTGAAGCGACGGTCGAGGTCGGCATAGGCCTCGTCCAGCTGGTTCAGATCGAAGGCACCGTTGTGGATGAGACGTCCCGCATCGTCGATCTCGAGCAGGAAGAGGCCGGTGAACTCGGCGCCGTCCCCCGCGCCGGTTGGTCCCGAGACGGTGACACGCGTCAGCTCCAGCCGCTCGCCCCGCGTCGCGAGGACCTCGTGACGCTGGTTCGTGACCCCGATGGAGAAGAGCGCTTCGATCCCGTTCAGCACCTCCTCCTTGCCGCGGCGGCCGGTACCGAGCATCAGCGGACGGTGGTCGTTCACGGTCGCATCGGCGGCGATCATCTCGACGAGACGGTCGCGGTCACGCGACGCGAAAGCGCGCAGGTACGCCTCACGGGCCCGCCGGCACTCGTTCGGGGGCACGACGTCCCGCGAGCGGACCTGGGCGTCGAAGCGGGCGATCACCTGGCTCAGGCGCTCGACCGGGAACCACTCGACCCGTGTGAGCCGAGAATCTTCGAGGGTCCAGTGGCCGCCGAACACGAGCTCGACGTCGGCGCCCTCCGCACTCGTGCCCGTGAACTGCAGTACCGAGATCGCACCCCAATGACCGATACGTGGAACGGCGATGGAGCGAACGCTGATGTCAGGAGCGGCCTCGACCAGTGCCTTCGATCGCTCGAGGAAGTCGGCCCCGGTGATGGTCCCCCAGCCCAGCGGTCGTGAGTCGACCACCTCGACGTCCTCGCGGTAATACGTGGCGAGTCGGGCCCAATCCCGTCTGGCCCAGAGCACATTCGTCTCGGAGAGAAACGTGACGGTGTTGGTAAAGGGACGGGCCTCGCCGGCCGCAAAGCGCCGGTCGAGCTCTTCGTAGGCGGCGTCTGGGGCGTCCGCATCGAAATGGGTGCGGCGGCAGACGCGACCGTCATCGTCGAGCTCGCCGAGGACCAAGGTCTCCGCCTCGAACTCACCGCCGCCGCCCGGACCGTGCCCGCGCCAGGTGAGCCGGTCGAGCGCGAGTCGTTCGCCCCGGGTGGCGACCGGTTCGACCTCGAGCGCTTCGACGGTCCTGAGCGTCTTGGCCCGGTCGGCCGGGTCGAGCTCGAAGTCGATGGTGCCCGAGCGGTGGTCCTCCTCGACGTAGTCGTCGGCGTGGAGTGCTGCGATGGCCTCGAAGTCCCCGGCGACGAGACGCTCGGCGAGGCGGACTCCGAGCTCGTGAGCGCGATTCGGTCTGAAGGTTCCGAGGCGTCCTGCCAGGGTGTCGAATCTGGCTACGGCCGCGGTCCGATCTTCGATCGGCAGGAACTCGATGCGGGCCACGCGGTCGTGCTCGACCACCGCGACAACCCAGAAGGTGTACGCAACTGGGCCTCCGTCGGATGCGTGGCCTCGACCTTCGATGTGACCGAGCCACGTGCGCTGCCCGAGCCGCGGCACCTCGACCACCCGGATCCGGCCGTCGACGACAAGGTCGGGCAGTGTGCGCACGTGCTCGACGAAGCCGGCGCGCGTGAGCTGGCCCCACCCGGCGGGCCGCCGGTCGACCATCACAGCGTCCGCAGCCATGTTGGCAGCCAGGACATCCCAAGCGCGGGCGTTCCACGCGTGGAAGCCGGCCATCGCCCGCTCGAAGAGGCCACGACACGCGGCCCCTTCACCGAGCACGTACCGGGAGTCGAGCTCCTCGAACGCGGCGTCCAGGTCGTCCGCGTCGAACAGCACCCGCCTGGCGATCAGGCCGTCTTCGTCCAGCTCGCCCAAGACCAACATCTCCACCTCGAAGGGTCCGCCGCCGTCCGGCACCGCTCCCTCCCACACGACCCGTTCGAGCGCGAGCCGTTCGCCCCGCGTCGCAACCAGGGTCATGGGCACGGCCTCGACCCCGGCGACACTGCGCACCTGGCGACCGACGCCTACCGGTGGCGCGTCCAGGGTGCCCGAGCGACGATCTTCGAAGACGAAGGCCGGCGAGTGGAGGGCGGCGGCGCCGGCCTCGTCGTGCGCCAGGACCCGGGCTGCCATTACCAGCCCGTTCTCATGTGCCCGGTTCGGTGGGATCGTCCACGGCGTGGGCCCGCCATCGAGCTCCTCGAAGCGCCGGAGCGCAGAGGCCCGGTCATCGCCCGCGACGAACTCTGCACGCGAGACGGCGCCGTTGGCCACGACCGCGACGACGAAGAACTCGTATTCCGCCACCCCCCCGTCGGGACCGTGGCCGCTTCCGTGGAGGAGGCCGAGCCACCGTCCAGGGGCCAGCGCGACGACCTCTCGGATCCGGACCTCGCCGTCCGGGAGGAGCTCGGCAAGGCCGCGGGTGCGCGCCACGAACTCCGTCGCGCTGATCTCGCCGTGGCCGAGCGGGCGGCGGTCGTGCACCACCGCGCCCGGCGCGAACGAGTCGAAGGTCGTCCAATCGCGCGCGCTCCACGCCGCAAATGACCGCATCATGAGCTCATGAACGTCGCCGCAGGGCGCGCCTTCGCCGGCCAGGTACCGGGCGTCGAGCTCGGCGTAGGCGGCGTCGAGGTCATGGGCGTCGAAGGTGACGGTGAGGATCTCTCGTCCGTCGGCGTCCACCTCACCCATCTCGAGGGTGTCGACCTCGATGGGCCCGCTCTCCTCGGCGACACCCCGATAGGACGCCCGGTACAGGGCGAGGTGATCGCCCCGCGTGGCGATGCACTCCATCGTCCGTGCGATCCGGGCACCGAGGGCACGCACGTGTGCGATGACCGCGTCCTGGCCCTGCACGAGATTCCGCGTCCCAGCGCGCCGATCGTCCATGACGATCTGCTCGCTGATCGTCGCGAGCACCGCGGCCTCGTCCCCGGCCTTGCGCGCCGCTTCGTACCGCTCGAGCGTCCGCGTCTCTTCGTTCTCGAGGAGAACAGGGGCCAGGGCCGCTGCGTTCGGCTCCTGTCCGCGGACGGCAACCTCCAGGTCCTCGAGCGGGAAGAACTCGAGCCGGAGCAGCTTGCCGTCGCGCACAGCGACTCGCGTGACTCGATCGAGCTCGAATTCCCCTCCGCCGGAGACGCTCCCGCGGCTGAGCACCCGTGCGGCCAAGCCATCCTCGCCGAGGAACGGCACATCGGCGGCCGAGAGGCGGATGTCGGGCGCCATCGACACCAGGGAACGCGCCCAGTCGACGAACCCCTGCGCATCCAGCTCGCCGAACCCGGCTGGCCTGCGATCGAGCGCGATGAAGTCCGGGTGCAGCAACCCGGCCAGCGCGTCCCACGCGCGAGTGTTGTACGCCTCGAGGAAGCCGGTGCCGACGGCCCACGTTCGTTGCAGGGGTGCGGGCAGGCTGGCGGCGAAGCGGCGGTCGAGCTCGGCGAAGGCGGCATCGAGGTCGTCGGGATCGAAGGCGCATGTTCCGCTGAACCGGCCCACGTCGTCGAGCTCCCGAATCAGGAGCGTATCGACCTCGATGCGATCGCCGTCCTCGGAGACGCCGGAGAGGACGTTGCGGCTCAGCGCCAGGTGCTCGCCTCGGACGGCGATGATCGCCCTGTCGATCCGCGTGGTCCCGAGCTCGGCCAGCTGCCTTGACGCCTCCACGTGGGCAGCCGCACCGACCCGCACGAGCTTGAACCCGGTTCGTCGGTCCTCCTGACGGATCTCAGGCGCAACGATCGTGGTCATGCCCTCCCAATCGCGGGCGAAGAAGAACCGATCGAAGGCCTCGAACACCCGCGTGCAGGCGTTCTCGAGCACACCATGCTCGACGGCGCGGGTCAGTTCGTCGAAGCGCGCTACGGCGGCCTGCTGTGCGTCGCCGGGGTACACCTCGTAGCGGGTGACGAGCCCGTCCTCGACCAGCATCACCGGACACCACGTGATCTCGTACGTGCCGCCGGACGTGCTCGTCCCTGGCGACTCGGCCAGGTAGACGGCGCCACGGCCGTTGACGGCGAGCACCGCGGCGGGGAGCACGGTGTAATCGCTGCTCATGTCCCACAGCGAGGTCATCAGCTGCACGTACTCCTCGCGACTTACGGTGCCCCAGCCTGCGCCACGATGGTCGACGGCAACGAACGCGCGCGAGATCAGCGGCTGCAACGCCCCTGCATTCTGCGCCGCGAGGGCGTCGAAGAACGCCTCGGTGGTCGCGCACACCTCGCGTTGGCCCGCACCCTCACCGACGGCGTAGCGCTCCGCCATCTCCGCGACCGCAATCCGGAGATCGTCGCCGTCGAACGCGATGTTGAGCACGAGGCGGCCGTCATCGTCGCATTCGTAGAGCTGGATGACCTCCGCATCGAACGGTGTGGCCGCGCCGCCGTGCATCCGCGTGCGGACCAGTGCCAGTCGGTCGCCGCGGGTCGCGATGGGTTCGGAGTGCAGCTCCTCCACGTGCGACGCGACGAGCTCGTAGTTCGTCCGCGCCGCCTGGCCGGTGACGGCGCTACGAAGCCCGCGTCGCCGGTCCTCGATTCGAGCCGTCGGGCTGTAGAAGTCCGCGGGATCTGGCGTCTCCCCCCTGCGGAACATCTCGAAGCCCCGCTCCACGACGGCGAGCACCTTGTTGGTCGGCGGGGCGACGTGCGAACCGGCGGCGGTCAGCTCGTCGAAGCGCGCCAGTGCCTCGTCGGCCTGCTCAGGCGCGAACCACTCCGCCCGTTCGATGGTGCCGTCGGGACCCACGATGTTGAGGGCGAGCATCCGGAGGGCGAAGTCGGTTCCGTCCCCGCTGTGCCCCTCGACCACCGTCTCGATGAGCCCGATCTCTCGGTCCCGCTCGGCGACGAGGGCGAGGACGTCGACCATCCGCCGCCTCGTGTCGCGCACGAGGCCGACCAGGCCGGCGCTGACCTCGACCATGGTTTGTCGACCGCGGAGTGTTCCGAGCCCCGCCGGTCGGCGGTCCACGACGATGACGTCCTCCGCCATCATGTCGCCGTTGCCGCCGAGGGCACTGTCCAGTCGACGAACGATCTCGGCGGTCCGCGCGAGCGGCTTTCGTCGGGTACTCGGCGCCTCCTCCTCGGCGTAAAGCTCGATGACGCGCGCGAGGGCGAGGTGCAGCTCGTCCGCGGCGTAGCGCTCGCTGCGCACCAGCAGGCCGCGCTCGTCGATGCGCTGGACGCGCAGGTCCTCGACCTCCGACGCGCCAGCGAGTTGGTCGTCCATGCGCCTATGCGTCCGAACCAGGCCGTGACGATCGCCGATGGCAGCGAGCGGTTCCACGCGTGGCTCGACGTCCTCGCGAGGCGGCCGATCCAGCTGATGGATGTGGTCGACGACGACGAGGTCGGCGGAGAACAGGGCCCGATACGCCGTCTGATCGCCGCGTGCGAGGGAGGCGCGGGCGCGTTCCCACCACCGCGTCATGGCCGTCTCGGGGATGCGGCGGACGCGACGTGCTGCTGCGGGAGCGGCCGGTGCCGTTCCTCTCTTCGGTCCGACGAGCAGGGCTGCCCGCTGGGCGAGGACGGTCGCGCCCTTCCGTTCGTAGAGCTCGGCCGCTCTGGTTGCTTCGGTCGCCCCTTCCTCGTTGCGCCCAGCCAGCTGGAGGACGGTGGCGAGGGCGAGGTGCGTGTCGGCTTGATCGAGCAGCGCGTCAGTGGGTTCCGCGAGGGCGACGGCGGCTCGCGCCAGCGCCAGTGCCTCGTCGACGGCGCCTCGACGGGCCAGGGCCTCTGCCCGGACGGCACGCCAGGCGATGGCCGTCTTCATGTCGGCGCCACCCAGTCGTTCGCTCTCGACCGTGAGTGCCTCGGCCTCCTCCACTCGTCCCTGGGCAAGGAGCGCCCGCCCGAGGAGAGCGGCAGCCTGACCGGCGTCGGCGCCGACGCCGAGCTCGACGAAGCCGTCATGGGCGGCGCGCAGCTCCCGCTCGGCCGCGACGGGATCGTCGGCGAACAGCTCCACCAGGCCCGCGAACATCTCTGTCGACAGGAGGCCGTGACGGTGCCCCAGCTCCTCGAGCGAAGACCGGGCGGATGCCAGCATCCGTCGCGCTGCGTCGGTACGCCCTCGGAGTGACTCGAGCACGGCCTGGCAGCGGAGCGATGTCGCCTCGACGGTGGTGGCGCTGGTCGTGATGCGCAGCACCCGCACCACGTCGAGGCAGCGTCCGCTGGCACGGGCGATGGGGCTCGGTCCCCACAGCGCGGCAAGCGGGGCCCCTGCGAGGACGGCGGTCGCGCGGCGTGTGTCGCCGGCCTCGCGGGCTGCCGCGAGGGCCCGGTCGAGGGCGACCTCGCAGTCGCCGACGTGACCCAGTCGGGCGAGCACGGCCGCGTGCACGGCGTGCGCCTTGGCCGCGCCGGCAGCGTCGGCCAGCTTGCTCAGCTGCGCGGCGGCGTCCTGCACGGCGCTGGCCGCCTCGACGAGGTGCTCGGGATCCGTGAGGCTCGTCAACTGCGCGGAGAAGCAGCCGGCCCAGGCTCGGAGCCGCGGCGATCCGGTTGCGAGCTCCTGCAGCTCGGCGAGGGCATCGGCGCCGTCGGCCAGCGCGCCCGTTGCAATGAGCGCCTCGCAACGGTCGATGAGCAGACCAGGCCGCTCGGGGTCAGTGCCGTCGGCTCGTGCCAGGGCACGGCCCAGGAGCCCCGCTGCCGCCGGTAGGTCGTCGCGGTCGAGGGCCCGTCGTCCTGCGGCGGCCAACCGCGTCGCCGCCTCGCGGCCGAGCAGTGCCGTGCGGTCGTCGAACACGCCGAGCTCGGCTCGATACTGATGCGCGTGCTCGAGGTGGTAGCCGAGGATCTCGTCGTCCGCCTCGCCACCGATCCCCGCCTTGGCCTCGAGCCAGCGGGCGTAGCGCTCGTGGAGATCGGCCCGGACCTCCTTGAGCAGGCGCCGGTAGGCCGCATCGCGCAGCAGCACGTGGTGGAACCGCAGCACGGGCTCATCGATCCAGTACGTGCCCTCGGGCTCGACCATCTCCTTCTGGCGCAGACGCTCCAGAACCGTGCCCAACTGAGCGCGCAGGTGCGGAGGGAGCAACTCGGCCACCGCGCCGCGGTAGAACTCGCGCCCCACGACCGCTGCGCACTCGAGGACGGTGCGTTCGTCGACGGGGAGTCGCTCGACGCGGGCGGCCATGAGCGACTGGATCGTCGGCGGGACGGTGATGGCGTCCACCTCGATGGTGGATCGCCACCCCTCCCCATGGCGACGGAGCACGCCGTCGTCCACGAGCATGCGCACCAGCTCACGCACGAACAGCGGGTTCCCTTCGCTGCCGACGAGCACCCGCCTCACGAGCGCGGGTGGGAGGTCGTCGGTCTCGAGCAGATCGCAGGCCAGCCGCTCCGTCTCCGCCGGGTCGAGGCCCTCGAGCACGGTGACGAGGGTGGCCCGGCCACCGGTCTCGACGAGCGCAGGCCGGATCTCTCGCAGCTCGGGACGGGCCAGGGCCACCAGCAGTAGCGGTGCCGCTCGCGTCCATTCCACCAGGTGCTCGACCAAGTCGAGCAGGAGCGGCTCGGCCCAGTGCAGGTCTTCGAGGACCAGCACGACGGGACGTGCGGCGGCGAGGGCCTCGATGGCCCGCCGGACGGCCAGGAAAGCCGTCTGGGGCGAGCCCGACACGATGTCGCCGACCGCGGTCTCGCCGACCGCGGCGCGCAGCGCGTCGAGCAGCGGGCCGAATGTCGACGCGGCCGTGGCCGAGAACCGCGCCTCGAGGGTGATGGCGCGGTCGCCGAGCGTCGAGACCAACTGCGCCGCCAGTCTGCTCTTGCCGAGACCTGGCGATCCGACGACCGTCGCCAGACGCGCCGTCCTTTGCTCGACGACGTCGTCGAAGAGCGCCGTCAGCCGTGACAGCTCGGTCTCGCGCCCGACGAACGGCGCCGACCCGTCGCCGCCCGGATCGGCGACGGCGACCAACCGATAGGCCGGGACCAGCTGTCGCTTTCCCCGGAGCTCGAGGGGCGCCACGAGCTCGAAGGTTGCCAGCTGCCGGGTGAGCCGCCACGTCTCTTCGCCGACGAGCACCTGGCCGGGGCCCGCGGCCGCCTCGAGGCGCGCCGCCACATTGACGGCGTCGCCGACGACGTCTGCGTCGCCCGCGGTCACGATCACCTCGCCGGTGTTGACGCCCACCCTCAACGTCAGCGGATCGGGGAGTGACAGGTCGGTGAAGGCGGCCTGGAGGCCGGCCGCGGCCTGGACGGCGCGCCACGCGTCGTCCTCGCCGACCGTGTCGACGCCGAAGGCGGCCATGAGCCCGTCCCCGGTCAGCTTCACGACCACGCCGCCGCGGCCCTCCACTTCGGGACGCAGGGCCGCATAGAAGCGGTCCATCATGCGCCGGACCGACTCGGGGTCCTGGCGCTCCTGCACACTCGTGGACCCCGCCAGGTCGGCGAACACGACGGTCACCACCTTGCGGGCCTGTTCGGCGACGGCACGATCCGGCGACTCGGGCGCGACGCTGGCCCCGCACCCGTCGCAGAACCGGGCGTCGGGCGGCAGGTCGGCGCCGCACGCCGCGCAGCGCGCGGCCAGCGCCGTGCCACATCCAAGGCAGAACCGCGCCCCCGGTCGGTTTTCGCGTCCGCACGCCGGACAGCTCATCCGTGGACATTTTGGACCCACAGGGGGCCGGCGCGTCGAGCGTTCCGTCCTCGGCGACCCGACTTTCGGACACTCAGGTGCGCATGGCGCACCTGAGTGTCCGAAAGTCAGGAGGGGTTCGCGGTCAGCGCGGCGAGGATCTCTTCCACGGCGGCGTCGGCGAGGGCGCGCATCTCGTGGTCGGTGCGGTCCTGGATGGGGTGGGGCACGAACACCGCGGCGGGCTCGAAGCCGAGGGCGATGGACTGGGCGGCGGCGGCCTCGACGAACTCGGTGGACGCGACGAAGACACCGGGGAGGCCCCTGCCCTCCAGGTCGGTGATGTCGTGCACACTGCACGACGTACACGAGCCTCAATCGGCGAGTGCTTCGATCACCACGTCGCATTTGGTGGCGATCTCGTGGCGCAGGTCCACCGGTGCGTTCTTGGTGAACGTGGGCTTGGCGTAACGCCGGACGACGAGCCCGCGCGCAGCGAGCAGGTCGGCCAGGCGGTCGAGGAACACGTCGCCGCGCGGCTTGGAGATGTCGAGCAGGCCGACGGTGATTCCGTCGAGCGATGCGGGCCGCGCCACGCGCTCGCGGTGGACGGGGGAGCGCTCGGCTGTCGGGTCCAGCACGCGTCTCATGTCCCTACCTCCCGTGTCACCGGCTGGCTGCCGGCCTCACCATTGACCCACCCACCGATGATGGCCGAGAACAGACCCGCGCCGCCGCCCGCGTGCACCAGCCACAACCCGTCGGACCGGAACTTGGGCAGGGTCGCACCGGCGAAGGACTCGGGCACCCCCTCGGCGATCCCGCCAGCGCCCCGCACGATCTCGGCCCCGTCGAGCTGGAGGCGGGCGTGCAGCTCCTCCTTCACGCGCGCCTTGCTCCATCCCGCTTCGGCGAACACGCGCGCGTGCTCGGGCGAGACGACGAGGAAGGCGTCGAAGCCCATGGGGAGCTTCGGGTGGGCGACCGAACGCAGGCCGGCGGCGAGCGAGCCCGCCAGCGACTCGGGTGTGCGCGAGAGCTGGTCGACGATCCCGCGTGGCCCTTCACCAGCGAACAACGTGACGGTCGACGCTTCGGGGTCGAAGCCACGCTCCACCGCGAGCGACTCCCACGGTGAGCCCTCCTCGTCCTCCGCGAAGCAGAAGGTGTACTTGCCCGGGTTGCCGAGGGTGGCCCGATCGACGCCGCCCGGCTTGCCCCCGCCCACGTTGCGCACGACGAGCTGCAGGGCGCGTCCGATGGTCGCGTTGGCGCGGTTGCCCTGCCCGAGAGCGTTGCCCTTCGAGTTCATGCCGATGGCACGGGCGACGGGCCCGTTGACGATCACGACCGGACCCGAGAAGTACGTCGTGGCCAACAGCCCGTGCATGTTGAACTCGTCCGTGCAGGCGGCCTCGACGCAAGCCAGCACGACGGGCAGGTACTCGGGCCGGCAACCGGCCATCACCGCGTTGACCGCGACCTTCTCGACGGTGCAGTCGGCGAGGTCGGGCGGTACGACCGCGACGACGTCGTCGGCGGCCCGGGTGGTGCCGTCGAGCATGCGGAGCACGCGGGCCTCGGTGGGCGGGACGACAGGGAGACCGTCGGTCCAGCCGCGGTCGAACATGGCCTCGGCCTCGTCCTCCAGGTCGCCCAGCTCCACGCGGCGCGATCGCAGCGTCCCGCCGCGGAAGCGCACGGCCAGGTCGTCGGCCACGCCGGGATCCAGGGTTCTCGACCCGCACCCCGGCCGGTAGTCGGGGAGTCCCACGCCGAGCTCGGCCACGCCCGTGAAGTCCTGCCACTGCTCTCTCGACCAGCCCACGATGCGCTCGTCCCCTGCGATCAGGGTCGGCACCGTCTCGATCCCCAACCGGTAGCTCGCCTCCAGGCCGGCAGGATCGTCCTCGCGGTGGATGGCTTCGACCACGCCGCGCTCGACGAGGTCCTGCAGCACCGGTTCGACCAGCCGGCACGTGGGGCAGTCCTCCTTGACGACGGCGACGATCGACACGGCTACTCCTCGAGGAAGCGAAGGATCCGGTCGTTGACCTCCTTGGGCTTCTCCAGCTGGAGGAAGTGGCCCGCGTCGGGGACGACGACGACCTCGGAGCCGGGCGGCAACGACGCTTCCGCGCCCGCCGCCACTTCGACGCCGCAGCAGCCGTCGAGCCCGCCGTGCATGTATAGGGTCGGGACGGTCGACGGCGCGAGGGCGGCCGCCTGCTCGGCCGCGATGTCCTCGGGGGGCGCCGTCCCGCCGAGCATGGCCCGGTAGTAGCCGAGGGCCGCCTGCAGGTTGGCGGGAGCCCGCAGCGACTCCTTCGTGTACTCCAGGTCCTCGGGCGACGAGAAGCCCGGCGACCAGTCAGCCCACAACCGGTCGATGAACGCCAGGTCGTCCTGCGGGACGACCATGTCGGCTAGCGCGTGCTGGAAGAAGAACATGTACCAGCTGCGCTTCTGCTGCTCGTAGCTGGTGAGCAGCGCCTGCATGAACAGGGCGGTCGGCGGGATGGCGAGCGTGACGGCCCGTCGCCACCGGTGGGGCGCGAAGGCGACCGACGGATACGCGGTCACCGCGCCCCAGTCGTGGCCGATCAGCACGGCCCGTTCGTCGCCGTTCAGCGAGTCGTGGAGAGCGCACGCGTCGGCGACGAGATCGCCGAGGTAGGCGCGGCCGTCGTCCGGCACGTCGGTCGGGTCGTACCCGCGCATGAACGGGGCGACCGCGCGGTAGCCCGCGCCCGCCAGCTCGGGGAGCAGGTGGCGCCACGTCCATGCCGAGTCGGGGAAGCCGTGGAGACAGAGCGCGAGAGGCCCGTCGATGGGCCCCGCTTCCAGGTAGGCGAACAGCAGGCCGTTGGCCTCGATCCGACCCTCGTGCAGGTCCATGTGGGGGACCCTATTCCTACAGAGGCGTTGTGAAGAGGCCGATGCATACGCAGATGGGTCACGAACGGCTGGATCTGTGTCTTCGCGTCTTGGCGGAGGAAGAGGGCTCCGACTTGCACGTCAAGGTCGGCTCGCCGCCGCGCATCCGCGTCAACGGTGTGCTGCGCAAGCTCCCCGACCAGGAGATGCTGCTGCCCGACGACACCGCGGCCATGGCCGAGGCGATCATGCGCCCGGACATCGCCGACCACTTCGACCGGCGCAACGAGGCCGACTTCGCGTACTCCATCGAGGGTGTCGGACGGTTCCGCGTGAACGTCTTCCGTCAGCGCGGCTCGGTCGCCATGATCTTTCGTCGGGTGCGGACCTCTGCGACGACCGCGGACGACCTGGGCCTTCCCGCCGTCGTGACACGGCTGGCCGAGGAGCACCGCGGCCTGGTGCTCGTCACCGGCCCCACCGGCTCGGGCAAGACCACGACGCTGGCGGCCATGATCGACCACATCAACCGCAACCGTGAGGTCCACGTCGTCACCATCGAGGACCCCATCGAGGTCCTGCACCGCGACAACCTGGCCTCGATCAACCAACGGGAGATCGGCGTCGACACCGACGACTTCGCGTCGGCCATGCGGGCGGCCATGCGCCAGGATCCCGACGTGATCCTCGTCGGCGAGATGCGCGACCAGGAGACGGTGGCGGCAGCGCTCAGCGCGGCCGAGACCGGTCACCTCGTGCTGTCGACCCTCCACACCATCGACGCGACCGAGACGGTCAACCGCATCGTGGACTTCTTCCCTCCTCACGCCCAGAACCAGGTGCGGGTGGCCCTGGCCGGTTCGATCAAGGGCACCATTTGCCAGCGGTTGGTGACGACCGCCGACGGCGAGGGCCGGGTGGCCGCCCTGGAGGTCATGGTGGCCAACGGCCGCATCCAGCAGTGCATCGTCGACCCCAACAAGGGCGGCGAGATGCACGAGATCATCGCCGACGGCGAGTACTACGGCATGCAGACCTTCGACCAGTCTCTGGTCAAGCTGTTCGAGGAGGGCAAGATCGACATGCGGGGCGCCATGATGGCCGCCTCCAACCCCTCCGACCTCAAGATCATGCTGCAGCAACGCGGCCTCGTCGGCACCACCACCCGATAGACGGCGACCGCTCCGACGCGCCGGCCTCCCGCGGCCGGGAAGCGGGCGTCAGCCCGCCCCTCGTGACTTCGCGATGAGCGCTTGCGCGAAGAGCCAATGAATAACGGGAGGCATTGAGCCGGCCGGCGGATCAGTGACTTCTGTCACACGATGACCCGCAGTGGTCATGTGTGGGTAACCTCCCGGATACCAGGCAGGGGGGAAGTTTGAAGCTGACTTTCTACGGGTGCAGAGGCTCCTGCCCCTGCCCGTGCGACGCGAACGAGCGATACGGCGGCAACACCGCTTGCGTCGCGCTCGAATCCGAGGGCGAGCCCCCGATCATCTTCGACCTGGGAACGGGCCTCCGCCTCTTCGGTGCCACCCAGCCCATGGATGGCAGCTTCCTCGGCGCCGCCCTCGTCACCCACATCCACTGGGACCACGTGCAGGGCCTTCCGTTCTTCCCGCCCATCCACAAGGCCGGGGCCCGCCTCGACGTGTACGGGCCGCGGCAGGAAGGCGGCAGCCTGCACGACGTCTTCGGCGGCTTCATGTGTCCGCCGTACTTCCCGGTGCACTTCAGTGAGCTGCAGGGCGACGTGAAGTTCCACGACGTCGAGGACGACGACCTCGCCATCGGCAACGCCAAGGTGAAGGTGCGTCCGGTGCCGCACAACGGGCCCACCGTGGGATACCGGGTCGACCTCCACGGCACGTCGGTCGCCTACATCAGCGACCACCAGGCGCCCCCCGGCCTCAACACCGTCTCCGACGCGGTGCTCGAGCTGTGCGAGGGCGTCGACGTCCTCATCCACGACGCCCAGTACACGCCCGCCGAGTTCGAGACCAAGCGGGACTGGGGCCACTGCACCGTCGACTACGCCGTGTTGGTGGCCAAGGAGGCACGGGCCAAGCAGCTGGTGATGTTCCACCACGACCCGTCCCACGGTGACGACGTGATGGACGGCCTGCTCCATGGCGCACGGTGCACGGCCGCCTACTTCGGCGTGGAATCGGTCGTCGCCGCCTACGAAGGTATGGTCATCGACCTCTAGGAGGCCGGTGATCAGATGAGCGACTTAGAGGACGAACTCGAGCACAAGGCCGCGACCTTCGACCAGGCCCGCCTCCGGCAGGTCATGGGCCATTTCGCAACCGGCGTCACCATCATCACGGCCATGGAGCGCGACGAGCCCGTCGGACTGACCGCCCAGTCCTTCACCTCGCTGTCCCTCGATCCGCCGTTGATCCTGTTCAGCCCGGGCAAGACGTCCTCGACCTGGCCGCGCATCGAGAAGGCGGGCTACTTCACGGTCAACATCCTGGGCCAGGCGCAGGAGGCCGTGTGCCGGACCTTCGCGGTGAGCGGCGGCGACAAGTTCGCCGAGGTCGAGTGGACGCCGAGCGAGATCACGGGAAGCCCGTTGCTCGACGACGTGCTGGCGTGGGTCGACTGCAGCGTCGTCACCACCCATGACGCGGGCGACCACATCATCGTGGTGGGTCGAGTCCTCGACCTCGGCGTCGAGCAGGAGGGCAAGCCGCTGCTCTTCTACCGGGGCGGCTTCGGCACCTTCGACTCTTGATTGGCTCGGCCTGACACCGTTGGGCGTCGCCGCCCGCGTCGTGGTGGGTCTGGTGCTGCTGCTGGCCGGGGCGCTCAAGACGCGGGACGAGACGTGGCCGGCATCGGCCGCCGGGTTCGGATTGCCGCGCCCCGCCGCGCGAGTGCTGCCCTGGCTGGAGGTCGCGCTCGGCGCGCTCCTGGTCGCGCAGGCCGGCGGCCGCTGGACGTCGATGGCGGCGACGGCGTTGCTCGCAGGCTTCACCGCCGCGATCGCTGCGCACGTGGCGCGCCATGACGACGTGCCATGCGCGTGCTTCGGCGCGTTGTCGTCGGCGCCGGTGAGCGGGCGCACCATCGTCCGCAACGCCGTCCTCGTCGCATTGGCGGCCGTGGGCGCCCTCGTTCAATAGTGCAGGGCATGCCCGAGTTCCGCGTGGAGGAGACCCCGCTCGCCGGCCTGCTCGTCGTGTGGCCCGCCGTGTTTCCGGACGAGCGCGGCTTCTTCCTCGAGCCGTATCGCGTCGAGCGTTACGCGCCGCACGGCATCGAGGTCCTCGCGCAGGACAACCACTCGCGATCGGGCCGCGGCGTGCTGCGGGGTCTGCATTTCCAGACCGATCCCGGGCAGGCCAAGCTCATGCGCTGCGGTCGCGGCAGCATCTGGGACGTGGCCGTCGACGTGCGCATCGGCTCGCCCACGTATGGCGAATGGTTCGGCATCGAGCTCGACGACGTCGACCACGCCCAGCTCTATGTCCCCATCGGCTTCGCCCACGGCTTCGCGGTGCTGAGTGACGTCGCCGACGTCATGTACAAGGTGTCGAGTCCGTATGACGGCGGGACCGAGAGCGGCGTCGCGTGGGATGACCCCGACCTCGCCATCGACTGGAAGGTGGACGACCCCGTCGTCTCGGCGCGGGACACCGGCGGTACCCGTTTGGCAGACTTCGACTGGTCGGCGACCGTCTGGCAGCACCGCCCGAGCTGACGTTCGCCCGCTTTCGGGGGGTTCGTCCCCGGGTGTCATCGAGTTGCAATGGGTCGCCCGGAGGGTTTCGGTATCGCCGTGACGAAGGTACCGTTGGCCACGGAGAGTGACCTTGGCCGGCAACCCTCACGACAGCGACGCGAACGGGGCAGAGATGGCAGAAGACCGCTCGGGAACCATTGCGATGGACCTCCAGGACATCGGACAGTCGCGGGTCCTCCGATCAGCGACCGCCGACGTGGCGATCAGCCGCGAGCGACGGCGGCTGGCCAGGCTGCGCCGGCTCGCCCTGCTGCTCGCGCCGCTGTGGGTATGGCTCATCATGCGATTGGTCACCAACCGACCCGTCGCGCTGGCCTTCCCGCACCTGCCGCCGAACGCCGCCGTCTATCTCCCTGCATTCCTGCTCATCGGCATGCTGTGCGTGGTGATGCTCGTGCCGATGCTCGGCATGGGACGGTCGCCGCACATGCTGTACCGGCCGAGTGAGATCGACGTCTCGCTGAATGACGTCAAGGGCGCACAGGTCGTCGTCGACGAGGTGGTCAAGAGCCTCAACCTCTTCCTCGCCCACAAGATGTTCAAGGAGCGCATGGGCGGTACGCCCCGCCGCGCCATCCTCTTCGAGGGCCCCCCTGGTACCGGCAAGACGTACCTGGCCAAGGCCATGGCGCACGAAGCGGGCGTTCCGTTCCTCTTCGTGTCGTCGTCGGCGTTCCAGTCGATGTACTACGGACAGACGAACCGCAAGATCCGCTCGTACTTCAAGGAGCTGCGCGCGTACGCCCGCCGGGAAGGCGGCGCCATCGGGTTCATCGAGGAGATCGACGCCATCGGCACCGCCCGCCGGGGGATGGGCAGTGGGAACAGCGAAGGTGTCAGCGGCGTGGTCAACGAGCTGCTGATCCAGCTGCAGTCCTTCGACCAGCCCCACCGCATGGCGCGCTTCCTGGGTTGGTTCATCGACCGCTTCAACACGTGGCTGCCGGCACACCGGCAGATGCGCAAGCCCAAGTCGACGCCCGCCAACATCCTCGTCATCGGCGCCACCAACCGGGCCGCCGACCTCGACCCTGCTCTCGTGCGGCCGGGCCGCTTCGACCGCTCGATCTACTTCGATCTGCCGAGCCGCGCCGGCCGTCGCGAGATCCTCGACTACTACCTCGACAAGAAGGCGCACGCCGCCGCCCTCGACGACACCGCCAAGCGCAACACGTTGGCGGCGATGACCTTCGGCTACTCGCCGGTCATGATCGAGCACCTGCTCGACGAGGCCCTCGTCTGGGCCCTGCGGCGCGGCGACGATCGCCTGTCGTGGGCCGACATCCAGAAGGCCAAGATGACCGAGGAGATCGGTCTCGCGCAGCCCGTGGAGTACACGGAGGCGGAGCGACGCACCATCGCCACTCACGAAGCGGGCCACGCCACCGTCGCGTACCTCATCGGCAAGAGCCGCAAGCTCGAGGTGCTGTCGATCATCAAGCGCAAGGACGCCCTGGGACTGCTCGCTCACTCCGATCTCGAGGAGCGCTTCACCCGGTCCCAGTCCGAGATCGAGGCGCTAATCCAGATCTCCTTCGGGGGCATGGTGGCCGAGGAGATCTTCTTCGGCGAGACCACCACCGGCCCGGCCAGCGACCTCTCGGTCGCTACCACCGCCGCGGCGCAGATGGTGGGCTCGCTCGGCATGTGCGGCTCGCTCATCTCCTACGACGCGGTCGAGGGCATGGGTGGCGCCAACATCGTCGCCAAGGTCATCGCCACCGACGAGGGCAAGGGGAAGGTCGAGGGCATCCTCTTCGAGGCCAAGGCCAACGTGACCGCGATGCTCGAGGAGCACCGCAACATCGTCGAGGCCCTGCGTGACGCGCTCCTCGAGCGCGACGAGCTCATCGGCGAGGAGATCCTGGAGACGATCAGGCTGGCCGAGGCCAGCGCCATCACCGTCCGCTAGTTCGCTTGTTCAGGCGGTGATGCCGACCGCGTCGAGGACGAAGGCCAGCACGAAGGCCTCGTCCTTCCACGCGTCGTAGCGTCCTGACGGGCCCATGTGGCCCGCGCCCATCTCGACCTTGAGGAGGACGGGGTGGTCGTCGGTCTTGGTGACGCGGAGCTTCTGCACCCACTTGGCCGGCTCCCAGTAGCTCACCCGGGGGTCGTTGAGACCGGCGGTGGCGAGGATGCGCGGATAGTCGACGGCGCGCACGTTGTCATACGGGGAGTACGACTTGATGTAGTCGTAGAACTCCCGCTGGTTGGGATTGCCCCACTCGTCCCACTCGATGACGGTGAGTGGGAGCGACTCGTCGAGGATCGTGGTGAGCACGTCGACGAAGGGAACCTCGGCGACCATGGCGCGGAACAGGTCCGGTCGCAGGTTGGCCACGGCGCCCATGAGCAGTCCACCGGCTGAGCCGCCGCGGGCCACCAGCCGCTCCGGTGTCGTGTACTCGCGCTCGACCAGCGTCTCTGCCGCCGCGATGAAGTCGGTGAAGGTGTTGCGCTTGTGCAGGAACTTGCCGTTCTCGTACCAGCGCCGCCCCATCTCACCCCCGCCCCGGATGTGGGCGATGGCGTAGACGAAGCCGCGGTCGAGCAGGCTGAGCCGGATCGACGAGAAGGCGGGGTCACGACTGGCTTCGTATGACCCATACCCGTAGAGCAGGGCGGGCGCCGAGCCGTCGAGGGCCACGTCGGCCCGCCGCACGATCGAGATGGGGACTCGCTCGCCATCGTCCGCGGTGGCCCACAGCCGCTCGGTGACGTACTCGGTCGGGTCGTAGCCGCCGAGCACGGGCTGCTGCTTCTTGAGCGTGCGCGCCCGGGTGCGGACCTCGTAGTCGAACACCGAGCTCGGCGTGACGAGCGACGTGTACCCGAAGCGGAGGACGTCGGTGTCGTACTCGAGGTTGGTGCCGCCGCTCGCGGTGGACACGGCCTCCGGCTGCTCGACGGCGTGGATCTCGCCCGTCTCGGTGTCCATGATGCGCAGGCGCCGCACCGCGTCGGCCCGCTCGTAGAGCGCGAGGTGGTGGGCGAAGGCATCGACACCGTCGAGTTTCACGTCCGGCCGATGGGGGAGCACGTCCGTCCAGTGCTCGCGTCCGGGCGTGGCGAGGGGCGCCTCGACCAGTCGGAAGTTCTCGGCCTCGTCGTTGGTGACGATGAGGAAGCGGTCGCCGTGTTGGTCGACGTCGTACTCGACACCGTGCCGCCGCGGCTCGACCATGCGGAACTCGCCGTGCGGCTCGTGGGCGGGCAGCACCCGCGCTTCGGAGGTGACCATGCTCTGCATCGACAGCACCAGCCACTCGTCGCTGCGGCTCCTGCCGATGCCGACGTAGAAGGCCTCGTCGTCCTCTTGGTGCACGAGCACGTCGCTGTCCGCTGGAACCCCGAGATTGTGGCGGTAGACGCGCCAGGGCCGCTTGGCGTCGTTGAGCACCGTGTAGAAGACGGTGGTGTTGTCGAGGGCCCACGTGGCGCCGTACGACGCGCCGGGGATCTCGTCACCGAGGTCCTCGCCACTGTCGAGGTCGCGGAAGCGGAGGGTGAAGACCTCGTCGCCGTCGAAGTCGGTGGAGTAGGCCAGCAGGCGGTGGTCGGGGCTGACGGAGAAGGCGCCGATGGCGAAGAAGTCAGCGTCGCCCGCCAGCTCGTTCTCGTCGAGCAGCACCTGTTCGGGCCCGTCCTCCGCGCCCGACCGCCGGCAGTGGATCGGGTACTGCAGCCCCTCCACCGTCCGCGTGTAGTACCAGTAGCCACCCCACGGCGCCGGCACCGACAGATCGGTTTCCAGGATGCGCGCCTTGATCTCGTCGAAGAGGGCGTGCTCGAGAGGACGGGTGTGCTCGGTCTGCTCGGCGGTGTAGGCGTTCTCCGCCTCGAGGTGGGCGATGACCTCGGGATCGTCCTTGTCGCGCAGCCAGTACCAATCGTCGACGCGCTCGTCGCCGTGCTGCTCGAGGACGGTGGGACGTCGCGGCGCCGCCGGCGGTTGCATGGCGAGACGTTACGCGGCGTCAGGCCGTAAACGCCGCGCCGCCCGCTCGCCACGTGGCGTCCAGGTCGGAGCCCTCGGGATAGCGGCCGTCGATCTCCAGGATCACCATGCCGTGGGCGAACGACCACAATGCCTGCGCCTTGGCTGCGTCGCCGGTGGCGAGGAAGAAGGGCTGGCCCGCCCACTCCTCGACCCCCGGTGTCAGCGCGTCGCGAGCGAGCGGGCCGCTCGTCGCCAGCCGGTACACCTCGGAGTTGGCCACGCTGTGCTCCCGGTAGGCGACGAGCAGGGCCGACACCGGCCCTCGACGCCCGGGTTTGGCGACGGCCGCGTGCAGCACCTCGCCCATCTCGAGGAGCGCGTCCTCGATGAGGGCGGCGGCAAGGGCGCCCTTGTCGGCGATGTGCTTGTAGAGGGACGGGGCCTGGATGCCGACCTCGGTCGCCAGCCGGCGCATCGTGACCGCGTCCCAACCCTCGGTGTCGAGCACACGGCGAGCTGCGGCGACGATCTCGGCCACACGCGCGCTGTGGACGGTGCGGGTGGGCGGCGACGCGAGGGCGGTCGCAGGCATCAGCTCGTGGCCACCAGCTCGAAGGCGGGGTGCTTCGGGCTGATGGCACGAAGCTCGTCCTCGCTCGAGCTGGCGTCGACGCCGTCGAAGAACACGCCGACCTCGGCCTTCCAGCGCCGCAGATAGGAGCGCAGCACCGGCACCTTCTCGTCCTCGCTGAGCTCGCGGGCCACGAACTGATCGCGGCGCCGCCCGACGAGGAGGTCGAGGCGCCCGTCGTTGGCCCGCACGTTCCGCACCCACTGGCCCTCGCCTCGCGGTGACACCAGGTACGTGCGCCCGTCGTGGGTGAGCATGTTGACCGGCGTGCGGCGGGGCTGGCCCGTCGTCCTGCCCGGCACCTCCAGCACCCGGCTGCCCCAGACGCTGAGCCCGAGGCGGGTGAGCACGGCCACGGTGCGGTTGAAGATGTTGCGGGTGAACCATCCAGGCTTGCGGTAGTGCGTCGTCGTCGTCATGGAACCTCCGGTAGCTAACACTGTTAGCCA
The DNA here is from genome assembly GCA_041166085.1 of Actinomycetota bacterium. GTDB lineage: Bacteria > Actinomycetota > Acidimicrobiia > Acidimicrobiales > JAFATL01 > JBEEFP01. Next base: position 87,900 of record JBEEFP010000044.1, read on the forward strand.
GTATGGCTAACACTGTTAGCGCCGTCAAGCGCGGGCCCGAGGCCTACGCGATGTCGGCGGTCGGTTCGAGTAGCGACAGGGCGTCGGCGCCCACGCGGCGTCGAGCCCAGGTGACGACCTCGGGGTCGTCGGTCAGGTAGATCATCTGCACCTGGGCCGAGCAGCGCTCGATCATGTCGAGCACGCTCCACTTGACCTCGCTCTGGAGCCGCAGCAAGGCCTCGTCGACGAGCAGCGGGACCGTCTCGTCGTGCGATCCAGGGCGACGGGCCGCCGCCAGCCGGGCCTGGAGCTGGGGCTCCACCTCGCGGGTGGTGACGCGGCGAGCGGCGGTGGTGTCGTCCTGGTTGCCCTCGAGCACCGCAACCCGCCGTTCGAGGGCGCTGCGGCGGTCGAGAACCCGCTGGACGTCAGGCACCAGACGCGACGCGGAGTTGTAGGCGGCCAGCGCGTCGTCGCGCCGCTGCTCGAGCTCGGCGTAGTCGGGCTCCTCGGCATCGGCGGGGCTCACCCTGGCGTCCCACTCGGGCCGCGACTCGCGCCGCACGCGCGCCTCGAGGTCGTGCAGCTCGGCTTCGACCTCGGCGAAGGGACGGGCGGAGTCGCGGGTGCGGAGGCGCTCCTCGGCACGGGCGAGGGCCCACTCGAAGCCGCCGATGCGGGCCTCGAGGTCGCCCTCGTCGAAGCCGAGCTCGCTGAGCCGTGCCTCGAGCTTCTCGGCGAGTGCCGTGGCCTCGGTCTCGGCCTTCTCCAGCGCGTCCTGCAACCTGGCGGTGGTGGCGGCGGCGGCCTGGTGGCGGACCATGGGTACCGCGAGGGAGAGGTCGTCGACACCGAAGGGCTTGCAGGCCTGCAGGAGACGGCGCCGCGCCCGCTCGACGACGGGCTCGACGTCCTCCACCAGCCGGCGGCGCGTCTCCTCGACCGCTGCGCCCGAGCCCTCGAGCCGGCGCAGCGTGTCGGCGTACTTGCGCACCTCGTCCTCGATCGCCAACGCGTCGTCCGGCGTCAGGTTCTCGCCCGCCAGCTCGTGGAAGTGGCTCATGGCGCGGCGCTGCTCGTACGCTGCCACCTCGAGCGACTCACGCGTCCCGGGTTCGAGGGTGGCGTTGATCCGGCGGATGTGGAACGCGAGATACGACGGGATGCGGTGCGCAGCGAGCACCGCGGCCTCGGCCTGCTCGGCCGCCCCGACGGCGCGCTTGGGAAGGGCGGTGGCCCAGAACCACGCGAAGGCGGCGGCGGCCAGCGGCAGCGGTGCCGCGAAGGGAAGGACGGCCAGGCTGGCAACGGCCATGACGACCGACGCGCCGGCGAAGACGACGGCCGGCATGCGGCGTTGCTCGGCCAGTTGCTCGGCCGTCTCCACCGCGTCATGGGCCGCTTCGAGGTCGGCGGCCGCGTCGGCCATCCCGCCGTCCGCCTCCAGGCCGCCAACGGCGAGCGACGCGTCCTCGAGACGACGGCTGGCCTCGACGGCCGCGTTGACGGTCGACCACACCGTGTCCTGGTCGACGCGGCCGAGACGAACGACCGCGGGGTGGGACGGCTCGGGGAGGTGGGAGATCGTCCAGTTCTGGAGCTTGGCCTCGAGCTCGGCCCGCTCTGCTTCGGCCGCCTCGAAGGCGTTGGCCAAGGCGTCGATGTCGGCGGGGACGTCGGCGGGCGCAGCCAGGGCCTCGGCCAGAGCACGCGGGTCGAGGCGCTCGCGGTCGCCGAAGCGCTGGACCTCGGTGGCGACGCGGCCTGCCGCTCGGCGCCAGCGCTCGGACAGCCGCTGCACGTCACGGGACGCGGCCACCAGGCGCTTGTGCGTGTCAGCCGCCTCGCTTCCGCCTCGGATCGAGGCAGCTTCGGCCCGTACTTGCTCGAGCTGGACCAGCAGCCGGGCGTAGCGGCGCTTGGCCTCGCCCTCCTTGACGCCCCGTAGGCGCTCCTCGAGCTCCTCGAGATCGACGCGAAGGGCCTCGGCCGTGTCGCGGGCGACGGTGGCGCGCTCCACGTCCTCGGAGAGGTCGGCGAGGGCCTGACGCGCCTCGGTCAGCTCCTGGGGTTCGGGTCGGCCTATCTCGGTGGCGAGCAGACCGAGGTCGGCGGCCGTGAGGTGAGCCAGCCGCCGCAGGCCGTCGCCGTCGAGGCCGAGCATGCGCGGGATGTCGGTCGCGAGCCCGCCGGCCTCGTCGAGGTGGCGGACCACGCCGTCGCCGTCGCACACCGCCCGCACTCGCATGCCGGTGGCGTCGACGTACCGCAGCTCGGTGCGCTGCTGGAGCCCGCCCGAGAGGGCGCCGACGAGCATGTCGATGAGCTCGCGCCGCTCGACCGCCCCGATGCCGCTCACGACGGTCAGACGGTCGTGGAACGTCAGGGTCAGGTCGTCCCCGGCGATCTGTAGGGTCAGCTGTTCCAACCGCACCGAAAGTCCCGTCCTCCACCCGAAGAGAAAACGCTCAGAGTGGTTCTTCGGCAGGACGCGAGTCGCGCTAAAGCTTGGGTTCGTGGACACGCCGAGGGTCGTCGCCGCAGGTGTCGGAGAGGGCGCACGCCAGCTCGCGGCGGGCCACTTCGTCGTGGTCGTCGACGACGTTGCAGCGCTGGTCGCCCTTCGTGCCGGACGGGGCGCGGACGCGCCCGGGCGGCTGGCCGTCGTGGTCGGCGACCCTGCCGACCCTGCCGCCCTGGACGCGGCCCGCCAGCTGTCCGAGCAGCTCTTCGGCACGGAGTCTTGAGAGGACCGTCAACTAACCTCGCAGCGTGCCGTCCGCTCGTACGTCTCGCCGCGCGGGGTGGCGGCTGCTGCTCTCGACGGTGCGTCCCCAACGCACGGGCATCATCATCGGCGTCGTCGCCGGCCTGGTCTGGACAGCGGCCAAGGTCACCGTCCCCACCCTGACGCGCATCGCCATCGACCGGGGCGTGATCCACAACCAAAGGGGCGCGTTGCTGCAGTGGACGCTGCTCATGTTGGGAGTGGGCGTGGTGTCGGCCGCCTGCACGGGGACCCGCCGGTACCTGGCCTTCGGGATCGCCCATCGAGCCGAGACCGAGCTGCGCCGCCGCCTGTTCGCCCACTTGCAGCGCCTGCACTTCGCCTTCCACGACCGAGCCCAGACGGGCCAGCTCATGTCCCGCGCCGCCACCGACCTGCAGCAGATCCAGGGCTTCGTGGTGCTCATCCCCATCACCGTCTCCAACGCCATGACGGTGCTCTCGGTCGCCGTCATCCTCACCCTCATGAACCCGGGGCTGGCCTTGCTCGCGTTGGGTGCCCTCCCGCTCGTGAACGTGGCCGCCAAGCGCTTCTCGAGTCGCATCCATCCGGTCTCCCTGGAGCTGCAGCAGGAGCTGGCCGGGGTGGCGACCGTGGTGGAGGAGACGGTCACCGGCATCCGCGTCATCAAGGGGTTCGGGGCCGAGCCCATCCAGGCCCGGCGCATGGCCGAGCGCACCGACCGCGTCTACGACAGGGCCATGCGGGCCGCCCGCATCCGCGCCAACTTCATGCCGGTGCTCGACTTCCTGCCCGCGCTCGGGCTCGTCGCCGTGCTCTGGTACGGCGGCCACCAGGTCCTGCAGGGGGGCCTCACCATCGGCGAGCTCGTCGCCTTCAACACCTACGTGCTCATGCTGATCTGGCCCCTGCGCATGACGGGCATGCTGATCGCCCAGGCCCAGCGGGCGGTGGCTGCGTCCCAGCGGGTGGACGAGATCCTCTCCACCGAACCCGAGATCGTCGACCACGCCGACGCCCGCTCGCTGCCCGACGGCGGTGGCGAGGTGCGCTTCGAGGGCGTGCGTTTCGGCTACGTCGCCGGCGCGGCCCGGCCGGTGCTCGACAACCTCGACCTCGTGATCAAGCCGGGTGAGGCGGTGGCCCTGGTCGGTCCCACCGGCTGCGGCAAGACGACGGTGGCCCGTCTCATTCCCCGCTTCTACGACCTCGACGCGGGACAGGTGCTGCTCGACGGCGTCGACGTGCGCGACCTCAAGCTGCAGGAGCTGCGCCACGCCGTCGGGATCGTCTTCGAGGACACGTTCCTCTTCGGCGACTCGGTGCGGGCCAACATCGCCTTCGCCGATCCCCACGCGTCACAGGCGACGGTGGAGTCGGCCGCCCGGCTGGCCGGGGCCCACGACTTCATCGCCAAGCTGCCCAAGGGCTACAACACCCTGCTCGGGGAGCGCGGTTTCTCGCTGTCGGGCGGGCAGCGCCAACGCATCGCGTTGGCCCGGGCCATCCTCGCCGACCCGCGCGTGCTGATCCTCGACGACGCGACCTCGTCCGTCGATCCCACCAAGGAGCACGAGATCCGAGGGGCGATGGCCGAGGTGATGGCGGGCCGCACCACCATCGTCATCGCCCACCGGCCCGCCACGATCGCGCTGGCCGACAGGGTGATCCTGCTCGACGAGGGCCGCATCGTGGCCGAAGGCACCCACGAGCAGCTGCTGGCCGAGAACGACCGCTACCGCCAGGTCCTGGCCGCTGCGGCCGAACGGGACGCGGCGTAGGTGGTGGCGTAGATGGCCTGGATGCGCGGCGCCGCCGTCTCCGAGGAGGACAAGCTCACCCGTGAGCAGGCTCGCCACGTCATGCGGCGGGCCGTGTCGATGCTGCGGCCGTACAAGTGGGAGTGCGTCAGCGCAGTGCTGGTCATGCTCGGCTCGACGGCGGCCGTGCTGGCCGGACCCGCGTTGGTGCGGTACGGCATCGACCAGGGCCTGCGTGCCCGTCACGGCAGCGCCATCGACCGTGCCGCCATCGGCTACCTCGTGGTGTCGATCGCGGCCCTCGTCTTCTCCCGCCTGCAGATCCTCTTCGTCACCCGACTCGGTGAGAAGTTCCTGCGCGACCTGCGCATCCGCGTCTTCGCTCACATCCAGTCCATGTCGATGGCCTTCTTCGACAAGGAGCAGACGGGCAAGCTCGTCTCCCGTATGACGTCTGACATCGACTCGTTGCAGGAGCTGGTGCAGCAGGGCCTCGTGCAGTTCGTCACCAACACCCTGCTCATCTTCTTCACCGTGGTCGTGCTGGTGATCATGTCGCCGATGCTCGCGCTGCTGTGCACCGTGAGCCTCCCGGTCGTCGTCGTTGCGAGCATCCGGTTCCAGCGGTCGTCGAACGAGGCCTACCTGGCGGTGCGCGACCGCATCGGCCAGACGCTGTCCACGCTGCAGGAGGGGTTGTCCGGCGTCCGCGTCATTCAGGCCTTCGGACGGGAGGCGGTGCAGGAGCAGCGCTTCACCGAGCAGAACCAGGCCCAGCTCGATGCGCAGATGCGGGCGGTCAAGATCTCCGCCCGCTACTTCCCGGTCATCGAGCTCGCGAGTGTCGCGACCACCGCGGCGATCGTCGGGTTCGGTGGGGTGCTCGAGCACCGTCACGCGGTCAGCGTCGGGACCCTGGCCGCCTTCGTGCTCTACCTCACCAACCTGTTCGAGCCCATCCAGCAGCTCAGCCAGTTGTTCAACCTCGTGCAGCAGGCGGGGGCCGCGCTCAACAAGTTGTTCGGTCTGCTCGACACCCGCTCGACGCTGCCCGAGCGCGTCGGAGCCGTCGACCTGCCCGCGAGCGGCACCATCGAAGCCAGCGGCATCGGGTTCTCCTACGACGGCGTGACGCCGGTGCTGGCCGAGGTGGACCTCGTCGTCGCGACCGGCGAACGCCTGGCCCTGGTAGGGCCCACCGGCGCGGGGAAGTCGACGCTGGCCAAGCTCCTGTCGCGCCTGTACGACCCCACCGAGGGCGCCATCACCTTCGGCGGCGTCGACCTGCGCGACGCCACGCTGCGGTCACTGCGGGAGCGCATCGTCGTGGTGCCCCAGGAGGGCTACCTGTTCAACGGCACCATCATGGACAACGTCCGCATCGGGCGAATGGGCGCGTCCGACGACGAGGTCATCGAGGCGATGCGCATGATCGGGGTCGAGGAGCGATTCCGCGCCTTCGCCGAGGGCCTGGACACCGAAGTGCGCGAGCGGGGGTCGCGCCTGTCGGCAGGAGAGCGCCAGCTCGTCTCCTTGGCCCGCGCCGCGCTGGCCAACCCCGAGGTGCTCGTGCTCGACGAGGCCACGTCGTCCCTCGACCCTGGCACCGAGGCCGATGTGGAAGCGGCCATGACCGCGCTGATGGACGGGCGCACCGTCCTCGTGATCGCCCACCGCCTCTCGACAGCCGAGCGGTCCGACCGCGTGGTGGTCGTCGACGCGGGCGGCATCGCCGAGGTCGGCACCCACGCCGAGCTCATCGCCCACGAAGGCCGCTACGCCGCCCTCTACGCCAGCTGGTCGGGCGGCCTCGCCGCCGCCTCCTGAGGCGCCCGGGCTTCGGGCTTCGCGTTCCGCGTGTTCGAGCGCGCCCCTGACGGGCGCGCTCGCTCCACAGAACGAGTGGCGTCGCCCTGCGGACAAATATAACGTTCCCTATATATGGCCGCGAGGACGCAGGAAGAGCGCCGGGCCGACACCCGCGAACGCCTGCTGCGGGCCGCGGCCGAGCTGTTCGCCCGCAAGGGCGTGGACGCGGTCTCCGTCGATGCCATCGCCGACGAGGCAGGTCGCACCTCGGGCGCCCTCTACGACCATTTCGGCGGCAAGCAGGGCCTCATCACCGCGCTGGTCGACACCATGCGCAGCGAGCTGGCAACGGTCATCGGCGGCGAGTCGGGCACGAGCAACGATCCGGCCCGGCGCATCGACGCCGTCTGGCGCAACTTCGCCGACCACCCCGACGAACAGGGCGGGCTGTGGCTGCTGCTCGAGCACGAGCTCTGGCTGCGCGCCGCGCGCGACCCCGAGCTACGCGACGCGCTGGCCGCCCGCTACGCGGCGGGTCGCAAGGGCATGCGCCGCGCCTTCGCCGACTGGGACGTCGACCCGCCCGTGCCCGCCAAGTCGCTGCCACCCCTCGTTCTCGCGCTGCTGCTCGGACTCGAGATGCAGCGCCGCCTCGACCCGTCCGCCGTCCCCGACCACGTTGCCCGCGCCGGGCTGGCCGCCCTGTTCGGCGTCGCTACCTAGGAGAACCTCATGCACACGCCCATCTGCGACGAGCTCGGCATCGAGTTCCCCATCTTCGCCTTCACCCACTGCCGAGACGTCGTTGCCGCCGTCAGCAAGGCGGGCGGCTTCGGTGTGCTCGGCGCCGTCGGCTTCACCCCCGAGCAGCTCGAGATCGAGCTCAACTGGATCGACGACAACATCGGCGACCATCCCTACGGCGTGGACATCGTCATCCCGGGCAAGTACGAGGGCCAGGGCGGCGAGGAGGACCCCGAGAAGCTGGCCGGGATGCTGCGGGAGATGGTGCCCCAGGGGCACCTCGACTTCGCCAAGAAGATCCTCGCCGACCACGGCGTCCCCGAGCTGCCGGACGTCGACAGTCAGAGTCTCCGTCTGCTCGGCTGGACCGAGGCGACTGCCACGCCGCAGGTCGACGTGGCCCTCGGCCACGACAAGATGACCCTGATCGCCAACGCCCTCGGCACGCCCCCGCCCGAGGTCGTCACCCGCATCAAGGACGCCGGCCGCAAGATCGCCGCTCTGTGCGGCTCCGCCCACCAGGCGGCCAAGCACAAGGACGCCGGGATCGACATCATCATCGCCCAGGGCACCGAGGGTGGCGGTCACACCGGCGAGATCGGGTCGCTCGTGCTCTGGCCCCAGGTGATCGCAGCCGCCGGCGACACGCCGATGCTCGCGGCCGGCGGCATCGGCTCGGGCGCCCAGATCGCAGCGGCCCTCGCGTTGGGCGCGCAGGGTGTCTGGACCGGGTCGTTGTGGCTGACGGTGGAGGAGTCCGATCTGCCCCCGGCGCAGAAGGAGCAGCTGCTCAAGGCGGAGAGCCGCAACACCGTGCGCTCCCGGTCGGTCACCGGCAAGCCGGCGCGCATGCTCCGCAACGACTGGACAGAGGCCTGGGAGCAGCCCGACGCGCCCGATCCCCTCCCGATGCCGCTCCAGTACATGGTGTCCGGCGACATGGTCGCCCGCAGTCACCAGTACCCGGAGAAGGCCCTCGACGTGATGTTCAACCCGGTGGGCCAGGTGGTCGCCCAGCTCAAGGACGTCCGCAAGTCGAAGGACGTCATCATGACCCTGGTCGAGGAGTACATCGAGGCCGTCGAACGCCTCACGACCCTCACCTCGGTGTAGCCGCGGCCCCGCTACCCTCCGCCCATGGCGACGACCACCCGGCGGTTCGGGGCGGGCAACCGGGAGAGTCACGACGCCTCGGAGTTCTATGCACGGGGCCTGGCTCCGGCCGAGTTCTCCAAGGACAAGACGCTGGGCGACGCGCCAGAAGATGTCGACCGCATCTACTGCTCGTCGTCCGAGAAGATGAGCGAGCTGCCCGACAACAGCGTCGCCCTCATGGTGACGTCGCCTCCGTACCACGCGGGCAAGGACTACGACACCGACGACACGTTCGAGGAGTACCTCGGCCTGCTCGGCCGCGTCTTCACCGAGACGCATCGCGTGCTCGAGCCCGGCGGGCGGGCGGTCGTCAACGTGGCCAACCTCGGACGCCGCCCGTACATCCCCCTCAACGCGCTGATCGCCAACCTGATGGGGGACATCGGCTACTTCATGCGGGGCGAGGTCATCTGGCGCAAGGCGGCCGGCGCGTCCGGCTCGACCGCATGGGGATCGTGGATGTCCGCCGCCAACCCCACGTTCCGCGACGTGCACGAGTACTGCCTCTGCTTCTCGAAGGGACGCATGGACCGCGTGCGCAAGGGCGAGAGCACCATCGACCGCGACGAGTTCATGGCCGCCACCCTGTCGGTGTGGGAGATCCCCACCGAGTCGGCCAAGCGCGTCGGCCATCCCGCGCCATTCCCGGTCGCGCTGCCGCGACGCTTCATCGAGCTGTTCACCTTCAAGGGCGACCTCGTCCTCGACCCCTTCATGGGGAGCGGCTCCACCGCCGTGGCCGCGGTCGAGACGGGTCGCCACTACGTCGGCTACGACCTCGACCCCACCTACATCGCGTTGGCCGAGCGCCGCATCGCCGAAGCCCCCTGACTTCTGGACACTCAGGTGCGCATGGCGCACCTGAGTGTCCAGAAGTCGAGTGGCGGGACTGCGGCGGGACTGTGGCGGACGTCATGTTGCGCACAAACTGAGCGGTCGTTCATTATGACCACCGCATGCCGAAGGTCAGCGCCGAGCACAAGGAAGCGGTCCGGGACCGGTTGCTGGAGGGCACCCGGCGCTGCCTGACCCGCAAGGGCTACGAGGGCACGACCGTGCGGGACATCGCCGGCGAGGCCGGCGTGTCCATCGGCACGCTCTACAACTACTTCGCCAGCAAGGAGGACCTCATCGAGGCCCTCTCCGAACACGTCCTCGGCGACGACCTGACCGCCCTCGACGAGGTGGGCGACCTGCTGGGCGTCCTCCGGGACTTCGTGTTCGCCCATCCGGGCGGCGGGACGCCCGTCCTCGCCCAGCTGCGTGGCCGTGTCAGCAAGGACGCCAACCCGGCCGTCGCCCGCTTCAACGACTACATCGTCGAGAGCTTCCTCCCCCTCGTCAAAGCGGCGCAGGCCGAAGGTGTGGTGCGCGACGACCTCGACACCGAGGCCCTCATCGAGCTGGTCGACCTGCTGTGGGACGGCATGACCCGGCGCCACGCCGGCAAGACGTTCAGGACGAGCTACGAGCGCGTGGGCGCGCTCGCCATGGAACTGCTGACCAAAGGAGCGCTGGGGTGACCCCGAGAGACATCGAGTACGTGGACATGGGCCTGCCGGCCAGCTTCGTGTGGGACTACGACGAGCGTCGACCGCGGCTGGGTCGCCTCTACGAGAAGTCCAAGGTGAGTCAGTGGAACGCGACCACCGACATCGACTGGGACATCGAGGTCGACCCGGGCAAGGAGCCCGACGACGAACGCTTCGCCGCCATCGACTTCGGCAACCAGGACGGCCCCGTGAGCCGGTTCATCCGCAGCGCGCCGGACAACAAGTGGAACTTCATCGCGCATGATCACGCGTGGCTGGTGAGCCAGTTCATGCACGGCGAGCAGGGCGCACTCGTCGCCACCGCCAAGATCACCGCCGCGGCCGAGACCATCGACGACAAGTACTACGCGGCGGCCCAGGTCGGTGACGAGGCCCGTCACGTCGAGGCCTACCAGCGCTACCTCGACAAGATCGGCATCGCCTACCCGGTGACGCCGTACCTGCACACGCTGCTCGAGCAGGTGATGGGCCACAAACACGTCGACATGACGTTCCTCGGCATGCAGATCCTCGTCGAAGGCGTGGCCCTGGCCGCCTTCAGTCTCGGCGGCGCGCTGCTGGCCAACCCGCTCATCGGCGACATCACCGACAAGGTCCGCCGCGACGAAGCCCGCCACGTCGCCTTCGGTGTGCTCTCGCTGCAGGGCGTGTACGACGACATGGATCCGGTCGACCTGCGCGAGCGGGAGGACTTTGTCCTCGAGGCGTGCGCGCTCATGCGCGACCGGTTCGAGCCGATCGCTGTGTGGGAGCACTTCGGCATCGACGTTTCCGAGGCGCGCGCCAAGTTCGCCGACTCGCCGGACATGGCCGCCTTCCGGTCGCTGCTGTTCTCCAAGGTCGTGCCCAACCTGCGCAAGCTCGGCCTCCTCACCCCGCGGGTGCGGGACGGCTTCGAGCAGCTCGGCATTCTCCGTTACGAGCGCTTCATCGACTCGGCCACCGAGGCCGGCGAGCTCGATCCCACCGAGGACGTTGACACGAGCGATCCCATGGCCGTCATGCGCGCCTCACTCGCCGGCGTGGAGAAGGTCGAGCCCGGACCCGTGCTGCAGGTGCTGGCGAGCATGGCCGCCCCGGAGGCCGTCCGCGAGGCGGGCGACGCCGTCCTGCGCCTGCAGGTCGCCGGTGCCGACGAGCCGGACTGGCTCATCACCATCCGCGACGGTGTGGTGCACGTTGCGGTGACCGAGGGCGAGCCCGCCGCGGAGGCAACCGTCACCACCGACACCGAGACGTGGGCCGGCATCGTCACCGGTCGCGTCACCGCCCCCGGTGCCTTCATCGACGGCAAGCTCACTGTCACCGGTGACGTGGCCAAGGCCCTCGCCCTCGAGGCGCTTCTGTGAGCGACTTGGTCATCGAGCCCATCGACCTGCCCCACGTGTCGTCGCAGTGGGCCCGGCGCAGACGCATCCAGGTGATGGCCAGCGTGGGCCGCCACCTCGGACCCACGGTGCGTCGCCGTCGCAAGGACGAGGTGGCCCGAGCGGCCCGGCGCACCTTCGACGACCTCGGCGCGACCTTCACCAAGTTCGGCCAGCTGGTCGGGTCCGCGGGCAGCCTCTTCGGCGAGGACGTGGCCGCAGAGTTCCGCGCCTGTCTCGACCGCGGTCCCGCCGTCCCGTTCGCGAAGGTGCGAGCGGCGGTGGAGGCCGACCTGGGCCGCCCGCTGCACGAGGTCTTCGCCACGTTCGGCGAGCGGCCGATCGCGGCCGCGTCCATCGCTGTCGTGCACCGCGCCACCATGCTCGACGGACGGGACGTGGCGGTGAAGGTGCTTCGACCCCACATCGAGGACGTCATCGCCACCGACATGGCCGTCATGCGGCCCATCGCCGACTTCCTCGGGCGCCAGGTCGCGGTCGGCATCGCCGGTGTGCTCCCAGGGCTCATCGACGGGCTGACTCAGCAGCTGCGCGAGGAGCTCGACCTGCGCAACGAGGCGCGTGCCCTCGACTGGTTCCGCGGCGTGGTCGCGACGATGGACCTGCCCCGCATGCGCGTTCCCGAGCCGATCCACGCCGCGTCGGGCCGCCGGGTGCTGACGATGGAGTTCCTCGACGGCGTGCCCGTCGACGACGCCTCCGCCATCGAGGCGCTCGGCATCGATCCACGGCCGCTCGTGATCGAGGCCCTCAAGGGCTTCTTCGGCACCACGCTCTGCCTGGGCACCTTCCACGGCGACATCCACGCCGGCAATCTCATGGTCACGACCGACGGCTGCCTCGGCGTCGTCGACTGGGGCATCGTCGGCCGTCTCGACCCGGGGACCCACCGCTTCATCCGCCGCGCCGTCGAGGGTGTGCTCGGCGACGACAGCGCGTGGATCGATGTCCACGATCACCTCAAGAGCGTGTACGGCGGCAACGCCCAGGACCTCTTCGGTTTCAGCGACGAGCAGATGCAGGACTTCATCAAGACCCAGATGCAGCTCCTGTTCACGCGCCCATTCGGTGAGGTGGACGTGAAGATGCTCATGGCCAACGCCCCCGAAGTCGAAGGCCGCGAGCGCGATGACTCGCTTCTGGCCAAGCTGCGTCGCTGGCAGGACCAGCGCCGGTTCCAGCAGCGCATGCTCGACTCCGACGGCGCGGGATCCGACTTCGACCGCTCGACGTTCCTGCTGGGCAAGCAGCTCGCTTACTTCGAGCGCTACGGGAAGATGTACACGCCTGACGTGCCACTGCTCTGGGACCGCGACGTCTTCGTGCAGCTCCTCGCCGGATCGGAGGTCCCAGCCGCGTGATCGACGCGTGGCGCGACGCTCGCCGCTTGCTCGACCCCTCGCACTGGTTCCTGCTGTTCGTCCTCGGTGGCACGTCCTTCTTCGATGGGTACGACCGCAGCGTCGTGGCCCTGGCGCTGCCCCAGATCCGCCACACCTACGGGCTGTCCCAATCCTCCGCGTCCCTCTGGCTCACCGCGCTGTTCCTCGGGGCTGCGCCCGCCCTCTTCCTGGCCCGACGGGCCGACCGCATCGGACGCAGGCGCATGCTCATCGTCTCGATCACCGGCTACACGGTCGCCACGGGACTCACGGCGCTGGCCCCGAACATCCAGACCTTCGCGTTGTGCCAGTTCGTCTCCCACATCTTCCTCAACGCCGAAGCGGCCATCGTCTGGACGATGGCGGCCGAGGAGCTGCCCGCCGGTGCGCGTGGATTCGGCTTCGGGATGCTGGCGATGAACTCGGCCCTCGGGACGGGCTTCTGCGCCATCCTCTACGGCGGCTTCCTGGAGCCCAACGGCGTGTCGTGGCGCTGGCTCTACGTGATCGGGCTGCCACCGCTGCTCATCGTCGGACTGCTGCGCCGGCGTCTGCCCGAGAGCAGGCGGTTCGTGGCCGCGCGCGAGCAAGGGCATCTGGCCGAGCGCTGGCAGGCGATCCTGCAGCCGCCCCACCGGCGGTGGTTCCTGCTCGTCGTGCTCACCGGGTTCCTGGTGCAGCTCACGACCCAGGCCAGCGTGTTCGCCATCGACTTCCTGCAGACCGACCGACACCTCAGCGCCACGTCGTCGAACCTCATGCTCGTGGCGGCGGGTCTTCCCGGCATCCCGTTGATGGTGCTGGCCGGATCACTCTCCGACCGCCATGGCCGCCGCGTCGTCGGTTGCGGCTTCGCGGCCCTGAGCATGGTGGGCGCGCTCGGCTTCTTCTGGCTCCCGGGCGGCGTCCCCGTGCTGCTGCCTTCCATGTGCCTGGTGCTCGTGGGCTCGATGGGTGCCTACCCGGTGCTCAGCTCCTACACCACCGAGCTGTTCCCGACATCACTCCGCGGCATGGCCTCGTCATGGGCCACTGCCGGCCGCGTTGGCGGCGACGCGGCCAGCCTTGCTCTCGGGGGATGGCTGCTCGCCCTGACCGGAGGGCTGCCGCCGACGGTGACCATCCTGGCGGTCGGTCCGTTGGCGGCGGTGATCATCTTTGCTCTCGCCTTCCCCGACACCCACGGCCGCGAGCTCGAGGACATCGCACCGGACGCCGTCCCGCCGCTCGCGCCGCTGCCGCTATAGCGCAATGACCGGGGCCATGGCCCCGGTCATTGCACACAAGGCACCCGGGGCGGCCGGGCGGTCAGGCGGACCTGAGGGCGGCGATGGCCTTGGCCGCGTCGGCCCGGGCAGCCCGCAGATCAGTGAGGGCGGTGCGGAGGTCGGTGCGACCGGCCTGCAGAGCGGTGCGGTTGGCGTCGGCGACACTGCGCTCGCCCTTGTCGGCGCGGAGGCCGATCACCGACGCGTCGGTGTGTTCGGCTGACGTCGTGGCCGCGGTGATCTTGCTGCCCATGTCATCGAGCGACGCCTGCGCGGCGGCGACGTCCTTCCCGTTGGCCTTGGCCTGATCGACCCGGGCCTGGATCTTGCCCTGCAGCGCGGTGAGGGTGGACGCGGCCTTTGCGATGCGGTCGCAGCCGACGACCTCGCGCGTCTTGGGCGTCTCCAGCCAGTACACGCGGTAGTCCGTGAAGATGCGGCGGTACTCGGCCGCCGCCTTGGCTCGGTCGGTCTCGGCCTGGATGGTCGCGTCGAGCTCCGTCAGTCCGGCCTTGTCGGCCGCCAGCTGTGCCCGCAGGTCGGCGTTGTGCCCACAGTCGGCAGCAGCCGCCGCGACGGATCGCTCGATGGTGTCGAGCTGCGTCAGGCGCTCGTGCACCTTCTGATCGGCACGTGCCTTGAGCTGGTCGAGGCGGGCGGGTGGCGCCTCGTCGGCCCACACCGGGGCGGCGACGCCGAGGGCCAGGCCGGCCGTGAGGCCGAACGTGGCCAAGCGGCGCATCGAGAGGTGGTTCATCGGTCGTCTCCTGTTCAGTCGTCGGCCCGCTCGGGCGACGCGTCGTTGGCCTGATTGATGTCCTGCTGCGCGCCGCTCAGGTCGCGGTCGACGGCCTGCAGGTCGGCGTCGAGGTCGTCGGTACGCACCGCCGCCGACGGCGACGCCGCCACGGCCGTCGACACAGCGGTGGTCGGGGCCGGCGTCGTGCTCGTGCCGGCCGAGGACCTCGATCCGGACGACCCGCTGCCGCAGGCGCCCAGGAGGAGGGTCAACCCGAGGGCGGCGGTTGCCACGTCGCGTGTGCTCATGGCGAGAGCATCGGCCGGATCGGTGAGCCACCTGTGGGACAGATGTGAGGGAACAGTGAAGGTCCGCCCGGCGTCTCAGGGATGATGACGACGGTGCCGACCCAGTGGGAGACCGGGCTGGTGGAGGTCTACGAGGCCCGATACCGCGATCTCGTCCGCTTGGCCTATCTCCTCACGGGCTCGATCGAGGTGGCCGAGGAGCTGGTGCAGGACGCGTTCCTCGCTGCCCGCACCAGCTGGAGCAGCGTGCGCGAGCCGTTCCCGTACCTGCGGTCGGCGGTCGTGAACCGCACTCGGTCGTGGGGCCGCCGGCTGCAACTCGAGCGCCGTCACGCCAACACCACCCGCGAAGCCGCCGCCGGCCTCCAGGCCGACGAGATGTGGGACGCCCTCGCCACGCTGAACGAGCGCCAGCGCGCCGCCATCGTCCTGCGCTTCTACGAGGACCTGCCCGACGACGACATCGCCGAGCTGCTCGGGTGCCGGCCCGCCACCGTCCGCACCGCGATCCACCGGGGACTGGCCGCCCTGCGCAAGGAGATCGACCGATGATCGAAGACGACGTCCGCACCATGCTCCGCCGCCGCGCCGACGACATCACCGTCGTGCCCCGCCCTTGGTCCGAGCTCCTCGACGCGCCGCCCGTCGTCGACCTCCGCCCCGCCGTCCCCTCGCAGGGGCGTTGGCTCGCCGTCGCCGCGCTGCTGCTCGCGGTCGGCGTCGCCGCCACCGTGCTCGTCGCCCGGCAGGAGGACAAGCCGTCGGTTCCCGTGCAGCAGGTACAAGTGCCGAGCCTGCCGTTCGACCCGGCGACAGCGGCACCGGTGTGGGCGGGGGATCCCGCGGACCTGGGCGCCAGCGCTCTCGCCTACCTGCGATCGGTGGTGCAAGTGCAGCCGTTGGTGGTCGACGAGCCCAAGGTCGACGCCGCCGCGGGTCTCGGATCGGTGCGATGGGCGTATCAGGAAGGGACGGGCGGCATCGTGTACCTCCGGCGTCTCAGCGACACGCCGGAGCATTGGGCGGTGGTCGGGTCTGCGGATGACGAGGTGTCGGTGTCAGCCGTGTCCTACCGCGACGGCCGGCTCCGGTTTGCCGTCGCCAACACCCCGGGGAAGACGGCCGTCGACTCGTTGGCTGTGGCCGTCTTCGTCGACGGTGCTCCGATCGCGCTTCCCGGCGAGACGCTGCCGCAGGGTGGTCCGTCCGACCCCGCGTCAGGGGTGCTCGTGCGCACGCCGCAGTTCGACGTTGCCGTCCCACGTGCGATGACGGCGCCCGTGATCCGGGTGCGCCAGGTCGGTGGCGGCTTCCTGTCGGTCACGGAGTTCGCCGTGCAGCCGGCGGGTGGACCGCCCGGCGGCCGTCTCCTGAGCGGTGGCCTCATCGGCAACGAGACGTGGCGCATCTGGGGCGTGGACCATGTTGATGGCATGCATGAGTCACCGTGCGCGCTCGTCACCGTCGGCACCCGAACCGTCGCAGGCCCCTTGTGCGGGATCAGCGGCGGCGATCCCACCGACGCCTCGCACTTCATCCAGGTGGGACCCGCCTCTCGCGCCGGCGACGTGACGCTCTATTTCGGTGCGGTCGAGGCCGAGGTCGACGAGGTGTGGGTCACCACGGACCCCGCCCAACCGCCGGCGGTGCTGGTGCCGGTCGCCGACCCCGTCCATCCCGCTGGCGCCCGGTTCTTCGTGACCACGCCGACCGCTCGCCCCGGGCAAGTGGTGACGATCGATCCTCGGGTCGACGGGCACTCGACGGGCGGCCAGGGCTTTCCGGCCGACGGCCCGATCGGCGGCTGACCGGGCGAGCTAGGAGGTCGGGACGAGCGATTCGAGGGTGCGGAAGAGGCCCTCGAGCTCGTCGACGCTGTACAGCTCCCGGTGGAGGGTGGTGGTCAGCCACTCCTGCACGAGCTCGCGCGCCGGTCCCTCGGTCTCGCCCCAGAGCTCGAAGAGCAGGTCCTGCACCTTGGAGGCGCTGATCAGGGTCTGGTCTCCGGCGGTGATCCGCCAGTCGGCGAGGAGGGATTCGATCATGTCAGTCATACGATCGGTACAACCGTACGCCGACCTGAGACGTTCCCGGTGGCAGGAGTGCCGATCGTCACGGGGCAGTTGGTCCGGGGATCCATTCGGGGAACGGTTACCCAGGTCGGATTGTTACTATGTACGTAGGAGAAATACCCCCCGCTTTCCTCCTGAGGAGCTGACCCGCCTGATGGCTGTGCAAGACCTGGATCTCGGCAAGTACCAGCTGGGCTGGAGCGACGAGGTCGAATACGCCTTCACGCCCAAGAAGGGGCTCTCCGAGGCCGTCGTCAAGGAGATCTCCTGGTGGAAGGGCGAGCCGCAGTGGATGCTCGACTACCGGCTCAAGGCCCTCCGCCATTTCGAGAGGCGGCCCATGGCGAAGTGGTTCGCCGTGAACATGCCCGACCTCGACTTCAACGACATCTACTACTACCTGAAGCCCTCCGGCGCGCAGGTCGACGAGTGGGACGACCTCCCCGAGCAGATGAAGGCCACCTACGAGAAGCTCGGCATTCCTGAAGCCGAGCGGAAGTACCTGGCCGGTGTCACCGCGCAGTACGAGAGCGAGGTCGTCTACCACCGCAACCGCGAGGACCTCGAGAAGCAGGGGATCCTGTTCTCCGACATGGACACCGCGGTGCGCGAGCATCCCGAGATCGTCAAGCGCTGGTTCGGCACCATCATCCCGGCCAACGACAACAAGTTCTCGGCGCTCAACACGGCCGTGTGGTCCGGCGGATCGTTCATCTACGTCCCGCCCGGCGTCGAGGTCGAGATGCCTCTGCAGGCCTACTTCCGCATCAACAGCGAGAACGCGGGACAGTTCGAGCGGACACTGATCATCGCCGACGAGGGCTCGCAGGTGCACTACATCGAGGGCTGCTCGGCGCCGGTGTACTCCACCGACTCCCTGCACTCGGCGGTCGTCGAGCTCGTCGCGCTCCCCGGATCGCGCATCACGTACACGACGATCCAGAACTGGTCGCCCAACGTCTACAACCTCGTCACCAAGCGGGCGCGTGCCGAGACCGAGGCCCACGTGGAGTGGATCGACGGCAACATCGGCTCCCGCCTCACCATGAAGTACCCGTCCGTCTACCTGATGGGACCGAAGGCGTCGGGTGAGGTCCTGTCCGTCGCCTACGCCGGCGCGGGCCAGCACCAGGACGCGGGCGCCAAGATGATCCACGCCGCGCCCGAGACGACGTCCACCATCATCTCCAAGTCCATCTGCAAGGACGGCGGCCGTACGTCCTATCGGGGACTCGTGCATGTCGACGAGGGCGCGACCAACTCCAAGAGCTTCGTGCGCTGCGACGCGCTGATCCTCGACGACCAGAGTCGGTCCGACACCTATCCGTACATGGAGATCGGTGAGAAGGACGCCAACATCGGCCACGAGGCCACCGTCTCCAAGGTCGGCGACGAGCAGCTCTTCTACCTCATGAGCCGCGGCCTCTCCGAGGAGCAGGCCATGGGCATGATCGTCAACGGGTTCATCGAGCCCGTCACTCGCACCCTGCCCATGGAGTACGCCGTCGAGTGGAGCCGGCTCATCGAGCTCCAGATGGAAGGATCGGTCGGTTAGGACGTCGAACTCTTTGGGTGTGGACCCCGTCTGCGCCCGTGATGTTCGACTGAATGCCGTGATTCACCTCGGTGACGAGGTGCTGGCCAGCTTCGAGGGCGACGGCTCGAGTGGGGGCATCGCCTTCCGCATCGCGCCGGACGAGATCCGGTCCGCAACCGTGCAGGTGCTCGAGCGTTGGCACGACGAGGGCACGCCCCTCGCCACCTTCGTCTCCATCGAGCACGAGCTGGTCGGGCTCGTCCACGAGCCGACGGGCCGCGCCATCGCCGGTGTCCTCATCGGCCCCGACTGACCCCACCCTGCCGCTGATCGGTCAGTCGATGGGCGTGACGGACTCGACCAGGAAGCCCGCGACCGGGTCGGCGACGACGTGCAGGCGAAGACCGCCGGCGCCGGCCAGGCGGTAGTTGCAGTCCGAGCCGAGCTGACTCGGCGCGTCGCAGCCGCGCTGCTGGTACTGCACGTAGGTCTTGGCGAAGAGGAAGAGCACGGCGTCCTGCTTGGCCGACTTGGCGGCCGCTTCACCGTCGCTGTTCTTCCACGCCAGCATGAGGTTGTTGGCCGCTTCCTGGGGCGAGCCCCAGTGACCCTTGGCAACCGTGGTGGTCGTCGCGGGCGACGTCGTCGTGGTGGCCACCGCGTGCTTCGATCCCGTCCCGCCACACGCGCCACCGACGAGCGCGAGCGTGCACACGACGACGAGGCAAGGGCGAGGCACGGCCGGTCACCCTACTCTCGGGTCCCATGGCTGAGACGCTCCGTACCGAGGACCAAAGCGGCGTCCGTTCGATCGTCCTGACGCGGGCGGCCGAGTACAACACGATCACCCCGCAGTTGCGCGACGAGCTGGGCGCGGCCATCGACGAGGCGGACGCCGACAACGACGTGCGCGTGATCCTGCTGCGGGCCGAAGGCCCTGCCTTCTGCGCGGGGTACGGGCTCGACTGGTCGACGGCCGCGCAGTCCGGCGAGCGCCAGTGGGACTCGGTCCGCGACCACCGCATGATGAGCAAGTTCGTCGAGACCTACATGAAGCTGTGGTACGCCTCGAAGCCGACGATCGCCGCGGTGCAGGGGTGGTGCATCGCGGGCGGCACCGACCTCGTGCTGTGCGCGGACATCGTGATAGCGGGGGATGGCGCGTCGTTCGGCTACCCGCCGGCGCGGGTGTGGGGCACGCCGACCACCGCCATGTGGGTGTACCGGATGGGCCTGGAGCGCGCGAAGCGGTACCTGCTCACCGGCGACGAGATCCCGGCGCCGGAGGCGGCCCGCGTCGGGCTCATCCTCGAGGCTGTCCCTGACGACGACCTGCAGGCCCATGCCATGGGCCTGGCCACACGCATGGCCCAGCTGCCCACCACCCAACTGGTGATGCTCAAGCTGCTCTGCAACCAGACGGCCGAGAACATGGGCATGGCGTCGACCCGGCTGGTCGGCACCCTCTTCGACGGCATCGCCCGTCACACGCAGGAAGGGCTCGACTTCGTCCAGCGGGCCCAGGACGTCGGGTTCCGTCAGGCCGTCCGCGAGCGGGATGATCCGTTCGGGGACTACGGCTCCCGGCCGCGCTAACCGTCAGGCGCACGCGAGAATGTCGGCATGGCCATGCGGGAGGACTGCCGGCACTACGAGAGTCGCACCTACGCGTCCGGCGAAGTCGTCCGCATGTGCCGCATCGACCTGGCGCCCGAGGCGCCGTGGCGGTGCCCGGAAAACTGCGTGGGCTTCGAGCGGCGCGGCTTCGACGCCGGGTGGACGATCGGGAGCCTGTCCGAGGGCCGCAAGCCGGTGGAGCCGCCGCCGGTGATCGACGAGTCCGTCGCCGGCCTGCTCGACCAGGCCGAGGACATCATCAACTCCGTCGGCGACGACATCCTCTCCGAGGTGAAGGCCGAGCGCGAGAAGGGCGGCAGGCCCAAGCCGTGGGACCGCTTCCGCCGCAAGCGCAAGTAACGAAAGTCACGCCCCGTTCAGGTCGGGCTGGGCGTACGCTCGTCACGTGGCCTCACGTCGCTCGACCCTCGACACCCTCGACAACTGGCTCCTGATCGTTGTCGGGATCATCGCCGCTGTCCTCGTCTGGAACGTCCTCTCCTGGGTGTTCGGGGCGATCTTCTTCCTCGTGAAGGTGGCGGTCGCAGCGCTCGTGATCACCGTCGCTGTACGGATCGCTTCGGGCCGCCGTGACCGGCACCTCCGACGCGGGTACCGCGGCGAGATCCGCTGAACTTCCGCTACCGCATCGTCGACGTCTTCACCGACAGGCCCCTCGCCGGCAACGCCCTGTGCGTGGTGCTGGATCCGGTGCCCGAGGCGGTCATGCCCGCGATCGCCCGCGAGGTGAACCTCAGCGAGACGACGTTTCCGGTCGTGACGGCTGACGACAGCTACGAGGTCCGCATCTTCACCCCGGGCGAGGAGTTGCCGTTCGCCGGCCACCCGACGCTCGGCACCGCCTGGGTGCTCGGTCCGCAGCGCTGGAAGCAGACGAGCTCGGGGGGCACGGTCACCGTCGACGCCGACCAGGACGGCGCGGTGATGGCCCAGCCCGACATCCAGCTGGCCGAGGTCGAGTCGGCGGCCGCGGTCGAGGCCCTCGGGCTGCCGGGAGCGGAGGGGGCGTATCTGGCGACCGTCTCCGGGATGACCCACGTGCTCGTGCCCACCGACGCGGCCATCGACCGCCTGCAGCCCGACCTGTCCGCGGTCGCGGCAGCCGCCCGCCGCGCCGGCGGCAAGAGCCTGGTGCCGATGCGCAGAGTCGATGACACCAACCTGCACGTCCGCATGTTCGCGCCCGCCGCCGGCGTGGCCGAGGATCCCGGCACAGGATCCGCGGCAGGCGCGGTTGGTGTCCTTGCCCGCCGCCTCTGGACCACCGGCGCCGACGTGACCGTCCGTCAAGGCGATGAGATGGGCCGGCCGTGCCGCATCGAAGTGCACGCGGTCGAGGGCGACGTGCGGGTGGGCGGCCGCGTGGCCGCCTGCGCCGAAGGAGCATTCTCCCTGTAGTGCTGCCACCCCGCGAGCGGGGTGGCGTGCGCCCTTCTCCCCAGTGGTCGCTCGTGACCTAATGGAGCCATGACAGCCGCCTGGCTGTGGGCCCGGTCGCGAGTGCGGCGTCGGTGGAGGACCCTGCTCGTCATCGCCGTGGTCACCGGGCTGGGTGCGGGTGTCGCGCTCACGGCCGCCAACGGCAGTCGACGGGCCGCGACGGGGCTGGGCCGCTTCCGGGCCGCCACCTTGGCCCCCGACCTGTTGTTCTCGCCACCCGACCCGGACCCGGCGCTGCTCCAGCGCGTGGCCCGTATGTCCGGAGTGGCCGCCCTTGGCGCCTTCACCTACACGCCAGTGGCGCCGAAAGGTGCGACACCGGGCGGCGACGCAGGAGCCTTTGTCGCTCTCGATCCGGGCTTCACGACATCCGTGTACCGGCCCCGCATCCTCGAGGGCCGCCGGCCCGACCCGCGACGCGCCGACGAGGTGACGATCAACCGGGCTCTCGCGGACCTGGCCCACATCCGCGCAGGTGACCGTGTCGCGCTGCGCGCCGGGTTCCCGCCAGGGCCGTTCAAGGACCTGGGCGCGGCGACGGTGACCGGTATCCACGTGGGTCAGTTCGACGTCGGGGCCAACGGCGCGGCCCCGAGCATGCTGCTGGGCGACACCTTTCGGCGCGCCCATGAGCGGGAGCTCACCTTGGGCGGCCAGCCAGCGGTCGTGGTCCGGCTCACCGCAGGCGAACGGGGCGTCGCCGACTTCCAGCGGCGGGTGCGTTCGATCTACCACGCTGGCGTGGTCGTCGTCACCGCCAAGCAGGACGCGGCGGCGACGATCGACGCCGTCAACGTGCAGAAGGTCGGGCTGTTGCTGCTGGCGTTGGCCGCGGCGTTGGCCACGCTCGTCGCCGCCGTGCAGGCGGTCGGACGCGCCTTCGGCGCCGAGCGCGCGGACATCGGCGTGCTTCGGTCCCTCGGGATGCGTCGTCGCCAGCTGGCGGCCGCTGGCGCGGGGATCGGGGCGCTGATCGGCGCCGTCGCGGCGGTGATCGGCGTCGTGACGGCGTCGCTCGCGTCCACCTTGGTGCCAACCGGGCTGGCCGGCCGCCTGGAACCAATGGGGTTGCGCGTCGAGCCGGCGGTGCTGGGTGCCGGAGCGGTGCTGCTGTTGGCGTTGCTCGCTCTTGCGGGCGGCGCGGTCGCGTTGCGCGTCGCGTCCCCGCTGCGCGCCGCCGGTCGGGCCCAGCCCGCTCCCGGAGTGGGACCCTTCTCCGTGCGCCTGGGGGTCCACTGGACGTTCTCCCGCTCGAACCCGGGTGCGGCCACGGGATCGGCCCGCGCTGCGCTCGTGGCCGTGATCGTCGGCGTCGCGGGCATCGCTGCGGTAGTGACGTTCGCGGCGAGCCTGCGCCACCTGGTGGAAACGACGCGGCTGTACGGATGGGACTTCGATGCCGTGGTGGCGACTGAGCAGTTCGATCGTCCCGGCCTCATCGAGGCGTCGAAGGGCCTGGCCGACGATCGGAGGGTCGAAGCGCTTGCTTGGGGTTCGGTCGTCGACGTCCCCGTCGGGCCCGGCGCCGTCGAGCTCTTCGCCCTCGACCAGGCGCGCGGGTTCCTCCACCCGTCGCTCATCGAGGGCCGCGCGCCGGTCGGCTCGGACGAGATCTCGCTCGGCACCGAGACCCTGTCGAGCATCGGGGCGCACGTCGGCTCGCGGGTCACCCTCGGGCCCGACGAGGGCCCGCACGTGTCGTTCCGCGTCGTGGGCCGGGCCGTGTACCCGGAGATCGGCAACAACTCGGACCTGGCGAGCGCGGGGTCGATCACGATCGGTGGGCTCGCCCGCCTCCCAGTGGAACCGCTCTCCTCCTTCGCTCTCATCCGGGTGCGGCCGGGCGCGGACGTCGACGCGGTGCTGCAGGCACATGTCGGCAAGGACATGGAGGGGGTCAAGCCGGGCGCGCCCGCTCGTGTGCGGAACATCAAGGCGGTGGGTGCGCTGCCGTGGCTGATGGCAGGGTTCCTCGCTGCGCTCGCCCTCGTCGCCGTCGGGCACGCGCTGGCACTCTCGGTCCGGGCCCGACGCCATGACCTCGCCGTGCTGCGCGCCATCGGCGCGGTGCGCAGCCAAGTGGCTGCCGCGGTGTGGTCCCAGGCGACCCTCACGGTCGTGATCGGATCCGTGGTGGGACTACCAATCGGCATCGCCGTCGGCCGGCAGGCGTGGGCGCTCATCGCCAATGGCCTCGGAGTGGTCGACGAGCCCGTCGTCGCGTGGGGCCTGCTCGGCGCCCTCCTCGGTGCTGTCCTCGTGGTCAGCAACCTCATGGCGACGGGGCCGGCCATCGTCGCGGCCAGGCTGCGCCCGGCCGCCGCGCTCAGGTCGGAATAGCGGGGCGCGCCGGTTAGCATCGGCAGGCGGGGGTCCACGCATGGACCCCTTCTTCGCGACATGGCGCTGACTGCTGACGACTCCCACGCCCTCACGGGGCCGGACTGGCTGCGGACGCGGCGCGCCCAGGCTTTCGAACGCTTCGCGGCAACCCCGCTGCCCACCGAGGCGGAGGAGGTCTGGCGCTACAGCCGCATCGCCGAGCTCGAGCTCGATCGCTTCGGGGCCTCGCATGTGGCGGACGACAGCGCGGTCCCGCCGGGCCTCGACGCGGTGCTCGACGCGGTTGGGGAGCGGGCCGGCCTCCTCGTGGTGCGCAACGGCGCCGTCGTGCGCCGCGAGCTGGACGACGAGCTGGTGGGCAGGGGCGTCGTGCTCGGCGGGCTGGCGGATGTCGGCGACGGCGCTGAGCTCCTCGGCGCCACGGGCGGCGAGCAGGACGCCTTCACCGCCCTGAACGAGGCCCTCCTCCCGGACGCGGCCGTGGTCGACGTCCCCAAGGGCGTCGTCATCGAGCGTCCCATCGTCGTGTTGGAGTGGGTGGAGGGTGACGCGGTCGCCGTCATGTCCCGCACCATCGTCCGCCTCGGTGAGGCGTCCCAGGCGACCGTCGTCGACGTGCTCGCGTCGGACGACGTCGACGCGTTCGTGGCGCCGGTCGTCGAGCTGCAGCTCGGTGACGCGGCGGTGCTCGGTTGGCTGGGCGTGCAGGACCTCGGTCGCAGGGTGTGGCAGGTCGGCTATCACGTGAGCCGCCTCGGCCGCGACGCCACGCTGTCGTCGTCGAACGTCGTGTTGGGTGGCGACTACGCCCGGGTTCGCACCGACTCCCGGCTGGCCGGACAAGGCGCGACCAGCAACCTCCTCGCGGTGTACTTCGGCGACGGCGGCCAGATGCACGACTTCCGCACGCTGCAGGATCACGACGCGCCGCGAACGACGAGCGACCTGCTGTTCAAGGGCGCGGTCGAGGACCAGGCGCAGTCGGTCTACAGCGGCCTCATCCGCATCAGGAAGGGTGCGGGGGGCTCGAACGCCTACCAGACCAACCGCAACCTGGTGCTCAGTGAGGGCGCGCACGCCGACTCGGTCCCGAACCTCGAGATCGAGGAGAACGACGTGCGGTGCAGCCACGCGTCGGCGGTCGGTCCCATCGACGAGGACCAGCGGTACTACCTCGAGAGCCGCGGCGTGCCCACCGATGTGGCCGAGCGCCTCATCGTGCTCGGCTTCTTCGACGAGATCCTCGAGCGCACGCCGGTGCCCGGCCTCCGCGAGCTGCTGCGGGCTGCCGTCGCCTCGAAGCTCGGAGCCTTGACGTGAGCCGAGTGCGACTGTGCAAGGTCGACGAGCTCGACGACTGCTCGGCCAAGCGCTTCGACGTCGATCGTCATCGCATCGCGCTGATCCGCATCGGCGCCGACTTCTACGCCATCGGTGACACGTGCAGCCACGCCGAGATCTCGCTGTCGGAGGGCGACGTCCTGTGCGACGAGCTGGAGATCGAGTGCTGGAAGCACGGAAGCACCTTCGACCTCAAGACGGGGGAGCCGCAGTCGCTGCCCGCCACCAAGCCGGTGCCCGTATTCGACGTGTCAGTCGAGGACGACCAGGTCTGGGTGACCATTCGATGAGCGAGCTGCGCATCAGCGGACTGCACGCGGGCATCCCCGGCCGCGAGATCCTGCGGGGTGTCGACCTCGTGGTGAAGAGCGGCGAGGTGCACGCGGTCATGGGGCCCAACGGGTCGGGCAAGAGCACGCTGTCCCACGTGCTGTCTGGCCGCCCCGGCTACCAGGTGCTCTCCGGCAGCGTGACCCTCGACGGCACGGAGCTGCTCGACCTCCCGACCTTCGAGCGGGTCCACGCCGGTCTGTTCCTCGCGCATCAGTACCCGGTGGAGGTGCCGGGCGTGAGCCTGCAGGACGCGCTGACCGAGGGCGTCCGTGCGGGCGGTCGTGATCCCAGCTTCGTTCCCGAGTTGGTGCGCACCGAGGCGGCTCGTATCGGTTTCGACGAGCGCTTCCTCGACCGGCCCCTCAACGTCGACCTGTCCGGCGGCGAGCGCAAGCGCAACGAGACGATCCAGCTCGCGGTGCTGGGACCGAAGTTCGCAGTCCTGGACGAGATCGACTCGGGCCTTGACGTCGACGCCCTGCGGGCGGTTTCCCGCCGTGTCGAGGCGGCCACCTCCGAGGACGGCCTCGGCGTGCTGGCCATCACCCACTACACCCGGCTGCTCACGGAGCTGCGACCTGACGTCGTGCACGTCCTGTCCCGCGGGCGCATCGTCCGCACGGGCGGTCCCGAGTTGGCCGACGAGCTCGAGCGCACCGGTTATGCGGGCTACGGCGAAGAAGACGCGGCGGCAGCTCCCCCCGCGGCCGACCCGTTCGCCGACCCTTTGGCCTGATCCGAACCCCTACGGGTTCTTGGGCGGCTTGGCGGTCGTCGTGGTCGTCGGACCCGGCGGCGGGAAGAGGGTGGTGGTGGTCTTGGGCACCGCGGACGTGGTGGTCGGCGCCGGCTTGGCCGCAGTCGTCGTGGTGGCGGAGTCGGGCTTGTTGTCGGTCGGCGCCTGTTCGTTGAAGGGCACCGCTGCGTGGACCCCACCGACGACGTACACCGGGGTGCCGTTCGGGACGACGCTCGGGAACCAACCCGCGGCCGACATGGTGATGCGCACGCAGCCGTGCGACGCCGGGTAGGCCGGTACTGACGGGGCGCCGTGGATGGCGATGCCGCCGTTGAAGTAGAGCGGGTTGTAGAGGCGTCCGAGCCGGCTGGTGCGCCAACCGCTGATGCGGCGGCTGACCCGGAACGAGCCGCCCGGGGTGACGGCCGTCGCGCACGCACCGTCGACGCAGTAGTGCTTGCCCGAGCCGGTCGAGACGTCGAGGGTCCGGTAAAGGGCGCCGCCCTTGTAGAGGAACAGCACCTGGCGCTTGATGTCGACCTCGACCCGGCTGGCGCCGCCCGACGGGAGGAGGGCCCCCGGCAGGCCCGACGCCATCACCTTGGCGACAACGTCGTCGGTGGCGCGACCGGTGCGTCCCATGCCGTTGACCTTCTGGAAGGCGATCACGGCGTGGAAGGTCTGGCTGTCGAAGACCCCGTCCACTTTGCCCACGTCGTACTTCAGCTCGGACAGCTTGGCCTCGAGCGACTGGACCGCGGGGCTCCGGGATCCGACGCCCAGGCCGGCCGGGGCGGGCTTGGCCGTGGTGGGCGCCGCCGTCGTGGTGGGTGCCTCGGTGGTCGTCGTGGCCTCGGAGGTCGTGGTCGTCCGCCTGACATTGGCCGCGACACGAGCCGGCTTGCCCGAGCAGCCGGCCAGCACCAGCGCGCTGGCGGCCGTCAGCAGCGTCAGAGTTTGGGGAAGTCGCCGCACGTACCCTCCAGGAACCACAGCCCTAAGACGAACAAGTATGGAACAAGGTTCCAGCCAACAGTGAAATCCCCGGCGCGTTCGTGCCTGGGAACCCGCCAGAGTGCACCGGCCGGAGTCGGGGCCTACGTTTCCCCCGTGCGCTTCTTCAGCTTCCATCTCATGCCGTACCCGGACCTCCCGGCGGACTACGACGGCCCGGCCTGGGTCACCGTCCCGAACCGGTTGTTCGACCCCGCGGTGGGGACCAAGGTCTACAACCGCTACCTGGACGAGCTGATCTACGCCGAGGAGCTCGGCTTCGACGGCGTGTGCATCAACGAGCACCACCAGAACGCCTACGGGATCATGCCCTCGCCCAACCTCATGGCCTCGATCCTCGCCCGCCAGACGTCGCGGGTGAAGATCGCAGTAGTCGGCAATGCCCTGCCCCTCTACGACCCGCCCACGCGGGTCGCTGAAGAGTTCGCCATGATCGACAACATCAGCGGCGGCCGCCTCATCGCCGGCTTCGTGGTCGGCGGCGGCCCCGAGTACTACTCCTTCTCCATCAACCCGGCGCATGCCAGGGAGCGCTTCCAGGAAGCGCACGACATCATCATGAAGGCCTGGACCGAGGACGGGCCCACGGAGTACATCGGCAAGCACTACAAGCTGCGGTTCCTCAACACCTGGCCCCGACCCGTGCAGCAGCCCCATCCCGAGGTGTGGATCCCGGGCGCGGGCTCCCTCGAGACGCTCGAGTTCGTGGCCCGCAACCGTTACGCCTACATGGGGATCCCGTACTTCCACATCGACGTGTTCGACCGCCAGTTCCGCCTCTTCCGCGAGGCGTGCGAGAGCGAGGGTTACACCTACGACCCCAAGCAGGCGGGCTGGCTCACGCCGATCTACGTGGCCGAGACCGACGAGCAGGCTCGTCGGGAGTACGAGGAGCACTGGTGGTACTTCACCAAGCGTCTGCTCCCCGGCATCGAGATAAGCCCGCCTGGCTACACCTCGCTGCGGTCGGTGGAGAACATCCTCAAGGGACGGGGCAGCTTCGCCATGAACCTCGAGACCTGGGATCAGGTCGTCGAGGGGCAGTACGCCATCGTCGGGTCGCCCGAGACGGTGTACGAGCAGCTCGAGCGCGACATCCTGCGCCTCGGCACAGGCAACCTGCTCGGCCTCTTCCAGATCGGCACGCTTCCCGAGGACCTCACCCGTCGCAACCTCGAGCTGTTCTCCACCGAGGTCATGCCCAAGCTCCGCGACCGCTTCCCGGAGGGCAAGGCCATCATCGACGCAGCGTCGGCGGTGGCGTGATGATCACCACCGAACTGCTGCAGACCCACGTCGGGAAGGTGCAGGTGCGGCGGGGCGGGAGCGGCGCTCCCGTCGTCTACCTCCACTCCGCCACGGGCGAGGGCGAGGGACTGCTCCTGCTCGAGGAGCTGGCCGCCGACTTCGACGTCGTCGCGCCGATGTTCCCGGGCTATGGCGAGTCCGAGGGGATCGAACGCATCGACGACATGGAGGACGCCGTCTTCCATCTCCTCGACACCTTCGACCAACTCGGGCTCACGTCGCCCGCGGTCGTCGGGCTGTCGCTCGGTGGGTGGATGGCGGCCGAGGTCGCGACCCGCTATCCCGAGCGGATCTCGAGCCTGGTGCTCGTCAACCCCGCCGGCCTCTACATCCAGGGCGCGGAGATCAAGGACATCTTCGGCCGCAAGCCCGACGAGATGGCCGCCGACCTGTTCGCCGACCAGAACCAGCCGATGGCGCAGATGATGCACGCCATGGCCGACGTGCAGTTCGAGAACGTGCCGTTCGAGATGATCAAGCCCTACTACCAGACCATGTCGGCGACGGCGCGGCTGGCGTGGGACCCGTACCTGCACGATCCCAAGCTACGGAAGCGCCTGCACCGGGTGACGGCTCCCACCCTCGTCGTTCGTGGCGCCCAGGACACGCTCATCCCGCGCGAGCACGCGGAGGCATACGCGGCGGAGATCCCGGGCGCACGCCTGGTCGAGGTGGACGGGGCCGCCCATCTGCTCGCCATCGAGAAGCCCGCCGAGCTGGCCGGTCTCGTGCGCGAGCACGTGCGGGGCTGAGGTCACCCTGAGCCGGTACGTCGTCTACGGGGCGGGCGCGGTGGGCGGCACCATCGGCGCACGTCTCCATCAAGCCGGACACGACGTGTGCCTCATCGCGCGCGGCGAGCACCTCGCGGTGATGCGCCGCGACGGGCTGGAGCTGCAGACGCCCGACGAGACGGTGCGGCTGGCCGTGCGAGCAGTCAGCGCGCCCGCCGGCGTCGAGTGGACGCCCGGCACCGTCGTCCTGCTCGCCATGAAGACGCAGGACACCGCAGCCGCGCTACGCGAGCTGGCCGCGGCGGCCCCGTCCGAGACCCCGGTGGTGTGCGCGCAGAACGGCGTGGAGAACGAGGGGCTCGCGCTGCGCTCGTTCCCCAACGTGTATGGCATGTGCGTCATGCTGCCCGCCGCCCACGTCGAACCGGGCGTGGTCCAGGCTTACGGCACGCCGATGACCGGCCTGCTCGACGTGGGCCGCTACCCGCGCGGAGCCGACGCGGTGGCCGCGCAGATCGCCGCCGACCTCACCGGTGCCCGCTGCAGCTCCGAGCCGCTGGACGACATCATGCGGTCGAAGTACCGCAAGCTCATCATGAACCTGGGCAACGCCATCGAGGCGGCGTGCGGTCCCGCGCCTCGACCGACCGATCTCTACGGTCGCGCTGCCGAGGAGGGGGAGGCGGTGCTGGCGGCGGCGGGTATCGAGGCCGCGTCGGCCGAGGAGGACACTGCCCGCCGCGGCGAGCTCATGCGTCTGCGGCCCATCGGCGGGGAGCGGCGGGGCGGAGGGTCGACGTGGCAGAGCCTGCAGCGCGGCACCGGGGCCGTCGAGGCCGATTACCTCAACGGCGAGATCGTCCTGCTGGGGCGACTGCACGGCGTGCCGACGCCGGTCAATGCCGGCCTGCAACGCGTTGCCAACCGCTTGGCTCGCGACCACGTGCCGCCTGGGTCCATGAGCGTCGAGGAGCTCGAGGCCGAGCTCTCCTAGCTCGTCTCCCTGCCAAGGGGCAGACTCCTGGGAAAGCGACAGCGAGAGGGGCGCGTGGTGGCCACCATTGATCTGACGGGAGCCGACGAGGCCAAAGTCGAAGAGTTCGCGGGGAACCTGTTCATGCAGACGCTCGCAATGATGGAGCTCGCCAACGTGGAGCTCGGGGTACGCCTCGGGCTGTACGAGGCGATGGCAGGGGCGGGGGCGATGACGTCCGCAGAGCTGGCGCGCGCAGCTGGCATCGCCGAGCGCTATGCGCGCGAGTGGCTCGAGCAGCAGGCCACCGCCGGCGTCGTCGAGGTGGACGACGTGGGCGCGCCGGCCGAGGCGCGGCGCTTCACCCTCCCCAACGCCCATGCCCACGTGCTCATCGAGGACGACAGCGAGGCGTGCATGAAGCCGTGCGCGGCAGTGGTGCCGTGGGTCGGTAAGGCCCTCGACATCATGGTCGAGGAGTTCCGGAGGGGCACCGGCGCCGCCTTCGGCCTGTTCGATCTGCACGACGTGCAGGCCGCCTTCACCCGGCCAGTGTTCGTCAACCACCTCACGCAGAACTGGTTGCCGGCGCTGCCCGAAGTCCAGGCCAAGTTGGCGTCTGGCGAACCAGTGCGCATCGCCGAGGTCGGCTGCGGCGAGGGGCTGGCCGCCATCGTCATCGCCAAGGCCTACCCGAGTGCGGTCATCGACGGCTACGACCTCGACGAGGCGTCCATCGCCGTCGCCCGGAAGGAGGCGGCGGACGCCGGCATTGCCGACCGCGCCCGCTTCGAGGTGCGGGACGCGGCCGATCCCGACATCGCCGGGGACTACGACCTGGTGATGGCGGTCGAGATGCTGCACGACATGCCCGACCCCGTTGGCATCCTGCGCACCATGAAGCGGTTGGCGGGCGAGAGCGGCACCGTGCTCGTCGTGGACGAGCGGGCAGCGGAGGCCTTCACCGTTCCCGCCAGCGAGATGGATCGGTTCTTCTACACCTTCAGCACGCTGCACTGCCTGGCCGTCAGCATGCAGGACGGCGGGGCGGGCACCGGCACCGTCATCCGCCCGGACACTGTGCGCCGCTATGCGGCCGACGCCGGATTCACCACCGTCGACGTGCTCGACGTCGAGCACCCGCAGTTCATCCTGTACCGCCTCTCCTGACCACTTCTTCTCTGGTCTCGAGGAGACGGCCGTTAGGGCGCGGCCTCGATCGGTTCGACAGCGACCACGTCCGGCGCGGGCTCCTCGAGGGAGTGGAAGACGCTCGGGCGCACGACCGCCAAGCCGACGATGAGCACGAACAGGACGATGGCGCCCGCGGTCGTGACAGTGCGCAGTCCGACCCGGTCGGCGGCCCACCCCTGCACGATGGTGCCGACCGGGTAGATGGCGCCGAGGGCGACGGTGTGGAAGCTGAGCACGCGCGCCCGGAAGGCCGTCGGTGCCCGCAGCTGCACGACCGTCTGCAGTCCGGAGAGGATCCCGATGTAGAACGCGCCGACGAAGGCGAGGGCGATCACCGCTGACGTCGTCGTGTCCGTGGCCGCGTAGACGGCGACCGCCACGGGCGCGGCGATGAGGTTGAACAGCAACGTGCGCCGGCGACCGAGCCATGCGGCCATCGACGCCAGCGTGAGGGCGCCGATGACCGCCCCCACGCCCTGCGCCGTCGTGAGGGCGGCGGTGGCGCTCTCGACGTGAGCGCGTCCGACCAGATCGAGGGCCTTGGCGGGCAGCAGCCCGATGAAGGGCGCTATGAGGAACGCGGCCGCTGCGACGAGGGTGATGGCGGCGCGACACCCGGGCTCGGCCCATGCCACGCGCGCCCCTTCGCGGATGCGATCGAGGATGTGGTCGGCGCTCGGGTCCGCCGGCAGCGGCGGGAGGTCGCGGACGAAGGCCAGGGCGGTGATGACGGCGAAGAACGACACCGCGTTGAGGACGAAGGCCCACGTGAAGCCGCCGAGGGCGATGACGATGCCGGCCAGGGCGGGCCCGAACACACGCCCGAGGTTCCACTGAGCCGCGTTGAGCGACGCGCCGGCGAGGAGGTCCTCACGGCCGACGAGGTCGGGGAGCATGGCCTGCAGGAACGGCAGGCGCAGGGCGGTGAAGCAGCCCTCGACGGTCACGATCAGCGCGATGAGCCCGGCGGAGTCCTGACCGCTGGCGTGCAGGACGGCGAGGGCGACCGCACATCCGGCCTGGGCAAGATTGGCGAGGATCATGAACCGCACGCGGTCGACACGGTCGGCCAGCGCCCCGCCCACGGGCCCGAAGACGGCCAGCGGCAGGAAGGCGCCGGCCATCACCAGCCCGACCCATCCCGCTTGGCCCGTGAGCTTGCCCACCAACGCGCCCACCGCGACCGTCTGCATCCACGTCCCCGCGTTCGACACCAGTCCGGCCGAGAAGAGCAGGGCGAAGTTGCGCTGTCGCAGCGGGCGCAGGGCGGCGAAGGCCACGGGAGCCGAGACTACGACAGCCGATCATCCTGACTTTTTCGCGATTCGACCGGCACAGCCGGTCGAATCGCGAA
>JBEEFP010000045.1:0-118365 GCA_041166085.1 Actinomycetota bacterium
CTTCAACGCCAATCAGACCGTGCCGAATCTGGTCGTCGTCAAGCTCGGCCCAGACGGCGCGGTGAATCTCTACAACCAGAACGGCACCGCCCACGTCATCTTCGATGTGGTCGGTTGGTACTCCTGAGGGGGATTCGTCGGTGAGACGGGCTTTGGCGAAACCAAGCCGTAGAGACGGCTCGAGAGCACAGTGAAACCTCGGCGTGCCCCTGAACTTGCGCGGACACCTTGCGGTGGGCCTTGGGCCAATCAACGAGCGGTTGTCAACGAGGGCAAAGCGCGCGCGGGGGGCTGCAGTTGTTGACCTCGCGGGAAAGCCCGACGACTATCCGGTCGGTCCGCAGGCGAAGGGGATGCAATCGGCCGCTTGGGTTTGGCTTCTCGCATACGGCGGCCAGGTCGATGAGAGGTTGGCGGTCGCGCGCCATCTGCACGAGGCGAGCAGTGGCGACACCGCCGCTCGTGGCCGAGCTCCTTAGTGAAATGCGATGAAGGCCTGCGGCGGGTCCGCGTGAATATAGGGGTGCTACCGGGAGGAGTGGGAAGGTGCCATTGAACCGCCGACGGCGTCGGTTGTTACATGTCGTAGCAACCGTTCTCGGTACTTTCGGCGGGATCTGCGCTGTCGGCGGAGCTGCGCGAGCTGACGAACGTCCGCCGGCCATCCTAGGCAAGTGGGTGCCGGTTCTCGCTGGTGATTCCGGACCCACGACGTTCGTGCCACCCCGCCCGGCAAAGACGCGTGGTGCTTTTCACTCGTTGGCGTCCGCCAACGCATCGTTCACGACCAGCTACTCCGGCTTCACCGCTGAAGCCCAAGCAGCGTTCCAGCACGCTGTTGATCTGTGGTCACAGATCCTTCAGTCGCCCGTTCCTATAGCCGTCGATGCGCAGTTCGCGTCCCTCGATTCGGGCGTGCTCGGACAGGCAGGGGCGAGCGAATTCGTCACCGGCTTCACTGGTGCGCCCGTGCCCGACGCGTACTACCCCGAAGCCCTCGCAGAGGCACTCAACGGTACGAACCTCAACGGCACCGACTCGGATGTCTTCGCCGCCTTCAATTCCGATCGTCCGGACTGGTATTTCGGTACAGACGGAAATCCGCCTCCAGGACAGTACGATTTCGTGAGCGTTGTTCTGCACGAGCTCGGACATGGTCTTGGCTTCGTCGGCTCGATGAGCGTTGACCCGTCGCTCTCGGGCTCCTGGTGGGGCCCGACCGCGTACGACCTCCTCGCGGAGGACGCGCAGTCGCATCAGCTCGTCTCCGCCTACAGCAACCCATCGATGGCATTGGGCTCAGCGTTGCGGAGCAATGCCCTGAGTTTGGATGGCCCCGCCGTCGATGCGTATGGCGGGCCCGCAAAGTTGTACGCGCCGAGCTCGTGGATGCAGGGGAGCAGCTTTTCCCACTTTGACGAGGCGACTTACCCACGTGGCAGCGCCAATTCGTTGATGACTCCGAGCCTCGGTGCCGGCGAAGCGATCCATGATCCCGGACTGCTCGTGCGTGGGGCCTTCGCGGATATGGGTTGGGCCGTGAACCAGCCCGTCGACTCTGGCCGCTACACGGCTCTCGCCCCGGCTCGCATCCTCGACACCCGCTCAACGACCCCGCTTGGTCCCGGCGAGAGTCGTGACGTCCAGATCACCGGCATGGGCGGGATTCCTGTCAGCGGAGTCAGCGCAGTGGTCATGAACGTGACCGCAACAGGCGGCACGGCCAACGGTGACTTCCTCACCGTCTTCCCCTCTGGCACCACCAGACCGACCGCATCGAACCTCAACTTCAACGCGGGCCAAACGGTGCCCAACCTCGTCACCGTGAAGGTGGGCCCCGGCGGCAAGGTGAGTGTCTACAACCAGAGCGGCAGCACCGATGTGCTTTTCGACGTGGCCGGCTACTACGGCAACGTCCCCACCGGGAATGACGGCCGCTACCAGCCGTTGACCCCTGCCCGCATTCTCGATACGCGTGCGACCACCCCTCTCGGGCCCGCCCAGAACCGGGACATCCAGGTCACCGGCGTAGGTGGGGTGCCGGCGAGCGGGGTCAGTGCCGTCGTCCTGAACGTGACCGTCACAGGGCCGACCGCCAACGGTGACTTCCTCACTGCCTATCCCGCCGGGACCACCCGACCCACCGCCTCCAACCTCAACTTCAACGCCGGCCAGACGGTTGCCAACCGCGTCATCGTCAAGGTGGGCAGCGGCGGCAAGGTCAGCGTCTACAACCAGACCGGCTCCACTCATGTCATCTTGGATGTAGGCGGCTGGTTCACCGACTCGAGCATCGCCAACGGTGCACCGGGCCCGCTCACCGCGCTGACGCCGGCGCGCATCGTGGACACACGTGCAGGCGCACCAGTCGCTGCGGGGGAGACCCGAGCTATTCAGGTCGATGGCCTCGGCGGTGTGCCGGCAAGCGGGGTCAGTGCCGTTGTCCTCAACGTCACGGTTACTCAACCGACTGCCAACGGGGGGTTCATCAAGCTCTATCCCAGCGGCGCAGCCGCGCCGACGGTGAGCGACATCAACTTCAACGCGGGCCAGACCGTTCCCAACCTCGTCATTGTCAAGGTCGGGCCCGATGGCAAGGTCAACCTCTTCAACCAGAGCGGCACGACGCACGTCATCTTCGACGTAGTGGGTTGGTTCGGATGAAGGGCGCGCTCATCCTGACACCGCTGGCCATGGGGCCCAGCGGAGAAGGGCGGTGTCGGTCAGCGGTAGAACCCTGCGGCGTCGAGAATCACGTGCACCGTTCCGGTCTGGTTGTACAGCCGCACCCGACCCCCTGTACCGATCTTGACAATTCCGAAGTTCGCAACTGTCTGCCCCGCGTTGAAGTTGAGGTTCGACGCCGTGGGTCGCGTCGTCCCGTCCGGATACACGGTCAGAAAGTCTCCGTTGGCCGTCGGCTGAGTCACGGTGATGTTCAATGCCACGGCTGTGGCCGTGGCGGGGATCCCGCCGACGCCGGTCACCTGCACGACGCCCTCATTTGCCGCACCCGCTCCGATTGCGCTCCCGCTTCGCGTGTCAAGAATTCGCGTCGGTGAGAGCGGGGCGAACGCGCCCCCATCGCCACTCGTCAGACCTCGTACCCAAGTTCCCGGCGAACCGCCGCCGACGCAGAGCCATTGAACGCCGTTGACGTCGAGGTAGACCTCGCCCATGAGGTGGCTGCCACTGGCAGGGGCGTTGGACGCGCTCCCCGGAGTGAGTAGGAGTTGTGCTCGCCCACCTGCACCGCGCAAGGCAATGCCGGCGCCGGTCGCCTCCCCATAGACGCCGCTCCCACCGCCCGCCGTCTTCCCATGCACCCCCGCGAGGTTGTTCGAGGGATTGATGATTTCCGAGAAGGTGGCGTCGTTGTTTTGGCTATTGGCGAAAATCCCATTGCCACCCGTTCCGAGCCCGCGTACAGCGGGTCCCGTCCAAGTGTTGGATCCCTCCACGCCCGCGGAGGTTGTGTTGCAAGTGCCCCAGACACCCACCCCATTGGCGCTCCGACCCTGCACCCCCGGACCGTTCCCCGTGTTGTCGCCGAGGACGGCGGGCACGGTGGGCGCTGAGTTGGTCCGCCCGGCGAGGCCGTAGCCACCGCCATCATTCTGACCGTAGACACCTGCGGCGGATGCGTTTGACGTGTTGCCTTGGACGCCGTTCAAGCCGCCGTAACCATGCACTCCGTTGGCGCTGCCGTTGCTGACACCAACCACTCCCTCGTCGACGCCACTGACACCTGCAACGCCTTGGAACTTGGCGCTGGTTCCCAGGACGCCGGCTCCTCCCGCTCCGCTGCTCGGACCGAAGGTGTTGTAGGTCTGGTCGCCCCAGATGGCGGGCCGGTCAGCTGACGCGCTTCGTCCAACGATCCCCCAACCGTCGGTGTTGACGCCGTACACACCGCTGTGGTCGTGGTGGGAGGAGTTGCCCATCACGCCGTCGCCACTCACGAAGTTCTCGCCAAGAACCGCTGGGGCATTGCCGGCGCCCGTTCCGTGTAGCCCGCTGCCCTGCGTCGAGTGACCCCCGACGCCCGAGCCTGCCAACCGATTGCTGCCGAGGATCGTCGGGCCGCCTGGTGTGCCGGCGTGTACGTAAAGCGTGGAGGTGTTGCCGGACGTGTCGTTCGGGGAATCCATCTCGACCTGCAGGCCGAAGTTTCCGCCAGGCCCACTGCCGAGCTGGTTGTACCCGATGTCGATACTGCCCCCGGGGGTGGCGGCGGCCGGACGGGCGCCAGCGATCAACAGTCCGGTTCCGGCGGCTGCGGCCACACCGGCCTTCCGGAGTAGACCGCGTCGCGAGACGGCATCATCGAGCCCCAGGTCGAGACCGGCGCGTTTCGTCAGGTCTTTTACCTGCGAGGCCAGAGCAGCGTTCGAGTCCTGCAAGCCCGCCGTCACGCGCCGAAGCTCCGCCAGCTCTGCGCGCAGCTCATCGATCTCTTCCACAGCCATTCGTCCCTCCGAGATCGCCCCGTCGAGCGGCCGTCCGCTCCCGGTCCGAAAGGTTGGCGTATGGGCGATACCGCCACAAGGGTGGCAACACCACCCTGGTCCCTTCGTGCTGGCGGGAGTCTCGGCAACCCGAGCCGCCACTGCCCGGGATCGTGATGTGGCCCGTCCGTCGCGGGAACGCAGTTTTTTCCCTCAGCGACAGCGAATATGGTCGCTCAGTCGCTCAGTCGCTCAGTCGCTCAGTCGCTCAGTAGGCGACGTCGTGCACGGAGGTCCCAGGTCTCGGCGGGTCGCACCGCACGAAGAACTGTGCTCGACCATTGTCGACCACCGCATGCACGATCCCGGTAGGGAGGCTTTGGTCCTTCCC
Source organism: Actinomycetota bacterium (assembly GCA_041166085.1). GTDB lineage: Bacteria > Actinomycetota > Acidimicrobiia > Acidimicrobiales > JAFATL01 > JBEEFP01. The sequence continues at coordinate 4,840 of JBEEFP010000045.1, forward strand.
CGCCACCGAGAACCCCCAGCGAACCCTCATCGCGTAGATCCGTCCGTGCAGGACACCTGCTTGCGACGGCAACGACCAGTGGTCGACTCGATGTACTGAGCCGGGCACGAGGGTCACCGTCTCCCGATAGTTCTGGAGAGTGGTGACAACAGCATTGGTACATCGCTGCTTCGAGGCCCGCATCGACGGGTGGTCGTGATTTGCGATGAACGTGAAGCCGTCACTGGGAACGACGGTCCACGAGGCTGAGTAGTTCTCCCACAGACTCCGAATGAGGACGGTGTCAGGTTCGCCGGCGCTTGACGTTGTCGACGAGGCAGCGTGCCGGTCTCCGTGGCTGCATCCGGCTGCGGCCAGCACAACAAAAACAAGCATGAGAGCCCGCCGTCGCAGCACGGCCTCAGCTTACGCCGGTGCTCAGCAAGCTTCCGAGGGCCCCGCACCACACCGCCGTGATCGCCAAGCCTTGAGGCGTTGCGTACGGAAAGTTGTCGAACAATATAAACGGCAGGTACGACACGAAAACGAAGGTCGCGCTCCAGCCGGCACGCCTGACGAGGTGCGAAGCCGCCGCCACCGCGGCGACTGCGAGCAGCCCGACCGGGATGCCGGCTTCCGCCGCGAGCAGGAGCGGCACGTCGTGAGCAAGGTCGACGGAGCGGTCTGCGTAGCGGCTCGCAGCGGCGGGGCCCATGGCATTCCCGGGCCCGAATCCGAAGAGCGGATGCGCCGCGATGAGATGAACGGCGTCGCGAGCGGCTGTGACTCGATAGGAGCTGACCTCGTCTGCTGTGGTGGAGGTCCACGTCTGGTGTGACCTTGCTTGCCATCCCGAAAGCGAAACGATGGCCACCGCAATCACGGCTGCCAACAGCGCGCCAACAGCCGCCGCGGTCATGCGGTCACCGTCGCGCCATCGCGTCGCGGCGACGACCGTGAACACCAGGAGTGCCAAAACAGCGCTCCGCGAGAACGTGCATCCGATGACTGCACCGACTGCCGCGAACCACACGGGTGTCCAGCGAACGCGCTCGCCGTACGTGATCCCGACTGCGGCCAACAGGAACCCCGTCAACACGTACGGATGACTGAATGTCCCTCTCGGCACCGGCACCCTGCCCTGCAGGTAAAAGGCCTGCTGCCGCTCACCGAGAACGCCCAAGCCGACCGGTCCGCCATGCGCGCGCTGCAAACAGACGACGACGATCTCCAAGGCTGTCGCGACCAAAACGCTTCTGGCACAAGAGAAATGCCCATCGGCGCTCGCGCGCCAGATCGTCCATGCAAGGGCCACGGCTCCGCAAAATCGCGCCGTGAGCAACGCACCCTCCAAGGAGGGGTGTACAGCAAGGGCGAGCCCCATCGCGGTCACCGCCGAGACGCTCGCTAATGCCCAAGGGCTGGTGAGGTGCCAACCACGATTGCGGACCGCGAGTACAACGAGCGCAATCAGGACGGGGTCCAGTAGGACGAACCGTCCCGGCATCGGAGCGCCACCCACTGGCAGCAGAACGATGGTGAGCCGAAGGAGCCACAAGAGCCGAGTATCGGAGTTCGGCCTCGAGACGACAGCGTCCAAGCGCGTTCTCAGCTCGTCAGACGCGTCGCTCAAGCCGGAGCCGCCGCTGGCGAATCAGTGCTCGAGCGCTGAGCCGACGTCGTCGACCTTGCAGAACCGCTCCAGCTCGCTGATCAGGTCGGCGTTGGCGGCTGAGGGGCGCAGCTCGCCGATGATGCTCGGCTCGAGCGACGGCACCGGCACATGGGAGATGAGGGAGTGGCTGGGGCGGTCGTCGGGCTCGCCGGTGCCGAGGAGCTGCTCGTGCAGCTTCTCGCCGGGGCGCAGGCCGGTGTAGACGATCTTGATGGGGCGCTCGGACTGAGCGGCGAGGCGGCGGGCCACGTCGAGGATGCGCACGGGCCGGCCCATGTCGAGCACGAGGGCCTCGCCGTCTCGTCCGATGGCGCCGGCCTGGATGACGAGCTCGACGGACTCGGGGATGGTCATGAAGTAGCGGGTGACGTCGGGGTGGGTGACGGTGACGGGGCCGCCGGCGGCGATCTGGGCGGTGAAGGTGTCGAGCACCGAGCCCCGGCTGGCCAGCACGTTGCCGAAGCGCACCGAGAGGTAGACGCCCTCGTTGTGCTCGGCGAACCAGGAGGTGAGGCGCTCGCCGATGCGCTTGGAGAAGCCGAGTACCGAGATGGGATCGGCGGCCTTGTCGGTGGAGATGTTGACGAAGCGCTCGACGCCCGAGAAGGCGGCGGCCTCGAGCACGGCGAGGCTGCCCCACACGTTGGTCTTCACCGCTTCACCGGGGTGCTGCTCGAGCAGGGGTAGGTGCTTGAGGGCCGCGGCGTGGAAGACCACGTGGGGGCGGCGGGCCTCGAAGATCTCGACCAGGCGGGGCTGGTCGCGGATGTCGAGGAGCACGAGGTTGGGGGAGTCGAGCAGGGCCCGGCCCTCGATGCTGAGCTGCACCGCGTGCAGGGCCGACTCGTCGCGGTCGAGCATGATCAGCTCGTCGGGGGCGAAGCGGTAGATCTGCCGGCACAGCTCGGCGCCGATGGAACCGCCTGCGCCGGTGACGAGCACCCGCTTGCCGGTGAGGTAGTGGGCGATGGATTGGACGTCGGTCTCGATCTCGTGGCGGCCGAGGAGGTCGGCCACGGTGACGTCGCGGATGTCGGAGACGCCGACGACGCCGTTGAAGAGCTCGCCGACGGCGGGGAGCACCTTGACCTCGAGGCCGACGGAGAGGGCGAGGTCGTTCAGCTCGGCCACCAGGTCGGCGTCGGCCGAGGGGATGGCGATGAGCATGGTGTCGGCGTCGAACTGCTCGGCCGCCCGCTGCACGTGCGCCCGTCCACCGACCACGTGCACACCGCTGATGCGCAGCTTGCGCTTGCGGGGGTCGTCGTCGAGCAGGGCGACGGGCAGGTAGGGGCTGTTCCGGTCGCGCAGCATCTGGCCGATGATCTGGGCTGCGCCGTCGCCGGCGCCGAAGACGAGCACGCGCTTGGCCGTGGCCTCGTCGGGGCGGCGCCTCGTCTCCAGCACCAGGCGCCACAGGTAGCGGCTGGCGGCCATGAGCACGAGGGCGACGAAGCCGGCGCTGAGCACGGCGGTGACGGGCACGAGGTCGCCCATCACCAGGTTGACGGCATAGAGCAGGCCGGTGGCGAGGAGCACGGCACGACTGAGGGCGAGCGCCTCCTCGAAGCTGCCGTAGCGCCAGCGCCCGAGGTAGAGGCCGAAGGCCAGGCCGCCCGCGACCTGGGTGACCGCGGCCACGGGGATGAGGCCGCCCACGCCGCCCCAGTCGATGTGACCGAGGCGGTTGAAGTCGTACCGCATGACCGTGGCGAACACGATGGCGATGGCCCAGGAGCCGGCGTCGAGCAGCACCTGGACGTAGAGGCGGCGCTCGGCGAGCCAGCGGGTGACTCGGTTGTGCCACATCGAGGGGTGGGGCGGGGTCGCCTGGGCGTCGGTCATATGGGAAGTCGGGCCCGCGGCTGCTGAACGGCCCGGCGGAGATGGTAACGAACCCTGGGGCTGGGTCAATTTTCCTGGACCTGGGACCGACCGTGCCTCTGTCCGGTGCTGCTAGCAAGGTGAGCCGTGCGTGCCCTCGTCACCGGCGGCGCCGGCTTCATCGGCTCGAACATCGTCGATGCCCTGGTGGCGGCCGGTCACGAGCCCGTCGTGCTCGACGATCTGTCGACCGGCTTCCCCGAGAACCTGCGCGGTGAGGCGCCGCTGTTCCGGGGCACGGTGGACGACGAGGCACTGGTGCGCAAGGCCACCGAGGGGGTCGAGGTGGTGTTCCACCTGGCCGCGCACCGGGCCGTGCTGCGCTCGGTCGAGCACCCGCTCACCACCGACACCGCCAACACCCATGGCACCCTCACCGTGCTCAAGGCCGCCCTCGACAACGGGGCCAGGCGGGTGGTCTACGCCTCGTCGTCGTCGGTCTACGGCGGCGCGGCCGAGATGCCCACCCCCGAGTCGGCCCCCACCCTGCCCCGGTCGCCCTATGCCGTCACCAAGCTGGCGGGGGAGCACTACGCACGCGTCTTCGCCGAGCTCTACGGGCTGGAGACGGTGGCGCTGCGCTACTTCAACGTCTACGGACCGAGACAGCGGCCCGACTCGGCCTACGCGGCGGTGATCCCGCTGTTCATCGACGCGTTGCGCACGGGGCAGCCGCCCGAGGTGCACGGCGACGGCACCCAGACGCGCGACTTCACGTTCATCGACGACGTGGTCGCGGCCAACATGCGCGCCGCGACCGCGCCGGCCGAGGCGTGCAGCGGCAAGGCGTACAACATCGCCGGGGGCAGCGCCTACTCGCTGCTCGAGATGCTCGACATCCTCGGCAAGCTGCTCGACGTCACGCCCGAGCCGCGCCACACCGACCCGCGTGCGGGCGACGTCAAGCACACCCGCGCCGACATCTCCGCGGCCGAGCGCGACCTCGGCCACGTCCCCTCGGTCGGCTTCGACGAGGGACTGGCCCGCACCGTGGAGTGGTTCAGCTCCCGCTGAGTGGGGGGTTTTCCATCGTCAGCGCTCTCAGCGGGGCCCGATAGCCTGGGCGGCCGTGCCCACTCGCTACTTGGTCACCGGCGGCGCCGGCTTCATCGGCTCCCACCTCGTCGACGCCCTGTTGGCCCGAGGCGACCACGTGATCGCCCTCGACAACCTCTCCACCGGGCACCTGGCCAACCTTGACGACGCAGGTGGCCACCCCAACTTCCGCTTCGTGCAGGGCTCGGTGCTCGACGAGCTCATGGTCGACGAGCTCGTGCACGAGAGCGACGTCGTCATCCACCTCGCGGCGGCCGTTGGCGTGAAGCTCATCGTCGAGCAGCCGCTGCGATCGTTCACCACCAACATCCGCGGTTCGGAGATCGTGCTCGAGGCTGCGCATCGATACCGGCGCAAGACCCTGGTCGCCAGCACGTCCGAGGTCTACGGCAAGAACAACGCCGACGGACTCACCGAGGACGCGGACCGTGTGCTGGGCCCGATCACGGTGTCGCGCTGGGCCTACTCGATCGCCAAGTCGGTCGACGAGATCCTCGCCTACGTGTACCACCGCGAGCGGGGTCTCCCGACCATCGTCGTGCGCCTGTTCAACACAGTCGGGCCGCGGCAGAGCCCGGCCTACGGCATGGTGATCCCGCGTCTTGTCCGCCAGGCGTTGGCAGGCACACCCCTCACCGTGTACGGCGATGGCCAGCAGTCGCGCTGCTTCTGCCACGTCGCCGATGTCGTCCGCGGATTGATGCAACTCCTCGATGACGAGCGAGCCATCGGCGAGGTCTTCAACATCGGCTCGTCCGAGGAGATCACCATCGCCGACCTCGCCGAGAAGGTGCGGGCCATGACGGGCGGCGAGTCCACGATCGACCTCATCCCCTACGAGCAGGCCTATGACGTGGGGTTCGAGGACATGCGGCGCCGCGTCCCGGACACCGCGAAGATCCGTGCCGTCACGGGTTGGACGCCCACCCGCGGGCTGGACGACGTGTTGCGAGAGACGATCGACGAGGCCGCCGTCGAACTGCAGCTCAACTCCTGACGCTGCACTGATTTGCGCGGTGCGGGGGACACTCCGCGCATACCGCGCAAAGGGTCATGCGTTGGCGCGCGGGGTGGTGAGAGCGCGCCTCTCCGTGGCCAAGAAATCCTGAAAAGGTGTTGCGGGACAGGGGTTTCTGTCACTGGCCGGTGCTAGAATGACATCGATGTCATTCAGGGTTCCCTTCGATGCGACGGACGCGGACCTGACCGACGCCATCGGCCAGCTCGCAGGGGTGATGACCTGCACGCACCGCCAGCTGCTGCAGGTGATCGTCGCCTACGACGACCGCTGCGCCTACCGCCAGGACGGGTCGCGCAACATGGCCGAGTGGCTCTCGGCCCGGCTGTCCATCAGCTACACCACGGCCAACGCGTGGGTGCGGGTGGCGCGCCGGCTGCGTCACCTGCCGGCGCTGGCCGCGGCGTATGAGGAAGGGCGCCTGTCCTACGAGCAGGTGCTCGTCGTCCTGCGCATGGCCACCGAGGGAACCGACGCCGAGTGGGCCGAGCGCGCTCCCGGGCACTCGGTGGCCGAGCTCGAGGCGCTGGCCCTGCGCCAGCGCGATGCCCGCCTCGACGAGCAAGCCGCGCACGAGAAGCGACGCCTGTGGTGGCGCGAGAGCGACGACCACACCCGACTGTTCGGCGGCTTCGACCTGCCGGCGCTGGCGGGCGAGCGCGTGAAGAAGACCCTGACCGCGATCGCCGATGCCATCCCGGCTGATCCCGCCACCGACAAGCGCGAGCCCTTCGAGGCCCGCTGCGCGGATGCGCTGGAACTGCTGTGCTCGAACGACCAGGGCACCAAGCGGGCCGACCGGGCGACCGTCGTGATCCACGCCGACGCGTCGTTCGCGGCCGGCGGCGAAGGGTCAGCAGAGGTCGAAGAGGGCGTGACCATCAGCCGCGGCGCCCTCGAGCGCCTGCTGTGCGACTGCGACCTCGAGCCGATCGTGATCCAGCCCGACGGCAGCCTGGGCATCGGGCGCAAGACCCGGTCGGTGCCACGGGCCATGGAGCGGCGCATCCGCCGCCGCGACCACGGATGCCGTTTTCCGGGCTGCGGCCTCGCGCGGTGGACCCAGATCCACCACATGGCCCACTGGAGCGCCGACCGCGGCCCCACCAACGAGTCGAACCTCATCACCGTGTGCCTCTACCACCACCACTTCCTGCACGAGGAGCACTGGAAAGCGCGCGGCGACCCCAATGGGGTGCTCGAGTTCGTGAATCGGTTCGGGAGGGTGCTGAAAACCGGCCCGCCTCCGCTGCGACCCGGCCTCTTCCACGCGGCCTGATCGTCGGCGGGCGCAGTCAGCCGTCAGTCGTTGGACGCGAACGCCTCGGTGGCGGTGCGGGCCATGTCACCCAGCTCGACGATGGCGCGGCGCACCTCATCGGCGAGGCGGCCATGTCCGCCTGAGGCCCGCCACTGGGCCACGCCCGCGGTCAGCGCTGCGTGCAGGGAGATGGCGATGAGCTGCACCCGACGGTCGTGGATGGGCAGCCCCGCCTGTTCGGCGATCTCGGCCATGAACGCGGCCCGCCACCGGAGGATCTCCTGGATGCTGGCGGCGGCCAGGGACGGGTCGTCGGCGGCCAGCTGCCAGATGTGCAAGAGGACGTCGCTGATCTCGTCGACCGCGTCGGCGCCCTCCGCCATGGCCTGCTGCAGCGACTCGAACGGCGGGCCGGTGCGGTCGCGCCGGCGGAACGCGTCGAGCATGCCTTGGAGGGCGGGGTCGAAGCGGTTCCAGATGAGGGCGTCCTTGGAGGGGAAGTAGCGGTAGAGGGTCCGCACCGAGATCTCCGCGGCCGAGGCGATCTCCTCGACCGTCGTCCCCGCGTACCCCTTGCGCTCGAAGAGGTCCATGGCGGCGGCCTCCACGCGCGTGCGCGTGTCGCGTCGGGTGCTCTCGCGCAGGCGGGGCATGGACTGATTATCCCCTTCCTGGGGGGTGCATGGGCAGCATGCACCTCTATCCTTTGGTTCCATGGCGGAGCGCGGGGTGAGCTGGGAGGCGGGGGAGCGGAACACGTCGCCGCCGTCCGACGAGGACCTCGACCTCGGCGGCTTCACCCTGCAGTGGGGCGACACCGACCCGTCACGGGTCGGGCCCACGCCGATCGTCGGGACGCCCGGCTCGGCGGTGGTGTGGGAGGAGCAGATCGGCACCGATCCGATGCTGCTGGCGTCCGAAGCGCTGGATGCGGCCCGGGTGGCAGCCGAGCAGGAGCGGGAGGCGGTCGAGCAGGCCAAGGCCAAGTCCCGGCGGCGGGAGGCGGCGCTGGCCCGGGCGTCGAAGGCCAAGTCGGAGCGCCATGAGGCGGCGGCGCGGGCGAAGATCGAGAAGGAAGACCGGGTCCGGCGGGCGGAGTTCGAGCGGGAGGCGGCGCGCATCGAGGCGGCCCGCCAGCGCGCCACCGAGGAGGCCAAGGTCGCGGCCTCCGAGCGCCGCCGGGCCGAGGCGCTGCAGGCGGCGGCCGAGCGGGAGCGGGCCGAGGAGGCGCGCGCCCGGGCCCAGGCCGCCCTCGACGCCAGCCGGCGGGCGGAGGAGGCCCGCCGGCGGGCCGAGGTCGAGGAGGCGCAACGCGACGCGCAACGGGCGGCCGAGCGTCAGGCCGAGGCCGCGGCTGCGGTGGAGGCGCGCCAGGCGCGCAACGTGCCGCGCGCGCAGTCGGGTGAGGACCAGGCGTGGCTGCGCGGTGAGCTGGCCGAGCGCCTCGACCGCCACGCGTCGACCCTGCGCGACTTCCAGGCGTGGGCCGAGCGCCGCGGTCTGCACGGCGTGTCGCGAGCGGGCCTCGGCGACGTGGCCGCCGACCTCGAGCAGCGCATCGCGCGCCTGCGCGACACCGACGACTGAGGCTCGCTTCCGGCGCGCTACTCGCCGGCGAGCGCGGCGATCACCTCGGGCAGGCGGGCGACCTCGGACTTGGAGAGGCAGGCGCGGATGCCGACCGCGCTCGCGTGCTGCTCGATCTCCGGTGTCAGGAACGCGCTGAACAACACGATCGGCTGCTGTGGCACTTGCTCGAGCACCAGCTGGGCAACCTCCAGGCCGGACATCCCGGGCATGCGGTTGTCGAGCACCAACACGGTGGGAACGGGCGGTGGCTCGAAGCGTCTGACGGCGTCGAGCGCCTCTGATCCGTCGATCGCCTCGGCGATGACCTCGACGCCGGCCCGACTGAGGTAGATGCGCGCCAGGGTGCGCATGTCCTCCTCGTCGTCGGCGATCAGGACGGTGATCGGCTCACTCGCCATCAGGCACGGGTTCCCTCGCCCTCGGGGGTGGCCGTGCCGCCGCGCTCGGGGTCGGCCTCGAGCACGTCCTTCAACGGCTGATCGTCGGAGCCGGTGCCGCGCCGGCGGCGCGCGGCGGCGATGGCGGCCGCCTCGGCCGGGTCGCTCCCGGGCGCGGGCGCCTGGGGCGGGGCGTCGGGGTCTGGCCACTCGCCGCCGCCCTTGACGTTGGGCGCGCCGACGACCGACTGCTCGATGACGTAGGGCGTGTCGTCCTCGTCGTGGAGGACCCCGGAGCGCACCTCCTCGTCGATGGGCTGGTTGCTCGGCTGGGCGGTGTCGCCGGGGACGAGGTCGGGGGGACGGGCGGAGTCGGCCATGGCTGGGTCGTACCCGTTCGCGGCCCCCCCACCCCTCCGCCTGGGGAGCGATGCGTGCACGCGGGGGTGGCCGGGTACCGTGGCCCCCGGAACAGTTTTCCGGGCGTTCAAGCGACAGCGCTCCCGTGCGACGCGTGAATGGAAGACCCGATGAGCCAGATGAGCGCTGACCTCCAACTCGAGGTGCACGACGACGGCGCCATCGCGACCGTGCGGCTGATCGGCGAGCTCGACATTTCCACCGCCGAGCGGGTGCGCAACTGCTTCGGCGAGGTCTTCGCCTCGGGCCGGCGCCGGCTGGTGGTGGACCTCTCCCAGCTCGACTTCATCGACTCGACCGGGCTGGGCGTGATGGTGGCCGCCCTCAAGCGCTTCCGCAGCGACGGCGGCGAGATGACCGTGGCCGACCCGGCCCCGCGGGTGCGCAAGGTGTTCGAGCTGACGAGGCTCGACACCGAGTTCTCCATGACCTGAGCAACTGGGGGATGACCTCGACAAGGTGTGCAGGTCCGCCTCCCTCGTGATGCTCAAGGTTTTTCACGAACCTGTCGAAAGCCGGCAAAAGGGACCGTAAAGCAAGCGGAGCAGCGGTTTGCCAGCAGCACGGGAGCGCACGGGTCGGCGGTACGTCGAAGCGGTGATCGGCCGGCGTGCCTTCAGCCTCGTCTACCAGCCCATCGTCCACCTCGACACGGGCACGGTTTCGGGTGTCGAGGCGCTGTGCCGCTTCCACGACGGGCGTCCGCCCGACCTGTGGTTCGAGCAGTGCGAGGCCTTCGGTCTGGCGCCGGCCATCGACCTGGCCATCGTCCAGCTGGTCGCGAACGACCTCGACCGGCTCCCGTCCGGCTACGTGGCCATCAACCTGTCGCCCCTGTCGCTGCAGGATGTGCGGCCCATCCAGCGCGCCCTGCTCGACCTGGCCCGCCGGCGCACCATCGTGCTGGAGATCACCGAGCACACCGCGATCGCGGACTACGACGTGGCCGCGTCGAGCCTGGCCCGGTTGCGATCGGCGGGCGTCCTGCTGGCGGTGGACGACGCGGGCGCGGGCCACTCGAGCCTGCTGCACGTGCTGCGCCTGCGCCCCGACATCATCAAGCTCGACCGCTCGATCACCGCGTCCATCGACACCGACCCGTCGCGGCGTGCGCTGGCGGCGGCGATGGGGATCTTCGCCGGGGAGACGGGTGCGGTGGTGGTGGCCGAAGGGGTGGAGACCGACGCCGAGGTGGCGGCGCTGCGGCGCATCGGCGTGACGCGGGGGCAGGGCTTCGGCCTCGCCATGCCGTCGGCCCCACCGGTGCCGGAGCCGACGTATCGGCCGCGGCGGTCGGTGGACGTGCGTGACGAGGGCCGGCGGTCGCACCTGTCGACCGTCGTGCGTGGCGGTGAGGAGTGGGGCGAGGCGGACGCGGCGGCCGCGGTCGCGGCCCACGGCCTGCTCGCGTCGCTGGGGTCGATGTCGACGGCGGTGGGGTTGCTGCGCGAGCTCGAGGCGACCGAACCCGAGCAGCTGCGTGCGCTCTGCAGCGTGCTCGAGCGCCAGATCTCCCACGTGGGCGGCGTGCTGAGCGACCTCGTGCGCGGCCTCCCGGCCGAGACGGTGAGCTACCTGGAAGGGCTCACGGCCCAACGCCGATAACCCGTCGGCCCTCGCGGGTCGCGCGCCCGTCCGGGGCCTGCATGGATACGGCGGGCTGGTTCGGGGGAAGGTCCCGTGCATGGCTGAGGTCCCCGAGGTCGAGGATGCCCTGCCGCGGGCAGTTGTGTTAGAGCTGGCCCGCATCGTGCTGTCGACCGAGACGCTCGACAGCGTGCTGTCGCGTGTCGCCGACCTGTGCAAGAAGGTGGTCGTCGGCGCCGACGAGGTCTCGCTGACGTTGGTGCGCGCGGGCCGGGCCGCGACCGCGGCGTACACGGCCGAGCTGGCCATGCAGGCCGACGAGCGCCAGTACGGGCTCGACGGTGGCCCGTGCCTGGACGCGGGACGGGGCGGCGAGCTCATGCACATCGTCGACATGCGCACCGAGGACCGCTGGCCTGACTACTCGCCCCTGGCCGTGCAGGTGGGCGCGCTCAGCTCGCTGTCGATACCGCTGCCCATCCAGGAGGAGGTGGTGGGCGCCCTCAACATCTACGCGCGCAAGCCCGACGCCTTCGCCGAGGAGGCCCTCGCCGCGGGCCGGGCCTTCGCCGCCTACGCCGCCATCGCGGTGAGCAACGCCGACACCTTCGTGAGCACGGCCGAGCTGGCGAAGAACCTGCAGATCGCCATGGAGAGCAGGGCGATCATCGAGCAGGCCAAGGGGATGATCATGGCCCGCAGTCGCTGCTCGGCCGACGAGGCCTTCGACATGCTCGTGAAGGCGTCCCAGCGCGAGAACGTCAAGCTGCGGGTGCTGGCCGAGCGCCTGGTCGCGTCCGCCCAGGGGGGCTAACGGCCGAGCAGGTCGGCCACGCCGGCGGTGTCGAGCACCCGTTGGGCGTGGGCGGTGGGCTCCCGCACGTAGAGCCGGACGCCTTGGCGCTGGGCCGCGTTGTAGGCGGCGAGGACGGCGGCCAGTCCCGCGCTGTCCATGAAGCCCACGCCGCTCATGTCGACGGCCATCGCGCCGTGGAGGTCGGGCTTGGCCAGCATGGCCCGGGCCGCGTCGGCGAAGAGCTCGGCGCAGGCGGCGTCGAACTCGCCCGTGATCGCCAGCACGGCTTCCGATTCCGATGACGCGTCGAGTACCTCGCAGAGCCGCCGCACGTCGTTCTCCCTTCCCCCCGGGACATCAATGCGCCGAAGCGGGGCACATCACCTGCATGGTGGACGATCCGTAACCGGACTGCAATGCGCTCGGCGGGTGTTCGGCGGGTGGACCGGGAATGATTGGAACGCGTTCCTCCAACCGGGCGGCGGCCGGGGTCGACGCACCCCCGGCCGCCGCCCGGCTCGTCTTTTCTCGAGCGGGCGGCGGGCCTCCGGCGAGCGAGCGCGAGCCACGCCGATCAACCAGTGCAGCGACGTGCCGGTGATCCTGGGCGAATCGTCGGATTTCGACCGGCCGTTGTCTACACAGGTTTCTCGCCCTTCGGATGCGTGCCGCCGGCGGGGCGGAAGTTGTACGGGTGTTCTGACCTGGCTCACAGGTGCGGGGCGCAGGCTCCGTGGTGCGGTCCGATGAGCGGGCCGGCTCCCACAGCCAAGGAGGAACCCACCTCATGAGCGTGAAGGACAAACTCGTCGGCACCGTCGTCGGGGCCGCAGCCGCCGTCGGCGTGCTCGGCGCCGGCTGGGCGTGGGCGCAAGAGGCGCCCACCACGACCACGCCGCCCACGACGGTCGCCCCGGACAACGGCAGCGGCACTGCGCCCGCACCGGCGCCCGGCGCCGACGGGCAGCGTCATTGCGACCACGACGGCACCGGCGGATCGGATTCGACCGCGCCGACGTCGTCCTCGTCCCAGACGAACCTGTGACGGCGAGCCGCTCCGCCACTCCGGAAGAGGTCCTCGAGCAGGCGCTGTTCGAGGTCAAGCGCGTGGTCGTCGGCCAGGACCGGATGATCGAGCGGCTGTTCGTCTGTCTGCTGGCCCGGGGGCACTGCTTGTTGGAGGGTGCGCCCGGGCTGGCCAAGACGCTGGCGGCCGAGACGGTGGCCCGCGTCATGGGCGGCCAGTTCAACCGCATCCAGTTCACGCCCGACCTGGTGCCGGCCGACCTCGTCGGCACGCGTGTGTACAAGCCGTCGCAGGAGGCGTTCGACGTCGAGCTCGGCCCGGTGTTCGCCAACGTGGTGCTGGCCGACGAGATCAACCGCGCTCCGGCCAAGGTGCAGTCGGCCCTGCTCGAGGTGATGGCCGAGCACCACGTCTCCATCGGCGGCACGACCTATCCCGTCCCCGATCCCTTCCTCGTGCTCGCCACCCAGAACCCCATCGAGAGCGAGGGCGTGTACCCGCTGCCCGAGGCCCAGCGCGACCGGTTCCTGCTCAAGGTGCTGGTCGACTACCCGACGGGTCGCGAGGAGACCGAGATCGTGCGGCGCATGTCGGTGGACCGGCCCACCGCCGCGGCCGTGCTGACGCCCCGCAAGCTGCTCGACTTGCAGCGGGCCGCCGACGCCGTCTTCGTGCACGACGCGGTCGTCGACTACGCGGTGCGGCTGGTGCTGGCCACGCGCACGCCCGACGAGTCGGGCCTGTCCGACGTGGCCCCGCACATCGCCCACGGCGCATCACCACGCGCCACCCTTGGTCTGGTCGCGGCCGGGCGCGCCCTCGCGCTGCTGCGTGGACGTGAGTACGCGTTGCCCCAGGACGTCTACGACGTCTCGCGCGACGTGCTGCGCCACCGCGTGCTGCTGTCGTACGAGGCGCTGGCCGACGGCGTGTCGTCCGACGACGTGGTGGAGCGGGTCGTGCGCACCGTCGTGGCGCCCCGCGTGACGCCCGGCCAGGACGGTCCCGTCTTCAGCGCGCTGCCGTCCTACGGCGACGACGCCGCCGCCGAAGCGTCGTGACCGCGTCGTCGGTGGTTGGCCGCGGCGGGCGGCTGGCCCAGCTCGAGCTGCTCGTGACGCGCAAGCTGGACGGCCTGCTGCAGGGTGACCATCAGGGGCTGGTGCCGGGCGGGGGCAGCGAGCCCGCCGACGGGCGCCTGTACGAGCCGGGCGACGACGTCCGGCGCATGGACTGGAACCTCACGGCGAGGTCGGGCGCGCCTCACGTGCGCACGACCGTCGCCGACCGGGAGCTCGAGTGCTGGCTGCTGGTCGACACCTCCGCGTCGCTGGACTTCGGCACCGCCGACTGCGAGAAGCGCGACCTGGCTCTCGCCGCGGCCGCCGCGTTCGGGCTGCTGACGTCGCGCGACGGCAACCGTGTCGGCGCGTTGCTGTGCGGCGGCGACGGTGCGACGCTGGTGCCGCCCCGTTCGGGGCGGGCGGCGGCGATGGCCCTGCTGCGGCGCTTGGAGCAGGTCGAGCGGGCGCCCGAAGGCGGGGGCTCGGTGTCGCTCGCGGACGGGCTGCGCCGCGTCCGACTCGTCGCCCGACGGCGCGGTCTGGTGGTCGTGATCACCGACCTGCTCGACACCGGTCCGTGGGAGCGCGAGCTGCGGGCGGTGGCCGCGCGCCACGACGTGGTCGTGGCCCAGGTCGTCGACCCGCGCGAGCTCGACCTGCCTGACGTGGGCCTGCTCACGCTCGTCGACCCGGAGACGGGCCGGCGGCTCGAGGTGCAGACGGCGTCGCCCGCGCTGCGGACGCGCTTCGCGGCGGCCGCGGCCGAGCGCCAAGCGGCGGTGCAGCGCGCCGTGCTGGTGGCGGGGGCGTCGCTGCTCGAGCTGTCCACCGACCGCGACTGGCTGCTCGACGTCGTGCGCTTCGTGGCGCGGCGGAGGCGGCGGCGATGATCGCCGTGACGTTCCTGTCCCCGGGCCGGCTCTGGCTGGTGCTCGGCGTGTTCGCCCTGGCCGCCGCCTACGTCGTGCTGGCCCAGCGCCGGCGTCACTACGCGGTGCGGTTTACGAACCTCGAGCTGCTGGCGTCGGTCGCTCCCCGCCGTCCCGGCTGGCGCCGTCACGTCCCCGCCGCCGCGTGCGCGTTCGCGTTGCTGTTCCTCGTGGTCGGCCTGGCCCGACCCGCTCGCGCCGAGCGGGTGCCCAAGGAAGCGGCCACCGTCATGCTCGCCATCGACGTCTCCGCCTCGATGGAGGCGACCGACGTGTCGCCTACCCGGCTGGACGCGGCGGTGTCGGCCGCGACCAAGTTCGTCAACGGCCTGCCGGCGCGACTCCAGGTCGGGCTGGTGGCCTTCGACCGCACGCCGCGGGTGCTGGCCTCGCCCACCTCGGACCACGCGCTGGTGACGTCCGCCCTGCAGCAGCTGCAGGTCGGACCTGGGACCGCTTCGGGCGACGCCCTCACCGCGGCCCTCGAAGCGATCGCTGCGTCGCAGGGAGACGTACCCGCCAACGCGGCCGGCAAGCAGACGGCCGCCATCGTGCTGCTCTCCGACGGTGTCGCGACGGTTGGCCAGCCCCCCGAGCAAGCGGCGCAGGCGGCGGCGGCGCAGCACGTCCCCGTCACCACCATCGCCTTCGGCACCGACAGCGGCACCGTCACCGTGCAGGGCCGCACCATCCCCGTTCCTGCCGACACCGCGTCCATGCAGGCGGTGGCGGACGCTACGGGCGGCCGCGCCTTCACCGCCGCGTCGGCCGGCCAGCTCAACCAGGTCTACAAGGACATCGGATCGCGTGTGGGCTTCACGGTGCAGCGACACGAGATCGGCATGACCTTCGTCTTCCTCGGCGTCCTGATCCTCGTCGCGGGCCTCATCGGCTCACTCGTGTGGTCGGGCCGGATGCTGTAGCCCAACCCCAAACCCGCCCGTCTCGAGGAAGTGGGGTACCGGTTCGGTACCCCACTTCCTCGAGACGTGGTTGTGGGCGGGGAGTGCCGGACAACGGCGCGTCAGCGGGTGGCGTGGCCGCCGTGGCGCATGCGCATGGTGGTGAGCTGCAGGTACTCGAGCTCTTCGGCCGCGCTGAAGCGGCGGTCGAGGCGGATGCGCAACAGCTCGTCGATGCGGTCGTCGGCTTCGGTGGCGATCATGGTTCCCCCCAGGGAAGTGGGTGTTACGAAAGAACGTGTCGGCCAGTCAGCGCCTTCTTGACGACTGGCATCCGTCGGAATGGTGGGCGCCGGCCACCGTGGCCAGGCCGATGCGTCGCCGGTAGGAGACCTGCCGGCACGCGTTGCAGCAGTACTGGCGCGGCCGTCCCCGCGGCAGCCCCTTGAAGGTGCGGCCACAGCCAACGCATCTGGCGGTCCCCCCGGTTGCCATGATCTGACAACGGAGAAGTCCCGCCGGCGTTACGAAATCGGCGGTCCGTCACGCGAGAACCTTGGTCGGAGCGGCCGCCATGTCGGGCTCCAGGCGTGAGAACGCTGGGGCGTCGATGGCGGGCGAGAACAAGAAGCCCTGCCCGAACTGGCAGCCCATCGACTCGAGCAGCTCGAGCTGCACGGGCTCGCTGATGCCCTCGGCGATCACCTCGACGCCGAGGGACTGGCCCAGGCGCACGATGGCCTCGGTGAAGGACGCGTCGGCCGCGCTGGTGCCGAGCCCGTCGACGAACGGCTTGGCCACCTTGAGGACGTCGATGGGGAACTGGCGCAGGTAGCTCATCGACGAGTAGCCGGTGCCGAAGTCGTCGATGGCCAGGCGCACGCCGAGGGCCCGCAGCTCCTGCAGCTTGTCCACGTCGGCGACCGAGTCCCGCATGAGCGTGGTCTCGGTGATCTCGAGCATCAGCGCCGACGGCGGCAGGTCGCACCGGCGCAGCGTCTCGGTGACGCGCTCGGCGAACCGGGGGTCGACGAGCTGCCGCGGTGAGAGGTTCACGCTGACGCCGAGCGGACCGTCCGCGCCGTCGGGCGCCCAGCGGTGGGCGTCGCGGCAGGCCCGCTCGAGCACGAAGGAGCCGATGTCGCTGATGAGGCCCGACTCCTCGGCGAGGGGGACGAACGAGTCGGGGAACAGCAGACCCTCGTTCGGCGTCTGCCAGCGCACGAGCGCCTCCGCACCCGCGATGCGGCGCTGACCCAGCCGCACGATGGGCTGGTACTGCACCACGAACTCCTCGTTGGCGACGGCCCGCTTCAGCTGCATCTTGAGCGAGTGCCGGTGCTGCACGGCCTCGCGCATGCGCGGCTGGAAGATCTCGAAGGTCGCCTTGCCGTTCATCTTGGCGGTGTAGAGCGCGAGGTCGGCGTCGCTCAGCAGCTCGTCGGCCGCCTTCTCGCCAGGGATGCCCATCGCGATGCCGATGCTGCCGCCCACGTGCACGGACGAGCCCTGCAGGTGGAAGGCGGAAGACAGCGAGGACAGGATGCGCTCGGCGACGGTCATGGCCTCGCCCAACCCGCCCGGGTCCTCGAGGAAGACGGCGAACTCGTCGCCGCCCAGCCGGGCGGGCGTGTCCGACGGACGCAGGCAGCCCCGGAGCCGCTCGGCCACCGACTTGAGCAGCTCGTCGCCCGCGGCGTGGCCGAGGGAGTCGTTGACCGTCTTGAAGTCGTCGAGGTCGATGAAGAGGATGGCCACCGGCTCGTCGCCCCGGCGGCGCAGGGCGTGGTCGATGCGGTCGGTGAGCAGCGTGCGGTTGGCCAGGCCCGTCAGCGCGTCGTGGAACGCCTGGTCGGTGAGCCGCTGCTGCAGGGTGCGCAGCTGGGAGAGCGACCGCTCGAGCTGGCCGTTCTCGAGGGCGACGGCCAGGTGCCGCGAGAGGGTGTCGATGAGTCGGACGTCCTGGCGGTCGAACGTCGACATCTCACCGAGGCGGTTGCCGATCACGAGCAGGCCGATCATGCGGCTCTCCGAGCGCAGCCCGGCGACGATGGCGTCGCGGATGCCGCGGCGCTCGAGGGCGGGACGGATGGTGGCGTCCTCACGCGCCGTCGTGAGCGTGGCCGCGTCGCCCCGCACCGCGACCGCGGCCAGGTAGAGGTCGGCGGCACCGAGGGTGACGGCGTCGGTGGTCTCGACCCCACCCTCGCCGCCCACCCGCCAGCGCACGGCCACGCCGTCGTCGGTGGGGGAGAAGAGGATGATCTCGGCCGTCTCGGCCCGCACCATCTCGCAGGCGTGGGCGAGGACGTCGAGCACCGACTGGTCGAGCTCGGGGCTGGCGTGGAGGATGCGCGTCGACTCGTGGATGAAGCGGAGGCCGTCGATGCGCCGGCGCTGCACGACGAAGGCGCGGTAGGCGGCGAGCAGCGTCCCCGTCGGCAGCAGCAAAAGGAGGAGGGCGACGGGATCGCGCCACGCGATCCACGCGGCCAACGCACCAACGCTGCTGTTGGTCGCGGCGCCCGCGCCCACGAGCACCGCGACGGTGGAGAGACGGTCGACGAGCAGGCGCCCCTGGGACACCGAGATCACCGTGACGATGGCGACCACACCGATCAGCGCGCTGAGCAACGCCGCGCTGCCGGCCATGAGCCATGCACGCGAGTCGAGGGGCGTGCGCCCGCCGAGCTGGTGGAAGAGCAGGAGGGCGGCCGACCCGCTCAGCGCGAACTGCCCGAGGTTGAAGGCCAGCTTCTGCACCGACTGGCGGCGGTGCAGCACGAGGGCGAGGGCGGCGCCGACGACCTGTGCGGCCACGAGCGGCCGCGGCGCGGCGCAGAACATGCCGAGCACGAGCGGTATCTCGCTCAGTGAGAACGAGTGGGCGTCACCGCGGAAGTGCACGTGGACCACACACACTTCCGCCGCGCCGAACAGCAGGACGAACAGCCACGCCGGCAGCGCGTGGGCGTCCGACACAGCACTGTGCGGCAGGGAGACGAACGCCCCCGCGGCCATGGCCCACACCACTGCTGTGAGCAACCACACCCGCCCCCGAGCACCCAACATTGCGCGCATGTACCTCATCCCCACTCTGTCGCCGTCCATGAACTGCCTGTCCACGAGCTGCCCGACCAACTGGAACCCGACCAGCTCGACCCCGACCAACTGGAACCCGACCAGCTCGACCCGGACCAACTGGAGCCCGACCAGCTCGACCCGGACCAGCTCGACCCCGACCAACTGGCGCTGGCCCAGCCGTTCGAGTCGAACTGCCGCCCCCATGCGTCGCGGTCACCGCGCACGGTGTCGCCGCCGATCGTCGAGTGCATGCTGCCGCGCGACCCCTCGATGGAACCGCGTCCGGACGCGGACTCCCACGTCTGCTGCGCCGACCCCGGTGAGGCATCGGCCGCGTTGGCCACGTCCACCAGGCCGGCGCCCTGGGCGGTGGCCGGCTCGAAGGCGATCGGCCGCCCCCCCGCGATCAGCGCGGCCTTCACCTGGTCGGGCGTCCAGTTCGAACGGTCCTGCAGCAGCAGGGCGCTGGCGCCCGTGACGACGGCCGCGGCCTGCGACGTGCCACTGCCCCGCACCAGGTTGGCGCCGACATGGGCGTCCGGATGGTCGGTGTCGACCGCGGATCCGGGTGCGAGCGTGCTCACGATGGAGCGGCCGGGGGCGACCACGTCAGGGTTGCGACGGCCGTCGCCCCGGCTGGAGAAGGCAGCGACGCGGTCGTCGGCCACGCTGCGCGTGCCGTTGGTCTCGGCCGCGCCGACCGCGATCACGTACGGATCGATGGCGGGATCGCTCAGCCGTCCGAGGTCGCTGCCGCCGTTGCCGGCCGAGACCACGACGACGATGCCGCGCTTCCACGCCACCTCCACCGCGTAGGCGAGGGGATCGGTGCGGTAGTCACCGCCGCCGTCGGTGCCGAAGGCGAGGTTGAGCACGCGGATGTGCAGCCCGTCGCGCTGGCCCCGCTGCACGACCCAGTCGATGGCGGCGATCACCTGGGACACGTCGGTCGAGCCGTTGCCGTCGGCGACCTTGATGCTCACCAGCCGGGCGCCAGGCGCGATGCCTGTCACGTCCGCGCTGCGTCCCGCGATGATCCCGGCCAGGTGGGTGCCGTGCCCGTACATGTCCTTGTTGCGTCGTGCCGCGTCGCCGCCCTCGAAGGAGAGGTCGGGGCCATCGACGACGGCGCCGTCGGCGTCGAGTCCGGGAACGCGCGCGATGCCGGAGTCGATGACGGCGATGTCGACGCCGTCTCCTGTCACCCCACGGGCCCACAGCTCGTCGGCGTCGACGGTCTTGGCCGTCCGCTGCGCGGAGCCCGGGTCGCGCCGGCGGTCGAAGGTCTCGTCGACTGACTGCAACCGCAGGTGGGCGTCCGGCGTCACCGCGGCGATGCCCGGTGCAACGCGCAGGCCGGCGACGGCCCTGCTCGGTACGCGGGCGCGAACCGCATCGATGATGTCGAGGCGGCGCTGGACGCTGCCTCCCGCGCCGGTGACCGCGTTGGCCGCGTCACCGATGTCGGTGGTGGCCCGCACGATGACGCCGACCATCTCGGTCGATCGCGGGGCCGCGACGATCAGGGCCGGCGTGACGGCCAGCACGGCCATCGCCGTCTGAACGCCTCGTCGTAGGCCGTGCCATTTGTCGGTGCGCCGCATGCATCCTCCGCGCCTAGCTCGAAAGAACTAGCCACAGCTTTCGGCCGCGGCTTGTGCGGCCTTGAGGGAAATTTGTGCGCGCCGCACAACCTCGTGCTCACCATCGAAATAGTTCTAAAGGGCTAGGTCGGCCGCGACGATGAGCCGGACCAAGTTCCAATCAACCCAACCCACGACAAAGGCAACTGCGGGGAAACCCACAGCACGCAAAGCCACGGGCCTACGGATTCGTCCAAGGCAGCCGGGCCGCCGAAGGGGACGCGAGTCCGCCGTGGGACCTGACACGACGGAGACAACCGATGCCTGCTCGCTGGCGACTGATGATCCTGGCCCTGCTCACGGGCCTCGTGCTGCTCCTGGTTCCGGGAGCGGCGTGGGCCGACTCCCAACCCGGGCTGGTCGGCAACCTCGGCGGCCTGATCGGCAGTGGCAACGCCCCGCCGCAGTCACCTCCGACGACGGCCGCACCCGCGGCGCCTCCGCCGGCTGCTGCGCCCGTCCCGTCGCGGCCGGCGGCGGCGCCGCCCGTCCATCACGCGGCGCCGCCGGCGCCCGCGCCGAAGCCCGGGCCTGCCGTCAATGCGCCACTGGCCGCAGCGCAGCCCGACGCAACGACCGCGCCGATCGCCACGGCCGATGCCGGGCGCGAGACGCTGGTCGCGGCCGACAACACGATCGTGCCCCCGGTGCTCGCGCCGCTCACCAGCAAGCGCACCTCCCCGGTGGTGGCCACGATCATCGGCGCCATCGCCGCCCTGCTCACCGAGCGGGCCCTGGCACGCGGACGCAAGGCCCTCGCCGCTCGTCGCGAGGCCAACGCCGAGCTGCCCGCCTTCATCACCGCGGGCAACACGTCGCGGCGTGCTCGCAACGTGCAGGCAGGTGCGGTGTTCGCGGTCGCACTCACCGGCGTCGTCATCGTGACGGCCGCCAGCGGAGGCGGCGTGAAGAACTACGGCTTCCTCGCCATGGGCTACCTGGCCGTGAAGCTCGTGCTCTCGAGCCGGTACCGACCGCACGAGGGCAACGACGAGGTGCGCGCGCTGTCGGTCGCCGCCATCGTGCCCGTCTACAACGAGGACCCGGCTGCGTTCCGGCGCTGCCTCGACAGCCTGCTGGCCCAGACCCACGCACTGCGCGAGATCTGGGTCATCGACGACGGGTCGTCGTCGGACGTCTGCCTGCAGATCGCACGCGGCGTGCTGCGCGACGTACCGGGCGCCCAGGTGCGCGCCTTCCGCCGCAACCGCGGCAAGCGTGAGGCCCAGGCCTTCGCCTTCAAGCGTTCGACGGCGGACATCTTCTGCACCATCGACTCCGACACGGTGCTCGATCCGCATGCGGTGGAGGAGGGCATCAAGCCCTTCGCCGACGCCAAGATCACCGCGGTCACCGGCAACGTGCGGGCCCTCAACCACCGCAAGAATCTGCTGACCAAGCTCATCGACCTGCGCTACGCCAATGCCTTCCTCTACGAACGGGCCGCCTACTCGATGCTCGGGTCGGTGCTCTGCGCGTGCGGCAGCCTCAGCTTCTGGCGGTCGGAGGTCATCAAGGACAACCTCGAGGACTTCGTCAACCAGACGTTCCTCGGCATCCCCGTGCAGTACGGCGACGACCGCCGTCTCACCAACTACGCCCTGCAACGCGGGCGAGTGGTGGTGCAGGACTCGTCGGTCGCATTCACGGTGGTGCCCGAGCGCATGCAGCACTTCGTGCGCCAGCAGCTGCGGTGGAACAAGAGCTTCTTCCGGGAGACCCTCTGGGTGCTGCGCAACTTCTCGCCCAAGCGGTGGGTGTGGTGGCTGTCGCTGGCCGAGATCGCCATGTGGGCCACGTTCTCCACGGGCATCGTGATGGCGACGCTGGTGACGCCCCTGCTCACCGGCCGGCTCGCGCTGCTGTACTACCTGAGCTACCTGGCGGTGATGTCCTACGCCCGCTCGGTGCGCTACTTCGGCGCCAGCGAGAGCTCGTGGATCTACCAGCTCTACGTCTTCCTGCTCTCACCCGTCTACGCGGCGCTGCACGTGGGCCTGCTCATCCCGCTGCGGATCTGGGCGCTGCTCACGCTGCGCCAGCGGGGCTGGGGAACTCGTGCGACCGTCGAGGTCGCGCTCGCTTCTGGGGATGGCGCCGCGCCGGCGGCGCTGTCCCCTGGGCTTGTCGCGGTGGCAGCGTGATGACCGCGGCCGCGACCGCAGCACGCGGCGGCTCAGCCCGCGGCGGTGCGTTCGATGGCGGTGTACTGCCAGTTGCAGCGGGCGCCGCCGTCCATGGCGTGCCAGCGGGCGTAGACACGCCAGCCCGACGCCACCATCACGTTGCCGGTCCAGGCCAGCGCGCCGTGGGGCGGCACCATCGTCGGCGTCGCTCCCTCGAGCGAGAGCACGGCGTGGGTCGTGCCGTCACGGTCGGCCAGCACGAACTCCATGGGCCGGGCCGCGTCCTCGCAGTTGGTGGCGCGCATGGTCTGCAGTTGCCAATACACGCCGTCGGGAACGGCGCGATAGCTGGCCAGCTCACCGCGCTGGCTGTCGAAGCTGACCGACTGGTTCACGAGGGTCTCGCCTGCGCCCAGCTGGCCGCGGTTGACGATCGCCGCGAACACGTTGGTGGAGTCGAGCGCGGCCATGGCCGCGGCGCCGAGGGCCACGGCCACGCCGAGGGTCAGGACCTTGCGCAGCCCGGTGCGAACGGGGTGCCCCATGCAGATCTCCTACGTGCTCCGCCCAGCTGGAGGCTCCGTGCCTCACCACCCACAGCGTACGAAATACCACCCTAAGCGCGCAACAGCCCGAAGGGACCATATGCAGTAGTCCGCAGCAACCACGCAGGAACCACGACAAAGGCAACCCCGGGGAAACCCGGGACGACGCAAAGCCACGGGCCTACGGAGCGAGCTCCACGGCAGCCGGGCTTCCGAATGGGGACGACAATGAAACGCGCTCTGGTTCTGCTCGCCGTCACGGCGGGCGCCCTCCTCCTGCCCATGCGGCCCGCCGCGGCCGACCCCGCGGGTGACGAGGCCGACTTCATCCAACGCACCAACGCCCTGCGAGCCGAGAAGGGCGCACCGCCGCTCTCGGTCGACGCCGAGCTCACCGACATCGCCCGACGCTGGTCGGCGCACATGGCCGACCAGGGCGAGCTGTCGCACAACCCGAACCTCGGCGACGAGGCCCACGACTGGCAGATGCTCGGCGAGAACGTCGGCACGGGTCCGACCGTCGAGTCGATCCACAACGCGTTCGTCAACAGCGAGCACCACTACGCCAACCTCGTCGACCCGAGCTTCACGCTCATCGGCGTGGGCGTGGTCGAGCGCGACGGCCGCATCTGGGTGACCGAGGACTTCAAGCAGCCGGCCAAGGCCGCGGCCTCGCGACCGGCGCCCGCACCCGCGCCGCCCAGGCCGGCGGCGCCCCCGAGGCCGAGGCCCCGTCCCGCGCCAGCAGCGCCCCGTCCCGCGACGGCGCCTCAGGCGCAACCCGTGTCCCGGCCGCCCACAGCGCCGGTGGCGATGCAGACCCCACCTGCACCGCCGGTCCCGGTGACGGCGTCACCGACCCCCGTGACGCCGTCACCGGTGACGACACAACCGCCGTCGGTCGCGGGGCGCCAGTACGAGCGCGTGCGCTCGGCGGCGGTCGACCACGGCCCCGCCTTCGCCCAAGGGGTGGCTCTCGCCTTGCTCGGTCTGGTCGCGTCGCGTGCAGCGCGCATGGCGCGCGTGGCCAAGGTGCGGCGATGCGCAGTCTGACGTGCACGGCGTGCGGACACGCCTTTGCGACCGCGTGGTCGGACGTCGTGGTGGTCGAGGGACGCCGCATGCGCGAGTGCCGCGCATGCGGCGTCCGACAGCCGTGGCAGCTCCGATCACGCGGTGGATGGCTTTCCCATCGAGAGGCTGTTACGGAATCTTTGCCCTCGACCCGTTGACGTGCGGCCCGTCCGCCCAATAACCTTCCGGCCGGACGCGCATTGATGCGTCCGTTTGGGTGCCAGAGCGTCGAGGCGCGGCGTGGGCCCAATCCGACGGGGGTCGGGGTCATGCAGGTGCTGGAGGCCGACACGGCCTTCGCGGCGTTCGAGCGGTGTTACCTGCGCGAGCGGGTGCGCTTGGAGCGCTACTGCGAGCGGTTGATCGGCGATGTGTCTGCCGCGGGCGACGTGGCGCAGGAGTCCTTCGCGCGGGCGTGGGGCAGGCGTGGCGACTTCGAGTCCGACGAGCACCTCCGACGCTGGCTGTACCGCGTCGCCCACAACCTGTGCGTGGACGTGGTGAAGGGCAGGCGCCGGTACGTGCCGGTCGGCACCCTGCCCGACCGAGCGGCCGACGAGCCCACGCCGTACGAGGACCTCGCCGCCCTGCGCCTCGCCTTCCGCACCCTCAGCGCGCGGGACCGGCGCCTGCTCGACCTCCGCTTCACCGACGACCTCAGCTACGCCGAGGTGGGTGGGCGCCTGTCGCTCTCACTGGCCGCGGCGCGCGTGGGCGTGTTCCGCGCCAAGCACGCGCTGCGCCGGCGCATGCTGGCCGACGACGACACCGTCATCGACCTGCGTTAGCGGACGGCGGCCCGCTCGGGGTCGATGGCCAGCTCGCCGACGCCGTCGAGCACGATGACGTCCGCGTCCGAGGCCGCGACAGGACGGGCCGCGGCCCGGCGGGCGGCCAGCAGGCCGAAGGCGCCGGCGACCAACGCGGCGGCGGAGCCGACGCCGATGCCGTAGCGGGCGCCGAAGCGCTCGGACACCCATCCGACGATGGGGCCGCCGATTGGTGTGCTGCCGAGGAAGAGCATGGCCTGCAGCGCCAGCACGCGGCCGCGCATCTCGGGCGCGGCCTCGAGTTGGACGATGGCCGTCGAGCTGGTGAGGAAGGCGATGCTGGCCAGGCCGAGGAGGGGGCCGGCGATGAAGGCGACGGTCTGGTTAGGCGCGACGGCCATGAGGGCGAGGGCGACGCCGTAGGCGAGCGCGCTGAACGCGACCGAACGCACGCCGATGCGCGTCCGTCGCGCGACCGCCAGCGCGCCGATGAGGGCGCCGACGCTGACCACCGAGAAGAGGATGGTGAAGGTGTTGGCGTCACCGTGCAGATCGCGTGTGGCGAAGAGGGGGAAGACGGTCTGGAAGTTGTACGACAGCGTGCCGACGAGGGCCATCATGGCGAGCGGCACCCAGAGCTCGGTGACGCTGCGGGCGTACCGCAGCCCGGCCCGCACCTGCCCCCGGGCGCGCGGCGTGACGGGCGGCCGGCGCAGCTCCTCGGTGCGCATCATCCAGAGTCCGGTGAGCACCGCGGTGTAGGAGACACCGTCGAGCAGGAAGGCCCACCCGAACCCCGCGGTGCTGATGAGCAGACCGGCGAGCGCGGGTCCCACCACGCGCGACGCGGTCATGAGCGCGCTGTTGAGGGAGACGGCGTTGGCGACGTCGGGCTGCTCGACCATCTCGACGACGAAGCTGCGGCGGGCCGGGTTGTCGAAGGCGATGGTGATGCCTCCCACCAGCGCGACGGCGTAGATGGCGAGCACGGGTGGGTTGCCGCTGAAGGCGAGGGCGGCGAGGGTGAAGGACTGCGCCATCGCGATGGTCTGCACGATGAGGAGCAGGCGTCGCTTGTCGGAGCGGTCGGCGACGAGCCCGGCCCAGGGTCCGAGTAGCAGGACGGGACCGAACTGGGCGGCGGCCAGTCCGCCGAGGGCGATGCCGCTGTTGGTGAGCTTGAGGACGAGCAGCGCCTGGGCGACGAGGGTCAGCCAGTTGCCGACCTGGGAGATGAGCTGGCCGGTGAAGAACAGGCGGAAGTTCCGCACGCTGAGCGAGCGGAAGGTGTCATGGGTGAGGGATCTGACCAGCTTCATGGTTGGTCCTGGCTGATGATCTTCTCGATGACATCGAGGGCGTTGGCCAGGCGGGTGCGCTCGTCGGCGTCGAGCCGCTGCAGGCGCGCGTTCAGCCATTGGTTCTTGCGCCGGCGCGACGCAGCGAGCAGGGCGGTGCCTTCCGGGGTGAGGGAGACCACGGCGACGCGGCGGTCGCGCGGGTCGGCCTCGCGCGCGAGCAGGCCATCGGCCTCGAGCTTGGTGACGACCTTGGTGATGCTCGGTGGCGCCACCCGCTCGTGCTCGGCGAGGGCGCCGAGGGTCATGGGCCCGTGCAGATCGACGGTGGCGAGGGCGGCCAGTTGACTGGGGGACAGACCGGTGTCGGCCTGGCGGCGCAGGATGCGGGCCAGGCGCGTCGCGCTCAGGCGCAGCCGCGCCGCCATGGCGGCCGGGTCGGTGGTTGTACGGGTGGCGGCGGTGGGGCTGGCGGGCACGAAAAATAGTTTACCAGGCTAATTAGCTTAGGTAAACGGTTTACCGGCCAGACCCGTCGGGAAATGAGTGGCCTGGAATCCCCGGCGCAAACGGCGGTGCGCCCCGTCATCACGGAGGAAGCGTCCGCCATGGAAACCCTGCTCGGAGTGGAGACGTACGTCGACGACGGTGTCGCGACGGTGCGCCTGGTGGGCGAGCTCGACATGGCGAGTGCCCAGCGACTGCGGGACTGCGTGGGCGAGCTGCTCGGCGGCGGTCAGCGCCGCCTGGTGGTGGACATGGCCGAGCTCGACTTCATCGACTCCACCGGCCTCGGCGTCCTCGTCGCCGCCCTCAAGCGCTTCCGTGACGTCGACGGCACCTTCGCCATCAAGGACCCGCGCAGCCCGGTCCGCCGCGTCCTCGAGGTGACACGGCTCGATCAGGTCTTCGAGATCGTCTGACACAACGGCAGAGGTTCTGGTGCACTAGCGGTCAACTATGGCCGCTACTGCACCAGAAACCGGGTCGAAACCGCTCAGGTCGCCAGGAAGGGTGCCGATGGGTCGATCCATGGAACGGCACCCCCAGCACGGTGAGCTCGGCTGCTGGTACCCCGTCGCCGGGGTGGACCGGCTGTGCCGCCGCGACACCGCCGGCGCCTCCACGGGCCTGTGCCCGGCCCACCAGCGTCAGGTGCTGCACCTGCGCTGGCCGGCCGCGTTGTCCTCCTGAGCCTGAGCTACCCGGCGGCCCGGCAGGGCTGGTGGATCAAGGTGTTGCAGGCGGGAAGGGCGGGCACGTCGACCGGACGGGCCGCGCCCGTGGGCTCGCTCAGCACCAGGCTCGAGGGGTGGGCGGCGTCGTGGAGGATGGTGGTGACGCCCGGCAGCGGCAGCGCGGCGAACGACCACAGGTCGGGGAGGGGCTTGGGCGCCTCGACGGTGAGGCGCAGGCGCGAGCCGCGGCGGAAGACGTGGCCGAACGGGAACACCTCGATGCGCACCGGCACCGGCTGGCCGGGAACGAGCAGCTGCTGATCGGCCTGCTGGTGGGTCTGGTACGGGCGGGTCGGCGTCGACCGACTCGGATCGAGGGCGCGGTGTGACGCACGCAGCCAACCCTGCTGCACGAACGTCTCCTGGCCGTCGGGCCGCACCTCGGTGACGGTGACCTGCAGGTCGGTGTCGGGCGCGGTCGAGCTGATCCACAGGTCGGCGCTGGCCGTGCCCAGCAGCGGCAGGTCGGCGTCGAGCGGCGCGGTCGTGTAGTTCACGAACGTGCCGGGCGGGTGCGGCTGCTCGCCGAAGAACTGATGGGCGGGCAGGCCCACGCCGCCGTAGGCCGGATCGGGCTGACCGGTGCCGGTCGGACCCGCGTAGACGAAGCTATCGCTCCCGGTCGCGGCGGCAGCGGAGTCCGTCAGCGCGCCACCTTGTGTCAGCGCGAACGTGCGGTCGGTTGCGGGCGGCGGCCACGTGTCGGTCCACGTGGTGAACCCGGGCGCGCGGGTCCCGTTGCGGCCCGCCTCCCACCACACCTGGAAGCGACCGGGCCGCTGATCGAAGCCGTTGTCGACGCCCTTGACGAAGTGGTCCATGAAGCGGTGCAGCTCGGCGAGGGCGGGCTTGGTGCGGTACATGCTGTGGTCGCCGTTGCTGACGATGCCGTACACGGGCGCGGTCATGCGCGAGATCCAGTCCACCTCGCGCGGACCGACCTGCTCGTCCTGCCACGCCGCGACGGTCCACGTCGGCACGTTGATGTTCTGCACCTGGTAGCCGGGCGAGCGCTCGCGGATGAGGTTGTCGTCCCACTGGTGCTGCAGCGACTGGATGAACGGCGTGTTGGCCTTGCTCTGCGGTCGGTTGGCGACGTGCGCGGTGCAGACGGGATCGCCGGCCGCCACCCGCTGGAGCATGGCGTTGTCGGAGTAGTAGGGCTGCGACGCGAAGCTCCACAGCACGTTGAAGCCGTAATTGAGGATGCCGCCCGGGTAGGCGATGTCGCGGTAGATGTCGCCGAAGGTGTGTCCCGGCGCGATGGCGACGAGGTGGGGCGGACGGGTGGCGCCGACGAACAGCTGGGTGATGCCGGGGTAGGACTTGCCGATCATCGCCACCTTGCCGTCGGACCACGGCTGCTTGGCGATCCACTCGATGACGTCGTAACCGTCGGTCGCTTCGGCCGGTTGGAAGAAGTCCCACGTCCCGCCCGAGCAGCCGCTGCCCCGCAGGCTCACGCCGATGAAGGCGTAGCCGTCGGGCACGTACTCGCTGATGTAGCCGGAGTCGGGGTTGTAGCCCGCGTCGTAGCCGTCGTAGGTGAACAGCGTGGGGAAGGGGCCGGGGCCGGCAGGGTGCACGACGGTGTACTGCAGTTGCACGCCGTCGCGCACCGTGACGTAGCCCGTCTCCCGCACCGGCCCGTCGGCGCGTGCGGGGCGGAGGGCGACTCCAGCACCGGCGACCAGGGCCAGCGCGAGCGCGACGAGAACGATGCGTTTGGGCACGAGTGGGTGACTTCGCCAGTCACCCGGTGCCCTCCTGCTCCGTTAGCGGGGTGTCCCCACCATGGTGATGCGGGGGGCCGTGGCGGCGCTGGCGTCGGTCCTGGTCTGGAGGAAGGTGACCACGATGCGGTCGGCGGTGACCACGATGCCGCTCACGCCGGTGACCGGTTGGCCCGCCACGTCCTCGAGGGACTGGGCCTGCCACGTGACACCGTCGCGGCTGGTGAGCAGGTGGTACGTCGGCTGCCAACGCTGCTGCGGGTTGGCCCGCATGGTGGCGTCGTCGGGCGTCTCCATGAGCACGACGGCGACGCCGGCCGGTCCGACCCCGCCCGAGCCCAGGTTGAACTGGGTGTTCGGGGCGTGGGGCACGAGGTCGTCGAGCGGGGTGCGGCCCCAGCCCGTGTCGGTCTTGCGCAAGAGGAAGGCGCCGTCGGTGCCGCCGCCGAGGAGGGCGGCCCGGCCGCCCAGCTGACCCGCGCCGCCGAACCAGTCCAAGCCGTCCTGCGGGGGCGCCTGCTCCCACTGGCGGCCGTCAGGCGAGTGCAGCACCGTCATGCCGGGCCGGGCCTGCTTGGCGACCACCGGGTCGACCCACTGGGCGGCGACGAGGTCGAACCCGGCCGCGTCGTGCTCGAGGGTGATGGGAGCGCTGATCGACGCGTCGGCCATCTGCACCCGCTCGAACTGGGTGGAGCCGGCAGGGGCGAAGAAGGCGAAGGGCTGGTGGCGCGCGGCTCGCAGCAGGTCGCCGTCTACGTGCAGCTGGTCCCACGTGTAGGAGGCGGTGACGCCGCGTGCGTCCTGGGGACTGAGCACCGTGGGATCGCGTCCGTCGGTGCCGGGCTTCATGCAATAGGTGGGCATGACCTCGTCGGGTTTGGTGGCCGGCTCGCCACCGTTGTCGAGCGAGGTGCCGGCCGGACACGGGTTGTCGCGCTTGGGCCCGAGCACGTCGACACCCGTGGCGGTGGTCGCCCACCCGTTCGGTGCGGCGGCGCCGGCCGGGAGCAGCGCGGGGACGTCGAGGGCCGCTTGCAGCTGGGCAACCGCGACGGTGCCCTTGTCGCTGGTGGCGATGGCGGTGTCGACCACCGAGAGCGTGAGGGTGTGGGGCGCCATGCCGATGACGTCGACGGGGAGATGGGCCTTGCTCCACGTCTTGCCGTCGTCGTCGGACCAGCCCGCCAGCACGTCGGACGCGGGCTTCCTGTTCGCGGTCATGGCGGTGGCCGGGCCGGTGCCCACCGCGTAGACGCGGCCCGATCCGGGCGCGAGGTCGGAGAGGTAGAGGTCGGTGCCGAGCTTGCTGGCCGACGTCCAGTCGACGCCGTCGGTCGAGCGGTAGACGTAGCCGTTCTGCCTGGTGCCTTCGACCGCCTTCTCGCCCTTGCCGGTCGACAGCGCGTAGACGGGGCCGTCACCGGAGATGGACGGCGACCACGCCAGGCCTTCGACGTTGTCGGCGCGCGTCCAGCGCAGGCCCGCGTCGCCGAGGCGGGCGACGCCGCCGGGCTGGGTGGCCACGCCGATGCGACCGTCGCGGTCCCCCCGCGTGCCGATGAAGGCGACGGCGCCGGCGACGACGGCGATCGTGGTGACCGTCGCCAGTCCGGCCCGCTGCCGGCGCGAGCGCTTGCGTGCGCGGGTGAGGACGGTGTCGACGTCGCCGGCGGGGATGTCGAAGGAGGCCGCGGCCCCCGTGAGGTCGAGGTCGTTGTCGTCGATATGCATCAGTTCTCCTCGGGGCGGAGATGGGCGAGACGGGTCTGCAGGTGGCGCAACGCGCGGTGGAGGCGGCTCTTGACCGTGCCGGGACGGGTGCCGAGGGCGGCGGCTGTCTCCGCCTCGGACATGCCGAGGTAGAAGCGGCACACCACGACGGCGCGCTGCTTGATGTCGAGCTCGGACAACGCGGCCAGCACGTCCGGCTCGCGCGCGGCGGGCACGTCGGTCGGGTCGCGGTCCACGGGAGGGGCGGGCGCACGGCGTCGCCGCCGCAGCACCGAGCTGGCCCAGTTGAGGGCGACCCGGTACACCCAGCCGCCCGGGTTCTCGTAACGCCCGACGGTGCCCCAGCGTTGGTAGGCGCGGGCCATGGCCTCGTCGACCGCCTCGGCGGCCAGGTGGGCGTCGCCGAGCGTGAGGGCGAGGGCCCGGGCGACTCGATCCCGCGTCGACTCGTAGAACGAGACGAACGGGAGAGGCTCGCCCAGGACCTCGACGTCGGCCGGCAACGGGTAGGTCATGACGCCATCCACACCGGGTACACCTGCGGGGACGCCGTCAGGTTCCATGACGCTCGAGGATCCCGCGTGCGGCCGCGTTGTGCGGGTCCCGTTGCAGGGCCCGCCGTGCCGCTCGCTCCGCCTGGGGCCAGCGCTGCTGCTCGGCGTAGAGGACGGCGAGGTCGACCGACGCCGCGGCGCTGTGCGGCGCCAGGTGCTCGGCCCGCGTCCACGCCCGCTCGGCGCGCGCGTGGTCGCCGAGCAGCTCGTCCGCCACGCCGAGGCGCAGCAGCACCTCGGCGTTGCGCGGGTCGTCGCGGGAGAGGGCGGCGAGGGCATCACGCGCGGCCATGGCGTCGGCCCGGCTCGTCGTCTGGCGCGCCTGCACCAGCAGGAGCCGGGCCCGCTCGGTTCGCACCACGGGATCGCGCGGGGACACCGCGAGGGCGTGGTCCAGCTGGCGGACGGCCGGCCGCGTCGCGGGCGCGAGGGCGCGCGCCGCGACCAGGCGGTAGCGGATCTGGTCGGGGCGCAACGACGCGGCGCGCGTCGGGTCGCGTCCCGTCGCGAGAGCGGCCTTGGCCGCGTGGTCGGCGGCCACGTCGAGCCCGCCCGCGACCAGCGCGGCGGCGGCCACCAGTGCGCCCGCGAGTGCGCCCGCGACACGAACCGGTCGGTACTTCCCCCCGTGTGGCACGGGATGTTCCCGCCCGGTTCGTGTCGCGTGGGCGACGACGAGGCCGGCGAGCAGCCAGACGACGGGTTCGAGCTCGCCGATGGGGAACAGGAAGAGCGACTGGGCCGCGTAGGCGACGAGACCGGCAGCGAGTCCCGCGTGCACGGCGCTGCCAGCGCGCAGGGTGCGCACGACGTAGGCACCGACGGCGAGGACGAGGGCGGCGTAGGCGGCCAAGCCCAGGACGCCGGTGGTGGCGGCCACGTCGAGGACTGCGCTGTGGGCGCGGTCCGGCAACGGGTCGCGCCCGTGGGCCCGCTCGTAGCCGTCGTCCACGGCGCGGCCGAAGGCGATGCGGTAGCCCTCGGGGCCGACGCCGAGCAGCGGGCGGTGGGCGACGACACGCGCGGCGACGCGCCACTCGTCGAGCCTGCCGCGCGCGCCGCCGTTGCGGTCGGTGACGACGTCGGGCAGGCGGCCGGCCACTCCCGTCGCAACTGCGATCACCACCGCGAGGACGGCGGCCGCGACAGCGGTGCGCCACGGGAGGCGCCGACGCATCACCGCGACGACGACGGCCGCGACGGCCACACCCACCCACGCCGCGCGCGCCCCCGACACCACCAGACCCGCGCCGCCCGCGACCGCGGCCGCCGCCGCCAGCCGCCGGGCCCGCCCCGTCGCGGCCGTGTCCGACGCGAGGCCGACCGCTATTGGTGCGAGCAGCGCGAGGGCGGCGCCCAGATAGGCGGAGGACCCGAACGGCCCGACCGGCCGGTTGCCCGCACCCACCAGCGCGATGGGATGCCACCCGACCGCCTCGGCGACGGCCCACGTGCCGGCCAACCCGCACGCGGCGACGGCAACCCACATGACGGTCGAGCGTTCGTCGGGGCGCAGCGCGCGGGCGGTGGCGAACGCCAGCGCGCACAAGCCCCACGTCAGCCAACCGAGGTGACGTTCGGGTGTGCCCGTCCACGCGTACACGCGGTCGACGCCGAACGCAGCGGCCCCGCCCGCGACGAGGAGGAACGCACCCCACGCCATCACCAACCGGCGGGGCAGGGGAGGGTGCGGACGGCCGAGCACAGTGGCCGCGCCCGCGACCACGAGGGCGCTGACGGCCAGCCACTTGGCGGGTCCGAACGGCGCCAGTCCCCCCGGATCCACGACCAACATGGCGGCGGGCAGGGCCGCGACGAGACCTCGAGGCAATACCTTGCGGATTCCGCAAGGTATTGCCTCGAGAATGGGGTCAGTGCGCGGCGGTGGCCGGGGCGCGGCCGGACAGCCAGGCGGTGAGGTCGGATCCGGTCTGGGGACGGCAGCAGTGGTAGCCCTGGGCGACCGGGCAGCCGAGCTCGCGGAGGACGGCCATACCCCGCTCGTCCTCGACGCCCTCGGCCACGACGCTGAGCCCGAGGGCCCGGCCCAGCTGGACGATGGTGGTGACGATGGCCCTGTCGCGCGGGTCGTCGGCGATGTGTTGGATGAAGGCGCGGTCGACCTTGAGCTCGTCGACCGGGAGCTCCTTCAGATAGAGCAGTGACGAGTACCCGGTGCCGAGGTCGTCGACGGACAGCCGCACGCCGAGCCGGCGCAGGTCGGCCATGGCGCGCAGCGCCGTCTCCCCCTCGGCCAGGCTGTTCTCGGTGATCTCGAAGATGAGCCGCCGTCCTGGCACGTCGTGCACGACGAGAGCGGCCGTCACCCATTGGGTGAGCTCGGGGTCGACGAGGACGCGGGGCGACAGGTTCACCGCCAGGTCGAGCACGATCCCCTCGGAGCACCAGTAGCGCCATTGCGCGAGGGCCTCGTCGAGCACGTGACGGGTGAGGGGCAGCACCAGCCCGGTCTGCTCGGCGAGGGGGATGAAGTCGGCGGGCGGGATGAACCCGTGCACGGGGTGCTCCCAGCGGGCCAGGGCCTCGACGCCGAGCACCGCACCGGTGGCCACGTCGACCTTCGGTTGGTAGTGGACGGTGATCTCGCGGTTGTCCAGCGCGCGCCGCAGGTCGGCGACGAGGCCGAGCCGCGCGGCCACGTCCTGGTCGTCGGACGGGAGGAACTCGGCCAGACCGCCACCCTCGCGACGGGCCCGCTGCATGGCCAGGTCGGCCTGGCGCAACAGGACGACGCCATCACCGCCTCCCGTCGGGAGCACCGCCGCGCCGACGCTGGCGCCGATGTGCAGTGGCACGTCGCGCAGGACGAGTGCTCCTCCGATGGCGGCGACGACCGTGGCCGCGACGCGTGACGCCCGCTCGATGTCGTCCACACCGCGAAGGAGGATGGCGAACTCGTCGCCACCGATGCGGGACACGAGGTCGCCCTGACGGGTGCAGGCCGTGAGCCGGCGGGCCACCTCCTGCAGCACGAGGTCGCCGACGTCGTGGCCCAGGCCGTCGTTGATCTGGGTGAACCCGGTGAGGTCGATGCTCAGGAGCGCGGCACCGTCGGTGCCCACGTCGCGCAACGCGTCGATGAGCGTGACTCGATTGGCGAGGCCGGTGAGGATGTCGTGTCGGGCCTGGTACGCCAGCAGGCCCTCGGCCTGTCGCCGCGCCGTCACGTCCTGTATCTGCCCGAAGAAGTAGAGAGGACTGCCCCTTTCGTCGCGCACGAGCGACGACGTGATGTGCACCCACACGATCGCCCCGTCGGGCGCCACGTAGCGCACCTCGGTGTCGGCATGCGGTCCGCCCGCCAGCACCTCCTGGCGCAGGTGCGCGATGCGCGCGACGTCCTCGGGGTGGACGAACTCGAGCAGGCGGCGGCCGACGGTGTCGACCATGGTGCGTCCGACCAAGCGGCAGAAGGCGGGGTTGGCGCGCAGCAGCACGCCCTCGGGGTCGACCATCGTCATGCCGACGGGCGAGTGCTCGAAGCCCTGCTGGAAGCGCAGCTCGGCCTCGAGCAGGTCCTGCTCGGCGCGGTGCGCGTCGGTGATGTCGAGGGAGGTGCCGACGACCTTGTCGGTTCCCTGCTCGGTCCGCACGAGGGTGCCGTGCGAGCGCAGCCAGCGCACCTCGCCGGTGGGCAGCAACACGCGGTTCACCAGCCCGCCCGGCTCGCGCGTCTGGGCGGCGCGGCTGATGTGGGACGTCACCGCTTCATGCTCGTCGGGATGGGCGCGCGCGACGTACGCCTCGAGGCTGGGCTCGACCTCGCCGGGCGCGTACCCGAGGAGGCGGAAGTGCTCGTCGGACCACGCGACCACGCCGGTGTCGACGTCCCACTCCCAGCTGCCGAGGTGGGCCACCTGCTGCGCGACGGCCAGGCTGGCCTGGGCCCGCCGGTGATGGTCGATCTCGCCGAGCAGCCGGTCGGTGAGCCGCGAGTTCTCGAGGTGAACGATGGCCTGGCGCAGGACGGTGAGCGTGCCCACGGGGACGGCGACGAGCACCACGATCCCGTTGACGCGGCCGGCGACGATCTGCTCGATGCACGCCGATGCGAGCAGTGCGACGAGCGGCAGGTAGGGCGCGGCCGTCAGCCACGCCGTCAGCTGCGGGCGCTCGGCCGGCTCGTCTGCCCGCCCGACCTCGACGGCGCTGAGGGCGGCCACCGCGACGAGCAGGAACCCGAGCACCCATCCGACGTCCCAGAGCTGGCCCGTGGTGTAGCGGCCGCTGGCCGCGAGGGCGCCGAACGCGCTGTCGGCCGCGCCCACGGCCATGACGCCGCCCACGAGGTAGGCGATGGGCCGTCGGTAGCCGGGCACCGAGTGCTCGGCCACCCAGAGGGCCACGATCACCAGCATGATGTCGATGCACGGATAGCTCAGCCCGATGACGAGGGCGGCGTGGTCGCCGTGACGGGCGAGCGGCGACAGCACCGGCGCCCATGCCGCGCCCACCAACGAGCCGGCCACCATCAGGCCGTCGACCACGGAGCGCACCGCGGTGGCGGCCCGCCACCCGGCCGGCAGCATCAGCAGGCCGACCAGCGCGAACGGCACCGAGCCGATCAGGAAGACGTCGACGAGCGACGGGGTCGGGACGGCGCGGTGCAGGACCAACTCGTAGACGACCCACACGGCCTGGCCGATCGCCCAGCACCCGAGCCACGCCGCCAGCCAGCCCCAGGGTCGGCCCGCGCCTCGACGGACTGCCCACACGCACGTGGCGCACGCGACCGCCACGGCGGCGAGCACGCTGAGGTCGTCGACCCATTGGGTGACCGTGGCGCCCCCGACGTCCAGCGCCAGCCAGAGCAGGAGCGCGAGCGACACCGTTCCGACGCCCAGCGCCGCTCGGGTCGTCCTGCGCACGAACTCGACCTCTCCAACAGTTGCCAGCCCGAGCCATTATCGACGGGAACGCCCCCCAACTTGAGCAAGCGGCCCGGCGTCCATCCGGGGGCCTACCCTCTGACCATGGCGGCCGACGGGGTCCCGCTGTCCGTGCGGGTGGAGCGCCAGGCCGGGCCCCTGGCGCGGCGCATGCTGGCCGAGCTCGTCCGCCAGATCCCGCTGTACTCGCACCTGCCCCAGGAGCAGTTGCAGGGCGAGATCCTCGACATCCTCAACTACAACCTGAGCGTCTTCTTCCGCATCCTGCGCGAAGGGGGCAAACCCTCGGCGGGGGACCTCACCGAGATCCGGGCCAGCGCGGCCCGGCGGGCCGAGGAGCGGATCCCGCTCGAGGCGGTGCTGACCGCCTACCACGTCGGTGCGCTGGTGGCGTGGCAGGAGCTGTGCCAGGAGGCCAGGCCCGACGAGCGCGACGACCTGCTCGACCTGGCCACCCACGTCATGGGCTACATCGAGGCGGTCACGAGCGGGGTGGCCGGCGCCTACCTCGAGGAGCGCCAGGCGATCTACGGGGAGGAGCGGGAGGCCCGCCGGGCGCTCGCCGAGGCACTGCTGGCGGGCGGGGGCAGCGATGCCGTCGCCCAGCGCAGCGGCCAGCCCCTCGCGCCGGGATACCTGGTGGTGGCGCTGCGCGTCGCGACCACGCCGGACGAGACGGACGAGGGCGTCGAGGGTGCGGTCGCGTCCCGACGCAAGCTGCGGCGGATCGAGCAGGTGCTGGCCGGGGGCTGGCGCGACGCCCTGTCGCTGTTGGGCGCGTCGGGCGGCACCGTGCTCATCCCCGTGCGGGCCGAGTCCGCCGTGTCCGAGCACGAGCGCCTTCCCGACCTACTGGCCAGCTTGACCGAGGCGGCGGGCGCGCCGGTGACGGCGGGCGCGTCCTTCCGGCCCGGCCTGTCAGGGGTCGCGGTGGCGGGCACCGAGGCGGCCGAGGTGCTGCGCCTCGCCAACGAGCTCGGGCGCCCGCCCGGCCTCTACGTGCTCGACGACGTGCTGCTCGAGTTCCTCGTCAGCCGCCCGTCCGACGCGGGGACGCGGCTGGCCGCGGTGCTGGCCGGCCTCGACCGCGGCCCCGAGCTGCTCGAGACCCTGCAGGGGTACTTCGACGCCGACCTCGACCGCCGCACCGCGGCGGCCGCCCTCAACATCCACCCCAACACCCTCGACTACCGCCTCAAGCGGGTCGGCGAGCTCACCGGCCTGTCGACCAGCTCCGCCCGCGGCCTCCAAGTCCTCGGCGCCGCCCTGGTCGCCCGCCGCCTGGGCCGCTAACTGACCGACTTTTTCGCGATTCGACCGGCATGACCGGTCGAATCGCGAAATAGTCGGCTTGGGGTTGGCGTTTGGCTAGCGGCCGAGACGTTTCTGGACGCGCTCCCAGGCCCGGTCGAGGGCCTCGTCGTCGATGACGACGGGGTCCTCGGCGCCGACGAGCTCGGCCGCGGCCAGGCGGAACTCGCGCAGTTGGGCGCGGCACTCCGCGCACGCGTCCAGGTGGGCGTCGACGGCCGCCTGCTCGCCGTCGTCGTCGGGCACCGCGCCGAGCGCGTGCGCCGCGAGCACCGCTTTGCTCGGGTGCACGTCAGTCACGTCCCTAATACGTCTCATCGTGGGGCACGTGACGGCTTTGGTGCCGAGCATGACCGTGGCCGCACGCGACCCGTCCGAAATGCCCGAATATTGTGACCGTTCACAAGACAGACCGTCACATTTCGGCTAGGCGTCAGTAGGTTCCCGACCGGCGTCCGGCGAAATGCAGAGGGTGCGCACCCGGGTCGTCGCCCTCACCGTCCTCGCCCTCCTTCTCGCTGCGGTCCCCCTCGCGGCGCAGGCCAGCAGAAGGGCCGCCTCCGTCGGTGGGGTGAGGGCCGGCGTCGGCGTGGTGGACGCCACGTGGAACGTGGGCGCGTCGGCGGGCCAGTACGCCAGCGACCGACCGGGCCTCGAAGGGGAGACCTGGGCCGGCAGCCTGCAGGACGGGAACGCGCCGGACGTCGACCCCACCCGCCTCGCCACCGAGGACTTCGACCCCAACCTGCACTCGGTGAAGCGGGCGCCCAGCTACGGCGTCGAGTCGCGTCTGTCGGTGCGGGCCATCGTCGTGCAGAGCGCGGGCGGCGCACCCATCGCGCTGCTCAAGAGCGACAACTACCTGGCCCAGGACCTCCTCGTCCGCCGCGTCGGCCAGCTCCTGGCCGCGCAGGGCTCGGCGGTGACGCCCGACCACATCCTCTACAGCGCAACCCACAACCACTCCTCGCCCTACTACACGACCGCGTCATGGGGCGTGTGGCTGTTCCAGGACGTGATGGACCTGCGCATGCTCGAGTTCCAAGCGCGCGCCATGGCGCAAGCGATCCGCCGCGGCGAGGAGAACCTCAGGCCGGTGCGCATGGGCGCGACCACCGTCGAGGCGGGCGGCGACTACCGCAACGCGCCCGGCGGCGCCATCGCCGACGACGGCAGCCCGTCGGGCTACCCGCAGTACGAGAACGACAAGGGCATGGTGGTCATCCGCTTCGACGACATCTCGGGCGACACGCCCAAGCCCCTCGCGGTGTGGATGAACTACGGCGTGCACCCCGAGAGCCTCGACGGCTACGACCTCATCACCGGCGACTACATCTCGCCGTTGCAGCGCTTCGTCGAGCGGGAGACGGGCGCGCCGCTCGTGTTCAGCCAGGGCGACGTCGGCAGCTCGGAACCCGCCAACGACACCAAGGACACCATCGGTCCCGGCGTCGTGCGCGCCTTCTCCCACTACGGGTACGCGCAGACCGAGCGCCACGCCCGCCTGCTGGCCGACAAGGTCGTGGAGGGCTACCGCCAGATCGGGGCCGACGAGGGCACCATCCCGTGGACGACCAACTTCCCGGTTGCCATGTTCGACGGATGGGTGCCCGGACCGGTGTCGCACCCGTACCCCGCGGTGTCGAACTGCCGCACCGAGCCGACGGTCGAGGGCAACCCGGGTGTGCCCATCGCCGGCCTGCCCGACTGCGCGCGACCGGGCGACAGCAACGACAACGCCAGCCCCGTGTTCGAGAGCCTGAAGATGCACGGCATCCCCGTGCCCGAGCACTACGACGGACCGTCGCACGGCGCGGTGGAGGAGAACTACCGCATCCACCTGCAGGCTGTCCGCCTCGGGGACATCCTGCTGGCGTCGTGCTCGTGCGAGCCCCAGGTCGACCTCATCAAGAACC
This sequence comes from Actinomycetota bacterium, assembly GCA_041166085.1. GTDB lineage: Bacteria > Actinomycetota > Acidimicrobiia > Acidimicrobiales > JAFATL01 > JBEEFP01. The sequence continues at coordinate 44,341 of JBEEFP010000045.1, forward strand.
TCGAGAGCCGCACCAACGACAAGGCGGGTGACATCTACGACGGCTTCGACTGGGCGCCGTACTGCGACCAGCAGCCCGACGGGACCTGGAAGTGCCCGAACCCCGGTCTGCCCGAGTCGAAGGTGTTTTCCGACCGCAGCCTCTCGGTGACCGACGCCGCGTACAAGCGCATGGTCGCCCAGGTGCACAACGACGCCAAGGGATGGGACGCCCCGGAGAACGCGCCCTTCGCCAACGCCGAGCCCGCCGATCCCGCCCAGATCAAGGGCAACTTCACCAAAGAAGAGGTGCAGCAGCTCGGCGCGCCCGGCTACAAGCTCACCGTCGGCCTCGGCCACACCGGTGACTACAACGGCTACACGGTCAGCTACCGGATGTTCATGAGCTTCGACCACTACCGCAAGGCCCTCACCGCCTACGGACCGCACACCGCCGACTACATGGCGACGCGGCTGGTGCGTATGGCCGCCGCGTTGCAGGGCGCGCCGCTGCCGGCTGACGAGCCGCTGCAGGCCTTCGCCAACGTCGACGAGGTGCGCCAGGAGGCCCAGGCACAGGCGCTCGGCCACGCGGCATCGGCTGCCTACGACGGATGGGACGCCACGCTCCCCGACGACGCGGGCAAGGCGGAAGCGGTCGAGCAGCCCAAGGACATGACCCGCTTCGACGCCGCGTCGTTCACGTGGCGGGGCGGCAACAACGACGTCGATCAGCCGCTCGTGGGCGTCGAGCGCAACGTCGACGGCACGTGGCGCCCCTACGCCGACCAGTCGGGCGAGGTGCAGACCATCCTGCATCTGCCCAAGGGCGTGCAGAGCCTCGTCAACTACCGCGCCAACCAGCAGGAGTGGTTGTGGACGGCGAACTTCGAGGCGGCCGACTGGTTCCCGCGCAACGTGACGCCTGACGGACAGGTGCCCACCGGGACGTACCGCTTCGTCGTGCAGGGCCATCAGCACACGGGCGGGACGACGCATCAGTACCGCCTCGCGTCGAACCCGTTCACGGTGCGGCCGTGGGAAGGCGTGACGGTGCAGGACGTGCAGGTCGGTCCGGACGGCGCGGTGTCCTTCACCGCCGCCGCCACCTACCCCCGCACCTACAAGACCTCGATCAAGGCCATCGGTGACGACGGCAACAATCCGATCTGCAAGACGTGCACGTTCCGGCCGTGGGCGTCGACGGGCCAGGTCGTCAGCGCGACGGTCACCATCCATCGGGCGGACGGCACGACCGCCACCGTGCCAGCCACGTTGACCGGCGGCCGGTGGGTCGCGTCGGACGCCCACCTCGCACCGGGCGACCGAGCGGTGATCGAACGAGGCGCGGTGGTCGACTCGTTCGGTGAGATCAACGGCGCCGACGCATCGGTGGCGGCGTGATGCGGCCCCGTCGTCTCGCCGTTCTCACCGCGGTGCTGTTCCTGTGCGGGTCGGGCGCCGCGCTGGCCCGCACCATCCCCGATCCCGCGCCCGAGCTGCCGATCCTCCACGAAGAGACCAAGGCCGGCACCGTGGTGATCGAGGGGAGCACAGTCGCGCCCGTTGCCGCCCGCACGGTCGACGGCCACATCGACGACTGGACGGGAACCGGTACCGACCTGGGCGGCACCACCGTCTCGAGCCGGGGCGAGCTCGTCTACACCGACCACCTCTTCGATGCCTACGGCGCCGACGACGGTGGCGATGCGCAGCGGCTGGCCGTGCTCGACCCGCTCAACGCGGGCGTCCCCGAGACCTACCGCCTCGATCCCATCTTCCAGGCGGACCTGCCCGGCGAGTTCGGCGTGCCCACGCCCGCGGAGGCCAAGGCCGAGGAGCAGTACGGCGACCTCGACTACACGGCCGCCGCCGATCTCACCGAGGTGCGCCTGGCTGCCGACGGCACGTCGCTCTACGCGCTGGCCCGCACCGCGTCCATGACCGCGCCCGACCAGACAGCGGTCGTGCTGCTGTTCGACACCGTGCCGGGAACGGCGCGCCACGACATCCCCTTCGGCACCGGCATCCACTCCGACACCGCCGACGTCGCCGTCCTGCTGGCCAGTGGCCGGGGCCGCGCCGTCGACCTCGCGACGGGCGCGGAGACAGCGGTGCCGGTCGCGGCCGACGCGACCGGATGGACGAACGCCATCGAGGCGTCCGTCCCGCTCTCGTTGCTCGGAGGCGAGCATCCCGTGCGGGTGGCGGCGGCCAGCGGCCTCTTCGACGCGGCAACCGGGAATGTGCGTGCGCTCGCCAACGTGGCGTTCCGCAGCGCGGAGCCGGTGCGCACGTGGTTCGACAAGTCGCAGGCCCTGACCCTCGGCCAGGGCACCATCGACCCCTTCTTCACCGGCGTCGACCCGGCCGCCCTGCGCGCAGGGCGCACCGACGCGTGGCACGCCGGTCCCGGCTACTTCGACAAGCTCTTCACCTCGTCCGAGGCCATCTCCAGCGAAGGCGGCCAGGAAGGCATCCGCCAGCACTACGGCCTGTTCATCCCGACGGCGTACGGCACGGGCGCGACCAAGGTGCCGCTCACCTTCTGGCTGCACTGGCGGGGCGGCAAGGCCCATTCGGCCGCGGCGGTGTCGCCGCGCATCATGCGGGACTTCGGCGAGAACGCCGGCACCATCGTGGCCGCGCCCCGCGGACGGGGCAGCTCGTCGTGGTACCTGGGACGAGGACAGGTCGACCTCGACGAGGTCTACGCGGATGTCACCAAGCTCTTCTCCATCGACCTCGACCGCGTCAACGTCACCGGACACTCGATGGGCGGATGGGGGAGCTGGCTCGAAGCGGTGCTGCATCCTGACCGCTTCGCGGGCGCCCTCCCGGTGGAGGGCCCGCTGACGCAGGGTGCGTGGACCGGTCTCGACTTCCCCGGTTGCGATGACTACAAGTACAGCGAGTACACGTTCTGCTACGTCGAGACCAACAACAGCGACCCGCGCACGCAGCACACGTTGCGCATGATGACCAACCTCCGCAACACACCGATCGCGGTGTGGCAGGGCGCCATCGACGAGCTGGTGCCGGTGAGCGGCGTGACCCGGCAGATGACCGAGCTGGCCAACCTCGGCTACCGCTACCGGTACTACCTGTTCCCGAACTACGAGCACTACAGCCATCCCGTCGTGGACGAGTGGGCGGAGGGGGCGCGCTTCTTCCAGACGGTCAAGCGCGATCCCAACCCCGTCCGCGTCACCTACCGCCGCGACATGCCGTTCGAGCGCAGCGTGGAGTCGGGCGCCAACCAGCAGGACGACAAAGTCGAGGTGCAGCTCGACTTCGACCACGCTTACTGGATGAGCGAGCTCACCGCTGCTGACGACGTGCACGGCGTGGCCGCGTTCGACGGACGAACCCTGGCCCGTCCCGACCCGCCGATGCTCACCGTCCCCGAGGCGGGCGGGCCCGCGTCGGTCGGGCAGGTTGGTCCATACGTGATGACGGGCCAGACGTGGGTGCAGAACCCGCTGGCGACGGCGGCACCGACATCCAACGGCTTCGACGTCACCCTCTCGGGCGCGTCGGCCGTTCGCCTCGACCTCGCGCGCATGGGCATCGACCCCACGAAGCCCATCACCGCCAAGGTCACCACCGACACGCCGCTGTCGCTCCGCCTCGACCGGGGCGGCGCCGGCGTGCAGACCCTCACCCTGCAACCGGGCACGACGACGCTGCTCCTGCCGTGAGGCGGGGAGCGGTCCTCGCCGCGGCACTGCTGGCGCTGGCGGGCGTGCCCCTCGCTCGCGCCGCCACCCCGGCGGCCGGGCCGGCCGGGCCCGACCTGGCGCGCTACGTCGATCCCATGATCGGCACCATGCCGCCCGGCTTCGTGTTCCCCGGGGCGTCGGTGCCGTTCGGGATGGTGCAGAACTCGCCCGACACCTACGGCGAGTTCGCCTACAGCGGCTACCTGTGGACGGACCCGACCATCGGCGGGTTCGGACTCGTCCACCTGAACGGCCCTGGCGTGAAGAAGGCGGGCGACCTCCCGTTCATGCCCGTCGCCGGGCCGGTGGTGCCGGAGAACTACGCGTCGCCGTTCGACCACGCCACCGAACAGGCGTCGGCGGGTGCGTACTCGGTGCTGCTGTCGCGCTACGCGACGACCGTCGACCTCACCGCCGGGCTGCGCACCGCCCATCAGCGGTACCACTTCCCGCCCGCGGTCGCCGGCAACGTGGTGATGGACGTGGGGCGCAGCGTGGAGGGACAGCACGCGGGCGGTCTCGAGGTCGTCGGTGACCGCGAGGTGCGCGGCTACGCGCACGGCCGCTACCCGGTGTGGTTCGTGGCCCGCTTCAGCCGTCCCTTCTCGGCGTACACGCCCTTCACCGATCGGCCCGGCGGCTACGTGACCTTTCCTGACGGTGGCGACGTGAGCATGCAGGCGGGCGTGTCCTTCGTCGACTGGGACGGCGCGAGCGCCAACCTCGACTCGGAGCCCGTCACGTTCGACGACGCACGCGCCGCCGCGCGCGCGGCGTGGAACCGCGAGCTGGCGCGGGCCGACGTCACCGACGCGGGCGCCGCGACGGAGCTCGACCTGCGCAGCTTCTACACCGCCCTCTTCCACGCCCAACAGCATCCCAACGTGTTCAGCGACGCGGACGGCCGCTACCTCGGCTTCGACAAGCAGGTGCACACCGCGTCGGGCCGCCTGCAGTACGCCAACTTCTCGTCGTGGGACACCTACAAGGCCCAGAACCAGCTGCTGGCCACCATCCAGCCCGACCGCTACCGCGACATCCTGCTGTCGCTGGCCGCCGACTACCGCGAGGGAGGCCAGCTGCCCCGCTGGGCCGAGCAGAACTTCGACGCGGCCCACATGAGCGGCGACCCCGCGATACCGATGATCGCCGACGGCGTCTGCCGCGGCCTGCTCGACCGGCCCGAGGACGCGTCGGCGCTCGCCGACCTCTACCAGGGCGCGGTCGAGCTGGCCGACGTCCACCGTCCGCCCGAGCTGGGGTCGCTCGGCTACCTCCCCGGTCGCCCCGGCACGACCCTCGAGTACGGCGTGGCCGACTTCTCCCTCGCCCTCCTGGCCAACCGCCTCGGTCACCCCGCCGACGCCGACCACTTCCTCGCCGGCTCCCTCCGTTACCGGTCCGTCCTCGACCCCGACACCAAGTGGGTGCGTCCCCGGGCCGCCGACGGATCGTGGGGAACGCCGTTCGACCCGACCGACGAGACCGGCTTCCAGGAGGGCAACTCGTGGCAGTACTCGTGGCTGGCGCCCCAGGACGCGCGCGGCCTGTTCGACCGCATGGGTGGTGACGCGGCGGCCGCCGACCGTCTCGACCAGCTGTTAGCGGCGCCGCCCGAGGTGCAGACGCGCGCCACCGCGTTCGGGCTGGTGTACCGCGCGCCGCAGTACGCACCGGGCAACGAGCACGACCTCCAGGTGCCGGCCATGTACGCGTTCGCGGGCAAGCCGTGGCGCGCTCAGGCCGAGCTGCGCGAGGTGAAGCAGGTCTTCCGGGCCACGCCCGACGGTCTGCCCGGCAACGACGACCTCGGGTCGTTGTCGGCCTGGTACGTGTGGAGCGCCCTCGGGCTCGGCCCGGTGACGCCCGGCGCACCGTTCCTCGTCGTGGGCAGTCCCCAGTTCGGCCGCGTCGAGCTGCACGTCGGGAGTGGGGCGCCGTTCACCATTGCCGCGAGCGGGGGGTCCGACGCAGCGCCCTACGTGCAGGGCGCCGTCCTCGGTGGCGCGCCCGTGACCGCGAGCTGGGTCCCGGCCGCTGCCCTGCGGTCGGGCGAGACCCTGGAGGTGGCCATGGGGCCGACCCCGGACACCTCGCCGCATGCGCCGCCGCCGTCGGCCAGCGCCGATCCCCTGGCTGCGTTTGGCTGCGGGTTGTGACCGCTCACAACCCAAGGGCCGCGATTTCCCCCTACACCTGACAGGAAGTTGTCGCCGCTTTGGGGAACTCTCCAACATGGGAGAGTCGAGGGGGCATTCATACGCGCGCCGGTCGGTCTTGGCGTTCGTCACCGGACTGTTGGTGGTCGGCGGGGCGTGGGCGGGCGTGGGTCTGCGACCCACTGCGCACGATGCCGGCGCCCACCTCCCCGTCGCGTCGGCGGCTGCGACGGCGGCGGCCCAGGCCGTCGCCGCGTCCGACGCGAGTGGGCCCGAGCCGCCGGACCTGTCGGCGCTGACGACCCAGCTCCCCGCTGGTCAGTTCCTCGTCGGTGCCGGGGAGGAGAGCCTGGCGCCCGACCCGACCAAGGTGCAGTGGGACTCCGACAAGACGCCGTGCATCAAGGAGGACCAGAGCATCGTCGACCCGGGCGTGTCGACCCTGGCGTCGGCCATGGCGGAGAAGCAGACCTTGGCGGGGTGGCCCAAGTCGCCGAACTGCATCTACCTGGGCGGCTACGGCCTCGGACCCGAGCGGCCGGCCACCGGGGTCGACCCCTATGCCGGGGTCAAGGTCCGGAGCATCGCCATCTCCAACGGCAAGGACGTCATCGTCTGGCAGGTCCTCGACATGGTCGGCTTCTTCGCCCGCTACCGCTCCGACCTCTGCGCGACGGGCTGCGGCATGCTCGACATCCGCGAGGCGATCGCCAATGGCACCAAGGACAAGGTGCCGGTGGCCAACGTGGTCGTCGCCGCGACCCACACCCATGGCGGGGCCGACGGGTACGGCGCGTGGGGAGGCCTGCCCGACTGGTACCGGCTGCAGATCCGCGACCAGGCGATCAAGAGCGCCTACGACGCCATGCGGGCCATGAAGCCCGCGTCCATCAGCGTCGGCGCCGTCGATGCCCGTTCGTTCGACAGCGAGCGTCGCGACACGTACTTCTCGGCGGCTGACTACGGCGCGGTGTGGCTCCAGGCTCGTGAGCTGCCCGAGACGAGCGGCGCCGACGCGCCTGTCATCGCCACCCTCGTGAACTACGCCGCCCATCCCACGATGCTCGGCGGGAGCAACACCCTCATGCACTCGGACTGGGCCGGCACCTTCATGAAGGAGCTCGGCGACCTGCTCGGTGGCAAGGGCCTGTTCATCCAGGGCTCGCTCGGCAACGTCTCGCCCAGCGCGCCACGCGGTGCGACCACCGACCTCACCGGTGACGGCAAGGTCGACGGGTACGACAACCCGGTGCGCATGGCCAAGGACCTGGCCACGTTCATCGGCGACGACGTCGCCCGCGGCGGCTACACGCTGGCCAGCAACACGCTGGTGGCCAAGAACGTCACCATCAGCCACCCGGCGACCAACCCCGCGCTCGTGCCGGGAGGCCTGGCCAACCTGCTCGACCGCGAGTTCCTGCCGAACACCCCCGGTGCCGACGGCCCGAGTGCCTACACGTGGGACAAGGACGGGCTCGGGAACTCGCCGCCCGGGCGCGGCTGTGTCACGGCGTCGCCCGTCAGCGTCAAGACCGACGTCTCGGGATATCGCATCGGCGAGCTGACCGTGCTCACCGGTCCAGGGGAGCTGTTCGGCACCATGACCGAGGTCGCCAAGTCCAAGGCCCGCGACGGTGCCAGCCACGTCGACGGGAACGATCGCGTGCTGCCCGCCGGTCAGACCATGGTCTTCGCCCAGGCCCAGGACACCCTCGGCTACATCATCCAGCACTTCGAGGTGGACGCCGCCGGTGGCCTCACCAGCAACGCCAACATGGGTGAGTACGAGGAGGAGTTCATGGTCGACCGATGCTTCGGCGACCATGTGCTCCAGACCCAGCTCGATCTGCTGGGTGCCCTGAGGTCATGACCCTCACGCGGCGGCGCTTTTTGCAGGTGACGGCGGGCGTGGGTGCCGTCGTCGCCATCCCCGGGCTGCGCAGCGCGGCCCGCGCGGTCGTGCCCGCACCCAGCGGCGGGGTGTGGCTGGCCGGTGACTTCCACGTGCACACGACCTACAGCCACGACGTGTGGTCCGGTCCCGGTGACGACAACACCACCGAGGAGGACTTCTACACGCTGGGGTGGACCCCGGCCGAGCAGATCCAGATCGCCGAGACGCGCGGTCTCGACTTCGTCGCCCTCACCGACCACAGCCGCACCGACGCGCTGCGCGACCCCGGCTACACGTCCGACAAGCTGATCCTCGTCCCGGGCTACGAGCACTCGCTGTCGGGCGGGCACGCCGGCGTGTTCGTGCGGTCGACGAACGACCTTCCCGACCAGCTGCGCGACGACGACGGATCGACGGGGTTCGTCGGTGAGGACGGCCTGCAGCGCTTCCTCGACCGAGTCCACGCCCTGCAGGGCGTCACCGTGCTCAACCACCCCACGTCCGACGGCGCCTTCTGGAACCGTCCCGCCGGGCTCGACACCAGATCCCTCGGCTTCGACGCGGTGGAGGCGTGGAACGGGCGCTGGCAGCAGCGGGCCGAGACGGTGCCGTTCAGCTACTCCGACAACTACAAGGCCGTGCCCTGGTGGGAGGACAACTTCCTGCGGGACGGCCACCGCCACCTGGGCATCACCGGCGGCAGCGACAACCACTGGCGTTCGGTGACCGCCGTCGCGGGCGTGGGGCAGCCCACCACGTGGGTGTACGCGGCCGACCGCTCACCCGCCGCGATCATCGACGCCGTCCGCAACGGGCGCACGTTCGTCTCGGCCGAGCCGCCCCTGCACCAGGGGCCCAAGCTGTTCCTCACCGCTGACGACGCCATGGTCGGCGGCGAGATCCCGCCGTTGGGCGCCAGCACGGTGCGCGTCACCGTCGAGGCCGGGTCCGGCCAACGGGTGCGCCTCATCTCGACGGGAAACGTCGTGGCCGAGTGGCTCGTGGTCGGGCCCTCGTCGCAGCACGAGACGAGCGTCGTCCTCCCCGAAGGCGGCTGGCTGCGCGCCGAGCTGCTCGTCGAGCCCGGCTTCCTCGTCACCGCGGTGACGTCACCCATCTTCGCCGGCGCGACCCCCGCGCCCCTCGCGGTCGCGCCGACCCCCGGCGTGCCCGTGACCTACACCACCCCACCCATCACGCTCCCCGAGGTGCACTGTTGCTGACCCGTCGTAGGGCCTCCGTCCTCGTTCTCTTCCTCCTCGTCGGCATGGTGCCGGCGGCGCGTGCCGCCATCGGGCCCACGCCCGACCTCACGCAGGGGGCGGCGCGCGACACCGAGCCCGTGGTCCTGCAGGGTTCGTCGTTCGGCGAGTGGGCCGCGCCGGCCGAGGTGACGGCCAAGGTGCCGTCCGTCGCGGGCGCCCAGTGCACCAGCGGCGACAACACCTGCACCCATAACCAGTACGAGACGCCCGAGGTCGCGACCGGGTCGGCGCTCGGCGCGGGCACCCCCGTCGACAAGCTGCTGGGCTACCGGTGGACGGGTACGCAGTTCGAGCAGATCCCCTTCCAGGTCGACGAGCTGGCCACGCGCTACCTGTCGAACAACGCGTCGACCTTCTCGGTCTACAGCCAGACCGACCAGCACACGACCTACGTGTTCGATCAGGAACGCTTCCGCTGGACCAAGTCCGACCCGTCCGATCCGTGCCACGCGGTCGTCGACGGGGCGCCGACCACGCCTGATCCCGTTCCCGGCCTCGACACCAACGACGAGGTGGCGTTCATGGCGTCGGACGCGGGCTTCGCGGCGCCGGCCGGGACACCCCTGCCCGACGGGATCGCGGCGGCCAAGCAGGTCGTGCTCGCCGATCCCAGCAACCACGGCGCCGAGCGGGTCGTGTACGTGATGGTGGCGGGCGACGGCGCCGACGCGCCCCATGCCAAGTTCGACGCGAGCAACGGTTACGTGCGCTACCAGCCCGACGCCGACAGCGACACCTTCCTGTACTCGCAGTCGAGCTACGGCAGCTACGGCAACACCTACAAGGGACCGTGGTTCGACCCGGCCACCGGCACGTGCGTCACCGACCAGCCCAAGCAGCACCGACCCAAGGACACGGCGTGGATCCGCACGTCGCGGTACGAGTACCGCTACGACGGCCGCTGGCTCATGACCCAGCTGCACGTGGCGCCGGAGTTCACCCAGCAGCCCTTCGACGCCTCATCGTGGGCGTACGGCCCTGACCTCATCGACGAGTGGAAGGCCCGTGCCTTCCAGCAGCGGCCGGGCGGCGACACGCCGTGCTGCGGGTACGAGGAGGAGGTCAACAACTGGGGCGGTTCCGGCATCCTCATGGGCGTGCGGGCCGGGCCTGTGCGCGTCATCCGGGCCACGTGGGGTTCGGACTCCGCCACCAACAACGTGCGCACCGAGGTCTTCTACCGCGACGAGATCCGTCAGCAGAACAACCTGCGCGTGCACGTGATCCCGCCCTTCGACGGCATCTACGCGCAGTGGGACTACAACGCCGGGAAGATCACCCGCTACTACAACCCGTGGGTGCCGGACGGCGTGCCGGTCGACGGCAAGAACGACGAGGTGTTCGGCAACACCCACATGCACGTGGCCAGCGACGGCGTTCGCTTGCAGGACGGCGATCCCATCCCCTTCGTGGGTCCACAGGACCTCTCCCTGGGTACGCCCGGCGAGGGCTGTCCCCGCAGCACCATCAACAGCAACTTCAACAAGGCCTGCATCCACAACGACATCGACGTGGCCGATCCGACCTTCGGTGGCGTGAACCCGGGCCTCAACTACGAAGAGGTCACGGGACCGTTCGGCACCCTCGTGCACCGGCTGTCCATCAAGCAGGTGACTGCGGGCTCGGCCTATTCGATCGCCACCATCCCGTACTACCGCGACGATGCATGCTTCGACGACGGCACCGGCACCGACCCCGGGCCGCACGTCAAGGCCCGCAGCGTGGATCCGGCAACCGACAGCGCCGGCCAGCCGCGCGAGTGCTGGTCACCCGAGCGGGGTGACCCGGCGGCGACGTCGCCAGCCGATCACTTCTACCAGGGCGACATCGGCACCCACGGCATCCACATCGAGTTCATCGCCGACTCCGACAACGCGGCGCAGACCGTTCCCATCACGGAGATCGCGTCAGAGGAACGCATCGTCGCCCTTCCTGGTCTGCAACCCAACATCGGCGAGAAGTACGGGCGTGGCACCGAGAAGCCATTGGTCGCGACCGTCCTTCCCGTGCAATGAGACAGTGAAGCGCCTGGGGCTCCTGCTCGCGGCCCTGCTGGTCGTGGCCGGTGTCCCGGCCGTGCGGGCCGGCAGTGGCCCGGGTGAGATGACGCTGTCCAACGGTCTGGTGCGGTGGACGTGGTCGCGCGCGCCGTTTCGCACCACGTCGATCGTGGACCTGCGGGACGGTGTCCAGGTGGCAGGGGAGTCGTCCGACTTCGCCTTGACCCTCGCGGGCGTCGACGTGTCGAGCGACCAGTTCACCGTCACCAGCGTCGACGAGCAGGCGATCGCCGGCGGCCGTCGGCTGACGTTCGCCTTGGCAGGACCGGGCGGCATCAACGCCACTCGCACCGTCGACGCCTTCGACGGGGTGGCCGGCTTCCGGTCCCGAACCGTTCTGCGTCCGACCGCGCTGCTGGCGCTGAGCGCGACCGCGCTCCAGCTGGCCGACATCGGCACCGTCGCGCCGACGATCCACGCCTTCCGCGCCGGCGCCGACTGGCGCGAGCCCGACTGGCCCGGTCCCCAGGTGCAGGTGGGCGACCCGCACGCGGGGGACTGGCGCGACACGCACACGGCCGGCCCCGGTCAGGCGCTCTCGGCTCCCGGCGAGTGGCTCTCGACCGGGCGACTGTTCCTGGTGGCGGAGCGCAACGATCTGCCGTCGTCGCGCGCCGCCTACGACGGCAGCGTCGCCAGCGTGCGTGCCGACTACGGACGGGACGTCATCAGCCTCGGCCCCTTCGAGGAGAACGCCCACGTGGAGAACCCCGCCGGTCAGGGGCGGGTGCGCACCATCGGACCGGGTGGGACGCTCGCCCTCGAGCCCGTCTTCGTGGGCGTGGCACGCGACGGCGACGACGAAGCGTGGCAGTTCCACAAGTACCTGGTGGACCACCGCCTCGCGCCCTACGCCAAGGATGTCACCTTCAACTCGAACGGCACCGACGACAACCGCATCTCGACGGGCGCCAAGGACGACATGGACCTGGCGACGGTCGAGCAGGTCGCGCCGACGGCGCGCCGCCTCGGCATCGACACGTTCATCCTCGACGACGGGTGGCAGAACATCTCCGGCGACTGGCAGCCCGATCCGAGGCGCGGCTTCGACGCCGACTTCGCCAACGTCCGTGCCGCCATCGCGCCCATGAAGCTCGGCCTGTGGATGAGCCCCATGCACTTCCACCCGACCTCGCAGACCTACCAGGCCCACCCGGAATGGGTGTGCGCGCCGGCCGGTCACGGCCTCGCCGTCTACAACACCGTGGACCAGACGAGCGGGTCCAACGAGGCAGGCATCGGCGAATGGGGCCCCGCCTACATCCCGTTCCTCGAGGGACGCATCCGCACCGCCATCGAGCAGTGGCACGTCGCCTACTTCAAGTTCGACTTCCTGGCCTGGCTCGACTGCGCGGGCCAGGACGACCTGTACGGCTACCACGACGCCTTCGTCGCCATGCTGGACCGGCTGCGCGCCGACCATCCCGAGGTGACGTTCCAGATCGACGAGACCAACGACTACCGGTTGTTCCCGTTCGAGTCGGTGAGTCGCGGTCCGAGCTGGTTCCAGAACGGCACGCCGACCGTCGATCAGCTGCTGCACAACCTGTGGTCGCTCAGCCCGTACATCCCGTCGTGGTCGCTCGGGCAGCACTTCCTCGGCGGCGCGGCGTGGAGGGCGCAGCCGGTCGAGACGCTGATGGCGGCCGCCCTGCTGTCCCACCTCACCTTCTTCAGCGACCTGCGCACGATCCCGCCGGAGGTGGTGGACGCGGCCGCGCCGTGGCTCGCCTTCTACCGGGCCCACCGCGACGAGCTCACGGCGGGCGTCGTCTACCCGTTGCTGGCCGACCCGCTGACCAAGGACTGGACGGCGCTGCAGTCATGGGACCCCGAGGCGGGCCGTGGCGCCCTGCTCGTGTTCCGTCAGGACGGCTCGGCCGACACCACGTCTGTCGCGCTGCGCAACGTGGCGGGCGACGGCACCTTCGACCTCCGCCGGGCGCCCACGGGTGAGGTGATCGGCACCGCAAGCGCGGCAGAACTGCGCGCCGGCCTCCCCGTCTCCCTGCCGCTCCACGGCGCCCAGGTGCTGCTGATCACCCCGACCCCCACCTGACGGAGGGGTCGTCAGCCCGGGGCGAGCGGCACCGTCTCGGGGGCGGCGGTGGTGGTGGGTTGGCTGGTGGTGGGGGCGGCGGTGACGGGGGGGCGCTTGGTCGTGGGCGGAGCCGCGGCCTTGGTGGTCGAGGTCCGGACGGCAGTCGTCGTGGTCGTGGTGCTGGTGGTCGTGGTGGAGGACGTGGTGGTCGTCGACGACGTGCTGGTGGACGAGGTCGACGTCGGCGCCACCACGCGGAGCGGCTCGTCCCGGGCCCGGCTGGGGACGCCCGCCACCGCCACGCCGAGGCCGGCCCCGACCACCAGCAAGAGAGCGAGGGCCCACCCCTGCCTGCGCACGAGCGAAGCGTAGAGGTCGCCAGCGGCTGGCAGTCGGTATCATCGAGTGCCAACGACAATGCGGGACGACCTCGACGATCGCAAGGCCGCCATCCTTCGGGCTGTGGTGGAGGAGTACATCGAAACGGCCCAACCGGTCGGGTCGGGACGGGTCGCGCAGTCGACCGGTGTCCGGGTGTCGTCGGCCACCATCCGCAACGAGATGGCGGTGCTGGAGCGGGACGGCTACCTCGTGCAGCCGCACACCAGCGCCGGCCGCATCCCCACCGACAAGGGCTACCGCTTCTTCGTCGACCAGCTGAGCCCGGGCGCCCTCGGGCCGTCGGAGCGCAACCGGGTGCGGGACTTCTTCAACCGGGCCCACGGCGAGCTCGAGTCGATGCTGCAGGACACCAGCCAGCTGCTGGCCGGCCTCACCCACTACGCGGCGGTGGTCGTCGGCCCGCCCCACGAGGTCGCCACCATCCGCTCCATCCAGCTCGTGAGCCTGGGCTCGCGTGTCGCGCTGCTGGTCGCGGTGCTGTCGAACGGCGCGGTGGAGAAGCGCACCATCGAGCTGCCGGCGGAGTCAGGCGAGGACCGCGTCGCCGCGGCCAGCGCCCACCTGGCGGCCCACGTGACGGGCCAGGTGATGGGTGCACTGCACGAAGTGCCCGCCACAGGCGACGTCGCGACGGACGTCCTCGCCGAGTCCGCGCTGCACCACCTCCGGGGGACACACGACGCCGAGCCCGACCACGTCTTCGTCGGTGGCGCGTCGAGGATGGCGCAGGCCTTCGACGCCGTCGACACCGTCCGCCAGGTCCTCGGCATCCTCGAGCAGCAGTACGTCGTGGTGTCGTTGCTGCGCGACGTGCTCGACCGCGGCCTGTCCGTCGCCATCGGCGCCGAGCACGGCTACGACCAGCTGGCCGAGTGCTCGATCGTGGTCGCGCCGTACGACGTGGAGGGCGAGCACGCGGGCACCATCGGTGTGCTCGGGCCCACCCGCATGAACTACCCGCAGGCCCTGGCCGCCGTCGCGGTGGTCGGCAAGCGCCTCGGTACCCACCTGAGCGAGGGCTGAGGGTGGCGTCGTCCGATTACTACGAGCTGCTCGAGGTCGCCCCCGACGCGTCCGACGACGAGATCAAGCGCGCCTATCGCCGGCTCGCGCGCGAGCTGCATCCCGACACCAATCCCGACCCTGCCGCGACGGAGCGGTTCAAGGAGATCACCGTCGCGTACGAGACCCTGCGTGATCCCGAGAAGCGGGCGCACTACGACCGCTTCGGACCCGACATGCGGGGCATGGGCGGTGCCGGCGGCGACCCCTTCGCCAACTTCGGCGCGGGCGGGCTGGGCGACATCTTCGAGGCGTTCTTCGGTGGTGGCGCCGGCGCCCAGCGCACGCGCGGCCCTGCCGGTCCGCCGCGGGGCGGGGACATGGAGCTGGTGCTCGACCTCGCCTTCGAGGAAGCGGTGTTCGGCGTGCAGCGGGAGGTCGAACTGCGTGTCCCGGTGCCGTGCGAGACGTGCGGCGGCAGCGGGGCCCGTCCCGGCACCACGCCGACCACGTGCACGAACTGCGGCGGCGCGGGCGAGGTTCGGCGCGTGCGTCAGTCCATCCTCGGCCAGATGGTCACCGCGTCGGTCTGCCCGAACTGCGGCGGCACCGGCGAAGAGGTCACCACGCCCTGCACCGAGTGCCGCGGCGAAGGCAGGCGCTCCGACGAGAAGACCTACCTGGTCGACGTGCCCGCGGGCGACGACGACGCCACCACCCTGCGCCTCACCGGTCGGGGCGCGGCGGGACCGCGCGGTGGCCCGGCCGGCGACCTCTACGTGCACCTGCGGGTCAAGCCGCACGGTCGCTTCGAGCGCATCGGCCACGACCTGCTGCACGTGCTGCCGCTGCCGATGACCCAGGCCACCCTCGGCGCGCACCTGCCGTTCGAGACGCTCGACGGCGACGAGGACCTGCTCATCCCCGCCGGCACCCAGACCGGGCGGGAGTTCCGCCTGCGGGGCCGCGGCGTCCCCCTGCTCAACGGACGGGGACGTGGCGATCTCGTCGTGCGCGTCGTCGTCGAGACCCCGACGTCACTCAGCGCTTCCCAGGAGGAGCTGCTGCGGCGGTTGGCCGAGGAGCGGGGCGAGGACGTGGCGACAGGCGGCACCGGCTTCTTCTCCAAGATCAAGTCCGCCTTCAAGTAGTGCACGTCTTCGTCGGCGATCTCGACGAGCTGACCCTCGACCCCGACGACGACCATCACCTCCGTCGTGTGCTGCGCGTGCGCGCGGGGGAGAGCGTCACCGCGTCCGACGGGCGGGGCGGCTGGTGCGCGTGCGTGTGGACGGGCGACGGGCTGGAGGCCTCGGGCACCGCAGGACGGGAGCCGCCACCCACCCCGGCCATCACCGTGGGCTTCGCGCTCACCAAGGGCGACCGGCCGGAGTGGGTCACGCAGAAGCTCACGGAAGCGGGCGTCGACGTCATCGTGCCGTTCACGGCCGAGCGGTCGGTGGTGCGGTGGGACGAGGCCAAGGCGGATCGGCAGCACGAGCGTCTGGGGCGCGTGGCTCGCGAGGCGGCCATGCAGAGCCGCCGCGTGTGGTTGCCCGACGTGCGGCCCGTCGTCGCCTTCGCCGCGCTGGCCGCCTCCCTGCGCGGCCAGGCCGCCCTCGCCCACCCCGGCGGTGGCCCGCCGAGTCTCGTGCACCCCGCGCTGCTGGTCGGCCCCGAGGGTGGCTTCGGCGACGCGGAGCTTGCGTCCGGTTTGCCGCTTATCGGCCTCGGACCGACCGTGCTGCGGGCCGAGACGGCGGCCCTCGCGGCCGGTCTGGCGCTGTCATGGCTGCGTGCTGGGACGCTCTCCGTGACGGACTAGACCGATGGTACTAGCGAAGGACTACGCCGCGTGGTTAAAATGAGGCGGTCTGTGGGATTTCTCCACCTGAGGGGGAAATGGTGGGTACTGAGCTCGAAACAACGCCGCCCGGCTACGAACTGCGCGTAGGCGAACGCCTGCGTGCCGTCCGCAAGCAGAAGCGGCTGTCACTCCAAGCGGTCGAAGCCGAGTCGGGCCACGAGTTCAAGGCGTCCGTTCTCGGAGCCTACGAACGCGGTGAGCGCACGATCTCGGTGCCGCGCCTGCAGAAGCTGGCCAAGTTCTACAACGTGCCCGTCGACCAGCTGCTTCCAAAGGACGGCGAGCCGGTCGGCACCACCATCGACCTCCGCGAGGAGATCGACGAGCCGACCGCCGAGAAGATCACCATCGACCTGCCCCGGCTCGAGAGCCTGATGGAGTCCGACCGCGACCTGCTCGTGCGCTACCTGGGCCTGATCCAGGTGCAGCGGGGCGACTTCAACGGGCGCGTCCTCACCATCCGGCAAGAGGACCTGCGGGCCCTGGCAACGCTCTTCGACACGACACCCGAGTCGATGCGCCGGCGGCTCGACCAGCTCGACCTCCGCATCCGCGTCTGAGTCCTAACGTCGAGGGCGTGCCGCCCTTCGGCGTCTACGTCCACGTGCCGTTCTGCGCGCGGCGGTGCGACTACTGCGCGTTCGCGACGTGGACCGACCGCGCCCATCTGATGGAGGCGTACGCGGCGGCGTGTGTGCGCGAGATCGGGGAGGCGGAGCTGCCCGATGCGACGAGCGTGTTCTTCGGCGGGGGGACACCGTCGCTGCTGCCGGCCGAGGCGCTGGTGGCCATCCTCGACGCGGTGCCGCGCGTCGACGGGCCCGAGGTGACGGTCGAGTGCAATCCCGAGACGGTGACGGCCTCGTTGTTGCGTGCGTACGCGGCGGCGGGTGTGAACCGGCTGTCGTTCGGCGTGCAGTCGATGGTGCCCCACGTGTTGGCCGCGTTGGGGCGCGAGCACACGCCCGGGGCGGTGGTGCACGCCGTCGCCACGGCGCGGGACGCAGGCTTCACGTCGTTCAACCTCGACGTCATCGCGGGCGGGGCGGGCGAGTCGCGGGACGACTGGGAGCGCACCCTCACGGAGGTGCTCGCCCTCGAGCCGCCCCACGTGTCGGCGTATGCCTTGACCGTCGAGCCGGGCACCCCGCTGGCCGACGACCCGTCGCGTCATCCCGACGACGACGACCAGGCCGACAAGTACCTGTCGGCCGATCGCCTGCTCACGGGTGCGGGGCTGGCCAACTACGAGATCTCCAACTGGGCCCGTCCCGGACACGAGTGCCGCCACAACCTCCTCTACTGGCGCCAGGGCGACTACCGCGGCATCGGGTGCGCGGCCCACTCGCACGCTGACGGGCGCCGGTGGTGGAACGTGCGCACGCCCGAGCGCTACATCGCCGCCATCGCCGACGGACGCTCGCCGGTCGCAGGGGAGGAGGTGCTCGACGCCGAGCAGCGCCGGGCCGAGTCGCTGCAGCTGGCGGTGCGGACGCGCGACGGCGTTCCCCTCGCGGCAGTGCCGGACGGTCCCGACGGGTTGGGCGAGCTCGGCGGGCTCCTCGAGCGCACCGCCGACGGTCGGGCCGTCCTCACCGTTGCGGGGCGACTGCTGGCCAACGAGGTGGCCGTGCGCCTGCAATAGCGGGGGCCGGATCCGGGTAGAGACCCGGCATGCCCAGAGCGATCTGGACCGGATCCATCAGCTTCGGCCTCGTCAACGTGCCCGTGAAGGTGTATTCGGCCGTGAAGCCGCAGGACGTCCACTTCCACCAGATGGAGGAGGGCACCGGCGCGCGCGTTCGCAACAAGCGGGTGTCCGAGAAGACGGGCAAGGAAGTGGCCTACGACGACATCGTCAAGGGCTATGAGTTCGGCAAGGGCAAGTACGTCACCGTCACCCAGGACGAGCTCGAGGAGTTCAAGCCCGAGGCCACCAAGACCATCGACATTGAGGACTTCGTCGAGCTCACCGACATCGATCCGATCTTCTACGACAAGACCTACTACCTGGCGCCCGCCACCAAGGACGGCGGCGCGGTGAAGGCCTACGCCCTGCTGCTGCAGGCCATGCGCAAGCAGGGACGGGTCGGCGTGGGCCGCGTCGTGCTGCGCACCAAGCAGTACCTGGCCGCCATCCGGCCGCTCGAGAAGGACAACGTCCTCGCCATGTCGACCATGCTCTTCGAGGACGAGATCGTACGGGCGTCGGACGTGCCGAACGTCCCCGATCGCATGCCCTCGGTGTCCGACAAGGAGCTGCAGATGGCGACGCGGCTCGTCCAGTCGCTCACCACCGACTGGAAGCCGTCGAAGTACAAGGACACCTACCGCAAGGAGCTGCTCGACCTCATCGAGGCCAAGGCCAAGGGCAAGGAGATCGTCGTCGAAGCGCCGACCACCCAGGCCGAGAAGGTCGTCGACCTCATGGCCGCTCTCGAGGCGAGCCTGGCCGCGGCCAAGAAGGGCACCAAGGCACCGGCACCTGCGAAGAAGGCGACCAAGGCCAAGAAGGCCACCAAGAAGCGCACGGCGAGGAAGCGCACCGCGGCCTGACCATGAGCATCTCCAGACCCACCGACGGCATGGGCGTCTTCTGCGTGCGCTGCAACGCCGAGATGGACCCCGACGCCGGCTTCTGCCCCAACTGCGGCGAGCCCCGCCTCCTCAACGAGACGGTGATCCTCCCGGGCGAGCCCACGCGCGTCGTCGAAGAGGAGATCATCGACGAGCCCGCGCCCGTGCTCGTCGAAGACCGCCCGACCATCCCGCCGTGGGCGGCCGCCGTCATCGGCGTGCTCGCGACCCTGCTCATCGTCCTGCTCGTCGTGCTGCTCGCCAGCCGCAACGACGACAGCACCACGACGACGACCACCACCACCGTCCCGACCGTCCCCACCACGCCGGCGACGGCGCCCCCTCCGGCCGTCATCACGGTGCCGGTGCCCGTCGTCGTCACCCCGCCGCCGACCGCGCCGCCCGCCACGTCGCCACCGGCCACGTCCCGACCGGCGACGACGACGTCCGTGCCCTGATCAGCAGACACCGGCGCTGAGGTGTGCAACGACGCGGTGCTCGAGTTCGTGGGGCGCGTCCTCGGACCCACGCAGGTGGAGGGGCGGGCCGTCCTCGAGGTCGGCGCCCGCGACGTCAACGGCACGGCGCGGACGTTCGTCGAGCCGCTGAGACCGGCGAGCTACCTCGGTGTCGACATCATCCCGGGCCCGGGGGTCGACGAGGTCCTCAGCGTCGACCATCTTCTGACACGTTTCGGCGAGGACGCTTTCGACGTCGTCATCTGCACGGAGGTGCTCGAGCATGTGGCGGACTGGCGCAGCGCGGTGACCGCTCTCAAGGGCGTGGTCCGGCCCGGCGGCGCCGTCGTGCTCACCACCCGGTCCGAGGGGTTCCCGTACCACGGGTATCCCCGGGACTTCTGGCGGTTGTCGGTCGAGGATCTCCGGCGCATCTTCGCCGACTTCGAGATGCGGGCCCTCGAGCTGGATCCGTCGAGCCCGGGGGTCTTCCTGCATGCGGTGAAGGTCGGCGGGCGCCGCGTGGTCGACCTCGGCGGTGTCACTCTCTACTCCGTCGTGCGCCGCCGCCGCGTGGTCGAGGAACCAGGCCTCGGCCCGATCGCAACCGCGGTACGTGTCACCCCCCGCCGGGTCGCCCTTTGGCTCGGTGGGTGGCTTGCGCTCGCACGTAGACGGCTTCCACCTCGTCGATGATCGCGTCCCACGACGCGTGCGCCACCGCCCATTCCCGTGCGCGTCGGCCCATGGCGGCTCGCTCGGCCTCGTCGGCCAGCAGCGCTCGCACGGCCGCGGCCAGGCCTTCGACGTCGCCGGCGTCCACCGCTCTCCCGATGTGCTCGCCGTCCACGGTCTCGCTGATGGCTCCCGCGCCAGATCCCACGATGACCGGCAGGCCCGACGCGAGCGCCTCGAGCACGACGAGCGAGTGGCCACCCTCCTGTTCGGAGCCGGCCGACGGCATCACGAGGAGGGAGGCCGAGCGATACATCCCCGCCAGCTCGTCCCTCGACACCTGTCCCCGGAAGTGCACACGCGGCGCCAGGCCGAGCTCGAGGGTCCGGCGTTCGATGGCAGCGCGAGCGCTGCCATCGCCCACGATGCACAAGCCGACGCCCGGACACGCGACGAGGGCGCGCAGGAGCACGTCGAGCCCCTTGTAGGCGTGGTAGGCGTCGAGAACCCCGACGAAGAGCAGCGGCCCGCCCCGAACGGGTTCGGCCGGCGGCGTGTAGAAGGCGACGTCCACGCCATTGCGGACGACGAAGACCTTGGCAGTGATGGACCGGAAGCGCCGAAGGAGGTCGTCGTGCCAACGGTCGCTCTGAACCAGCACGGCGGTGGCGAGCCGCAGGGTGATGGGCAGCACGAGCGCTTCGTAGAGGCGGGCCAGTCGGGCGTCCGGGCCGTGCCCGACGATGCGGTTGTAGTAGGTGAGCACGACGGGCTTCCGCCGCAACCGCGCGATCGCACACGTCCAGTCAGCCGACCACGGCGTCGGCAAGTGGCAGTGGGCCACGTCGAACGGCATCCGCGCGAGGTGCCAGGGAAGGGTCGGCGTGATGTCGGTGTTGCCCACCTTCCCGACGGCGCGCACCCGGCACACCGGCACGCCGTTGACCGTCGTCGGCGCGCGCGGCGGGACGTCGGCGCAGAGGACCGCCGTGGTGTGGCCTCGCTGCGCCAGTCGCTCGGAAAGTTCCTGCGCCACGCGCTCCACACCCCCGATGTGGGGCGCGTAGCGGGGCGGGACCTGGAGGATCCTCACCCGGACAGCGAGGTCGCGTCGGCGGACGTGCCACGACGGGCGCCGTGCTCGAGGACGCGGGTGACGAGCGGGTACAGCAGGCCGAAGGCGGCGAGGTTCGGGCCGATGATGAGGAAGGCCTGGGCCAGGCCCGCCCACTCCACGCTGCGGCCGACCTCGTCGTGATGGGTCCACGCGAGGAACAACCAGAGGTCCAGGCCCGCCCCGGCACCCGCGCACGCGATCCCACCGACGAACGCGGCGCGGGCAAAGCCGGGATGAGCGACGAAGGCGAAATGCCGGGCCGTGTCGGGCGCGACCAACGGCGAGTGATGGGCGATCACCGTGCCCGCGAGGACCGCTTGGACACCGAGCACCATGCTGATCGTGAAGAAGAACACCGGTTGCCAGTGGAGCGACCCGATCTGGATGCCCGCAGGCGCGACGAGTGAGACCGTCGTGAGTACGACGCCGAGCCCCAGCAGGGCGGCGCCGGGACCGGTCAGCAGCAGGTGGGGCGCCAGCAACACGATGAGGCGCAGGTGACGCCGAGCGTCGGAGAACGGTTCGAGCTTCGAGGGGCCGACGCGAGGGCGGTACCCGACGTCGACCTCAATGATGCGCAGGCCGGCCTGGGCGGCGCGGATGAGCATCTCGGACGCCAGCTCCATCCCGAGCGACCGCAGCTGCAATCGCTCGAGAGCGTCGCGGCGCAGCGCCCGGTAGCCGGTCTGACTGTCGGCGATGAGGAGGCCCCTGGCCGACCGCCTGAGGAGAAACGTGAGTATCGGCGTGCCGAGATACCGGTGGAGTGGTGGCATGGCGCCGCGCGTCGAGTCGCCGAGACGGCTGCCGAGCACGAGGTCGGCGTCGTCGTGCCGAATCGGCTCTATCAGCTGGGTGAGCCGGGAGAGGTCATAGGTCGAGTCGGCGTCGGCCATGACGATGATCTCGCCTCGGGCCGCGGCCATGCCGCCGTGGACGGCGCATCCGTAGCCCCGCTCAGGGACGTCGACGACGACTGCACCCGCGGCGCGGGCAGCATCGGCCGACCCGTCAGCCGAGCCGTTGTCGGCAACGATCACCTCGCCAACCAGGCCCGCGTCGGCCAGGGCGAGGCGCGCCTCCTGGACGCAGCGTCCGACCGACGCTGCCTCGTCGAGGCAGGGCAGCACGACCGAGACGTCGATAGGTGCGTCCGGGGCCTGCACCCGGCCAGGGTAGGCACGGATGCTCATTGCTCCCACCCAGGCGCGTCAGGGCGGCGCGCGACCACGACGATCTCGTCCGCAGCAGCGCGGCGGAGAAGACCGAGCCGCTCTGCGAACGCCGCACGCAGCCTGACACCGAGGGGCGGGGTGCGGGGATCGCCGCGCTGCTCCGACATGGCGAAGTCATGACGGGTGAATCCGGCCGTGTCGCGCGGTCTGACGTCGATGAAGCCCGCTCCCTCGACCGCGCGCCGCAACGATGCAGGGCTGAACACCACCAGATGACGGGGGGCGTCGAGCGGCCACCACTGCGCGCCGTAGTGCCGATGACCGGCACCGAGGAGGTTCGGCGTGGCGATCCAGACCGTGCCGCCGGGGCGCAGCGCGACGTACGCGTCCTCCAGGAGCGCGACGGGGTCCGGGACGTGCTCGAGGACGTGGCTGATGGTGACAGCGTCATAGTGCGATCCTCCGGCCGCGTGTTCGGCGAGCGTCTCGCATCGGGCGTCCACCCCGGCCCTCTGCGCGGCGGCCACCGCTTCAGGGTCGGTGTCGATGCCCGTCGCCTGCCAGCCCGCTCGACCCGCGAGATCGAGGAAGGACCCCTCCCCACAACCCACGTCGAGCAGCCGGCCGTCCACGCGCAGGTGCCGAAAGGTTCGATCGGTGACGGCGCGGGTGCGAGCGAGCAACCACACCAGGGCTCGGGCCGCGACTGCGTTCAGCGCGGGTTGCGTACATGCGTCGAAGCGTGCGTTCACATATCCGTTGCGAAGACGGCGCCGGATGCCGGCGAGCCCACCGGGCGCACCGCCCTCCGGCTGCGAGGGCTCGTGGGTGTAGTAGTCCAGGTACAGGCCGGCGAGCTCGTCGTCGCTGGGACGAGGGTCGAGCCGCGCCGCGCCGCATTCCGAGCACTGGCACAAGCGCCACGTCGAAGGGGGCCCGTCCACGTGGCTGGGGACGGCCTCGTGCAGGACGACTGCGACGCCTGCCGCGCAGATGGGGCATCGATCGGCGGCCACGGTTCTCATACGATCCAGACGCTAACGAGCCCGTCGGCCACCGTTACTACTGTTGCGCCGTGCGCGTCGCGGTGATCTACGACAAGCACTTCGCGCACTCCAGGGCGGGCGGGGAGCGGTGGTACCTGCATCTCTGCCGATCGTTCGCTCGCGGGGACCACGTCGTTCATCTCACTGAGCGGCGTGCCGGCGATCCGCGAGAGTGGATGGTCGACGGGGTTCGAATCGTGGGCGTTGCCGTTGGACAGGCTGTCGGGCCCACCAGCAGGCGCGCGACCACGTCGCCCCTGCGGTTCGCCTTTGGCGTGTTCCGGTACCTCAGCACGCACCGTCGTCAGATCGACGTCGTGCACGTCGGCGCCTTTCAGTACTTCGCCCTCTTCGCGGCTCGCATCGCTCTCGCCGGCTCTGGAACGGTGGTGGGGATGGACTGGCTGGAGGTCTGGAGCACCCGTCGGTGGCGCGACTACGCGGGGCCGGTCGTGGGCGTCGTGGGCTACGCGGTGCAACAGCTGGCGCTCCGGTGCTCACCGACCATCTTCACCTTCTCGGACTGCCATGCCCGCCGCATCCCGAAGGGGCCGGCGCGCCGAATCGTGCGACTGGATGGCATCGCACCCATTGCGCCCGCAGCCGCGCCGTCGCCTCCCGCTTCTCCGCCGTTCGTGATCGCGGTCGGGAGGCTCGTTGCCCACAAGCACGTTGATGCGATCCCTGCGGCGGTCGCGGTCGCGCGCGCCACCATTCCGGACCTCCGCCTGTTGATCGTCGGCGCGGGCCCCGAGCACGACGAGGTGGTGCGGGCCGCCGATCGGGCCGGCGTCGCCGAGGTCGTGGAGGTGATCGCAGCCGTCGACGACGACGAGCTCTGGGCGCAGCTTGGCTCGGCGCTGTGCCTCGTGTTGGCCTCCGACCGCGAGGGGTATGGCCTCGTCGTCGCCGAGGCGGCAGCACTGGGCACCCCGAGCATCGTGCTGGCGGACGATCACAACGCCGCGAGCGAACAGGTGGTCGCCGGTGAGTCGGGAGCAGTCGTCTCGGGTCTCGGATCCGACGCGATTGCGTCTGCCATCGTGGCGGTCGCGGCGGAGCCGTCCATGCGGGCGAGCACGCTCGCACGTTTCCGACAAGGCTGGCCGGCAATCGCCGCCTCCAGCGCCGCCGACCACGTGCGCGCTGCCTACGGACGCAGGCGCGGTTGAGCGAGATCCTCGACGCGCCGGGCGCGGGTGACGCTGCCGTCCGGGGGGGCTTCGTGCGGCTGGTCGCTCATGGCACTGGGCTCGTCTTCGCGGTCGTCAGCGGCGCGCTGGTCTTCCACCATCTCGGGGTGGTGCGGAGCGGGCGCTACGTGTTCGTCGTGTCCGTAGCAACCATCGCCTTCGGGCTCACCGAGGCGGGCTTGGCGATGCTCGGGGTGCGAGAGATGGCACAGCGGGCGGCGGGCGACCGCGCCACCATCCTCAGCGATCTCCTGGGCCTCAGGATGCTCATCTCGGCTGTGGCGATCGCGGCTTCCGCCGTCTATGTCGCCGCCAGCGGCCATCAGCGCGACCTGGTGTTGGGCGCCGTGCTGGTCGGTGCGGCCCTCCTCATCCAGGGCGTGACGTCGATCGCCACCGTCACGCTCCAGGTGGACCTGCGCTTCATGTCCCTGGCCGCCGCCGACCTGATCCGGCAGGTGTGCAGTGCGGCCGGGGTCGTGGCTCTCGTCGTGACGGACGCACCGCTGGTCATGTACTTCGGGGTCTTCGTGGTCGCCAACCTGGTTGCCGCCGCTGTCGCGTTGGCGTTCCTCCGTGGGCAGGGCCCACGACGCCCGACCTACGACCTGCAGCGATGGCGGAGGCTGCTCGTGGACGCCGGACCGTTCGCGGTCGCGACGGCGGTCGCGGCCATCTACCTGCGCGTCGGCGTCGTCGTCGTCGACCGCATCGGTACTGCGGCCGATGCCGGTTACTACGGCCTCTCGTTCCGCGTCACTGAGGCGATCGTTGCCGGCGCCGTGCTCGGGCTCGGTGCGGTGTTCCCGGTGCTGGCACGGGCGGCCCGGACTGCGCCGACGCGGTTCGCCCGAGCGGTACAGCGCACGTTCGACATCGCCTTCGGCGCCGGACTGGTCATCGCCGTCCTGGTCTGGTTCGCAGCGCCCACGGTGGTGCGGGTCGTGGGCGGTCCCGCGTTCGCGCCGGCAACAACGGTGTTGCGCTGGCACGCGGCGGCCTTGTTCGGCACATTCGTCTCGTTGCCGTTCTCGTACGCCTTGCTGGCATTGGGGCGGAGCCGCGCTCTCCTGGGCATGTCGATCATCGGGCTGATCGTCGTCGTGGCGACCGCGGTGGCGTTGACGACCTCCTCCGGAGCCGTCGGCGCGGCCCAGGCAACTGCGGTGGGCGAGTGGTCCCTCGCGCTTGCGGGCGCGTTGTTCCTGGCACGCGCCGGCGTCCGGGTCGACCTCTTCACCCGGTCGCGGTCCCGAGCCCGTCCGTGACGACGTCCGCGGTGGTCGTCAACCACAAGACGCCCGACCTCGCGTCGCGGTGCGCCCGATCGGTCGAGGCCGAGGTGGACGAGCTGCTGATCGTCGACAACGGCTCGCTGGACGGATCGGTGGCGGCGCTGCGGGACATGGGTTTCACCGTCCTCGAAATGGGCAACGGGGGCTTCGCTGCTGGGGTCAACGCCGGGATGGCACACACCCACGGGGACGTCGTCCTCGTCCTCAACGCCGATACCGAGCTGCGACCCGGCGCGGCCCGCGCCCTGCAGCGGCGCCGCGTCGAGTGGCCGGGGGTAGGCGTGGCCGCGCCACGCCTCCTCGATGCCGCCGGGGCACCCGTGCGCACCGCCTACCGGCGGTTCCCCGGGCTGTGGACGGTCCTGTTCGAGCTGTGCCTGCCCCTCGGCTACCTCGCCGAGCGCTGGCCGCTCCTCGATCCGTACCGCATGCGACCGTCGGACTGGGCGACGGGCCGACCGGTGGCGCACGTGCAGGGCGCGGTGATGGCGATACGCCGGGCCGCATGGTCCGCCGTTCGCCTCGACGAGGGGTACTTCCTGTACTTCGAGGAGACGGATTGGCAGGAGCGGCTCGCGCGGCTCGGGTGGACCGTGTCGTGCGTCGCCGAGGCGGCTGCGGTCCACCTCGGTCGCAGCGGCGCTCCGGACAGTGCACCCGCACCGGCATACGTGAAGTCGGCGCAGCGGTACCTCGGCCAGCGCGGGGTCCCGGCCTGGGTCTTCCGGTCACTGGCCCGCGTCGCCACCGACATCTCGACGGCAGGGCTTGTCGTACTCGGCGTCCTGCCCAGACGCGGTGCCCCCTCGCGCCGACGCCGTCCGGAGTGGGCTCAACTGCGTCGGACATTGCGCTCGAGCGAGTGATCGTCCGGCTTCCAGAGCGGCACAGCCACCGACGTGAACAAGGAGCCATGGGTTCCCAGCACGACGTGTGGGAAGGAGGTTCGGGTGGCCTGATCGGCGTCGAGTTCGACGACGTGCTCCAGGCTGGCCGCACTGACATCGAAGTCGATGCGCTGCACGAGGCGCAGTCCGCTGGCGGCGACGACGTCCGCCAGCAACTCGCGTCGGGTCATCACTTCGGTGGCGCGGCGGCCGACGGCGGCCCCGGCGCAGCGCCGGCCACCGGTCGTCAGCCGCGCCACGATCTGCACGGGCGTGCGCTCGAACACCCCGATGCGCAGGAACACCTCGGTCACGACGAACGCCCAGCCCCCGGGGCGCAGCACGCGGGCCATCTCACGCATCGCGGCTCGTGTCGCACGGCGCCCACCGAAGTGTTCGATCGACGAGAACGACACGACCGCGTCGAAGGTCTCGTCATCCAGCTGGAGGTCGGTGCCGTCCAGGTACCTGACCTCCAGGCGGTCGACGGGGTAGGGCCCGGGCGCGTGGGCAGCCGGGTCGCGGAGCATTGCCGCGGGCGCCTCCCGGCCGGCAAAGGCGCCGTCGCCGTACACGTCGGCCGCGGTGACGTGGGCTCCCTCGGATGCCAGCCAGTAGAGCAGCGGGTCGGTGCCTGCACCGACGTCCAGCACACGTGCATGCGGTCCGGCCAGCCCCACGTCACGCAGGAACAGGGCGCCGAGCGCGTACTCCCAGGCCTTGCGATGTGGACGCGCCGCGCTGTGACCGGGCGCGACGCGCGGGATCAACGTCGCCAGCGCCGGGTCGGCGAAGTCGGCGAGGTCGCAGCACTTGGCGAACTGGCGGGACAGCTGCACGGCAACGCTTGTCTAGCGTCGCTTCCGATGGCCGATGGCCCCGACGTGCGGCGCGCCCTTCGGGTCGGCCTCGACCTCGTCTACCTCGAAAAGGACTCGGGTGGGTCGGGCACCTACGCCCGCGAGCTGATCCGGGCCATCGAGCGCGTGGAGCCCGACACCGACGTCGTGGCGTGGGTCGGGACCCGTGCCCCTCATGACCTCGACGAGTTGCCGTGCGATGTCGTCCGCCTCGGCGTCCGGTCGACCGGCTCGTTCGCCCACCTCCCGGTGGAGTTGCTGGGCCTGGGTTGGGCCGCGAAGCGCCGGGCTCTCGACGTCGTCCACGGACTGGCCTACGCCACGCCGATCGTCGGTCCGGTTGCCAGGGTCGTGACGATCCTCGACGTCACGTGGCTGCGCGAGCCGCGCTCGGTGAACCTCCTGGCTCGGAGCATGTTCCGCGTGCTGACCCAGGTGTGCGGGCGGACAGCGGACGCGGTGATCGCCATCTCCGAGGCGGCGCGGAACGACATTGTGGCCTCGTTGCCCATCGCCGCCGATCGGGTGAAGGTCACCCCCCTGGGCGTGGCGCCGACTCAGCACCGGGGTCGTGGCTCGGACGCCAACCGGCTGCTGGGGTGTGAGCCAGATGACCGCGTGGTGCTTGCGGTCGGCCAGGTCGCCGAACACAAGAACCTCGTGCGGGTCATTGACGCACTCGCGCTGCCCAACCGGCGTGACATCGTTCTTGCAGTCGCGGGTCGCCGTACGCGCTACGCCGAGGCGGTGGAGGGGCGAGCGCGCTCGTGTGGCTTGCGCTGTCGCGTCCTGGGCTTCGTGGACGACACCACGCTCGAGTCGCTCTACGCGCGGGCGGACGTGGCCGTTCTCGCCTCACGATCCGAGGGTTTCGGGCTGCCGGTGCTCGAGGCCATGGTGCGGGGTGTGCCCGTCGCGTGCTCGGACATCGCCGTCCTCAGGGAGGTGACGGGGGGCGCGGCTGCACTGTTCGACCCGCTCGACGCGGGCGACATGAGCGACGTGCTGTGCCGAACTCTCGACGACAAGGCCTACAGGAGCGAGCTGGTGGCGCGAGGCCACCGCCGGGCTCTCGAGGCGACCTGGGATGTGACGGCGGCGCTGACCCTGCATGCGTACCGGACCGCTATGGCGCGGCGCTCTTCGCGCTGACCGCCTCGATCCAGTCGAGCACCCGACCGTCGCACAACGTTCGGTACTGATCCACGGGCACGGTGACCAACCGCGCAGTGTCTGTCGGTGCCAGTGCGACCGGACCGATGAAGTTGACCGGGAAGCCCGGTTGCCGCAGTGCGCTCTCGCGGTAGCGCAGCGTCAACCGGTGGGGGCCGGGAGCGAGGCGTACGACGTCGAAGGCCATCCACTGACCGGCGTGGGACAGTTCGTGACGGTGCTGGCCGGCCGGGTGCTCGTCCACGTCGAGACGCAGCGTGCCGAGGACGGCACCGGCCACCCAGAGCCGGTACGTGCCGCCGTGCTGCACGCGGACTTGGAGCCGTACCGTGCCGTCGCCTTCGGGCGCCGTCCCCCCTTCCTTCGTCCAGCCGGTCGGCACCTGTGACGGGCGTAGGGGAACCAGCATCGTGCGCGGCGCCAGTGCCGCGACCAGCGCGCTCGCCCCGGCGGTCGCGGCGACGCGGGCGACGGTCGTGCAATCGGGCTGGGCGGCTGGTCGGAAGGAACCGCCGAGCGGCACGTGCAGCAGTGTCCGAGCGCCGGTCGGCTGCCGCGTCCACACCTCCCACGAGTTCGACGCCGTCGTCCTACGAAAATCCGCCGGGGGACGGCTGGCCACAGGCGAGCGGCGGCGGACGAGGGTTCGGTACCGGGCCAGGTCCTGAGGCGCGACGTCGTCGACGTCGACGGATGCGTGGGGAGGGAACGTGGAGCCGTCACGCCGGCGGACGGGGCGGTAGCCGACGTCGGTCGCGCCGTCGGCGTCGGCCTCGCGCAGGAAGTAGCGGTTGGCATAGATCTCGTCGTCCAGCACCAGGGTGGGGCCGCCTGATCCGATCTCGGCCGCCAGTGCCCGCAGCTCGGTGAAGCTCGACCGGGGCGCGACGTAGACGTTCGCTCCTGCGAGGATGCTCGACCACGCCGTCCCGGCCACGATCGCCACGAGCGCGATCGTGCCCAGCGTCCGCGTCAGCCCGTCGTCCGCATCGCGGAGAAGCACCGTGAAGAGCGCGGCGCCCCCGAGGACGGCTGGGGCGACCAGCGCCAACGCCTTCGCATCGATCCACGGCGAGCCGACCCACACCGCCGGCACGGCCCCGGCGCACACGACCGTGAGGTAGGCGACCGGTGCGAACCGGTGTCGCCGGACGCTGACGACCATCGCGGCCACGGCTCCGAGCAGGCACACGATCGCCAGCCACACGGTCGCCGCTCCCGCGCCGCCGTTGAGGCGGAAGTCTGCCCGGGGCCACAGCCCGGCCCCTTCCAGGAGCGGGAGCGGGCGGAGGAGGTTGGCCACCTCGCTTTGACGGGTGACCGCGCCCCCTTTGGTGGTCTGCGCGACGAACGAGGAGGTGGCAAGGAGCGGTACCACCACAGCCACGACGATCACCATCGCCATGACGAGGCCGCCCACGCCCCCCCACCCGGGCCGAGACTGGAGCCGCCGGTTTGCGTGCCAACGTAGGCCGATGAACACGAGCGCGGCCGGTGCCACCCACGCCGCGCCGTTGAGACCCAAGGTCGCGAGCAGAGCGCCGCAGGTGACCGCCCCGAGCGCGACGGCCGACGCGACCGGCCACCCGGTCGACACCACCCCCGCCAACGCCATCGACGGAAGCAGGGCGGCGGCCGCCGCCTCCTTGATGCCGCCCCACTGCGCGTATCCGTAGAAGAGCGAGGCGTTGGCCGCCAGCGCGCCGATGAGTGCGGCCGTCGGTCGACGAGTCAGCGGTCGCACCACAGCGGCCACCCCGAGAGCGAGCACGACGGCATACACGGCGGTGACCGCCTGGTAGGCGGCAGCCGGGTCCACGCCGCTCAACCGCGCTGCCACGCCCAAGGGGAGGAACCCGCCGGTGGGATAGCCGCTCCCTGTCCAGGTCTCGAGCGTGCGGCGCAGCGACGACATGGGCAGCGAGGCGAACTCCCGGCCGTGGGCGAGCAGTCGTTCGGTCACCGCGAGCCACGTAGCGGAGTCGTCCAGCTTCAGGTATCCGGCGATCGAGCGGGTCGCCAGGAGCGACGGCATCGCGAAGGCAACGAAGACAGCCGTGGCGGCAACCGCGTACCACGCCGACGGCCGGACGGCGGTTAGTCGCCGGCGGCCGAAGACGACGCCGGCGACCGCGAGCACCGCGGCCAGCGGCGCCGCCGCGGGTGCCGTCGCCTCGGCTGTGGTGAGGGCGTTGGCGACGACGATCAGCGTGGCGAGGCCGACCGCGGGCACTAGCGGTCCCGGGAGCTCGACCCGCGCCAGCCGCTCGAACGCGAGGCCGTGCCCGACGACGAGCGCCACGAGGACGAGCGGAACGAGCCCCCATCCCGCTGCCACGCTCACCGGCGAAGCATACGGGTGCATTCGGCCGATTCGGCCCGTGGTACCGTCTCGGCGCACAGTCCGGACGGGGGACATGCATGCGCCGATTGCGGCTGGGTTACTGGGTCATCGTCTGCTGTCTCCTGGCCGCGCCTGTCGCGGTCATGGGTGAGCGAGCCATGCAGCTCACGGGCGTGGTGAGCGGTGGGTGCGGGGCGACCGGGTCGAGCGGCTCTTCCGGCTCCTCGGGCTCGTCCGGTTCATCGGGCTGTCCCACGACGACGACGACGTCGACCACGACGTCGACGACCACCTCCACCACCACCACGTCCACCACCACCACGTCCACGACCACCTCGACGACGACATCCACGACCACGTCCACCACCTCGACGACCGTTCCGTCGACCACGCGGACGATCACGGGGAGCTACAGCGGCAACATCGACGTCGGGCCCGGCGAGACCGTTCGCATCATCGATGCACGCGTCACCGGAAAGGTCCGGGTGGCCCCGGGTGGCTCGGTCGAGATCATCAACTCCACCGTGACCGGCGGTCTCACCAGCGACGGGGCAACCGGCGTGCGGTTGTGCGGGAGCCGGTTCGGCGACGACGTGACCATCAAGAACAGCACCGGACCGGTTCGCGTCGGCGGGGGCGGCGGGTGCGCCGGGAACGACGTGGCCGGAAACCTCGTCCTCAACAACAACACCGGCGGCGTCGTGGTCGGCGGCAACAGGATCAACGGCAAGTTGGCCTGCAGCGGGAACACCAGCATCGGCAACAGCGGCTCGCCCAACGCCGCGTCCTCCAAGACCGGACAGTGCTCCGGCTTGTGACGACCGCGCCCTAGTCGGTTCTCGGCAGCGAGACCGGCGTCTGACGCCCGGTCGGCTGGACGGAAGCGGCAGGGACGCGCAGGACCTGGCCGACGAACACGAGGTTCGGGTCGCGGACCAGATCCGCGTTGGCGGCCACGAGGTCGCGCCAGGCGGGCACGACCTCGTCGTCGCGCGGGGCGCGACCGAGTTGCTGCGAGAGCAGCTGCTCGCTGATGCGCCAGAACGAGTCTCCGGGCCGGACGAGATAGGTCTGCGGGTCGGGCGCAGGTGCGTCGGGCACGGTGACCTCGGGTGCCGGCGGCGCGGCGGGGGCGTCGCCGATGAGGTGCATCACCGGCGGTGGGGCCTTGGGCGGGGTCTGCGCTGACGCCGCCGCCGGCGCGGCGAGTGCGGCGACGACGGCGATGCTCGCGGCGCCGTTCAGGAGACGTCGCACCAGCGGGACGGTCACGAGGTCGGTGATGCGGACGGCGCGCCGCAGGCGCATCCCCCGAGCAATGAGTCCGAGGACGGTGGTGACCAAGAGGTAGAGCGCCAGGCCCATGGCGAGCACCCGCACGCCGTCGAACGCGGCGACAACCGCGTCGCCGTCGGCGGTCGGCAGGGTCGCGGCGTGCAGGCCAACGAGCGCGACGGCGAGGAAGCAGATCCAGCCCACGAGGCGCGTCATGACGCACGCTCCAGGTGCACCGCGACGGGCTCGCCGTCGGTGCGTGTGACGGCGAGGTCGGTGCACCGGTCCCCGTCGAGGTCGGCGGCGACCAGGCTCGTCGCGCCCACCACCGTGGCGACCCGCTCGCCCACAATGTCCTGCCCGGCTGTGGCGGGCCGAGCGAAGACGAACACCTCGCCGGTGCCGGGGCGAAGGACCGCGGCCACCGGCGCGGCGGCGTCGCAGCCCCACGATCCGATCGCGATGTCGCCCGGTCCGCCGACCTCGAATCGCCTGTTGCCGACGACGATCGTCGGGGCCGGGCCCCGCGGCCACAGCTGGGTGGGGACGGGAGCAGGCATCGTCGTGGTGGTCGGCCGCGGCTCGGAGACCGACCGGCTCGGGGCCACGGTCACGGGCACCGCGTCGGCGGCACCCCGCGCAACCACGAGGGCGATCCCAGCGGCCACGACGACGGCAACCGCGCCCACGATCGGGACGACGCGACGTTGGCGCGTGCTTCCTGCCGGCCGCAGCAGCTCACCGAGCCGCGTCTCGCCCGCAGCGGCGGGCCCGCCGGGCAGGGTGGCGCCCCGCACCGCGTCTCGAAACTCCGACGCGGCCTCCGCCGCCGACCCGGGCGCGTCCATGAGCCGTTGCGCCACCGCCGCAACCGGCCCCTCGCGGACGAGGGTGAGGACGAGCTCGGCGAGCGCCACCACGTCGCCGTCCGGCTGGCGGCTCGGCCCGGGCGGGCCCGCCTGGCCGAAGCCGCACAGGACAGGGCCGTCCGGGCTCAGGATCACGTGACTCGGCTCGACCGCACCGTGGACCAGGCCGGCAGCGTGGAGGTCGGCCAAGGTGGCGGCGAGGGCAGCGGCGACGCCGGCAACCTCCTCTGGCCCCATCGGACCCGGCCGGTCCATGGTCGGCCCCTCGACCCACACCGTCGACAGCTCGCCGAGCCCCTCGCTCGTGTCGACACCGACGAGCTCGACCACCCCCGGGTGGCGCATCGCATCGAGCACGGCCGCCTCGGCTTGGAGCTGGGCAACGGCGGCGTCGCCGACCGCTGTCTTCTGGTGCAGTCGCATGGTCATACATGAAACAACATCAAATACATCAACACAACCCCCGACCGGGGACAGCTGCGCCGTCGATCCCGCCCGCAGCCGTCGCCGTGGCGCGTGCGGTCACCGTCCGCACCCCCGCCGCGCCGGGGATGGCCCGTGCGAAGAGGGGCTCGACGCGCGCCCGCAGCACGACGCACACCTGGCGGCCCGCAACGATGACCTCCGGCGCTCCGATCGCCATGGCCGCGGGTGCGCGTGCGGCCACCGCGGCCTCGGCGACCCGCGTCGCCTGCACCGGGTCGATACTGAGCCGGCCTCCGGCTCGGTAGAAGGCCCCGTCCTCGAGAGCGGCGCCCGCCGCGTCGTTGGCCGCGGCGGCCGCGGCGTCCACGAGCTCGCGCTGTGCGAGGAACATTCGAGCGCTGTCGACGGCGATGGAGCCGAGCACGACCAGGACGAGGACCGCGGCCGGCATCAGCATCAGCGCCGACCCCCGCTCGCGCCTACGCACAGCTCGCCGTCCCGGCGAGGCCGCTGCGGTACGGGTCGACGACCTCGGAGTGGCGAGCCCGCGCCGTGAACCCGGCCCCCGCCGACCCGAGGAAGGGCACCCGCATCAATGGGACGGGGTAGCTCACCTCGAACGTCACGCGGCTGCACCGTGCGAACGCGCCGCCCAACTGGACGACGCGCGCGCGTGAGGGCGTCCGCCCGTGGCCGGCGATGGCCTCGTCGGCGGCCTGGCGCGCTGCGACTGCGGCCGCGTCGACCGACGATGCCTCCACGTACGCACGTGCCGCTTCTCGGGCCGCGCTGCTGGCCGCCAGCTTGGCGTCGATCACGCCCCAGGCGTTGGACACGATGAGCACGCCTGCGACGAAGACGAGGACGCCGAGCACCAGCGCCTCGAGGCCACCCACCTGGCCTCGCTCGTCGACGGTCATCGGAACCGTTCTGTCCGCAGCCGCACCGTGCGATCGACGACGTCCACGCCGAGGGGCCGGCGCAGGACAGCGGGGAGGAAGCCGGGATTCCGCGCGACAACGCGCAGTTGCACGACGTCGCCATCGGCTGCCCACGTGAAGGACAGGCGCGAGCCGTAGCGCCCCAGTGCGCGCCTGGCTCCTTCTTCTGCCCCCGCAGTCGCGGCGGCACCCCCGTCGGATCCGCCGACGATGCGCGCCGCGTCGTAGGCCGACGCGGTGACGGCCGAGGTGGCGTACAGGTCGTAGACCACCTGGACGGCGAGCAGGAGGAGCATGAGCACGACGAGCAGCCCGAAGACGCTCGAGATGACTCCGGTGCCGCCCTCGCCCCGCCCCTGCTCAGCCTCCGATCTGGCCGATCTGATCGTTGACATTGCTCTGGGTGTCGTTGAGGGTCGACTGGAACAGCGTCCACATCAGGACGCCGAGGAAGGCCATCACGAGCACGGCGATGGCGGTGGAGATCACCCCTTCACCGCGCTCGGTGCGGGCCATTCGACCCGCAGCTGCCAAGCGTGCCGTGCGCTGCCACACGTACCCCCGCAGAAGTGCGCTGCCCATGTTGCTCCCTTCGGTCACGACCCTGAGAAGACCCGCAGGGCCTCGATGAACGGAATGGCCATGAACACGACGCCCGGGACGAGCGTCGCGACGGTGACCGGTATCCACACCTGCTGGCTGCGCCGCTCCATCGTCTCGACGAGCTGACGGTGGAGGTCGCGGCGGATGCCGCGCGCCTCGGCGGAGATGAGCCGCCCGAGGTCGCTGGCCTCGCGGTTGAGGGCGAGGACTGGGACGAGCCGATCGAGGGCGTCGACCCGCATGAGCACGGCCCACTCGCGCAGGGCGTCGACCTCGGTGAGCCCATGTTGGACGCGGGCACACACCTGGCGCAGATCCTGGATGCAGGCCGACGAGGCGTCGCCGCGTGTGGCCAGGCGGTTGATCGCGGCGCCGAGCGAGTAACCCGCCGACAGCAGCATGGCCAGCTGCTCAGCGACAACGGGCAGCTCGAGCATCAACCGGCGTTGCCGCTGCTGCGACGCGGATGCCACCTGCTGTTCGAGCACCAGGAACGCGAGGAGGGCGGGACCTGCGGTCAGCACCAGTGCCATGGCCTGCGGTGGCCGCGTGCCCAGCGTCAACAACGCGCCTGCCCCGAAGGCAGCGGTGGCCCAGCCGATCTGGCGCAGCCGGAACTCGTTGACGTCGAGCGGGGAGTGGATGCGCCGGAGGCGGAGGCTCAACTCCTCGCTCACGCCGAACAGCCGCGCCACCCGGGTACCAGCGCCGCGCGCGAGGGGCGCCAGCACGTCCCGGAACGACTCGACCGACAGCAGGCCCGGGTTGCCGACGGTGATCTGCGCACCCGCGTACGGCCGCAGCCGGTCGGCGAGACGGGGCCGCGAGAACCAGCGGAGTTGCGACAGCAGGAGGGTCGAACCGCACCACACCACGACGGTGGCGGGCACGAGCACGCGGATCATGACGAGTGCCCGGCGAACACGCGGTCCTCGTCCGGCAGACGCATGAGGCGTCCGGCCCACAGCCAGCACGCACCCATGACCCCGATGCCGATGACGACGGCGAGCTGTCCCGACGCGGTCCGGTAGGCGCTGCGGCCGGTACCGATCGAGAGCCCGGCCACCGCCATCCCGATGGGGACGATGAGCACGAAGCGGCGAGCGAACCGCACGCCGGACTGCTTGGCACGAGCGTCCTTGCGCCCCTGGAGGTCCTGGACCCGGTCCTCGACGAGCGCGGCCAGACGGCGGTCGAGCTCGTTTCCACCTACCTCGTGGGCGACGAGCAGGGTCTCGAGGGTGACGTCCGCGGTCGCGTCGGCCAGCCGCTGCTTGAGGAGGGCGACGGTCTTGGTGAAGTCGGTGGTCAGCAACCACTCGCGCTCGGCCGCGGCAAACGCGGGCCGGAAGTCGGCAGGAGCGCGTCGCCCGACCGCGAACAGCGCCTGCGGCACCGAACGACCGAGCGAACCGGTCTGCATCCGGATCTCCTCGATCAACCGCGGCCAGGCGTCGGCGGCGAGCTCGCGCCGGCGGGCGCGCCGCGCTCGGGCCGCGGCGGCCGGGAAGCCGGCGGCCATCACAGCGCCGGCGAGGGCGGGGAGCGGCGCGCCGAACAGGGCGAAGGCGACGACCGCTCCACCCCCGCTCACCACCGCCATGACGGCGCCGAACTGCCGCGCGGGGACATCGGCCAGTCCGGCCTGGGCCAGCCACTGCGAGATCCGCCGCCTCCCCGCG
Source organism: Actinomycetota bacterium (assembly GCA_041166085.1). Taxonomy (GTDB): domain Bacteria; phylum Actinomycetota; class Acidimicrobiia; order Acidimicrobiales; family JAFATL01; genus JBEEFP01. The sequence continues at coordinate 81,327 of JBEEFP010000045.1, forward strand.
CTCCGACGTGTCGCCGGCGGCCCAACGCGAAGCCCGCGCCAACCGAGGGCCGTGCCCGTGTAGAGGAGGTGCACGCCGTAGGCGGCGACGAGCGCGACGACGACCGCGGTCACGTCGACTTCGTCCGTCTGCGGGGACGGGGCGCGGGCGTGGGCCTCACCGCAACGTCGCCCTCGGTGGTGGGCGCGTCGGCACCCAGGAGATGGCGGACGTCGAAGCCGGCCATCTCGAGCGCGCGGGTCGCGCGTGACGGGAGGTTGCCGGTCCACGTCAGTGACGCACCGGGTCGCTCTCGCCGGAACAGCTCGGTCAGCGTGAACGTCGTGGCCTCGGGGCCGGCCTGCAGATCCTCCACCGCCGCCACCTCGGTGACCTGGATGGCGCCACGGTGGCGGCCGCAGTGAACGACGACGTCGACCGCTTCGGTGACGAGGCTGTTCAACGCGGCCATTGGAAGCTCGCTGCGCGTGTCGGCCAGCTGGCAGATGAACCGCAGGCGGGTGAGGGCCTGACGGGCCGATCCCGCATGGATGGTCGTGTAGCCCTTGACCCCTGACGAGAGGGTGAGCAGCAGCGGCAGCGCTTCGCGGTCCCTGACCTCGCCGACGATGGCCACGTCCGGCGCCATGCGCAGGAACCCGGCGACCAGGCGGCGCAGGTCGACCTCGGCCCGATCGGCGCGGGCGGGACGGGTCTGCATGTGGGCGACGTTCGGCAACGGCACGTCGGCCTCGAAGACCTCCTCCGCGATCACCACGCGCAGGCTCGGGTCGAGCTCGGCCGTGCAGCAGGACATGAGCGTCGTCTTGCCGGAGCCCGGCGGACCGGCGAACACGATGGACAGCCGGGCCGCGACGCACGCACGCAGGAAGGCGGCGACGGGCGGATCGAGCATCCCCCGTGCGACGAGCTCGCCCAGGCTCTTGATGGCGACGCCCGTGAACTTGCGAATGTTCACGAGGACGTGGCCGTCCCTGCCCACGTCGCCGTGGACGATGTGCAGGCGGGCGCCCGTGTCCAGCTGCGCGTCCTGCAAGCCCTCCGACGGATCGAGCTTGCGGTGCGACGTCGACGCGTCGTCGAGGATCTTGGTCAGCGTGCGCGTCACGTGAGCGTCGTCGTGGAAGACCTCGTCGTGGTAGCCGCTCGGTCCCGTGTGACGCTTCACGAAGATGGCGTCGGGAGCGTTGATCATGATCTCCCAAACATCGTCGTCGGCGAGCAGTGGTTCCAGCGGTCCGTACCCGTTGAGGTTGCGCCACGCCCGTTCCGCCACCACCGCGGGATCAGCGACGTCGTGCGGACGAGTGCCGCGCTTGAAGCCGTCGATCCAGCGCGCGACCTCGTCGTCGATGAGCCCGCGCAGGCGACCGCTGCCCACTACATCAGTCGTGTCGAGGCTCAGCTCCTTGGCCCGCTCCTGCACGGCCTGCTCGATCTCGACCAGGGGCGACACCCACGCCTCGGTGCCCGCGCTCACCCCGCCGCCTCCTCGTCCTCCCAGTGGCCGAGCGACCCCGGCACGACGGGGGCGGCCTCGGCACTCGGCGCAGGTGGCGGTCCGAGCTCGGCCGCGACGTGCTCGAACGCAGCCGCCAGCGGCGCGCCGAGCGCGGCCGGGAGCCGGGTGCCGTCGCGAAGCGCCTCCTCCACCCGCCGCTCGGGCAGGTAGACGGGCGCGGCCAGCCCGTGGCGCCGGGCGGGCGTGAGCTCGGCGAGGCAGCGGGCGATCTCTGCTCGGGCACGCGGGCTGCGGGGCGCCCGGTTGACGACGACGACGATGCGCCCGCCCTCGACGCCCGCTCCCATGAGGTCACCGACGACCCGCGCCAGCGAGTGCACCCCCTTCATGCCGGGGAGTCCGACCGCGAAGACGACGTCGGCCACACTCACTGCAGCACGCGCCATGGCGTTGCGATCCTCCACGTCTGCGGAACCGCCGTCCGCCTCCCCCTCGAGGTCGGCGTCGCAGTCACAGACGACGACGCGGAAGGCGCGCGCCAGGCCGGCGACGGACGCCTCGACCGCGCGCGGGCGCAACGCGCTCCACGAACGGGCCCGCCGGAGTCCGAGCAGCAGCGAGTAGCCGCGGTGTTCGACGTGGAAGGTGTGCTCGCGCACCTCGGCCGCGCTCGGTGTGGCCATGCGGTGGGCCTCCACCAGCTCCTCGATGCCAGGTACGACCTCACGAGCGTCGTGCAGCATCGCCTGCTGGCCCGGGCGAGCCAGGTCGGCCAGCACGACCTGTCCGCCGTTGCGAACATCGGCCGCCATCGCCTGGGCCAAAGCGATGGCGGCCGAAGATGTGCCCGTGCCGCCTGCACCGCAGATCGCGGCGACCCGGCCTCGCCACGCCGGCGCGGCGGTGACGGGGGTGTCGTCGGTGACGGCGCGGTCGGCTCGGGTGATCAGCACGCCGTGGCCCCGAAGGACGTCCAGCAGCTGAAGCTGGTCGAAGTCGGGCGGCAGCACCGCGGGCGCGCCGGCGCCGTCCCAGCGGTGGCGGCCGTCGTCGGCGATGATCACCGCACATCCGGCGAGGCGCGCCGCGTCCAAGGTGTCGCGGTCGACGCCTGCCATACCGGCGTCGACCAGCAGGGCCGAGAACGGTCGACCCGAGCGCAGGCGGGCCCGCAGGTCGTCGACCGACACACACTTCACGAACTCGAGGGGCAACGACCCCGCGGTCGCCCAGTGGGCCACGGCCCGGAACCATGGCGAACGGGGCAACCCCAGCCCCAGCAGGACGTAGCGTTCGCCGCCCATCAGCCTGCGGCACTGTCGGCGACGGCGGGCGCGGCAGGCGCCCGGTACGGCTCGGACGTGGCGGGGTCGGCGCCCGTTGCCCGCACGACGCTGAGCTGGCCGACGCTGATGGCGTGGGCGACCGCCAGCGCGTCGGTCGCCGAGGGCAGGGCCACCACGAGGACCTCGGTGCTGTGGCTCCCGAGGGTCCCGCCCGCCTGCTGCCGAGCGAGCACCTCGGCGCTGCGCACGACGAACGACGTGTACGCGTCGGCGCCCGAACCGAAGGTGGCGGCCACGTCGACGCGGTCCCCCGGCCTGAGGCCGCCGCTCACCGCACGCGAGGAGTCGATGGGGATGGAGAGCTGCCGCCGTCCGGGGCGACCGCGGCCGGCCAGCCGACTCGACGGTTGGACGAGCTCGCCCGCGCCCACGGGTCCGACGACCGTGGAACCGATCAGCGGACCCACCGATCTGAAGGCGATGGCGTTCGGAACGCGCATCGGCACCAGCGCGAGATCGGCGGTCGTCACGTGGTGCCCGGGGGCAAGGGTGCGGCGCGCGACTACGAAGCGCTGTTCGGGCTCGGTGGTAGCGCGGGTGTACGCGGCGAAGACGGCGGTGGCGGCGAACGCGACGAGAAATCCCCCGACCACCGCTCGTCCACCCGGCAACGTGGTGCGCCGACGGATCGTGCGCCCGCGCACCGGACCATCACCGGTCCCGTTGCCGTTGCCTGCGTCCCCGCGTCGCGGCTCGACCGCGACCGCCCCACCGGTCATCGACCATCCCCCCACACTCGGGGCTGCGGGGGAAGTACACGCAGCTGTCCTCGGTCGGTCGATCGCTACGACGGACGAGTCGCCCGCGCGTTACGACTTCTGCGCAAAGCACGGCGCGAGGCGCGGGGATGGTCCCCAGACTGGGGGTGGGCCTCGTACAACGGAAGGCAACGGGATACCATGAGGGTGTGCCCGCCGCCGCCGCCGCTGCTGACTGGTTGTCCACCAAGGACGCGTGTGAGCGGCTGGGAGTCACCCTGCGCACGCTGTACCGGCTCATCGACGAGGGCCAGGTGCCCGCGTACAAGCTGGGCCGGCTCATCCGCCTGAAGGCCGGCGAGGTCGACGCCTTCATCGACGGCGCTCGCATCCAGCCGGGCGAGCTCAAGCACCTCTACCCGAGCGACACCTCGGAGACCGAGGTCACCGGCACGTAGGCCACCGTGGGCGGCTGGGTGTCGCTCCGGACGGACAACACGTCCGCACCGACCGCCAGCAGCTCGCCGCTCACTGGTTCACCCGCGGCGACGAGGCGGACGCGAGGCCGCTCCTCGGCGCAGTCGGCGAGGAACTGCGCCAGCGTGGTGGGCGCCGTCCGGCGGGCGCCGGTGGCGGCCAGCGCGGGCCCGGTGGGGCGCACAGCGACGACGGCGCTCAGGGCGATCATCACCAGCTGCTCGGCATCCGTGCGCAAGGCGACGAAGTCGGCGCCGACAGCGGCGGCCACGCCGTGGTGCATCCGTCCCCGGCTCGTCTGCACGGCCAGATGCGTACGCGCCTCGGTGAGGTCGACCAGCGTGCCGGCCAGGGTGGCCGCCTCCTCGAGCTGGGTGCGCAGCGAGCGGACCCGGGCCCGGCCCTGCGCGGCCTCGTCGACGCGTTGATCGGCGCTCCACGCCGCCAGTTCGGCCAGAAGCCGATCGATCTCCTCCGCCGACATTGACAGTACTTTCGGCGTCCGTGAGCGAATGCCTTTTCTGCAAGATCGTGGCTGGGGACGTCCCCTCGGACCGGGTGGCCGAATCGGAGGGCACGTACGCCTTCCGCGACATCCAGCCCACCGCGCCCACCCACGTCCTCGTGATCCCGCGGCAGCACATCGCCCACGCCGGCGAGATCACGGCCGAACACGGACCTGTTCTCGCCGAGATGCTGGCGACGGCCCAGCAGGTCGCCAGGCAGGAGGGTGTGGCCGACAGCGGCTACCGCCTTGTGTTCAACGTGGGCGAGGACGCCCTCAACTCGGTGCCTCATCTGCACCTGCATGTCATCGGCGGGCGACAGATGGGGTGGCCTCCGGGTTGAGGCGGGTAGCCTTTTCTCCGAACCGACCGTGCCAAGTACGCCCGTCAAGATCATCGTCCCCACCAACAGCCTCATGGTGGCCCTGGTGGGTCAGCGTGATGAGTTGTTGCGCTTGGTGGAGGCCGCGTTCCCCGGCACGCGGATCTTCGTGCGCGGCAACGAGATCCAGGTGGAGGGGGACGACGCCGATCGGGTTGGCCACCTCTTCGGGGAGCTGGTGGCCCTGCTGGAGGCGGGTCACGCCCTCGACCTCGGCTCGGTGGGCCGCAGCATCGACATGGCCAAGGCCGACGAGCGACCCAGCGAGGTGCTCACGGCCGAGATCCTGCGCTCGGGACGGGGCCGCAGCGTGCGGCCCAAGACGGCGGGCCAGAAGCGCTACGCCGATGCCATCCGCGAGAACGTCATCACCTTCGGGATCGGCCCCGCCGGCACGGGCAAGTCGTACCTGGCCGTCGCCCTCGCCGTGCAGGCCCTGCAGGCGAAGGAGACCAACCGCATCATCCTGACCCGTCCCGCCGTCGAGGCAGGGGAGCGTCTCGGGTTCCTCCCGGGCGACATGATGGCCAAGGTCGACCCGTACCTGCGCCCCCTCTACGACGCCCTCTACGACATGCTCGACGAGGGCGCGGCCCGTCTGATGGAGCGCGGCACCATCGAGGTGGCGCCCCTGGCTTACATGCGGGGTCGCGCCCAACCTGTCGACACGCCCGTCCTCACCCCCTCGGGATTTCGTCCGATCGGGGCGCTTGCAACCGGCGACCTCGTCATCGGCGCTGACGGTCGGCCGACGCCCGTGTTGGGCGCGTACCCGCAGGGGCGCAAGCCCATCTTTCGGGTCGCGACGCAGGACGGCGCTTCAACGCTCGCGTGCGGCGAACACCTGTGGTTCGTGCGCACCGCCGGCGATCGGCGTCGCGGGAAGCCGGGTCGGGTCTTGCAAACGGAAGAGATGGTCGGCAACCTTCATGCTGCCCGCGCCCGTCGGTACGAGTTGCCGCTGGTGGGTGCAGTGCAATTCCCGCGTCGGCCGGTCTCCATCGACCCCTACGCGTTGGGACTTCTCCTCGGTGACGGGTGCATCACGACGAGGACGACGCCATCGTTCAGCACCGCGGATCCCGAGCTCGTCGAGGCTCTGGGGGAGATTCTCGTCGGTGTGACCCCACGGCCACTCGGTGGCTACGACTACTCCATGCAGCGGACGGGCGGTGGGCGCGGGTCCGTCCCGAACCCGCTCACCACCCAGTTGCGGGAACTTGGAATAGCGGGAACGAACTCCAAGTCGAAGTTCATTCCTGAGGACTATCTCCTGAATGCTCCCGACGTCCGGCTCGCCGTCCTTCAGGGCCTGCTCGACACTGATGGGGGGCCGGTTCGGCAGCGGGACCGCTCGTGCCGGGTCTCGTTTTCGACCTGCTCGACCCGTCTGCGCGATGACGTGATCTTCCTCGTTCGGTCTCTCGGCGGCGTCACGTACAGCCGCACGCGGCCGGCGCTCGGGCGAGCACCGGGTGGCTCTGCTTCACGTCCGGTGTTCCACAGGAATGATGCCCACATCGTGGACATCCGGTTGCCCGCGTCCATCCCGCCATTCCGGCTCACTCGCAAGGCGAGTCGTTATGCGGAGGTGGGCGGCGGGAGGCCGATGCGCTTCATCGATCGCATCGACCCGGCTGGCGAGGCCGAGTGCGTTTGCATCGCCGTCGGCGCCCAGGACTCTCTCTACGTGACGACGGATTTCCTCGTCACCCACAACACCTTGAACGGCAGCTTCATCATCCTGGACGAGGCGCAGAACACCACGCCCGAGCAGATGAAGATGTTCCTCACGCGCATCGGCTTCGGCTCGAAGGTCGTGATCACCGGCGACGACACGCAGATCGATCTGGCCGGTGCCCGCTCCGGTCTCATCGGCCTCGAGCAGATCCTCGTCGACATCGACGGGCTCGCCTTTGTGCGCCTCGGTAAGCGCGACGTGGTGCGGCATCGCATCGTGCAGGACATCGTCAACGCCTACGAGCAGGCGACGTAGCCGGTGGGCATCGCCGTCTTCGTCGCCGACGAGCAGACCGCCCAGCCGGTCGACAACATCCGCTGGGTGCGGCTGGCCCGCAGCGTCCTCGAGGCCGAGGGCGTCAGGGGCGACGCCGAGCTGTCGATGTTGTTCGTCGACGAAGAGTCCATCGCCGATCTCAACAAGCGCTTCCTCGGCAAGGACGGGCCCACCGACGTGCTCGCCTTCCCCATCGACGAGGAGCCGCCGGACAGCGGCCGCTCGCCCGACTCCGGGGGCACCGGCCCGGGCTATCTCCCCAGCGAGCCCGCCGACCTGCCACTGTTGCTGGGAGACGTGGTCATCTGCCCGGCCGTCGCCCATCGCAACGCCCCGCATCACGCGGGCACCTACGACGACGAGCTCGCGCTGCTCATCGTGCACGGGATCCTGCACCTGATGGGCCGGGACCACGCCGACGACGAGGAGGCCGAGGCGATGGAAGCCCGCGAACGCGAGCTCCTCGAGAAGTTCCACAAACCGTCATGAGCGGCACCGACTGGCTCATGCTCCTCGGCACCGTGGCACTGGTGTCGATCGCTGCCTTCTTCGCCCTCGCTGAGACGGCGCTCACCCGCCTCAACAAGGTCAAGGCCAAGACGTTGGCGGAGGAGGGCAAACGGCGGGGCCGGCTGCTGGTCAAGCTCATCGACCATCCCGAGACGTTCCTCAACATCGTCCTGCTGCTGCTGCTGACGTGCCACCTGGCCGCCAGCTCCCTGCTCACCATCCTCACCGAGCGCCACTTCGGCGCCGCGGGCGTGATCATCGGCCTCATCATCGAGGTGGTGGTGATCTTCGTGTTCGCCGAGGCCATCCCGAAGACCTATGCAGTGCAACATCCGGAGAAGGCGGCCCTGGCGGCCGCACCCGTGGTCTCGCTGATCGTGAACCTCTGGCCGCTGCGCATGTTGGCAAGGGCGCTCATCGTCCTGGCCAACGTGATCCTGCCCGGCAAGGGCCTGCGCGAGGGTCCGTTCGTTTCCGAAGAGGAGCTGCTGGCCTTCGCCGACGTGGCCGCCGAGGAAGAGGTCATCGAGCGCGAGGAGCGCACCCTGATCCGCCAGGTCATCGAGTTCGGTGACACCGTGGTGCGCGAGGTGATGGTGCCCCGGACCGACATGCTCGCGGTCGAGGGCCACGCGCGCATCTCCGACGCGGTCGAGCTCGTCATCAACTCGGGGAAGAGCCGCATCCCCGTGTTCGATCAGGGCGTCGACGACATCGTCGGCATCGTCTACGCGCGGGATCTGCTCAAGGCCGAGCGCGAGGGCAACGCCGCCGATGACGTCCGCACGCTGGCGCGCGAGGCCCACTTCGTCCCCGAGACCAAGCGGGTGGCCGAGCTGATGCGGGAGATGCAGCGGGAGAAGTTCCACATCGCGGTGGTGGTGGACGAGTACGGCGGCACCGCGGGCCTCGTCACCCTCGAGGACCTCATCGAGGAGCTGGTCGGCGAGATCGTCGACGAGTACGACGTGGAGGACGCGAAGTGGGAGCGGCTCGCGAACGGTGACTACCGCGTGGACGCACGTATGCCCCTCGACGAGGTCAACGAGCTCCTCGCCGCCGACCTTCCCGATGGCGACTGGGACACGGTCGCCGGCCTCATGTACAGCGAGCTCGGTCACGTGCCCGAGCAGGGGGAGTCCGTCGAGGTGGACGGTCGACGGCTGACGGCGGAGAAGGTGGACGGTCGCCGCATCGAGCGGGTCCGCATCTCCCCGCAGGTCGCGCGGGCGCCGGCCGAGCAGGAGTGAAGTCCGGCTTCGCCACGCTGGTCGGCCGGCCCAACGTCGGCAAGTCCACGTTGCTGAACCGAGTCCTCGGCACCAAGGTGTCGATCACCTCCGACAAGCCGCAGACGACGCGCACGCAGGTGCGCGGCGTGCTCAATCGGCGTTCGGCCACGCAGGCGGACCGCGCTGACGCCCAGATCGTGTTCGTCGACACGCCGGGCATCCACAAGCCCCGCACCCTCCTCGGTGAGCGCCTCAACGACACCGCGCAGAACGCCATCTCCGACGTGGACGTCACCGTCATGCTCATCGACGCCACCCAGCCGCTCGGCTCGGGTGACAGGTTCGTGGCCGAGCGCGTGCCGTTGGCGTCGTCGCTGCTCGTCGTCAACAAGATCGACAAGGCGTCGCGGCAACAAGTGCTCGAGCAGCTGCAGGCCGCGAGCGCGCTCGGCTTCAGCGAGTACTTCCCGATCTCGGCCCACACCGGCGACGGCGTGCACGCACTTGTCGAGGCCATCGTCGCCCGCCTGCCCGAGGGGCCGCAGTACTACCCCGACGACATGGTCACCGACGTCCCCGAGGCGTTCTGGGTCGGCGAGCTGGTGCGCGAGCAGCTGCTGGCGGTGACGCACGACGAGCTGCCCCACTCCATCGCCTGCGTCGTCACCGAATGGGAGTGGCCGCGCATCCGTTGCGAGATCCTCGTCGAGCGCGACTCGCAGAAGGGCATCGTGATCGGCAAGGGCGGCTCGGTGCTCAAGGCCGTCGGCACCGCCGTGCGCGAGCAGTTGCCGGAGGGCGCCTTCATCGAGCTCTTCGTGAAGGTCGACAAGGACTGGCAGCGCCACGCCAAGGCCCTCGAGCGCCTGGGCTACTGAGACCTCTGCGAACCGGGCAGTAAAACCGCCCGTCTCAGGGGTGGTTTTCCCGCCCGATTCGGATCACGGGGGTGGCGGAGCAGCGAAGAAGGCCTCGACGTCGGCGCGGTTGCGCGTGCGCGTCATGGGTGGGAGGGCCTTGACCAGGTCGTGGGCGTAGTTGGCCCGCGACAGGCGGGGGTCGAGGACGGCGACCACGCCCCGGTCGGTGGCGGTGCGGATGAGACGGCCCGCGCCCTGGGCCAGCATGGTGGCGGCCCGGGGAAGGTCGACGAGGCGAAAGGCGGCAGGGCCTGCTTTGTCGCGCCGGGCCTGCACGAGCGGCTCGTCGGGGCGCGGGAAGGGGAGCTTGTCGATGACGACCATCGACAGTGACGGGCCGGGCACGTCGACGCCCTGCCAGAACCCCATGGTGGCGAAGAGACACGACGTCTCGTCCAGGGTGAACGCCGCCACGAGCGCGGGCTTGGGGAGGTCGGACTGCGTGAGCACCGTGTACGGCAGGCGCTCCTCGAGGGCCTCGGCCGCGGCCCGCATGGCCCGCCAGCTGGTGAACAGGGCAAGGGTGCGTCCGCCCGCGGCCTTGATGAGTGCCTCGAGCTCGTCGTGCATGGCCGCCTCGTACCCAGGTTGGCGAGGGTCGGGGAGGTGGCGGGCGCAGTAGAGGAGGGCGTGGCCCTTGAAGTCGAAGGGACTGCCCACGTCGAGCTCGTCGACCTCGTCGGCCGGCAGCCCGAGCCGGGCACCGAGCCGGGGCGGGATGGTGGCGCTGGTGAGCACCGAGGTCACCTCGCCCCAGAGCTGGACGGCCAGCTTCTCGCCCACGTCGACCGGGGCCAGCTTGAGGACGCGGTTGTGGCTCGGGCCGTCGACCCAGATGACGTCGTCGTCGCTCGCGGCCTGCAGGAAGGCCACGTCGCCGGTGAGGTGGCCGGCCGCCTGCAGCCAGCGCGCCTTGGCGGGGTCGTCGGTCTCCGCTCTGCGTAGGGCGGACGTGACGTTGGCGACGCGTTGCGCGATGAGCTGCAGTGCGACGTTGAGCTCGTCGGTGAGGACGGGTAAGCGGCGGTCGCCCGCGCGGGACAGTGCAGCGTCGAACAGATCGCCGGCGCCCTCGACGTCATCGGCGATGGCCTGCTCGCTGATGAGCCGGCGGGCGCCGCGCGCCAGTGCGCGCAGCCGGCCCGAGCCGAGCTCGAGGCCGAGGCTCGACGCGGCGATGTCCTCCAGCTCGTGCGCCTCGTCGAAGACGACGACGTCGTGCTCGGGCAACACGTGGCCGCCGCTGGCCAGGTGGGCGCCGTACAGGTGGGTGTTGACGACGACGACGTCTGCTTCCTCGGCCCGCTGGCGTGCCGCCTCGGCCAGGCACTCCCCGCCGGCGGGACAGCGCACCGCGCCCGGGCACTCCATGGCATTGACGCTCACCGCCGACCACGCCTTCGGCCGCGGCTCGAAGTCGAGGTCGGCCCGGTCACCGGTGGGCGTCGTGCGGCCCCACTCGACGAGGCGGGCGATCTCCTTGCCGAGCGCGCCCACGTCGTCGGCCAGGTCGTCGATGGTGAGCTGGTCGTCGCCCCCGGCCACCTCGTGCGCCCGTTGGCGGCACAGGTAGTTCGACCTGCCCTTCAGCACCGCGTACTCGAAGGGCAGCCCCAGGTGCTCGCGCAGGAAGGGCAGGTCCTTGCCCGCCAGCTGGTCCTGCAGGGCCTTGGTTGCGGTGGCGACGACGACCTTGCTCCCACTCAGGACCGCAGGCACGAGGTAGGCGGCGCTCTTGCCCGTGCCCGTACCCGCCTGGACGATCACGTGGCGCCTGCCGGCGATCCCGGCCGCGACGGCCTGGGCCATGGTGCGCTGGCCGGGTCTGTTCTCGCCCGCGGGAAGGGCGGCGACGACCCGCGCCAGAGCCTCCTCCGTGTCCATGGGGCTCAGGGTAACGAGGGGGTGGGACAAGGCGACTGACGCCTCCGTGTCGAATCAAGATCCCCATGAGGTCCCGTCGCGTCGCCCTGCGCCTGTTGGGGGTCGCCGGCCTGGTTGCGTTCGGCGTGGGCAGCGCGCCGGCCCGGGCTGCGACCGAGGCGCTGCCCGCGGCGTGCGTGACCCGGACGCTCGTGCTGTCGGCCTACCCGTCGGAAGCCGACGCCGTCCTCTCGCACATGACGCTCGATCCCGAGCCCGTGCGGGTCGTGCAGGACCATCACTTCTACGTCGGATCCATCTCCGGCAAACCGGTCGTGTCGACCATGACGGGCATCGGCCTGACCAACGCCACCAACACGACGGAGAAGGCACTGTCCGGCCTCACCTGCGCGAGCGCGGGCATGTCGATCGGTGCCGTGCTGTTCTCGGGCGTGGCCGGGGGCGCCGACCGCACGCAGATCGGCGACGTCGCCGTTCCCGCGCAGTGGACGCGCGACGACGGCGGGACGTGGCATGGCGTCGACCCCAGCATGCTGGCCGCCGCGACCGACCTGCACGCACCATTGAGCAGGGTCAACACCGCCGGCGACCCGGCCTGCGCGTGCGTCGATCCGCATCTGGTGCCGCTCATCGACATCGGCCGTGAGCCCAAGATCGTCGTCGGCGGCACCGGCTACAGCTCCGACGCCCTCAACGGTCAGGCCTCGCCGTGCATCCCGAACGCCGGCGACGTGTTCGGCTGCCAACCCTGTCACGCCCCCGACCGCGGGCTCCCGGATGTCGTCGGCACCGGGCCCGGTGCGCTGGCATGGCTGCTGCTGAACATCCAGGGTGGGTACCCCGCGGGTTCGACCAAGGTCTACGACGCGGTCGACCAGGAGACGGCCGCCGCCCTCGCCGTCGCCGACGCGCACCACGTCCCCTTCCTCGGCTTCCGCGGGATGTCCGACGGACCGGGTGACCCCTTGAACCTGCCCGGCTTCCCGTTCCAGTTCTTCTTCTACCGCCAGCTGGCGGCGGACAACGCGGCGATCGCCGTCACCGCGTACCTCCAGACATGGACCGGACCTCCCGCGTCCACCGGAACCACCGCCGCGTCGGTGCTCGGGTCGCGTACGACGGCCGAGCCCCGCTCCATCGCGAGCCGGGGCGCGGTGGCCCGGCCCACGCCGCTGCACCGCCACGCCTTCCCGACGCCCGCGGCTGCGCCCGCGGTCACCCCCGCGCCGCCCACGCCGGTGCAGCCGGCAGCAGCGGTGCTCCCCGCGCGACGCGGGGCCGCGTCCGACGAGGGCATCCCCGGTGCGTTGGCTCTCCTTGCCGTGCTGTTGATGATCGCCGCCACCTCGGCGACGGTGGTGAGCGCGCGCCGCTGATCCGGTGAGAGGCTGACGGGATGCCGCTGACCCTCCGCATCTTCACCGAGCCGCAGCAGGGGGCGTCCTACGACGACCTGCTGGCCGTCGCCCGCACCGCCGAGGACCTCGGCTACGACGCCTTCTTCCGGTCGGACCACTACCTGCGCATGGGCGGGGATGACGGGCTGCCGGGACCGTCGGACGCGTGGGTGACGTTGGCGGGCCTGGCCCGCGACACGTCCCGGCTCCGGCTGGGCACGCTCGTCACTCCCGTCACCTTCCGGCTGCCCGGTCCCCTCGCGATCAGTGTCGCCAACGTCGACGCCATGAGCGGAGGCCGGGTGGAGCTGGGCCTCGGCACGGGGTGGTTCGACGACGAGCACAAGGCATACGGCATTCCCTTCCCGCCGCTCGGCGAGCGCTTCGCCATGTTCGAGGAGCAGCTCGAGATCATCACCGGACTGTGGTCGACACCCGTCGGCGAGACGTTCTCGTTCTCGGGCAAGCACTACACGCTGGAGAACAGCCCCGCGCTTCCCAAGCCCGTGCAGCAGCCCCGTCCGCCCGTGCTCATCGGCGGCGCGGGACGCAAGCGCACGCCCCGCCTCGCGGCGCGCTTCGCCGATGAGTTCAACGTGCCGTTCCACACGCTGGAGGACACGGGCGCGGCGATCGCCGCCGTGCGGGAGGCGTGCGAAACGGCGGGACGCGATCCGGGCGACCTCGTCTACTCCGCGGCCCAGACCATCGTGTGCGGCGCCGACGAAGCGGAGGTCGAGCGCCGGGCCAAGGCCATCGGACGCGAGGGCGCCGACCACGCACGCAAGACCGCGCTCGCCGGCACACCGTCCGAGGTGGTCGACACCCTCGGCCGGTTCGCGGCGCTGGGCTGCACGCGCATCTACCTGCAGGTGCTCGACCTGGCCGACCTCGACCAGCTGCGCCTGGTGGCGTCGGAGGTCATGCCGGCGGTCGCCTAGCCGTTTCTCAGGGAGCGACGGGGGCGGCCTCGCCGGAGCGGGTGGCGGCGACCGGCACCTGGCCCGGCAGGCGGGGCAGCTCGATCTCGGCGGTGACGGTGCCGTGGTCCTCCTCCCACCGCACCACGTTCACCACGGTCGCGTAGACCACGAGCCGGCCGAAGAACACCAGCCACGCCAGCACCGCGAACACCGTGCCGATGGTGCCGTAGAGCGCGGACGACGACGCCACCGCGCGGGGCACGTAGATGGCGCCGACCGCCTTCAGCACCTCGAGGCCGACGGCGCCGAACACTGCGCCGGGCAGGAGGGACTTCCAGTCGACCGAGCGGTTCTGCAGCACCTTCATGGACCACAGCCACAAGGCCAGGTTCACGCCGAAGGCGACGAGGAGGGCGAGCGGGGCGAGCACGCCGGGCAGGAAGTTGACTGCGGCAGTGATGGCGAACGACGCGGCCATGATGACACCCGCCCCCGCCAGCCAGGCCAGCCCGTAGAGCTTGTCCTTGAGTCCCCGCGAGGGCACCTGCCACACCGCGTTCAGCGCGACCTGCAGCGCCGCGACCAGGCCGAGTCCCGACCACAGCAGGCCGGCGGTGCCGATCCCGAGGGCGGCGCCACGCGTCTGCTGGGCCTTGTGGATCGAGTCGGTCACGAGCTTGGCCGCGTCGCCGCTGAGGCCGAGGTTGCCGATGACGCGGCCGGGCAGATCGGCGTGGCCGGCGGCGACGAACCCGAGCACTGCTACTGCGACGAGCAACAGCGGGAACAGGGACAGGAACGCCGTCAGGGTGACGGCCGAGGCCAGATAAGAGCCGTGCACCTCGCCGAAGCGCTCCTGGACGCGGAGGGCCGTCCGCAGCCAGGCCCACCGCCGGGCCAGCGGGCCGAGCACGCGTTCGATCACGCTGGTGCATGTACCCAGAAAGCGCCCGCGGTACCGTCGCCCTCAGTGCAGCTCGACGGCATCGACCCCACCCGCATCCCGACCCACGTGGCCGCTGTCATGGACGGCAACGGCCGGTGGGCCCAGAAGCGGGGACTGGCCCGCACCGACGGCCATGCGGCGGGGGAGGAGGCCCTCTTCGACACGGTCGAGGGAGCCCTCGACCTCGGCATCAAGTGGCTGACGGTCTACGCCTTCTCCACCGAGAACTGGCGCCGCCCGGCCGACGAGGTCCGCTACCTCATCAACTTCAACGAGTCGATCCTCGTCCGTCGGCGCGACGAGCTCAACGACCGGGGCGTGCGCATCGCATTCGCCGGCCGCCGCGGATGGCGGGTGCCCAAGCGCCTCATCAAGCAGATGGATGAAGCGGCCGCCCTCACCGCCGACAACCGCACCATGACGCTGACCATCGCCTTCAACTACGGCGGACGGGCCGAGATCGTCGACGCGGTCAAACGGTTGGTGGCCGACGGCGTCCCCGCCGACAAGATCGACGAGAACGCCATCGGGTCACGTCTCTACGTGCCCGGCATGCCCGACCCCGACCTCATGATCCGCACGTCGGGGGAGTTCCGCATCTCCAACTTCCTGCTCTGGGAGCTGGCCTACAGCGAGCTCGTGTTCACCGACGTGCTGTGGCCCGACTTCCGTCGCGAGCACCTCTTCGAGGCCGTGCGCGAGTTCCAACGCCGCGACCGTCGCTTCGGGGGGACGCGGTAGGTATGTCGCTCTACCGCGACCAGGGTGTCGTGCTGCGGACGTTCCGGCTCGGGGAGGCCGACCGCATCGTGGTGCTCATGACTCAGGGGAGCGGCAAGGTCCGGGCCGTCGTCAAGGGCGTGCGCAAGACCAAGAGCCGGTTCGGGAGCCGTCTCGAGCCCATGAGCCACGTGGCGCTGCTCATGTACCAGGGCCGCGGCGAGCTCGACGTCGTCAACCAGGCCGAGACGCTCGACCACTTCCGCGTCGTGCGCGAGAACCTCGACCGACTGGCCAAGGCCACGTCCATGCTCGAGGCCGTCGACCAGGTGTCCCAGGAGCGCGAGACGAGCCCCGCGCTGTACCGGATGCTCGTCGGCGGACTGCGGGCGCTCGCGGCGCGCGACACACCGCTCATCGTCCCTGCGTTCTTCTGGAAGCTGCTGGCCCTCGAGGGCTACTCGCCCGTGCTCGACCGCTGTGCCACGTGTGGCGCCACCGAGGACCTCGTCGCCTTCGATGTCGAAGAGGGCGGCGTGCTGTGCCGCTCGGACCGCCAAGGCGTCCCGATCTCGCCCGAGGCCATCGCCCTCATCCGCCGCATCCTCGGGGGCGATCTGGTGGCCGTCCTCGGCGAGCCCGACGGCCCGGCCGTGCACGAGGTCGATCACCTCACGGGCCGCACCGTCGAGCATCACATCGAGCGCCGACTGCGCTCGCTGCGCCTGCTCGACAAGGCGTGACGGCTACAGGCGAAGCTCGTAGAGCTGCACGGGCTCGGCGAAGCCCTTGAGCTCGGCCGTACCGGCGTCGGCGAAGACGAAGCCCTTGCCGGCCGCCAGCTCCCGCACGACGTTGGTGACGAGCACCTGCCCGCCCTCGGCTCGAGCGCACACACGCGCGGCCATGTTGACGACGGCGCCGTGCAGGTCGTCGTCCGCCGACATGGGCTCGCCCGCGTTCACCCCGACGCGCACCTCGATCGGTTCGCTTGCACCTCGGTTGCGCTCGAGGAGCGCGGCCTGCACGCGGACGGTGCAGGACAGGGCGCGGGCGACCGACGGGAACGACAGGAGGAATCCGTCACCGGTGGACTTCACCTCGGTGCCTCCAGACTGCTTGACGGCGTCACGGACCACGCGGTCGTGCTCGTCCATCAGCGTGCGGGCCCGTGCATCGCCGAGGCGCTCGATCATCGCGGTCGAGCCGACGAGGTCGGTGAAGACCACGGTGAGGGGAAGGTCGGGCGGGGCGGCGTCGGCGGCGTCCACCAGGTCGACGCCGAGAAAGCGGCCGATGGCGTGGAGGGCGGCGGCGGGCTCGTCCTCCCATGGGTTGTGTGACACGCCGTCGAGCGCAACCAGCTCCGCGTTGGGCAGGAGGGCGGCGAGGCTGCGCCCGAGGTTGAAGGCGATGGCCCGCGTCTTGCGGCGGTGCAGCACCAGCGTGGGCATCTCGACCGCGGGAAGGAGGTCGGTCACGTCGGTCTCGAAGGAGAGCTTGTACAGACGACCGGCGGTCGCAGGGTCGATGGCCTGCTCACCCCGGCGGACGTGATCCTCAGCGGACAGCTGCCGCACGGGGGACGTCATGTAGCTCAGCGCGGCGAACATGGCGGAGGACTGCGATCGACCGAGCTCGAAGATCGAGAGGAAGTCCTGCTGTTGCTCGGGCGGCATGATGCGCGAGCCGTCCGCGTAGGTCCCGTCCAGCACCAGCCGTGTCACGACCTCGGGATGGCGCGCCGCGTAGGTGATGGCGATGGGACCGCCGTAGCACGAGCCCCAGAGGACGAGCTCCTCGAGGCCGAGGGCGTCCACCACCGCCTCCACGTCCGAGGTGAGCGCGTCGAGGTCGAGGTTGTCGGGCCGGCGGTCGGACAGGCCGTTGCCGCGGTTGTCCATCCTGATGACACGGAAGCTGCGGCTGAGGGCGCCGAAGAACGCCGCGAACGCGGGGTCGTGGGTGTGCAGCTCGAGGTGGGTGATCCAGCCGCGCACGAAGAGCAACGGCGGACCGCCCCCCTCCTCGCTGTACGCGATGCGGACCCCGTCCGAAGCCGTGGCAAATCTGATGGGTCCCGGCATAGGGCGTGGAAAGAAATTACTCTTCGCCCGTCCTGTTTGGGGGGTTTGGGAGGAGAGCCGCAAATGCCGATGATGCAGACGCAGGTGAACGCGCTCAACGCGGGGTTCCACATCGAGGGGCTCCGGGAGATCGACCCGGGGTTGTTCGACCCCGACGTCTCGCTGGCGGAAGCGGCCCGGCGCCTCGATCTCGACGAGCGGGGCCTGGCCGAGTGGCTGGACAAGCTGCCGCAGGGCATCCACGACGCGGTGCGGGCGACCGTTCGCAGCGCGCTGACCCGAGACGAGCCGCAGCCCATCACCTTCGCGTGGGCGCCCGCCTTCGACTACGAGATGACCGTCTGGGACGTGAGCGCGGGTCCGAAGACGCCCGGCGGGATCACGATTCTCATCAAGAGCCCGTACGACCGGTAGCTACCCTGGCGGGTCATGCCCGAGCCGGAGCTGATGGAGAAGGTCGTCAACCTCTGCAAGACGCGGGGGTTCGTGTTCCAGACGGCCGAGATCTATGGCGGCTTCCGCTCCACCTACGACTACGGCCCCCTCGGCGTCCTCATGCTGCGCAACGTCAAGGAGGCGTGGTGGCGGTCGATGGTGCAGATGCGGGACGACGTGGTGGGCCTCGACAGCGCCATCCTCCTTCCGCCCCGGGTGTGGGAGGCCTCAGGCCACCTGGAGAACTTCACCGACCCGTTGGTCGACTGCCGCAAGTGCAAGGAGCGCTTCCGCGAGGATCAGCTCGACGATCCCAACGTGTGCCCCAACTGCGGCTCGAAGGACTCCTTCACCGAGGCCCGCAACTTCAACCTCATGTTCAAGACGCACGTGGGCCCGGTGGAGGACGCGGGCGCCGAGGCCTACCTGCGCCCCGAGACGGCCCAGGGCATCTTCCTCAACTTCAAGAACGTGCTGCAGACGACGCGCAAGAAGCCGCCGTTTGGCATCGCCCAGCTCGGCAAGTCGTTCCGCAACGAGATCACGCCCGGCAACTTCGTCTTCCGCACGCGCGAGTTCGAGCAGATGGAGATGGAGTACTTCGTGCCGCCCGACGAAGGCCCGAAGTGGTTCGAGTACTGGTGCCAGCAGCGCTTCGACTGGTACACGAACCTCGGCATCCCAGCCGAGCAGCTGCGCCTGCGCTCGCACGACGCCGACGAGCTGAGCCACTACTCTTCGGGTACCGCGGACGTGGAGTTCACCTTCCCGTGGGGCTGGGGCGAGCTCGAGGGCATCGCCCAGCGCGGCAACTACGACCTCACGCAGCACGCAGCGTTCTCGGGCGAGAAGCTCGAGTACTTCGACCAGGCCTCGGGCGAGCGCTACGTGCCCCACGTCGTCGAGCCTGCTGCCGGCGCGACCCGCACGATGATGGCGTTCTTGATCTCGGCGTACACGGAGGACGAGGTCGGCGGTGAGGCCCGCACGGTGCTGCGACTCGACCCGCGTCTGGCGCCGTACAAGGTGGCGGTGCTGCCGCTGTCCAAGAAGGACACGCTCACCCCGACGGCCCGCGAGGTGCTGCACACGCTGCAACCCCACTTCATGACCGACTACGACGAGACCCAGTCCATCGGCCGCCGCTACCGGCGGCAGGACGAGATCGGCACGCCCTTTGCGGTCACCGTCGACTTCGAGACCCTCGAGGACAAGGCCGTCACCATCCGCGACCGCGACACGCTCGAGCAGGTGCGGGTCCCCATCGACCGTCTGGTCACCGAGCTGCGCGACCGCCTCGGCCCCGGCTGACCCGCCGTTCTCGGCTTTCGCGCACGCGTGTGGGTCCTGGGCCCCTCTCGTGCGCAAAAGCAAAAGTCGGCGGAGGCTGACGCGCGTCCAGGGAGGGGTGATGGCGGTGCAGGCGGAGGAGGACCTGGGGGCGGAGCAGGCCTACATCGACGAGGCGTACCGGTGTCTCCATCGCATGCGGGAGCGCACGGCCGGGCTCGAGCTGCTGGCGGCCGACGAGTTCTCCAAGAAGGACCTCGAGATCATGATGGCGAGGCGGCTGGCGTCGCTCAGCGACACGGGCAGGCCGCTGTGCTTCGGGCGCATCGACACCGAGTCGGACGAGTCGTGGTACATCGGCCGACGGCACGTGGAGGACGCCCGGGCCGACCCCGTGGTCATCGAGTGGCGGGCGCCGGTCGCTGAGCCCTACTACCGGGCCGGCGGCGCCGACCGGCACGGCCTGACCCGCCGGCGTCAGTTCCTGCTCGACGGGCGACGGCTCCTGTCCATCGCGGATGACGTGTTCGGTGCCGAAGGCGCGGCGGGGACCGACAACGTGCGGGGCCGCGAGGCGCTCATCGCCGAGCTCGAGCGCAGCCGCGCCGGCGAGATGCTCGACATCGTCTCGACCATCCAGCCCGAGCAGGACGCGCTCATCCGATCGGAGATGGCGGGGCTGATGGCGGTGCAGGGTGGGCCCGGCTCGGGCAAGACCGCCGTCGGCCTGCACCGGGCCGCCTTCCTCCTGTACTCGTATCCCGACCTCGTCCGCAGGAACGTGCTCGTGGTCGGGCCCAACCGCCAGTTCCTCCGCTACATCGCGGCTGTGCTCCCGTCGCTGGGCGAGGAGGCGGTCGTGCAGACGACGCTGCGTGACCTCTACGGACGCATCCGCATCACCGTCACCGACGACGAGCCGACGCAACGCGACAAGGGCGACGTCGCCATGGTGACCGCCATCGCGGACGCGCTGGCCAGCCGGCGTCGATCGCTCGTCGACGACATCACGGTCACTGTCGGCCTGACCCGCCTCACCGTCCGGCGCGACGAGGCCAACGCGCTGGCCGAGCGCATCGCCGCGAGGGGTGGCCCGTACAACGCGGGGCGGGCCGGGCTGCGAGACCAGCTCACCCGGGCGCTGTTGCGCAGCTACGCCGGAGGCATGAGCGACGCGGCCGCCGAAGTCCGGCGGGATCAGCGGTTCGGCGCCGCCCTCGATCGACTCTGGCCCACGGCGTCGCCCGCGGCCGCGGTGCGCGAGATCGTGGGCGGCACCGGCTGGAGCGACGCCGACATCCCGCTGCTCGACGAGGCCCACGATCAGCTGTCGGGGCAGGCCCGCACCTTCGGGCACGTGGTGGTCGACGAGGCCCAGGACCTCTCGCCCATGCAGCTGCGCATGCTGGGCCGGCGTTGTCCGACGGGCTCGATGACCATCCTCGGCGACCTGGCCCAGGGCACCGGCGTCTGGGCCCATGACCGCTGGGAGGACGTGCTGGCCCACCTGCCCTCGCCGGCGGGCGTCCGCATCGAGGAGCTGCGCCTCGGCTACCGGTCGCCGGCTCAGGTGCTGGACCTGGCGGCCGAGCTGCTGCCCGCCACCCGGGCCCACGTCCGTCCGAGTGAGGCCGTCCGCAGGGGCCGCACCGAGCCGGCCCTGATCGAGTCCGACGACGTCGCGGCGACGACCGCACGTGAGGTGGCCGCGCTGGCGGCCGAGCACGGGTCGGTCGGGGTCATCGCGCCGGACGAGCTCCTCCCGAGCCTGCAGCGCGCCCTGCGAGCGGAGGGCCTCGACGTGGCCGACGAGCTCGGCCACCGCGTCACCGTCATCGGCGCGACAGCCTCACGCGGCCTCGAGTTCGACGCGGTCGTCGTCGTCGACCCCGCCGCCATCCTCGCCTCGCTCCCCGAACCCCGAGGCGCCCGCCTCCTCTACGTGGCCCTCACCCGTCCCACCCGCCACCTGAGCGTCATCGCCCAGCCGAACGACCCGACTTTTTCGCGATTCGACCGGCATGACCGGTCGCATCGCGAAAAAGTCGATCGGGATTGAGGGGCGCGTAGGCTCGTGACCCGTATGGCATACGTCTTCGGGTTCGACCACAAGCACCGCAAGCCGCCCATGGAGATGAAGGACCTCCTCGGTGGCAAGGGCGCCAACCTGGCGGAGATGACGTCAGTACTCGGGCTGCCGGTGCCACCCGGCTTCACCATCAGCACCGACGCCTGCCGCGCCTACATGCACGGGGGGTGGCCCAAGGAGCTCGACGGCGAGATCGACAAGCACGTCAAGAAGCTCGAGAAGACGATGGGCAAGAAGCTCGGCGACGCGGCCGACCCCCTCCTCGTGAGCGTGCGGTCGGGCGCCAAGTTCTCCATGCCCGGGATGATGGACACCGTCCTCAACCTCGGGCTCAACGACGACTCGGTCGAGGGCCTGGCCAAGCAGACCGACGAGCGGTTCGCGTGGGACAGCTACCGACGGTTCGTCGCCATGTACGGCCGCATCGTGCTCGACATCGAGGCCAAGGAGTTCGACGACCTCTTCGAGGCGGCGAAGCGGCTGGCCGACACGACCAGCGACGCCGAGGTGCCGCCCGACCTGCTGCGCCGCCTGGTGGCGTCGTACAAAGCCATCGTGCGCAAGCACACGAGGAAGGCCTTCCCCCAGGACCCGGCCGACCAGCTGCGGGGCGCCATCGAGGCCGTGTTCAAGTCGTGGAACGGCCCGCGCGCCATCGCCTACCGCAACCGCGAGCGCATCGACCACGAGCTCGGCACCGCGGTCAACGTGCAGACGATGGTGTTCGGTAACCGCGACGACAACAGCGGCACCGGCGTCGGCTTCACTCGCGACCCTGCGACCGGTGAGAACAAGCCCTACGGCGACTTCCTCGTCAATGCCCAAGGTGAGGACGTGGTTGCGGGCATCCGCAACACCGAGACCCTCGACGACCTCGCGAAGCACTTCCCGAAGGTCCACAAGGAGCTCCTGGCGATCTTCGATCGACTCGAGAAGCACTACCGCGACATGTGCGATACCGAGTTCAC
The DNA here is from genome assembly GCA_041166085.1 of Actinomycetota bacterium. Taxonomy (GTDB): domain Bacteria; phylum Actinomycetota; class Acidimicrobiia; order Acidimicrobiales; family JAFATL01; genus JBEEFP01. The sequence goes on from JBEEFP010000045.1 coordinate 103,616, forward strand.
CATCGACCAGGGCAAGCTCTGGATGCTGCAGACGCGCGTCGGCAAGCGCACGGGCGTCGCCGCCCTGCGCATGGCGGTCGACATGACCAAGGACCGCCGGATCAAGCTCAAGAAGGAAGAGGCGATCCAGCGCATCACCGCCGAGCACCTCGACCAGGTGCTGCACCCGCAGTTCGCCACCACGGAGATCAAGGTCATCGCCAAGGGCCTGGCCGCGTCGCCCGGGGCCGCCGTCGGCAAGGCCTACTTCACCGCCGACGACGCAGCCGACGCAGCCGAGGAGCGCGGCGAGAAGGTCATCCTCGTCCGCAGCGAGACGTCGCCCGAGGACGTGCACGGCATGATCGTGGCCGAGGGCATCCTCACCGCGCGCGGCGGCCTGGTCAGCCACGCCGCCGTCGTGGCCCGCGGTTGGGGCAAGCCCGCGGTGGTGGGCGCCGAGCAGGTCCGCATCAAGGGGAAGGCGTTCACCGCCGGCGATGTGACCGTCAACGAGGGCGACGTCATCTCGATCAACGGCACCACCGGCGAGGTCGTGTTGGGCGAGGTCGAGCTTTCCGAAGCCGCCCCGCCCGAGGAGTTCACCATCCTGCTGAGTTGGGCCGACAGCATCCGCAAGGGCAAGCTCAAGGTCCGCGCCAACGCCGACAACGGCCCCGACGCCAAGAACGCCGTCGAGTTCGGGGCCGAGGGCATCGGCCTGTGCCGCACCGAGCACATGTTCCTCGCCGAGGACCGCCTCCCGATCGTGCGCCGCATGATCCTGGCCGACACGCCCGAGGAGGAAGAGGCGGCGCTCGAGCAGCTGCGCGTCGCCCAGAAGGCCGACTTCGTCGAGATCCTGCGGGAGATGGACGGCCTGCCCGTCACGGTCCGCCTGCTCGACCCGCCGCTGCACGAGTTCCTGCCGAGCACCGAGGAGCTCATGGTCAAGGAGGCCACCGAAGGCCTCACCGAGACCGAGGAGAAGCTCTACGAGGCGGCCAAGGCGTGGCACGAGTTCAACCCCATGCTCGGCACCCGCGGCGTGCGCCTCGGCGTGCTCAAGCCGGGCCTGTACGCCATGCAGGTGCGGGCCCTCATGGAGGCGGCCGCCGACCGGGTCGCGGCGAAGGGCAAGCCCGTGGTGGAGATCATGATCCCGCTCACCGTCAATCGCGAGGAGATGGCTACGGCGCGTGCCTGGGTCGAGGACGCGATCGCTGCCGCGACCAAGGGCGTGAAGAAGCCCATCGACGTCACCATCGGCACGATGATCGAGACGCCGCGCGCCGCCCTCCGCGCCGACGAGATCGCCGACGACGCCGACTTCTTCTCGTTCGGCACCAACGATCTGACCCAGATGACGTTCGGCTTCAGCCGCGACGACGTCGAGGGTCGCATGATGAACGCCTACCTGGAACAGGGGCTGCTCAAGCGCAATCCGTTCGAGACCATTGACGTGCCGGGCGTGGGCGAGCTCGTGCGCACCGCCGTCGAGCGCGGGCGGGCCGCCAAGCCGGGGATCAAGCTCGGCGTCTGCGGCGAGCACGGAGGCGATCCGGAGTCGATCACCTTCTTCGCCGAGGTGGGCCTCGACTACGTCAGCTGCTCGCCGTTCCGGGTGCCAATCGCCCGCTTGGCCGCGGCCCAGGCAGTGCTCGGTGCGGGCGGTGGTCCGTCCGGTACGGCATGAAGCCGGAGGCCGTCGGCGATCTCACCAACGTCGGCGAACCACGGCTGTCACCCGACGGCCGCGCCGTCGCCTTCGTCGTGACGACGGTCGACCTGGAGGAGAACGCCTACCGCAGCCGCGTCTGGTTGGCGGCAACCGATGGGTCCACGCCACCCCGACCGTTCTCGGCCGGCGAGAAGCGGGACGGCCGGCCGCGATGGTCGCCTGACGGGCGCCTCCTCGCCTTCGTCTCGCATCGCGACGACGAGGGGGCCGAGCTCTACGTGTTGCCTGTCGCCGAGGGCGGGGAGGTCGTGAAGCTGGCGTCCTGGCCCGAGGAGATCGAGGAGCTGGCGTGGTCGCCCGACGGCACCCGCCTGGCCTTCACCGCCCGCCAGCAGGACGAGCGCTACGGCAAGAAGGAAGCCAAGGACCGGCCGCCGCGGCGCATCACCCGGCTCTTCAGCCGTCTCGACAGCGTCGGCTGGACGGTGGACCGGCCCAAGCACCTCTTCGTCGTTGCCGCCGACGGGTCGTCCAGGCCCCGTGCCCTCACCAGCGGCGCTTTCGAGGACGACGGGCTGTCGTGGTCGCCCGACGGGCGGCGCATCGCCTTCTGCGCAGGTCGCCACGACCGGTGGGACCTCGACCTGGCGGTGGACCTGTTCACGGTGGACGTGGAGCTGGCCGGCGAGCCCGACCGGGTCACGACGACCACCGATCAGTGGTCGTCGCCGTCGTGGTCGCCGGACGGCGCGGCCGCCGCCGTGTACTGGAGCGACCCGAGCATCAGTCCGACCCACGCCCAGGTCGCCGTCGTCCCGCTCGACGGGGCACTGCCCGTCGTGTTGTCGCGCGAGCTCGACCGCCACTGCACGCCGTTCACCGGGTTCCGCGAGCCGGTGTGGGACGGTGCCGACCTGCTGTTCTCCACCGAGGACGGCGGCAACGTGGGTCTGTACCGCGTCCCATCCGACGGGAAGGGCAAGCCCGAGCTGATCGTCGGTGGCGAGCGCACCGTGACCGCCTTCGACGCCAAGCCGGGCATCATCGCCTTCACAGCCACGGACGCGACGACTCCGTCGGACCTGTTCGTTCTCGTGGACCAGGAGGAGCGACGGCTCACGTCGATCGGCGCCCGCTTCCCCGAGCGCCACGACATCTCGACGCCCGAGCGGTTCACCGCGCTGGCCTCCGATGGCACGGAGGTCGAGGCGTGGCTGATGCGTCCCGCCGGGTTCACGCCCGGCGGCCGCTATCCGATGCTGCTCAACATCCACGGCGGTCCGTTCACGCAGTACGGCAACCGCTTCTTCGACGAGTTCCAGGTGCAGGCGGGAGCGGGCTACGCCGTCCTCTACGCGAACCCTCGCGGCTCCTCGGGCTACAGCGAGGCGTGGGGTCGCGCCATCCGCGGCCCCCAGGCAGCGGAGGCACTGGGCAGCGGGTGGGGTGGCGTCGACTACGACGATCTCATGGCGGTGGTCGACGAGGCCGTGCGCCGCTTCGAGTTCGTGGATCCGGAGCGACTCGGCGTGCTGGGTGGTTCGTACGGCGGCTACATGACGTCGTGGATCGTCGGCCACACGGACCGGTTCCGAGCCGCGTGCTCCGAGCGCGCCGTGAACGACGTTCTGGCCCTCGAGTACGGCTCGGACGTCGGCGGCCTCTTCCGAACGTACGTCGGTGTCACCCACCTCGAGAACCCCGACGAGTACCGGCGCTGGTCACCCATCGAGCACGTGGCCGCGATGCGCACGCCGCTGCTGATCCTGCACTCCGAGAACGACCTACGGTGCCCGCCCGCCCAGGCCGACGAGCTCTTCGTCGCCCTGCGCATGCTCGAACGCGACGTCGAGATGGTGCGGTTCGAAGGGGAGAGTCACGAGCTGTCCCGCGCCGGCGCCCCCAAGCACCGGGTGCAACGACTCGAGCTGCTGCTCGACTTCTTCGAGCGCAGATTGTCCTAGGGGTCGCGGTACCGTCGACCGATGGGCATCGTGGGGGAGGACATCGAGCGGGTACGGGAGGCCACCGACTTCGTGGCTGTCGCGTCCGACCACCTCGCCCTGAAGAAGGTCGGCAAACGCTGGAGCGGGCTGTGCCCGTTCCACGCGGAGAAGACGGCGTCGTTCACCGTGAACGCAGAGGAGAAGCTCTTCTACTGCTTCGGGTGTCAGGCCAAGGGCGACGTCATCACCTTCGTGCGCGAGATCGAGCACGTCGACTTCGTGGAGGCGGTCGAGCGGCTGGCGTCCCGGGCCGGCATCCAGCTGCGCTACGACGACGCGGCGGTCTCGCAGGACCGGCAGCGGCGCAGCCGCCTCACCGATGCCATCGAGAGCGCCGTCGACTTCTACCACCAGCGCCTGCTCACGGGGCCCGACGCGGGTCCGGCCCGCCAGTACCTGCGCTCGCGTGGCTACGACGGAGACGTGGTGCGGGCCTTCAGGATCGGGTGGGCGCCCGACGGGTGGGACGCGCTGTGCAAGCACCTCAAGCTCCCCGACGACGTGGTGAGCGACGCAGGCCTGGGCTTCGTCAACAAGGCCCGCAAGCAGCAGGACTCCTTCCGGGCGCGCGTCATGTTCCCGATCTTCGACGCGGGCGGACGCCCCGTTGCGTTCGGCGGCCGCATCCTCAGTGGCGAGGGCCCCAAGTATAAGAACAGCCAGGAGAACCTGATCTACAGCAAGCGGCGCACGCTGTACGGGCTCAACTGGGCCAAGACCGACGTGGTGGAAGCAGGCGAGGTGATCGTCTGCGAGGGCTACACCGACGTGATCGGCTTCTTCCAGGTCGGCCTGCCCCGAGCGGTGGCCACGTGCGGCACCGCCCTGGCCGACGAGCACTTCAACCTGCTGAAGAACTTCGCCCGCCGGGTCGTGCTGGCCTACGACGCCGACGCCGCGGGCCAGGCGGCGGCCGAGCGCTTCTACGCGTGGGAGCAGAAGTTCGAGATCGACATCGCGGTGGCGCTGATGCCGCGCGGCGCCGACCCCGGCGACATGGCCCGCAACGATCCCGAGGGGCTCAAGCAGGCGGTGGCCAAGGCCCAGCCCTTCCTCGCCTTCCGGCTCGACCGCGCGCTGGCCGGTGCCGACCTGCGCTCGGTCGAGGGCCGCGCCCGCGCCGCGCAAGCGGCGATGGTCACCATCAGCGAGCACCCCAACGAGCTCGTGCGCGACCAGTACCTGATGCAGGTCGCCGACCGTTGCCGCGTCGAGCCCGATCGTCTGCGGTCGCTCGTCGGCACTGTCGGTGCCGCGCCCCGTCGAAGCAACGGTGCCGGCACGCGGCCCCGTCCGCGCGCCGATCGCGGTCCCGAGGTGGAGGCGCTCAAGCTGGCCGTGCACCGGCCCGAGGAGGTGGCCGACCGACTCGACGAGATCCTCTTCCACGACGACCTGCACCTGGCCGCGTACCGCGCGCTGGCCGCGGCGGAGAAGCTGCACGACGCCATCGAGGCGGCCGACCCGGGCGCGGCCGAACTGCTGCAGCGGCTCGCGGTCGAGGAACCCGACACTGATCCCGACGACGTCGTCGCGCTGCTGGTGCGCGAGGCGACGCGGCGCGCCCTCACAGAGCTGGAGGCCGACGCCCGCTCCGGGTCCGACCGTTTCCTCGAGGTCGCGCCCGTCATCGGCTGGGTCAAGCTCGCGGTGGAGGAGTTGGACCAACCGGGCACGAGACTCGACGCGGCGAGCCGGTTGGTAGCCTGGCTGGCGGAAAGGGCCGAGGAGGTTTCATGACCGAGGGCGCACCGACGCTCTCCACACCGCCCGGTGTGCCAGCCGACGATTTCGAGCGTCTTCTCGAAACCGGACGGCAGCGCGGCTCGCTCACGCCCGACGATCTGATGATGGTCCTCGAGGCGGTGGAACTGAGCCCCGAACTGATCGACGCGGTCGTGCTGCGCGTGCGCGCCGACGGGATCATCTACGAAGACGACGAGGACACGGTCGAGGAGGACGACGAACCCACCACCGAGGTCCCCGTCGTCGCCGCGCCTGCCGCTCCGGCTGCGCGCGAGCCCCGCACACCACGCGCCCGGCCCGCGGCGCTCGACAAGCTCGAAGAGGCCGCCCAGGGCGGCGGACCGGGCTCCGATCCGGTGCGCATGTACCTCAAGGAGATCGGCAAGGTCCCGCTGCTCACGGGCGAGCAGGAGGTGTCCCTCGCCCGCCGCATCGAGGCAGGGCTGGCGGCGGCCGAGCGCATCGCCACCCTCGAGGACGAGTACGGCTCGTGCGCGGCCATTCCCCCCCAGACGCTGTTCGCCGAGGAGCGGGTGGTCACCGACGGGCTGGCGGCCAAGAGCCTGCTCATCGAGGCCAACCTGCGGCTCGTCGTCTCGATCGCCAAGCGCTACCGCAACCGCGGGCTGGCCTTCCTGGACCTCATCCAGGAGGGGAACCTCGGCCTCATGCGTGCGGTCGAGAAGTTCGACTACACGAAGGGCTTCAAGTTCTCGACGTACGCGACGTGGTGGATCCGTCAGGCCATCACCCGCGCCATCGCGGATCAGGCCCGCACCATCCGCATCCCCGTGCACATGGTCGAGACGATCAACAAGGTGGTCCGGGTGCAGCGTCAGACGCTGCAGGAGCTGGGCCGCGAGCCCACCATCGAGGAGCTGGCCCTACGGGTCGACATGGCGCCCGCGCGTGTGCGCGAGATCCTGCGCATCAACCAGGACACTGTGTCGCTCGAGCAGCCCATCGGCGACGAGGAGGACTTCTCGCTGTCCGACGTGATCGAGGACCAGGGCGCGGTCGTGCCGGCCGACGCGGCAGCGCGTGCCATGCTCAACGAGGCGGTCAAGCAGGCGTTGAGCGAGCTCTCGGATCGCGAGCAGAAGGTCGTGCGCCTGCGCTTCGGTCTCGACGACGGGCAGATGCGCACCCTCGAAGAGGTGGGCAAGGAGTTCGGCGTGACGCGCGAGCGCATCCGCCAGATCGAGTCGAAGACGCTGGCGAAGCTGCGCCACCCGATCCGCTCGCGGCGGCTGCGGGACTACCTCGACGACGTGTAGGGCCCGGCGGTCGCCGAGCTCTCGCCGTTGCCACTGCCGCCGAACTTGTCCTCCACCACGTCCTTGGCCCGCTCCACGCCGAGGTCGACGACGGCACGAGCTTTGTCGGTTGCGACTTCGTAGGCGTCCGACCGCTTGACCTTGCGGACCATGCGGTTGATCTGCTCGTACCGCTCCCGCCCCGCCATGGAGCCGAGGTAGTACCCGAGGGCGAAGCCGATCACCAAGCCGATGCGCAGTCTCATAAGGCTTGTCATACCCCGCTGGGAGAATGTTCACCATGGGGTACCGGGGGAAGCTGCGGGAGAGAGAAGCGGCGCGGGCGCTGCGGCGCCGGGGTGAGACGCTCCTCGACATCGCAGAGGCCCTGGGTGTGGCCAAGTCCTCCGTGTCCCTGTGGGTGCGCGACGTCGAGTTCGTGCCCCGACCCCGGGCGCGGGGCCGCCGCCGCGGGCCCAACGTCCTCCAACGCCGCAAGGCGGCCGAGATCGAGCGCCTCCTCGCCGAAGGCCGCGAACGCATCGGGGTCCTGGCCGAGCGGGAGTTCCTGGTGGCGGGCGCCGCGCTCTATGCCGGGGAGGGGGCGAAGGACCGGCTCAAATTCGCAAACACCAGCCCAGAGATGATCGGCTTCTTCTGTCGCTGGCTCCGTTACTTCTTCGAAGTCGACGAATCACGCCTGCGAGGTCAGATCTATCTGCACGAGGGTCTGGACATCGACGCGGCGACTGCGTGGTGGAGTGAGATCACTGGCATCCCGACCATCCAATTTCGTCACCCGTATCGCGCCGTCGCCGATCCTTCCCTGCGCACGACGAAGCACGAGCGTGGTTGCGCCTACGTGATTTACGACTGTCGCGCGACCCATCGGGCCGTGATGGGCCTCGTGGAGGCGCTGCTAACGTCCCAACCCGCTATTCCGGGGTAGCTCAATTGGCAGAGCATCTGACTGTTAATCAGAGGGTTCTGGGTTCGAGTCCCAGCCCCGGAGCTCCACTCAGCGGTCGGCGGTGACCTTGTCGCCCGTGTCGGCGGCGGGCCGCAGGGTGTTGAGGAGTGCCGCCGCCCTGCCCTCGGGCTCGCTCACGATGGCGAGCAGCAGGTCGGTGGGCTCGATGGCGCTGCGCCCCTCGTCCTGGGCCGCGCCGAGGGCGCGGCCGAGGATGGCGTCGGCGCGGCGTGAGTACACCGGACGGCGGCGCGACGGTTTGGTGGACGTCGGCCCGACCGTGCGGCTGGCCTCGTAGCGCACCTGGCGGACGGCGAAGCCCATCGCCCCGAGCACCTGCGCCGGCGTGCCCTCCTCGTCGGTCAGCAGGCCGAGCAGGAGGTGGGGCGTTCCCACAGCCTGGCGTCGGGCCCGTGCCTCCGCTTCGGCGGCGCGCAGGACCACCGACGCGTCTCTGGACAGCCATTTCGGCACGGCGGGGAAGATACACATGGCCCCACGTCCCGCGGTGGATACTGGCCGCGCCGGGCGCGTAGCTCAGTGGTCAGAGCAGAGGACTCATAATCCTTCGGTCGTAGGTTCGATCCCTACCGCGCCCACTCACGAGGCGAGCCCTCTGCTGTCGCAGCGGCTCACCCGCACGTCCCTCGGTCGTAGGTTCGATCCCTGCCGCGCCCACTCACGAGGCGAGCCCCCTGCTGTCGCAGCGGCTCACCCGCACGTCCCTCGGTCGTAGGTTCGATCCCTACCGCGCCCACCCCCGCGCACCCCCCCCAAACCGCCCAAACCCACCCCCCGTGGTAATTCGTGCGCGCGGTGCGTAATGTTCGGCCCTCGGCGACGTTGTCTGGGCGCAACCGGCCGGCGAGGGGACTGGGGACAATGGCGATCACGACGCAAGTGTCTGATCTGACGACCGACACGATCCGGGTGCTGGTGGCGGATGCCAGCGGACCCGGGCGGCTGCAGAGCAGACAGCAGTTGCAGGGCTCGGGCGGTTGCACCGTCGTGGCAGAGGCGGTCACGGCCAAGCAGGCCGTGGCCGTCGCCGCGTTCGAGCAGCCCGACGTCGTGGTGCTCCACCCGGAGCTTCCCAACGAGGACGGCATCGACCTCGTGGCCGAGCTCGAGGCCCGGCTGCCGCGCACGGCGGTGCTCATCGACCTCGGCAACCCCGCCGGGCTGGCCGATGCGGTGCAGCGGGTGGCCCGACCGGCCGCCCCCGGCTGGATCTGATCCCCGAAGGGCTCTGTCCCGCTTAGAGCCCTTCGCCTTCGGCGCCCCAGTCGTCGGCCCGCTCGAGCAGCAGCCGGCTCACAGCCAGGCAGCGGTCGAGTACGTCGCAGAGCATCTCTTCGCCGGCCAGCACCCGGGCCAGAGATACCTGCTGCCGGGCCACGACTGTGAGGCGCCGCTCCGACGCGTCGGTTGCGTTCGGGAACGAGTCGCTGGCCGAGACCTCGAGGGGCAGCTCGATGCCCCCTACGCCCGCCAGGTCGATCGTGAGGCGGAGCAGGTCGGGTGGCTCCTTCAGCGGAGGGAGGGCCCACGTGAACACGAGGGGGAACTGGAACTCGTCGGGAGGGTCGGCGTCCTCGGGCAGCTCGAGCACGAGGTCCTCGAAGGCGAGGAGCACCCGGGGGTCGACCTCGAGGGCGAGATGGAGGTCGAGCGGACCGCGGCAGCCTTCCTCGGGGTGGAGGTCGACCTCCCAGAGCTGGCGCAGCGAGTAGGTCTCGACGAAGTGGCGCTCGTCGTGCACGTGGAAGCCGTGGTCGACGGCGTGCTCCTTGATCTCGGCCACGTAGCCCGCGACATCGATAACAGCCACTCGTCCTCAGCGTACAAGGGTCGCCTGGCGGCTCCCCTTGTTCGCTGAGGCCTGGCTGTCATCGATGTGTTTCACATGGTTCGCTCGCTGACGCTCGCTCACTGTCATCCTGCGCCGAGGCGCCGGCGCCTTCGGCGCCAACGGATGACCGGCGGCCCAACCGAGGCGATGGGCCGCTCGGTTGGTGCCGCCGCTCCTGCCGGACCCGCTGGGCCGCGCTCGGCCGCTGGGCGCTCCTGCGGGACCCGCGCTCCGCGCTCGGCACCCCGGCCTACGGTGACGCGGTGGCCACGGACCTGATCGACGTGTTGCACGCCGTTGCTGACGCGGTGCACGGCGCGTTGGTGCAGCTCGACGATTGGAGCCTGGCCGGCACCAGGCCTGGGCAGTACCGCAGCGACCTGGCCGCCGACGAGGCCGCTCTCGCCGTGCTCGAGCGGGCCGGCCTGGGCGTGCTGAGCGAGGAGTCGGGGCTGCATCACGCGGACCGCGGCGTGATCGTGGTCATGGATCCGGTGGACGGCTCCACCAACGCCGACCGGGGCATCCCCTGGTACGCGACCAGTCTGTGCGCGGTCGACGGCGACGGACCGCTGGCCGCCGTCGTCGCCAACCAGGCCAGCGGGGTGCGTTTCGAAGCGGAGAGGGGGCGCGGCGCCCGCCTCGACGGGGTCCCCATCGCACCGAGCGGCTGTGAGCGCCTGGGCGACGCCATCGTCGGGCTCTCGGGCTACCCGCGCACGCACCTCGGCTGGCGTCAGTTCCGGGCCCTCGGCGCGGCCGCCCTCGACCTGTGCGCGGTGGCGGCCGGCACGCTCGACGCCTACATCGACTGCAGCGTCGACGCCCACGGCCCGTGGGACTACCTCGGGGGCGCCTTCGTGTGCCAGGAAGCAGGCGCGGCGGTCGCGGATCTGCACGGCCGGGACCTCGTCGCCCTCGCCCACGCCGACCGCCGGACGGTGCTGGCGGCCAACTCCGACGCCCTCCTGACAGAGGTGTCCGAAGTGCGCAGAAAATTGGTTGACGGCGCCGCCGCGCCATGATCCGATAGCCGAACCGGCGTCTGCCGGCGACCGAGCATGCAATCATCCGCATGAGCCAACAGAGTCTGCGAACGGAGGAAGCGAACACGATGGCAAGCACCACGCGCACGACCACCGCCATGGGCATGTCCCAGGCAGCCGCGCGCGGCTACGTGCATGTCCATGCCGTGACGCCGATTGCCGGCTCCGAGGGGTGCCAGTCGTGGAAGTTCCGCAAGAACGACGGCACCAGGCGGCCAAAGGACCCAGGAGACAGCGCTGGCTGAGCCAGCGAAGACTCCAGAAGGGCCCAAAGGCCGCCGGGAAACCCCGGCGGCTTTTTTGTTGCTCGATCGTCGGGAGACGACCGGTCCAAACCATGAGGGGAGAGGGCGACATGTTCGCCAACCAGGAAGCAGCGTTCATCGAGGAGCTGGCCCCGGAGATCGACTGGTCGCGGGCGCGGTGCCGTGACGGTGCCGCCACCATGACGGCTCTGTTCTTCTCCGAGCAGCTCGACGACATCGCGCGGGCAAAGCAGATCTGCACCAAGTGCCCGCTCATCGAGGAGTGCCTGGCGGGGGCACTTGCTCGGCGCGAGCCGTGGGGCGTGTGGGGTGGTCAGCTGTTCCAGAACGGCAAGGTGCTGGCGTTCAAGCGGAAGCGGGGGCGTCCGCCCAAGAACCCCACCGAGCGCGATCAGCTGACGGCGTAAGGCGAGGGCGCCGGTCGGGCCACGGCCCGCCGGCGCTCCCGTCGCGCCGCGTCGAGCGCAAGGAGCTGGCGCTTGTTCGACGGCGTGGCGGGGTGGCGCAGCCGGGCGAGGGCCTTGGCCTCGATCTGACGGATGCGCTCGCGTGTCAGGTGGAACTGGCGGCCGATCTCCTCGAGCGTCAGCGGCGTGGTGCCGGCCAGGCCGAAGCGCATCTCGAGCACGTGGCGTTCGCGCTCCGACAACGAGCACAGGGCGGCGCGCAGGTCGTCGCCCTGCAGCGCGGCAGCCGCCGCGTCGAAGGGCACGGTGGCGCCATGGTCCTCGATGAGCTCGGCCAGTTCGGTGCCCTCGAAGCCGACGGGCGCGTTGATCGAGACGGGGTCGGGCAGCAGATGCTGGACGTCGGTGACGGCGCGGACGGAAAGACCGAGGTGCAGCGCGATCTCCTCGACGGTCGGCTCGCGGCCGTACGTCTCGGTGAGGCGGGTGGCCATCCGCCGCACACGGCCGGCGAGCTCGACGACATGGGCGGGCAGGCGGATCGTGCGGGCCTTGTCGGCGATGGCCCGGCTCACCGCCTGGCGGATCCACCAGGTCGCGTACGTCGAGAACTTGAAGCCGCGGGTGTGGTCGAACTTCTCCACAGCGCGCATGAGGCCGAGGTTGCCCTCCTGCACGAGATCGAGCAGCGGCATGTCCGGGGAGCGGTAGCGCTTGGCGATCGACACGACGAGGCGCAGGTTGGCGAGGATGAACTGACGGCGCGCCTCCTCTCCCGCGGCGACGGCGCGCAGCAGCTGCCGTCGGCGGGCGCGGCTGAGATCCTCGGCCGCGGCCTGCAACACGGCTTGCGCCTCGCGCCCCGCCTCGATCGCCATGGCGAGACTGACCTCGTCGGCCGCCGTCAGCAGCGGGTAGGCGCCGATCTCCCGCAGGTACTGGCGCACAAGGTCGTCGACGACATCGCTCTCGCTCCGTGTCCCCGGCGTGCCCGCCATCTGCACTCCTTCTGGTTCGCGCCTACCGTCGACGCGTGCCTGACGGTAGTGCCCGGCGTCCCGCGATCGTGGTATCCGCCTGCTTGTTGGGCGTGCGCTGCAACCACCGCGGCGAGGCGAGTCCGTCGGACGCGGTCGCCACGTTGCGCGAGTCGTACCGCGTCATCCCGATCTGTCCGGAGACCGCCGGCGGTCTGCCAACGCCGCGCGCCGCCGCCGAGTTGCAGGACGACGGCCGTGTACGCACCAGCGCTGGCGACGACGTCACGGACGGGTACGAGCGGGGAGCGGCGGCTGCTGTCGCGCTGGCACGCGCCACCGGCGCGACGCACGCGGTGCTAAAGGCGCGCTCCCCGTCCTGCGGCTGCCACCAGGTCTACGACGGCAGCTTCACCCGGACCCTCCGCGCGGGCGAGGGCGTCACCGCCCGAGCGCTGCGCGAGGCCGGGCTCGTCGTGGCCGCCGAGGAGGATCTTTGAGCGCCATGTGCGACAGCGAGCACGTGATGATGAGCACGTCCTCGTCCTCCTGCAGCGTGTGGCTCTTGTCAGGGTTGATGACATAGCCGCCGTCGCCGTCGAAGACCGCCACCAGCACGGCGTCGTGCTCCTCCTTCATCACCCGCATGGCGTCAGGGAACCGCAGGCCGACCACGTCGTTGGGCGGCTTGATCCTGTAGAACTCCGTGCCCTCGGGATGAGTGACGAGGTCTGACACCAGCCTGCTCAACCCATGGGTCGTGGCCGAGCCCGCCAGCAACGCGCCGCCGAGCTCGGCGCTCACCACCAGCTCGTCGGCCTTGGTGCGCAGGAAGTGGTCGCGATTCTCCGACCGGATGACCTCGACGCACGTGTAGCAGTTCGGGTTCAGCGACTCGACGGCCAGGGTCGTGAGCAGCGTGCGGGCGTCGATGTCGTCGTGGGCCGCGTTGGGGTCGGACTCGTCGGCGAGGATGATGGCGCACTGGGCGCGGCACACCCCGGCCCGGGTGAGGTCCTCCGCCGACGTGGGCTTGCCCCGGATGAAGGTGACGAGTGGGTCTTTGAGCGGCAGTGTCTCGCGGTCCGCGAGGACAACCACCGGGCGCTTGTCCATCACCTCCGGTGCGTGCAGCTCCCTGAGGATCTCCGGACCCTTGCTGCCCCATCCGCAGATGACGATGTGGTCGCGGACGCGTGCTTCACCCATGCCTGTCCCCCTGGAGAGAACGGAACTGACCAGTCGTGTCGTGAGCGCGGCCGTCAGCGAGGCCACCACCGCCACGCCCGACGCCTGGATCAGGTAGTAGACGACGTATCCGGCGCCCGTTGCGATGCCGTACGGCGAGCCGCCTTCGAGCAGGGTCCTGATCAGCCACGTGTAGGACGACCGCACCGTCGTGATGTCCGGGTTGGCGTTGTGCTCGGCGGCGAAGAAGAGCAAGGGGCTGACGACGAGGATGCCGGCCCCGAGCAGCCCGAGGGCGGCGATCCGCCGCCGCCACCAACTGCTCGCCCGCAGCCGCAACCCGATGCTCCGCACGTCCCGCCACCCCCCTCGGCCAGCCGGAGTGTAACGACGGAACCAGGCGCGTCCCTCCCGTACCATTTGACGTCCCGGGCGCTTAGCTCAGTTGGTAGAGCGCTGCCCTTACAAGGCAGTGGTCGTGGGTTCGAGTCCCGCAGCGCCCACGGTGTGATGCTCGATCTTTTGCCCGGTCGCATCACGTTTGCCCTCCTCGTTCGTTGTCAGGGCGGATGATCCGAGAGGGGTGGCCCATGCGGCCGAAGCTGGTGGTTCTCGTGACGGGCATTGCCGCGGTCATCGGGCTGGCGATGGCGCCGTACGCGCTCGCTCGAGGACACGTGGACGCGCCCGGCGGGCCGGCGCTGCCGCCGCCGTCCATTGTTCCTGCTGTCCCGAACGTGCCGGGCGTTCCCAGCGCGGTTGCGGTGGCTGATGCGCCCGCACTCCCGGCGCCCACGCCTCCCGTTCTGCCCGAGCTCCCGACCGTGCCCGTGCCGCCCGTGCCCGACCTCGGGCTGCCGCCCGCCCCGGTGCCGCCGCTGCCGGAGTTGCCGGTCGTGCCCCTCCCGCCGGTGGTCGTGCCCTCGCTGCCGTCGCTGCCGGGGCTCGTGCCCGGTCTGCCGCCCGATCTCCTCGGTCTTCGCTTCGGCTAGTTCGGATTCAGACCATGACGGCCATGTTGGACAGCACGCGCTGCGCCAACTCGGCGTCGCCCTCGACCTTCACCCCGTCGGTCGAGTTGGTGCGGCCGTTGACGAGGGCGGCGAAGGTGGCGGTGTCCATGGCCACGCGCACGGTGGGCTCGGCCGTGGGCGCCAGCTCGCACTGGCGGGCGCGGCCGCCGGTCACCTCGATGGGGACGGTGCGACCGCTCACGTCGAAGACGACCGTGGCTCCGTCGGCGGCGCCCGCCTTCTTGCCGACCACGTAGGGGAGCATCTTGGTGAAGTAGGCGACGGCGCCGTCGGCGGCCCGGCCGGCGAGGTGGCCCCGGCGGGCCACGGCGCGCCCGATGTCCAGCTCGTGGCGCCCCGGGT
>JBEEFP010000046.1:0-2737 GCA_041166085.1 Actinomycetota bacterium
CGGACCGAGCCGGAGTCCGGCCGGACGAGCTGGAGGATCGAGCGGCCGGTCGTGGACTTGCCGCACCCGGACTCGCCGACGAGGCCGAGGGTCTCGCCCTCTTCGACGTCGAAGGACACCCCCGTGACGGCCTGGACCTTCCCGACGACCCGGCGCAGCACGCCGTTGCCGTGCACGGGGAACGTCGTCGTGAGGTCCCGGACCTGGAGCAGGGCGCCGTCGGGGTCGTCAGGTGCGGCGGCCGTGGGGGTCCCGACGGGAGCGGAGCTCATGCGGGCACCTCCATATCGTGCCCCGTCGCTCCGCTCGCCCCGGCGTCGTTCCCCGTCGCTCCGCTCGCCCCGGCGTCGTTCCCCGTCGCTCCCGCAGAGTGGGCGAACAGGTCGCCGGTCCCGCCGTCGGCGAGGACCTGCCAGCGACGGCAGCGGGTCGAGTGATCGGTCGCGACGGTCTCGAGGGCGGGCTCGGCCTCACGGCAGGCGTCCTCGACGAGCGGGCAGCGGGGCGCGAACGAGCACCCGGGCGGCAGCGCGACGAGCGAGGGCGGGGCGCCGGGGATCGGGGTGAGCCGCCCGCCGATCTGGTCGAGCGCCGGCAGCGAGGACAGCAGCCCGACGGTGTAGGGCATCCGCGGACGCTCGAAGACCTCCTCGGTCGGGCCGGTCTCCACGATCGTCCCGCCGTACATCACCTGCACCCGGTCGGCGGTCCCGGCGACCACGCCGAGGTCGTGGCTGACGAGCACCATCGAGGCGCCCGACTCGACCCGGACCTGGTCGAGCACCTCGAGCACCTGCGCCTGGACGGTGACGTCGAGCGCGGTCGTGGGCTCGTCGGCGATGATCAGGCGCGGCCGGTTGACCATCGCCATCGCGATCATGGCGCGCTGGCGCATGCCGCCGGAGAACTCGTGCGGGTACTGCTTCGCGCGGGCCTCCGGCTGCGGGATGTCGACCAGGGCGAGCGCGGCCACGGCGTCGGACCACGCCTCGTCCTTGGACACGTTCCCGTGCGCCCGCCGGGCCTCCGCGATCTGGCGCCCGACGGTGTGCACGGGGTTCATCGAGCTCATCGGGTCCTGGAAGATCATCGCGATCTCGGCGCCACGCAGGCCCCGCAGCGTCTCCTCCTTCGCCCCGACGAGCTCCGTGCCGTCGAAGCGGACGGAGCCGGTGACGCGGGCGGAGCCGGGCAGCAGCCGAGGCACCGCCATCAGCGACACGGACTTCCCCGATCCCGACTCCCCGACGACGCCGAGCACCTCTCCCGGCTCGACGGCGAAGCTGACGCCGCGGACGGCGTGCACCTCGCCCTCCTCGGAAGGGAACGTGACGGAGAGCCCGTCGACCTCGAGCAGGGCCATGCCGCTCACCGCCTGGTCTGGCGCGGGTCGAACGCGTCGCGCAGCCCGTCGCCGATGAAGTTGATGGTCAGGGAGATCAGCACGATCGCCACGAACGGCGCCCAGAACAGCCATGGCCGCGTCGCCAGCTGGGTGTAGTTCTGGTTGAGCACCAGCCCCAGCGAGGTGTCCGGGATCTGCACGCCGAGCCCGATGAACGACAGGGCGGCCTCGACGAGGACCGCGAGGGCCAGGGTCAGCGTGGCGTTCACGACGACGGTGCCGACCATGTTCGGCACCAGGTGCTTGGTGACGATCCGCCAGGTCGTCGCACCGCTCGCCCGCGCCGCCTCGATGAACTCACGCTGCGACAGCGAGAGGGACTCGGCGCGCGTGACGCGGGCGATCGGCATCCAGAGGAAGAAGCCGAGGACCAGACCGACGAGCCACCACGAGCCGCCGAAGCCGGCGATGAGGATCGCCGCGACCGCCTGGAGCGGCACGACCAGGAAGAGGTCGGTCACCCGGGAGACCGCGGTGTCGGTGCCGCGGCGCAGGTAGCCGGCGACGGTGCCGAGGAGCACGCCGAGGACGGTGGCGATGACGGCGGCCAGCAGGCCGATCTGCAGGGAGTACTGCGACCCTTTCATCACCAGCGAGAAGACGTCGGCGCCGACCTGGTCGGTGCCGAAGACGTGGGCCGGGCTCGGGTCCTCGTACGACCCGGCGTTCAGGTTCGTCAGCGAGTAGCCGAGGAAGGGCGGCGCGATGTAGACGAAGAGGACGAACAGCACGAGGATCGTCAGGCTCGTCATGGCGGCCTTGTGACGCACGAAGCGCCGCCGGACCAGCTGGCCCTGGGTCAGGAAGACGCTGTCCGGCTCGCCGCCGTCGGGTGGCGCCGGTGGCGGCACCTTGCCCGGATGGACGGTCCGGCCGGGCGTGACGTCCGTGGTCTCAGCCAAGGCGGATCCTCGGGTCGAGGTAGCTGTACGCGATGTCCGCGACGAGGTTGAACGCGACGACGATCGTCGCGGTGACGATCAGCCAGCCCATGAGCATGTTCGGGTCGTACTGCTGGATCGAGCGCACGAGCAGCGACCCCATGCCGTTCCAACCGAACACCTGCTCGGTGACGATCGCGCCGCCGAACACGGCGCCGAAGTTGTAGGCGAAGTAGGTCGTGACGGGCAGCAGCGCGTTGCGCAGGGCGTGCCGCAGCACCACCTGGCGCTCGGACAGGCCCTTGGCCCGGGCGGTGCGGACGTAGTCCGAGCGCATCGTCTCGAGCATCGAGGCGCGCTGGAAGCGGCTGTAGGCGGCGAAGCTGATCGCGGCCAGCGCGATCGTCGGGAGGAGGTAGGTCCCGGTGAACGTGAAGAACACGTGCCCGGG
>JBEEFP010000047.1:0-3968 GCA_041166085.1 Actinomycetota bacterium
CTGGCATCATCAGTCCCGGCAAGTGCAACATCGGCATCACCGCAGGGCACATCGCCAAGGCCGGCGGGCCGGTGGGGATCGTCTCCCGCTCCGGCACGCTCACCTACCAGGCGCTGTACGAGTTGCAGCAGAAGGACATCGGCGTCACGACGTGCGTCGGCATCGGCGGTGACCCGGTCCCTGGCACGACGTTCATCGACTGCCTCGAGCGCTTCGAGGCCGACCCGGACACGAAGGCCGTGATGATGATCGGCGAGATCGGCGGCTCCGCCGAGGAAGAGGCGGCGGCGTTCATCAAGTCCAAGATGTCCAAGCCGATCTCCGCCTACATCGCCGGCGTCACCGCGCCCCCAGGCAAGAAGATGGGCCACGCCGGCGCCATCGTCTCCGGCGGCAAGGGCACCGCCGCCGCCAAGATGGAGGCGCTCCGCGACGCAGGCGCCAAGGTCGGCAACAACCCCACCGAGGCCGGCGACCTCATGGCCGACATCGTGGCAGGCCTCTGACCCGCCACACTTTCCCAATGTTGGATGCGAGGCGGCGCCAGAGCACCGTCTGCCTCCGAAGTTGCGCGAGCGGAGTGCTCGCGGTCGTCGCGCTGCTCGCGCTCGTCGCCTGCTCGAGCGACGATCCGTCGACGGTCACGGGTGCGTCATCGGGTCCCGCGTCGACGACGTCGACGACGTCGACGAGCGCGGTGACGCCGGAGACGACCGTTGCGCCGACGACAACGACGACGACCGCCGCCCCTGCTCCGGCCGTCGCCTGGCCGGCCCCGGACACGCAGGGACCTGGTGTGCTCCTGACCTCGACGGGGATCGTCCTGCCGGTGGTGGGCGACGGCGTGCAGGACACGCCCTGCAGCAACCAGACCTCGAGCGACGGGCAGCCGATCATGGGCGCGAACGTCGTCATCGACCCCGGTCATGGCGGCAACGAGCCCGGTGCCGTGGGGCCGGGCGGCCTCGTCGAGAAGGACGTCAACTTCGCGATCGCGCAGGACGTGAAGGGCCAGCTCGAGGCGCAGGGTGCGGCCGTCGTGCTCACCCGCACCGGCGACCAGAACACCACCATCAAGACGCGTGCGGAGATCGCGACCGCGCTGCATCCGCAGGTGTTCCTCTCGATCCACCACAACGCGTCGCCGGACGGACCGAGCGCGGTGCCCGGCAACGAGGCCTACTACCAGATCGCCAGCCCGGACTCGAAGCGGCTCGCGGGGCTGCTGTGGGAAGAGATCACGAACGCGTTCACGCCCTACGACGTGGCGTGGGTGGCGGACACGGACCACGGCGCGAAGTACCGCCCGAGCAGCAACGGCGGCGACTACTACGGCATCCTGCGCCGGGGTGCGGGCACGACGACCGTGCTCTCCGAGGCCGCGTTCATCTCGAACCCACCGGAGGAGAAGCTGCTCGCCACCGAGGAGTTCCGCCACGTCGAGGCTGTCGCGATCGTCCACGCCATCGACCGGTTCATCGCCACGGACGACCCGGGCAGCGGCTTCGTCGTGCCCTACCCGAGGACCGAGCCGGCCGGCGGTGGCGGAGGCCCTGAGGGCTGCACGGACCCCGCGCTGTAGAAGCGGGAGACGTGTCGCAAACGCGAGGAGGGCCCGCAGTGCGGGCCCTCCTCGAAGATCGTGCGGTTCAGATCAGAACGGCGTGGGAGGCGTGCTGCCGCCCGACGGTGCGTCCTCTTCCTTGGCCTGGAACTTCAGGAACGCGCCGACGGCCATCGCCGCGCCGCCGAGGAAGGCGAGGTAGAGCCCGATGCCGCGGGTGACGATCTCGCTCGGTCCGTCCACGCTGATGATGCGGGTCAGGATCAGGAACGCGATGACGCCACAAGCGATCAGGTAGGCCTGCCCCCACGTGACAGGGCCCGGTGAGTCCGGGAGCTTCACGTTGGGCACGAAGGCCTTGATGATGATCACGGCGGCGACCGCGATGGCGAGGATCCAAGGGATGGTGCCCTGGAGGAAGTAGTGGAAGCCGTTGACGCTCCCGCCGCCGAAGCCGGCGAGGTCGACCTTGAACCAGGCCAGGAACGTCCCGATGAACACGGCGACCGCCCCACCGAGCATGACCAGCTCGCTGGTCGTCAGTTTCTTGATATCGAACTCAGCCAACTGGTCGGCCTCCTCCTGAGTGCTGCTTCCGCACGATGCGAACGCGCGCACCATAACGCAAGAGGGTGCATGGCGGCGGGATAGCGTGCGAGGGTGCGCATCGGGGTCCTCGCGTCAGGCAGCGGAACGCTGCTCGAGGCGATCCTGGGCGACGGGATCCCGGTCTCGGTCGTCGTGGTGGACCGACCTTGCCGGGCCACCGAGATCAGCGAGCAGCACGGCGTCCCGGCCGTGCTCGTGGAGCGCGACAGCTTCGGGCAGGACTTCGATCGCGTCGCGTACACCGAGCAGGTGGTGGACGCGCTGCAGGGTCACGACATCGACCTCGTGGTCATGGCGGGCTTCGGCACGATCTTCGAGAAGCCGATCCACGATGCGTACCCGGGCCGCATCCTGAACACGCACCCCGCGCTCCTGCCCGCCTTCCCCGGCTGGCACAGCGTGAGCGATGCGCTCGAGTACGGCGTGAAGGTCACCGGCTGCACCGTCCACGTCGCCACGCTCGAGGTCGACGCCGGGCCGATCCTGGCCCAGGAAGCGGTGCCCGTCCTGCCGGACGACACCGTCGAGACGCTGCACGAGCGCATCAAGGAAGTCGAGCGCCGGCTCTACCCATCCACCATCAAGGCCATTCTGAAGCGAGGTTCGGTGCTGTGAGGGCGTTGCTCTCGGTCTACGACAAGTCAGGGATCGTCGAGCTCGCTCGTTCGCTCCACGAGCTCGATGTCGATCTCGTCTCGAGCGGCGGCACCGCGAAGGCGATCGCGGCCGCGGGCATCCCCGTGCGAGACGTCGCCGACGTCACCGGCGTTCCTGCCATCCTCGGCCACCGCGTCGTGACGCTGCACCCGAAGATCCACGGCGGCATCCTCGCCGACCGGTCCGACCCCGACCACGCCGCGGAGATGGACACCTACGGCATCGAGGGCATCGACATCGTCGTCAGCAACCTCTACCCGTTCGGGTCGGACACGACGAGCTTCCAGCACGGCGCGTCGGGCGCGGAGGACCTCATCGACATCGGCGGTCCCGCGATGATCCGCGCGTCGGCGAAGAACCACGCGCACGTCGCGATCCTCACCGACTCCGCGGACTACGACGCCGTGCTCGCCGACCTGCGCGACGCCGGCAAGGTCAGCGACGACACCAGGCGGCGACTGGCCCGCAAGGCCTTCGCCGCCACCGCGGCCTACGACGCCGCCATCGTCGCGTGGCTCGATGCCGACGAGCCTTTCCCGGACACGCTCGCGCTCTCGTACGAGAAGGTGCCGCTGGCGTTGCGCTACGGAGAGAACCCGCACCAGCGCGCCGCGCTGTACCGCGCGGCGGGCGCGGAGCCGTGGTGGGACACGATGACCCAGCACGCGGGCATGGCGCTGTCGTACCTCAACCTCTACGACGCCGACGCGGCCTGGCTCTTGGCCCACGACATGGACCCCACGGGGTCGCGAGACGCGTGCGCCATCATCAAGCACGCCAACCCGTGCGGCGCGGCCGTCGCCGAGAGCTTGGCCGACGCGTACGAGCTCGCGTTCGAGTGCGACGAGCGTTCGGCGTTCGGCGGCATCGTCGCCGTCAACCGTCCCATCGACCACGCGACCGTCGAGCGCATGGTCGCCGCCGCGCAAGCGGACGTCGTGATCGCGCCCGGCTACGGCGACGGCGTGGTCGAACGGCTCGTCGCGAAGCGCAGGAACACGCGCCTGCTCGAAGCGGCGCCACCGACACCGGATGCGAGACACCTCCGCCCGGTCACCGGCGGCCTCCTCGTGCAGGACCCGCACCACTTCGCCGCACAGCGCGCGTCATGGCAGGTGGTCACCGACCGCCGGCCGAC
>JBEEFP010000048.1:0-13331 GCA_041166085.1 Actinomycetota bacterium
ATGTTCTTGATGGGCGACACCCACCGGAGCATCTCCTCGACGGCGACGGGGATGGCCGATGGATCGTCGACCAGGCGTTGCTTCTGCTCGGGATGCGTCAACAGCTGGTAGAGCCCGCCCGTGATCACGTGGCGCGTCGTCTCGTCACCGCCGATGAGGATGAGCAACGACTCGTGGATGATCTCGTCGTCGCTGAGCTTGTCGCCGTCGACCTCGGCGTGGACGAGCACGCTCATGAGGTCGTCCCTCGGCTCGGCCCGCCGATCGGCGATCGCCTGCCGGCACCAGGCGTCGTACTCGATGAACACGGTCGTGGCCTTCTCGAGGGCGTCGGGCGCGCCGCTCAGGGCGCTGAGCATGTCGTCGGACCATCGCAGCAGCGTCGAGCGCTCGTCGGGCGCCACGCCGAGGGCGTCGCCGATCATGATCATGGGCAGCCAGGCGGCGATGTCCATGACGAAGTCGCACTCGCCCTTCTCGCACACCGAGTCGATGATCTCGTCGCACGCCCGCCGCACGGCGGGCTCGCTCTCGGAGACGCGGCGGGGCGTGAAGCCCTTGTTCACCAGCTTGCGCCGCTGGACGTGAGCAGGGTCGTCCATGTCGATCATCATCGGGAACGCCATCGCGTCAGGACGGATGCCACCCGCGTTGGAGAACACCTCGGGCTTCTTGGAGATCGCCTTCAGGTCGTCATAGCGGGTGATGCCCCAGACCTCGCCGTCCCAGTGCACCGGGTCCTCGGCGCGCAGCCGCGTCAGGACGGCGTGGTGGTCGCCGGCCCAGAACTCGCCGTCGCTGAAGCGGATCTCCCCGGTCATGGCTTGGCGGCCTCCAGGAAGGCGGGACGCTCGCCGCCGCCGTGGACGACGAGGTTGGCACCGCTGACATAGCCGGCCAGCGGCGACGACAGGTACAGACACGCGTTGGCGACGTCCGCCGGCGAGCCCATGCGGCCGAGCGGCACAGTGGCCGCGACCCGCGCGATCCCCTCCTCGTCGCCGTAGTGCAGGTCGGCCTGCTCGGTGCGGATGAGCCCTGCCGTCACCGCGTTGACCCGCACCTTCGGCGCCCACTCGACGGCGAGCGACTGCGTGAGGTTGATGAGCCCGGCCTTGGCCGCGCCGTACGCAGCGGTCCCGGGCGAGGGACGCATGCCGCTCACGCTGGCGATGTTCACGATGGACCCGCCGTCGTCCTGGTCCTGCATGACGGCGTTGGCCCGCTGCGCGCAGAACAGCGGGGCCAGCAGGTTGAGGGTGACGATGGCGGTGGAGAAGCGCGGGGACGCGGTGGCGGCGTCGGCCGGTGGCGAGCCGCCCGCGTTGTTCACCAGCACGTCGAGACGTCCGAACCGCTCCACCGTCGCCGCCACCAGCGCGTCGACCTGTTCGACATCGCGAACATCGGCGACGGTGAAAGCCGCACCGGCGGGCAGGTCGGCCGGCTCGTTGCGGCCGCACGTCATGACCGAGGCACCGGCGGCGAGGAAGCGCTCGACGATCCCGCGTCCGATGCCGCGGCTGCCGCCCGTCACCAGCGCCACCCGCCCGTCGAGGTCGATCACGGCCGACACTCTGCCATTGCCCGGCCCCGACCGCGATTCGCGAGAAGTTCACAGAGCGGTCACGGTGGCGAATCGGGCCCTGCCTACGGTTGGCCCCATGCTGCGCCAGCTGATGGACGGGACGACCGTGCCGACGGCGTTCGTCGACGAGCTCCTGAGCACGGCGCCGTCGCTGTGGCTGGCCAGCGACGGCGACGGCGATCTCGCATCGGACCTCTCGTTGTGTCACCCGCCCCTCGCGCCGCGTGAGGTGCGGGCGCGTGTCGCACGGGCAGGGGTGAGCCGGTGGCGGCTGACCGTCGTGGCCCACAACCGGCGGGGCCTCCTGGCCGATACCGCCGGCATCCTCGCGTGTGAGGGTCTGTCCATCTCCTCCGCGTCGGCCGTGACGTGGGATCACCTCGACCTCGCCCTCCACGCCGTCTGCCTCACCGGCGCGCCGCCGGGGCCGGTCGCGTTGGAGCGCATCGGGACGCGCTTGCGCGCCGCGGGGCAGGGCGACCGCCCCGAGGTCCGGTTCGAGCCCGAGGGACCGAGCCAGGTGCGCGTGGTCGGTGAAGCCGGCGGCGACGCCATCGTCAACGTCACCGCGCCCGACCAGTTCGGCCTGCTGTGGGCGATCTGCCGCTGGTTCGCGGACAACGACGGCAACATCCAGGCCGCCGGGATCTCGGGCGGCGCCACCGTGCACGACGTCTTCATCGTGCGGCACTGTCCGGACGTGAGCGGCCTGGAGCGCTGCCTCAACCCCTGACCGGCAGCTTTGCCAGCGAACCTGACGCATGGTCAGATGTGACCTGTGCCCATCACCCACTCGGTGACCGACGGCGTCGCCGAGGTCGTCATGGACAACCCGCCGGTCAACGCCCTGAGCGTGGCGGGGTGGTTCGAGCTCGCTGACCGCATCACATCGCTCGGGCGCGATCCGGCGGTGCGGGTCGTCGTCCTCAGGGCGGAAGGACGGGGCTACAACGCGGGCGTCGACATCAAGGAGATGCAGAACACCGAGGGGTTCGACGCTCTCATCGGCGCCAACCGCGGGTGCTACGCCGCCTTCGCTGCCGTGTACGACTGCGCGGTGCCCGTCATCGCTGCCGTCCATGGGTACTGCCTCGGCGGCGGCATCGGTCTCGTCGGCAACGCAGACATCATCATCGCGTCCGAGGACGCCACCTTCGGCCTGCCCGAGGTGAAGCGCGGCGCCCTCGGCGCCGCCACCCACCTCGCTCGGCTCGTGCCCCAGCACAAGATGCGGGCCATGGTCTACACCTCGGCCACCGCGACCGCGCAGGAGCTCCACCACTACGGCAGCGTGCTGCGGGTCGTCCCGCGCGACGAGCTGCGCGACGCCGCCCTCGAGGTGGCGCGGGAGATCGCGGCCGAGAGCCCCACCGTCATTCGGGCGGCCAAGGAGTCGCTCAACGGCATCGACCCAGTCGACGTCAAGCGCAGCTACCGGTTCGAACAGGGCTTCACCTTCGAGCTCAACCTGGCCGGCGAGGGCGACCGGGCACGCGATGCTTTCGTCGAGCAGGCAAAGAAGGATGAGACAGATGGATAAGCGGACGACCGAGGCAGACGCGGTCGCCGAGCTGCGCGACGGGATGACCATCGGCTTCGGAGGATGGGGGAGCAGGCGCAAGCCCATGTCGGTGGTCAAGGAGATCCTGCGCTCGGACCTCCGCGACCTCACCATCGCGGCGTACGGCGGGCCCGAGGTCGGGATGCTGTGCGCGGCGGGCAAGGTCCGCAAGGTGATCTACGGATTCGTGTCCCTCGACACCATCCCGCTCGAGCCCAACTTCCGGGCTGCGCGTCAAGCCGGCTCCATCGAGGCCATGGAGCTGGACGAGGGGATGTTCCAGTGGGGTCTGCGGGCCGCCGCCTATCGCCTGCCGTTCCTGCCCGTGCGCGCCGGGCTCGGCAGCTCGGTGATGGAGAACACGCCCGAGCTGCGGACGGTGACGTCACCGTACGAGGACGGCGAGGAGCTCGTCGCCATGCCGGCCATCAGCCTGGACGTGGCGTTCGTGCACGCCAACCGGGCAGACCGGCGCGGCAACGCCCAGTACCTCGGGCAGGACTGGTACTTCGACGACTGGGTGTGCATGGCGGCCGACAGGGCGTTCGTCTCGGCCGAGAAGATCGTCGACACCGAGGACTTCTGGAAGGAGGGCGACCCCCAGACGATCAAGATTCCCCGGCTGCACACCACCGGCGTGATCGAGGCACCGGGCGGCGCCCGCTTCACCTCCAACCCGCCCGACTACCAACGGGACGAGGAGCTGCAGAAGCGATACGCCACCACCCCGTGGGACGAGTTCGCGCCGGAGTTCCTCGGTGTCTGACATCACCCGCGCCGAGATCTGTGTCGTGGCGTGCGCAGAAGCGTGGCGCGGTGACGGTGAGATCGTGGCCAGCCCCATCGGCACCATCCCCATGATCGCGGTGCGGCTGGCCGCGTCGACCTTCGAGCCGGACCTGCTCTACACCGACGGCGATGCTCTCCTCTTGGCCGAGCCCATTGCGGTCGGCGCGGCGCCCGACGCGCCGCGCAAGCCGGAGGCGTGGTTGCCGTTCGGAAAGTTCTTCGACGTGGTGTGGTCGGGCAAGCGCCACGTGATGATGGGGGCCACGCAGATCGACCGCTTCGGCAACCAGAACATCGCGTGCATCGGTCCGTGGGCCAAGCCCAAGGCCATGCTGCTCGGCGTGCGGGGCGGGCCCGGCAACACCCTCAACCATCCGACGAGCTACTGGATCCCCAACCACTCGACGCGCGCCTTCGTTCCTCAGGTGGACTGCGTGTCCGGCGTCGGCTGGGACCGGGTGCCCAAGGGGTCGGAGCGGTTCCACGAGATCCGCCGCGTGGTGTCCAACCTGGCGGTGATGGACTTCGAGACGCCGAACCACGCCATGCGGCTTCGCAGCGTGCACCCGGGCGTCACCGTCGAGGAGGTCGTCGCCGCCACGGGCTTCGAGCTCGTCGTTCCCGACGACGTGCCCGAGACGCAGTTGCCGACCGACGACGAGCTGCGTCTCATCCGCGACGTGCTCGACCCCGACGGGCTCCGCAACGCCGAGGTGAAGCAGCCCTGAACCCGCACCTGCGCACACCGTTGTGCGACCTGGTGGGCATCGAGGTGCCCGTCGTGCAGACGGGCATGGGTTGGGTCAGCGGTGCCGAGCTGACCTCGGCGACCGCAGAGGCAGGCGCCCTCGGCATTCTCGCCGGCGCGGTCATGGACCGCGACGAGCTGGCCGCCGCCATCCGGGCGGTCAAGGAGCGCACGGGCAAACCCTTCGGCGTCAACCTGCGCGCCGACCATCCGCAGATCGACGACCTGCTCGGACTGCTCATCACCGAAGGCGTCAAGGTGGCGTCCTTCGCGATGGCGCCCCAACAGGCGCTCATCGCCAGGCTCAAGGACGCAGGCGTCGTCGTCATCCCCAGCATCGGGGCCAAGCGCCACGCCGAGAAGGTGGCGGCGTGGGGGGTGGACGCCGTCCTCGTCCAGGGGGGCGAAGGGGGCGGCCACACCGGCTCGGTGCCGACCACGCTGCTGCTGCCCCAGGTCGTCGACGCAGTCGACATCCCCGTGGTCGCGGCGGGTGGCTTCTTCGACGGACGTGGCCTGGTCGCGGCGCTGGCCTATGGAGCGGCGGGCATGGCGATGGGCACCCGCTTCCTGCTGACCAAGGACTGCGTGGTGCCGGACGCGGTGAAGGCCGAGTACCTCAAGCGGTCGGTCACGGACACCCTCGTCACGACCCAGGTTGACGGCTGGCCCCACCGCGTGCTGCGCACCGAGCTGGTCGAAGAGCTGGAGCGGACGGGAGCGGTGACCGCCCTCCCCCGGGCCATGAGGAATGCGGTGGAGTTCAAGCGGCTGTCGGGCGCGCCGTGGCGCGAGATCCTCCGTGAAGGCCTGGCCATGCGCAAGGCCCAGGAGCTCACGTGGAGCCAGGTCGTGATGGCGGCCAACACCCCGATGCTCCTCCGCAAGGCCATGGTCGAGGGCCGGCCCGATCTCGGCGTGATGGCAAGTGGACAGGTGGTCGGCCTCATCGACGATCTGCCGACGGTTGCCGAGCTCATCGCCCGTATCGTTGCCGAAGCCGACAAGACCCTGACGAGATTGGGTTCCACACCATGAGTCCCACCAAGCCCAGCCAGCCAGCAGTCGAGGGGTGGTTCACCACCGACCCCGAACCGGCGCTCATCGGCAGCAGGTGCACCACGTGCGGGACCTACGTGTTCCCGCCCGCCACCCTTGCCTGCCCCAACCCCGAGTGCGACGGACGCGAGTTCGACGCCGTTCCGCTCAGCACCCGGGGACGGCTGTGGTCGTGGACGACCAACCACTACGCCCCGCCCGCGCCCTACGTGTCGCCGGACCCCTTCGTGCCCTACACCGTCGCCGCGGTCGAGCTTCCCGACGAGAAGCTCGTCGTGCTGGGCCAGGTCGACGGCTCCGCTGAGGGTCTCGCCGTCGGCACCGAGATGGAGGTCGTCGTCGGCACGCTGTTCGAGGACGACGAGGCCGTTCACCAGGTGTGGAAGTGGAAGGCGGTGGCATCGTGAGTCCTTCCCGGGACAGAGACGTGGCGGTGCTCGGTGTCGGCATGCACCCGTGGGGCAAGTGGGGCAAGAACTTCGTGGAGTACGGCATCGTCGCCGCCCGCGAGGCATTGGCCGACGCCGGCATCGAGTGGCGCGACGTGCAGATGGTCGCGGGCGGCGAGACGATCAGGAACGGCTACCCCGGCTACGTGGCGGGCGCCACCTTCGCCCAGGCCCTCGGCTGGCAGGGCGCGCGTGTCTCGAGCAGCTATGCGGCGTGCGCATCCGGCGCGACCGCGCTCGCAACCGCCCGCGCCAACATCCTGGCCGGCCTCGTCGACGTCGCCCTGGTCATCGGTGCCGACACCACGCCAAAGGGATTCCTGGCCCCGACGGCGGGCGAGCGCACCGCCGATCCGGACTGGCTGCGCTTTCGGCTGCTGGGCGCCACCAACCCGACCTACTTCGGGCTCTACGCCCGCCGGCGCATGGAGCAGTTCGGCGCCACCGAGCGCGACTTCGCCAAGGTCAAGGTCAAGAACGCCATGCACGGGCTGGAGAACCCGTACGCCCGGTACCGCAAGGAGGTCACTGAGGAAGAGGTGCTGGCGTCGCCCATCGTGTCGGACCCACTGCGCCTGCTCCACATCTGCGCCACGTCCGACGGGGCGGCGGCGGTGATCCTGTCGAGCATGGACTACGCCCGGTCGCGCGGCGCGGGCGAGCCCGTGCGCGTCGCCGCGGTGTCGACCGTGACGCCGAGCTACCCGAACTCGGTCATCGAGATGCCCAACTTCGCCACCGACTCGGGTGCCGTGGCGGCCGAGCCCACCCTCACGTACCGCGACTCGATCGCGGCCGCCGCGTACGAGGAGGCGTGGATCGCGCCGGAGGACCTGTCGTTGGCCGAGGTGTACGACCTGTCCTCCGCCCTCGAGCTCGACTGGTACGAGAACATCGGGCTCTGCAAGGCGGGCGAGGCCGAGCGCCTCCTCAACGACGGCGACACCACCATCGGCGGGCGCATCCCCGTCAACCCGAGTGGTGGGCTGTCGTGCTTCGGCGAGGCCGTCCCCGCCCAGGCCCTGGCCCAGGTGTGCGAGGTCACGTGGCAGCTCCGCGGCCAGGCGGGCGCCCGCCAGGTCGACAACGCCGCTGTCGGCCTGACCATCAACCAGGGCCTCTTCGGCCACGGTTCATGCGTCATCCTGCAGAAGTGACCAGCGAACTCGCCTGGTTTGGACTGCTCCACCAGTCCAAACCGGGCGAGTTGGCGAGGGAATCGCCGTGGACCTGACCTTCACGGCCGAGGAGGACGCGTTCCGCGCCGAGGCGCGGGCGTGGCTCGAGGCCAACGTGCCGAAGGAGCCGCCCAGCGGGGACACGCGGGAAGGCTTCGCGGTGCTTCGGGAGTGGGAGCGGCTGCTGTTCGAGAACCGCTGGGCCGTCGTGTCGTGGCCCGACGCGTACGGCGGGCGCGAGGCCACGCTCATGGAGTGGCTCATCTTCGAGGAGGAGTACTACCGGGCGGGCGGGCCCCAGCGCATCACCCAGAACGGCATCTTCCTACTGGCGCCCACGGTGTTCGAGTTCGGCACCAAGGAGCAGCAGGACCGCATCCTCCCCAAGATGGCGTCGGCCGAGGAATGCTGGTGCCAGGGGTGGTCGGAGCCCAACGCGGGAAGCGACCTGGCCGGCATCAAGTCGGTCGCGGTGCGCGACGAGGGTGCGGGCGGGTGGCGGCTCACCGGCCAGAAGACGTGGACCACGCGCGGCGCCTTCTGCGACCGCATGTTCGGCCTGTTCCGCACCGATCCCGAGGCCGAGCGACATCGCGGCATGACGTACTTCCTCGTCGACCTCGCGACCGAGGGCTGCACCGTGCGGGGCATGGGTCGCCTCGACGGTGACGAAGGCTTCGCCGAGGTGTTCCTCGAGGACGTGTTCGTGCCGGACAGCGACGTGCTCGGCGAGGTCGACGCGGGGTGGAGCGTGGCCATGGCCACCACCGGCTCCGAGCGGGGCCTGACGCTGCGCAGCCCGGGCCGCTTCATGGCCACGGCCGACCGTCTGGCCGAGCTCTACGGCGAGCGGCCCGACGCGCGGCTGCGCGACGACGTCGTGCAGGGATGGATGGACGCCCAGGCCTACCGCTGGCAGACGTTCTGGACCGTCACCAAGCTCGTGGAGGGCGGCAAGACAGGACCGGAGTCGAGTCTCACGAAGCTGTTCTGGTCGGAGCTCGACGTGCGCCTGCACCAGACCGCCCTCGGCCTGCTCGGCCCCGACGCCGAGCTCGACGGACCGTGGATGAAGGGCTTCCAGTTCGCGCTGGCGGGTCCGATCTACGCGGGCACCAACGAGATCCAGCGCAACGTGGTGGGCGAACGAGTGCTGGGACTTCCTCGCAAGTGAAGTTCTCCTTCTCCGACGAGCAGACCGCTTTCCGCGATGCCGTGCGCGACCTCCTGGAGAAGGAGTGCTCGCCGACGGCGGTGCGGGTGGCGTGGACGAACGACACCGGCCGGGTCGACGGCCTCTGGGCGAGGCTCGGTGACATCGGCCTGTTCGACGAGGGCGTGGCACCCACCGACGCCATCGGTGCCATCGAGGAGACGGGACGAGCGTGCGCGCCGGAACCGATCATCGAGGCCTTCGCGACGCAGCGTGCCGACGCCACGCTCGCCCTCGCCCACACGCCCTACGCCTTGTACGCGGATCAGGTGGCCGAGATCGTCGTCGAGCACGACGGACGGCTGGTCGTCGGGTCGGCACGAGAACCCGTCGCATCGGTGGACGAGAGCCGTCGCTTGTTCCGCGTCGAGCCCCGGCCCGACCCGTCCGACCTGGCGCTCGACGAGGTCACCGACCGCGCCGCCCTCGCGGCGGCGGCTCAGCTCTGCGGGCTGGCCGACGCCATGCTCGAGCTCACCGTTCCGTACGCCAGCGAGCGCAAGCAGTTCGGCGCACCCATCGGCTCGTTCCAGGCCGTGAAGCACCACCTGGCCGACGCCGCCCTCGCCCTGGAGTTCGCCCGCCCGCTCGTCTACCGGGCCGCGTGGGAGGTCGAGCACGACACCGCCGAGCGGGCCACCGCCGTCTCGCTGGCCAAGGCCGCGGCGTCGGACGCGGGTGTGATCGCCAGCCGCAAGGCGCTGCAGGTGCACGGGGCCATCGGGTATGCCCACGAGTACGACCTGCACCTCTGGATGAAGCGGGCGTGGGCTCTTGCCGGCGCGTGGGGCGACGGGGCTTGGCACAGGAACCGCATCGCCACGATCATTGGAGTCTCATGACTGCGAATCCCGCGTACATCGTCGACGCCGTCCGTACCCCTGTCGGACGCCGGGGCGGCGGCCTCTCCCAGGTCCACCCCGCCGACCTGGGCGCCCACTCGCTCAACGCGCTCGTCGACCGCACCGGTATCGACCCCGCGGCGGTCGAGGACGTGGTGTTCGGTTGCGTCGACGCCCTCGGCCCGCAGGCGGGCGACATCGCCCGCACGTGCTGGCTCGCCGCCGGTCTGCCCGAGCACGTGCCCGGCACCACCATCGACCGGCAATGCGGGTCGGCGCAGCAGGCCATCTCCTTCGCGGCACAGATGGTCATGAGCGGCACGGCCGACGTGGTCGTCGCCGGCGGCGTGCAGAACATGTCGATGATCCCCATCGCGTCGGCGATGACGGCGGCCGAACCCCTCGGCTTCACCGACCCGTTCTCGGGATCGGAAGGGTGGGTCAAGCGCTACGGCACCCAGGAGGTCAGTCAGTTCCGCGCCGCCGAGCTCATCGCCGAGAAGTGGGACATCAGCCGTGAGGACATGGAGGCCTTCGCGCTGGAGTCGCACCGGCGCGCCATCCAGGCCCAGGACGAGGGCCGCTTCGACAACGAGATCGTCGCCTTGGGCGATGTCACCCTCGACGAAGGTCCCCGGCGCGACACCTCGCTGGAGAAGATGGCCAAGCTCAAGACGCTGTCGGAAGGTGGGCGGGTCACCGCCGCGGTGTCGTCACAGATCTCCGACGCGTCGGCGGCCATGTTGGTGGTGAGCGAGGCGGCGCTGCAGACGCACGGCCTGAAGCCGCGTGCCCGCATCCACCACCTGAGCGTGCGGGGCGACGACCCCATCTACATGCTCACCGCGCCCATCCCTGCCACCGCCTACGCGTTGGAGAAGACGGGCATGTCCCTCGACGACATCGACCTGATCGAGATCAACGAGGCCTTCGCACCGGTCGTCCTCGCCTGGCAGAAAGAGACGGGCGCGGACCTGGCCAAGGTCAACGTCAACGGCGGCGCCATCTCCCTCGGGCACCCCCTCGGCGCCACCGGCGCCCGCCTCATGACGACGCTGCTCAACGAGCTCGAGCGCACCGGCGGCCGCTACGGCCTCCAGACCATGTGCGAGGGCGGGGGCCAGGCCAACGTCACCGTCATCGAACGCCTGGGTTAGTCCGAGAACGGGCTAGATCGCGTCCCAGACCAGCTTGGCGTCGGCGTCACCGAGGACGACGTCGGCGGGGGAGCGCTTGTCGATGTGGCCGATGAGGCCGTTGTAGATGCCGTAGCCGACCAGCTCCTGCAGCCGCGTCGGGAAGGTGGCGACGAGCGACGGCGCCAAGCCGAGCTGCTGGTTCTCCTGCTGTCGGATGTAGCCCGCGCAGTAGTTCATGGCGATGCCGATGCGGCGCTGGTCGGTGTGGTTGGCGCCGCCGCCGTGCCACAGGCTCCCGTGCCAGATGAGCACGCTGCCGCGCGGCATCTCGGCCGCGATGCTGTCGTAGTCCTGCCCGTAGTTGGGCGAGTGGTCGAAGACGTGAGTCCCGGGGATGATGCGCGTCGCGCCGTTGGCCTCGGTGAAGTCGGTCAAGGCCCACATCGAGTTGCAGACGGTGGGCGGGTGGGGCTTCGGGATGGGGATGAGCATGTCGTCGGCGTGGATGGGCTGGGCCGTCTCGTCCGGGCCGATGTTCACCGACGAGAGCGATGAGATGAGGCACCCCGCATCGAGCACGCCTTCGACGATGGGCAGCACGCTGTCGTGGAGCGGGACGCGCTGCCAGACCTCGCCGTGAGCCAGCAGGTTGTAGACGCGGAGCGTGTTGGCACCCTCGAAGCTGTTGGTGGCCGGCTTCACGTCCAGGTCGGTCTCGAGCCGCGTCAGCGACTCGGCCAGCTCGTCGATGAGGTCGGGCTCGATGGCGTCCCTGACGATCGTGTAGCCGTCCTGGGCGACGCGGTCGATGTGGGTGCGAACGGTCGATGCGTCCATGGGCCAGACGCTAGTGATCCCTCTGCCCGCGGGGACGGCCAGGGCCGGCGCCACGCGGTCCGACAGGCCGGCCCGTGCTCGTGGCAGCATCTGCTTTCGCATCGGACTGAACGACACGAGCGAGGAGGCCCCATGTCCACGACATCGGCCCACGGCGGCCCGCACCCTCTCAGGCAGGAGATCCGGCTCCTGTTGCAGGTCGCCATGACCGTCTTCGTGTGGACCGTCGGGATCGGCATCCTCAACGGCACCGACATCGTCGACTTCAACCGCAAGGTGATCTTGTCGCACGTGCACGTGGGCACCCTCGGGTGGATCACCATGTGCGTCTTCGCGGCGTCGCTGTGGTTGTTCGGCGCCACCGCCGACGACGCCGAGATCAGGACGGCGCGCACACTGGCGCGAGTCGCGGTCGTGACACTGCCCGCGTTCGCGTTCACGTTCGCACTGACGTATCAGGAGCCGAGGGCGGTGATGGGAACCTTTGCCCTCTTGACGATCGTCGGCTTCTTCGTCTGGGTCGCCCGCCGCTTCCGATCCGTCGACGCCACCGTCGTGCACCTCGGGTTCCTCGCGGCGGTGACCACGTCGGTCATGGGCGGCATCGTCGGCGTGCTGCTGGCAACCCGCATCGCCACCGGGCGCGACGTCGTGCCCGTCGGCGCCAAGGACGCCCACCCCGCCACGATGGTGGTCGGCTTCCTGATCCCGGTGGGGATGGCGCTGGCCGAATGGGCGCTCGGGTGGCCCGTCCTGCGGCGGATCGATCGGGCCGGTCGCTGGCAGATCGCCCTGCCGTTCATCGGTGGCGTCCTGCTGATGATCGGTCTGCTCTTCGACATCAAGCCCCTGCCGCCGATCTCCGCGATCGTCGAGCTGGTCGGTGTGGTCGTCTTCGTCCGCCGCCTGTGGCCCATGGCGCGGGCGGTCGAGTGGTTGCGCAGCGGGCCGGGCCGCCACGGCGCGGTGTGCGCGGCCGCCGTCGTCGTCAACATCCTGTTCCTCAACTACCTGATCGGCGCCAACGCCGGTGATGTGGACAAGATCGCCGACCGTCAGCTCCTGGCCGTCGACCACGTGATGTTCGTCGGCGTGCTCACCAACGGCATCCTCGGGCTGCTGCGCGGCCTCACGGCCGACGACCGCCGGTGGCAGGGACTCGACCACGTGGTGTTCTTCGGGATGAACGGCGGGCTCGTCGGCTTCGCCGTCAGCCTGCTGGCGAACAACGTGGTGCTCGAGCGCATCGCCACGCCCGTGATGGGTGTGAGCATCTTGCTGGGCCTCGCCGTCACCGCGGTGCGGCTCAGGACGGGTGCGACGAGCCAGCCCGCCCCCGCGCCGGTGGCTGCCCCGGTCGGCTAGGCGGTTCACGCCTTGGCCGGCGGCGCGAGCCAAGTGCACCACGTGGTGCGATCATCCTGGCGTGGAGCTGTTCGAGGAAGTGGGCGAGGTCGTGCGGGGGCTCGTGCCTCGCGACCTCGGTGAGCTGCGCCAGCGGTCGCACAAGTACGGGGTGAAGGTGTGGTTCGACACCGAGAAGCCCACCCGAGAGCATTACGAGGCCCAGGTCATCGGCAAGCGCTACGTGCCGGAGGCCACGGTGCTGGCCATCGAGCTCGGCTTCCACGCCGAGAACAGCAAGGCGGCCGACAACGACGCCGTCATCGCCACGCTGCTCGAGCGCGAGTCCAAATGGCGAACGACGCTCGGCAAGGAGGCTGAGGTCGGCGAGTTCCTCGGCCGCGACACGTGGCGCCGCATCTCCGAGACGTGGCCCGACCCCGACCTCGACGACCCCGAGCTCGTCCTCGAGCTCGGCACCCGTCTGACGGACTACATCTGCGCCATCGAGCCCCTCCGCCGCTGAACCTCCCCCGGTCTCGAGGAAATGGGGTACCGAATCGGTACCCCATTTCCTCGAGACA
>JBEEFP010000049.1:0-7843 GCA_041166085.1 Actinomycetota bacterium
GGCCCGGCTTCACGTGGGACAACCGGAACCCTTTCGCGGCTGCCGAGCACGAGCCCGACCGGCGAATCGACTACGTCCTCGTGGGCTGGCGCCGCGACTCGGGCGCCGGGCGCGTCGAGTCCGCGCGCGTCGTCTGCGACCGTGCCCTGACGGGCACCTTCGCCAGCGACCACTTCGGCCTGGTGGCCGACATCACGGAGTAGCTGAGACGTCTGGAGGAAATGGCGGTCGAATCGACCCCTATTTCCCCCGGACGAGCGGTACCGTTGGCGCGAGAAGGGGTGATGGTTCGACCGTGAACCTGGACTCGGCGGAGACGTGGCGCTGGATCTGGCTGGTGGCAGCCACGGTGATGGTGGTCGCCGAGATGGTCACGCCCGCCGCCTTCGTCTTCCTGCCCTTCGGCGTCGGCGCCTTCGTCGCCGCGCTGATTGCATTCACCGGCGCATCTGTGGCGGTCGAGTGGACGGCCTTCGCCGTCCTGTCGGTCATCACGTTCGCGGGGCTGTGGCCCCTCGGCCGACGCCTGGAGCGCAATGCGGGCGGCGGCGTCCTCCCCGGCGTCGGTGCCAACCGGCTCGTCGGCAAGCAGGTCGTGGTGCTCGAGGACATCCCGAGTGGCCCTCACGACACGGGATGGGTGCGGGTCGAGCGGGAGAAGTGGCGCGCCGAGAGCCTCACGGGCGACGCCATTCCCGCCGGTGCCGTCGCGCTGGTCGCCAGCGTGTCCGGCGCCCGCCTCATCGTCTCTCCCCTCACGGGCCCCGGCCCGATCACTGAAGAACCCGGCGCGTTGCCGCCGGGAAGGAGCTGATGCGTCAATGGCATTCGCCATCATCCTGCTGATCTTCGCCGTCGTGCTCTTCAGCTTCGTGGTGAGCGCGGTGAAGGTGATCCGCCCCTACCAACGAGGCCTGGTCGAACGACTCGGCAAGTACCACGCCACCGTCGAGCCGGGCCTGCGCATGGTGGTCCCCATCGTCGACCGCATGGTGCGCGTCGACATGCGCGAGACCGTCGTCGAGGTGCCAGCCCAAGAGGTGATCACGTCGGACAACGTCGTCGTGAGCGTGATCGCGGTCGTGTACTACGAGGCCACCGACCCGCGCCGTCTCATCTACAACGTGACGAACTTCATCCAGGCCGTCGTCAAGCTCGCCCAGACCAACCTGCGCAACGTCATCGGCGACCTCGAGCTCGACCAGGCGCTGACGTCGAGCCTGCACATCAACACCAAGCTGCGGGACATCCTCGACGACGCCACCGACAAGTGGGGCACGCGGATCGTGCGGGTGGAGATCCAGCGCATCGACCCGCCCAAGGACGTGGTCGAGTCGATGCACCATCAGATGCGCGCCGAGCGCACCCGACGGGCCGTCGTCACCGAGGCCGAGGGGAACAAGCAGGCGGCCATCACCAACGCCGAGGGCGAGAACCAGGCCGTCGTGCTGCAGGCCGAGGCCCAGCGCCAGAGCACCATCCTCGAGGCCGAGGGCCGCGCGTCAGCGATTCGGGCCGTGGCCGAGGCCGACGCGGCGGCCACCGAGATGGTCTACAAGGCCATCCACACGGGCAATCCCACGCCCGACCTCATCGCCATCAAGTACCTGGAGACGCTTCAGCAAGTGGCCAACGGGCGGGCCACGAAGATCTTCCTCCCCACCGAGGTCACCGCCCTGCTCGGCGCCTTCGGCGGCATGAAGGAGATGCTCGAATCCTCCAACGGCCGCCGTCCCCCGGTGCGCACTCGTCGCCCGAGCGCCTAGGCCGGCCGCACCGTGGCACCAGACGACCTGACCGATCGCGAGGCAGATCATTACGACGGACCGATCGTCGAGTTGACGCGTCTGCCGTCGCGATTCGAGGCCGACGTCATCATCGCCAAGCTTCGATCCGGCGGGGTGCGGGTGATCATGAACGCAGGCGACGCCGGCGGCTGGTATCCCCACCTCGGGCTCACCCAGGGCTACGGCATCCTCGTGGCCGAGCACGACCTCGACGCGGCCAAGGATCTGCTCGCGTCGTCCGACCGTGGCGCGCCGGTGCGCCGACGGCGGCGCCGCAAGCAATAAGCCACCCCTGCCAGCACGGCGGCAGGTCGTGCGCCAGCATGCTTGCCGTGCGTCCGGGGCCGGTGAGAATGCACCCATGAGTGCCGTGCTCTTCTTCCTCCGCGTCGAGGCACGGGCACGCTGGCGCGCCTGGTTGGCGATGGCGCTGCTCTTCGGGCTCCTCGGCGGCGGGGTCATCGCTGCCCTCGCTGGCGCCCGACGCACCGAGACCGCCTATCCACGCTTTCGCCGCGCCACCCGTGCATTCGACGTGCTCGTGACCAACGGCGGCACGACGCCAACGAACCTCAACAAGCAGTTCGACTTCGACGAGGTCGCCCGCCTCCCGCAGGTGATCGACTCGGCGCGCGTCGGTTATTACCTCCCCATCGGCAGTGGGCCGAACGGGCGGGCCATCGTCGACAGCGACCTCGCGCCCTTCGTCGCGCTCGACGGCAAGTTCGGCGCCACACTGAACCGTCATCGTGTCCTCCAAGGCCGCCTGCCGCGCCGCGAGAACGAGCTGGCGCTGAGCTTCCTCGCCGCCGACCGGGTCCATCTGCACGTCGGCGACGTCGTCCGCCTCCAGCTCGGTGAGGCTGGCACGCTCGGCGCCGACATCGGCGCGGCAGAGCTGGAGCCGTTCCGCGTGGTGGGCATCGTTGCCACCCAAGGAGGCTTCCCGCCCCTGACGGGGGGCTTGCCACCGCTCGCTGTTGTCGCCCCTGCGTACGGCCGGTCCCACCCGGATGCCTCCCAGGTCCTCGCGGTGCGCCTGCGCCGTGGCGCGGCCGACGTACCCGGCTTCACGCGCGAGCTCACCCGCCTGGCCCACGGTGATCAGATCGTCACCTCGGACGCGTCCGAGCAGACGACCGTGGTCGAGCGGGGGCTCGACGTCGAGGCCACTGCCCTCCGCCTGCTGGGCATCGCCGTCGGCCTCGTCGGTGTGCTCCTCCTCGGTCAAGCGCTCGTGCGCCAGGCCACCTTCGGCGCCGACGACCACCCCATCCTGCGCACACTCGGACTCACGCCATCGCAGTTGTGGGCATTCGGGGCGCTGCGCGCTGCAGCGATGGCACTCGTGGCGTCGACCGTCGCGGTGATCACGGGTATCGCCCTGTCGCCCCTCACCCCCGTCGGCGTGGCCCGCAACGCCGAGCTGCATCGTGGCGTCGAGGTCAACCTCGCCCACCTCGCGATCGGTGCCGCGGTCGTCCTCGTCACGGTGGTCGTGCTCGGCACCCTCGCGGCCGGGCGGGCCGTCGGGCGCGCCTCCACGAGCGCTTCCATCGACGTCGCCGGTCGACCGTCGCGCGTGGCGACAGCCGCGGGCAGGGCCGGGCTCTCCGCGCCGGCCACGGTCGGCGTCGGCATGGCGCTCGAGCCTGGACGGGGGCGGTCGGCGGTGCCCGTCCGATCGGCGGTAGCGGGCGCCGCGCTCGGCGTGGCGGTGCTGGTCGCAGTGGTCACCTTTGCGTCGAGCCTCGGGCATCTGTTCGACGACCAGCGGCTCTACGGCTGGAACTGGGACGTCCAGTACGGCGATTCGTTCGCGCCTGACCTCTCACGCCCGGCGGCGGCATTGACCCATCGAGCCGAGGTCACCGATGTCGCGCTGGCGACCATCGACCGCCTCCGCGTCGGTGCCGTCCGCGTGGACGCGCTGGCCATCGAGGGGGACAGCGACATCGGGCCCACGGTCGTGAGCGGGCGGGCCCCGCACGGTCCCGACGAGATCCTGTTGGGCGGCCGCACCCTCCGCTCCCTCGGGCGGCGCGTCGGCGAGCAGGTGGCGGTGCGGGCCGGCGGCCACGTGACCACGATGCGGATCGTGGGACGGGGCGTCCTCACCGAGTTCGCTGGCGCGGCCCGACTCGGCGAGGGCGCGGTGGTCACCTTCGAGGGACTGCGGCGCCTTGCGCCCGACCGCACCACCGACGTCGCGCTCGTCCGCCTGCGGCCGGGCACCGACGGCGCCGCGTTCGCGGGCCGCCACCCGATCACCGGCGCCAACGTCTACCTGCCGGCCAAGCCGTCCGACCTCGGCGACCTCGAGCGGGTGGGCGGGCTCCCGTCGATCGTGGCCGCTCTGCTGGGGCTGACGGCCGTCGGCACGCTGACCCACGTGCTCATCACGTCAGTGCGGCGCCGACGCCGCGACCTGGCGGTGCTCAAGGTGCTCGGCTTCGCCCGCCGCCAGGTGTCGGGCGCGATGGCGTGGCAGGCCACCGTGCTCGCCGGGCTCGCAGCGGTGGCCGGCCTGCCCATCGGGGTGGTCGCCGGTCGCTGGGGATGGCGGCTGTTCGCCGACCAGCTCGGCGTCCCCGCTCGGCCGGTGACCCCGCTTCTCGCGGCCGTGGTCCTGCTGCCTGCCACCCTGGTGCTCGGCAACGTCGTCGCTGCGGTTCCGGCGTGGCTGGCATCGCGCACCCGGCCCGCAGTCGTCCTCCGCACCGACTGACGTCGAGCGCACGCGGTCAGTGCACGTCGGCGAGGTGGGCGTGGTCGTTGTAGCGGATGAGGCGCCAGGTGTCGCCGTCGACCAGCCATTCGGTCAGCGAGGTGTTCTCCGGACCGATGCGGAACTGCCCGCCGTCGACGACAGGCAGGCCGAGGCCGGTGAGCATGGACCCGATGATCACGCCGCCGTGGCAGCCGACCACGACCGTGTCGTCGGGGTGGCGCGCGACCAGCGACTGCAGCGCGCCCGCCACCCGCTCGACGAAGCCGACCCAGCTCTCGCCGCCTGGCGCCATGGGCCGGTCGGGTTCCCACGGCTCGACCGCGTAGGTGGCGCGGTAGTCGTCCCACAGGAGACCGTCGGCGTCGCCGGGGTGCAGCTCACACAGGTCGCAGTCCTCCACGATGGCGTGGCCGCCGAGGGCGGGAGCGATGATCGACGCCGTCTCGATCGCACGCGGGAGCACGCTGGCATACAGGGCCGTCGTGTCGGCCAGCTCGCTGGTGCGTTGCAGACGCGCGAACAGCGCCTCGGCCTGACGCCGCCCCAGGTCCGACAGGCCGGAGCAGCCCTTCTCCCCTGCCACCACCTGGTCGAGGTAGGCCTGCGCCTCCCCGTGCCGCACGAGCACCAGCCGAGTCACTGTGACATTCGCTCGCTCGCAAGCTTCGCTCGCTGAGATGCGATGAGGACCCCACACATCAGCCTGCGATGCGCGATCGACCCGGCCCCCGATCGCGGCATGTCGCCAGGGCGCGGCTTGACGGTCACGTCAGCCGAGGAGGTCGACGAAGCGTTCGAGCTGCTTGAGGTTGCGGCACTCGAAGGCGCCGTCGGTGTGGATGGCGTACTCGGAGAGGATCGAGTCGCCCGTGTCCCAGTACGACCGGGGCTCGGGGTTCAGCCAGTAGACGTGGCGCGCCTTCTTGCGCATCTCGCCGACCACCCAGGCCTGGGCCGCGTGGTAGTTGTTCCGCGCGTCGCCGAGGAGGATGACGCTCGTCTTGGGCGAGATCTCCTTGCCCCAACGGTCCCAGAACGTCTCGAACGCGTGGCCGTAGTCCGAATGGCCGTCGACCCAGATCACGTCGGCCTCGGTGTTCACGCGGTGGATGGCATCGGTGATGTCCTCCACGCCCTCGAAGTAGGACGTCACCTCGTCGATGCCGTCGATGAACACGAAGCTGCGCACGCGCGAGAACTGGGCGTTGAGCGCGTACACCAGATGCAAGGTGAAGCGGGCGAAGGCGGCCACCGAGCCGGAGATGTCGGCGACGATCATGATCTCGGGCTTTGACGGGCGCGGGTACCGGAACTTGGGCTCGGCGGGCACGCCTCCGTAGGACAGCGAGTGGCGCACCGTGTTGCGGAAGTCGAGCGCACCCTTGCGTCCGTGCCGCCGCTTGCGAGCCAGGCGGACGGCGAGCTTGCGCGTGAGGGGATGGATGGCGCGCCGCAGCAGGGCCAGCTCGTCGCGCGACGCGTGCATGAAGTCGATGTCCTCCGGCAGCGGCTTGCGCAGCGTCTTCGCCATGGCCTCGGCGCCGCGGTCGGCGACCAGGCGGCGACGGATCTCCGCCTCCACCTCCTTGCGCAGCTTGTCGATGCGCGCGTCGTACTCGTCGTGGGCCAGCCGCTCCTCCAACGGCGTCATGCCGCCGTCGGCCTCGTTCTGGGCCGTCTCCATCATCCGCTGCAGCACGCCGTCGAGGTCGAGGTTCCGTAGCGTGCGGTACAGGTAGTAGGTGCCGCCGACCGGCCGGCCCGGCTCCATGCCCGAGAAGCGCGTGACGGCCTGACGGGCGAGGGCCCGGATCATGGCGTCGTCCGCGTTCATCAAGGCCCGGTAGAGCATCTCGGCCAGCTCCTCGGGCGTGAGCCCTTCGAGCCCGCCGCCCGCGGCCGCCTGCTCGGCCGCCATCTGCTGGAGGATGTCGGCCAGTTCGTCGACGTCGTCGGCCTGGTCGAGGATGTCGTACTGCGGACCGCGCAACGAGAAGTACACCTCGAAGATCGTCTCGAAGGCCTTCCAGTGCGAGTTGTTCTTCACCAGGGTGGCGCCCAGGGCGTACTTGAAGGCCTCCCGGTCCTCGACCGGGATGTGCTTGACCGCCTCCATGGCGTCGAGGTTCTCCGTCAGCGAGACCGGCAACCCCGCGGCCCGCAGCTCCTGGATGAACCCGGCGAGCAGATCGAGCATCAGCTGTCCGACAGTTCCTTCGTCGCCTTGGCGATGTCGGACTGGTACTTGAGCAGGATGTTCAGCGTCGACTTGGCCTGCTCGGCATCGACGTTCTCGACGCCGAGCAGCAGCAGGGTGCGGGCCCAGTCGAGGGTCTCTGACACCGACGGGTGCTTCTTGAGCTCGAGGCTGCGGATGGAGCGCACGATGCGCACCACCTGGTCGGCCAGGTGATCGGTGATGTCGGGGACCCGCGTCATCACGATCTCCTTCTCGCGTTCCAACGTCGGGTAGTCGAGGTGGAGGTAGAGGCAGCGGCGCTTGAGGGCCTCGCTCAGCTCGCGGGTGTTGTTGGAGGTGAGGAACACGAGCGGGATCTGCTTGGCCACCACCGTGCCCAGCTCGGGGATGGAGACCTGGTAGTCGGACAGCAGCTCGAGCAGCAGGGCCTCAGTCTCGACCTCGACCCGGTCGACCTCGTCGATCAACAGCACGACGGGATCGTCGGCCCGGATGGCCTCGAGCAGCGGTCGGGTCAGGAGGAACTCCTCGGCGAAGATGTCCTCCTCGACCTCCTTCCAGTCCGCCCCCTCCTGCTCGACCTGGATGCGGAGCAGCTGCTTCTTGTAGTTCCACTCGTAGAGGGCCTTGGACTCGTCGAGCCCCTCGTAGCACTGCAGGCGGATGAGGCGGGCGCCCGTCATCTCGGCCACCGACTTGGCCAACTGGGTCTTGCCCGTGCCGGCGGGACCCTCGACCAGGATCGGCTTGCCTAGGCGGTCGGCCAGGTAGACGACCCCAGCGATCCCCTCGTCGGCCAGGTAGGCGACGTCGTGCAGCGACTGGCGGACAGACGGGACGGACTCGAAGCGGGGGTCGGCCATGCCTCGCATCCTACTTTCCAACTTGACCGACCGGTCTAGTTGGCGCCTCAGGCAGCGAGCGAGGTCTCGTGGAACGAGAGGACCTTGGCCGTGCCGGCGGCCTGGCCGGACCCGATCCACGGGTTGGTGTTGCCGAAGCCGGCGACGAAGGTGTCGAGGGCGGCGGTGACCGTCACGGTGCCCTTGGGCAGTGGGCCCGCCGGGTTGCGCAGCTCGACCGTGACGGTCCGGCGGCCCGTTCCCGTCGTCGGGCTGCCATCAG
>JBEEFP010000050.1:0-142265 GCA_041166085.1 Actinomycetota bacterium
CAACCATCGCCGGCCCCGCCCCACGCGCCCCACCCCCCCCCCGCTCGCCCTAGGCCAGCTGCTCGACGAAGCGCTCCAGTTGGCGCAGGTTGCGGCACTCGAACACGCCGTCACAGAACACGCCGTACTGGCTGACGATCGAATCACCGGTGTCCCAGTACGAACGGGGTTCGGGGTTGAGCCAGTACAGGTGACGGGCCCGCTTGGCCAGTTCCTGGACGACCCAGGCCTGGGAGGCGTGGTAGTTGTTGCGGGCGTCGCCGAGGAGGATGACCGACGTCCGGGGCGTCACCTGCTGGCCCCAGCGGGTCCAGAACGTCTCCAGTGCGTGGCCGTAGTCCGAGTGACCATCGACCCAGATGACGTCGGCCTCGGTGTTGACCCGGTGCACCGCGTGGCTGATGTCTTCCACGCCGTCGAAAAATGACGTGACCTCGTCGATCCCGTCGATGAACACGAAGCTGCGCACCCGGCTGAACTGCCCGCTGATGGCGTGCACCAGCTGCAGAGTGAAGCGGGCGAACGCCGCCACCGACCCGGAGATGTCGGCGATCACCACGATCTCGGGCTTGGCCGGCCGGGGGTACCGGAACTTGGGCTCGGCCGGTACGCCGCCG
Source organism: Actinomycetota bacterium (assembly GCA_041166085.1). Classification (GTDB taxonomy): domain Bacteria; phylum Actinomycetota; class Acidimicrobiia; order Acidimicrobiales; family JAFATL01; genus JBEEFP01. Next base: position 618 of record JBEEFP010000050.1, read on the forward strand.
TAGGACAGGGAGTGGCGGACCGTGTTGCGAAAGTCGAGCGGGCCCTTGCGGCCGTGGCGCCGCTTGCGGGCCAGGCGAACCGCCAGCCGCCTCGTAAGAGGCTGGATGGCTCGGCGCAGCGACGCCAGCTCATCCTGGGTGGCGTGCATGAAGTCGACGTCCTCGGGGAGGGGCTTGCGCAGCGTCTTGGCCATTGCCTGGGCGCCCCGATCGGCAACCAGGCGGCGGCGAATCTCCGCTTCGATCAGGCGGCGCAGGCGGGCGATGCGGGCGTCGAACTCCTCCCGGACCAGGCGCTCCTCCAGGTCGGACAACGCCGCGTCCTCGGTGTCCTGCGGGCCGGTCCCGACACCGACCGCGGCCGCCGACGCCGCCATGAGCCCGGTTCGGACGCCGTCCAGGTCGAGGTGGCGGAGCGTGCGGTACAGGTAGTAGGTCCCGCCGACGGGGCGGCCGGGTTCCATGCCCGCGAAACGGTCGACCGCCTGGCGGGCCAAGGCGGCCAGCAGCTCTTCGTCACCGGCCAGCAGGGCCCGGTACAGCAGCTCCAGGAGCTCCTCGGCGCTCAGGGCCGACATCTCGGCGTCGGCATCCCGGCGCTCGGCGTCGAGCAACTCGGCCGCCACCGCCAGCTGCCGGTCCCTCCCGCCGTCGGCGTCGTCCACCCAAACCCGGGTGAATCCCAAGGCTGAGAAATAGACGTCGAAGATCGTTTCGAACGCCCGCCAATGGGCGGCGTTCTTCACCAATGTCGAACCGAGGGCGTACTTGAAGGCCACTCGGTCCTCGAGGGGAATCTGCCCGACGGCCTCCATGGCGTCGAGGTGCTCGGTCATGCTCACCGGCAGCCCCGCCGCCCGCAGCTCGCCGACGAAGCCACTGAGCACGTCGACCAGCCCGCCGCCGCTCCCCTTCTCCAGACGAGCCCCGCTCACCTCGGCGCCGGGCCCCCGAGCTCCTTGGCGGCCTTGGCGATGTCGGACTGGTACTTGAGCAGGATGTGAAGGGTGTCCTTGGCCTGCTCGGCGTCGACGTCCTTCACGCCGAGGAGCACGAGGGTGCGGGCCCAGTCGAGCGTCTCGGAGACCGACGGGTGCTTCTTGAGCTCGAGCTGGCGGATGGAGCGCACGATGCGCACGATCTGATCGGCCAGGTGGTCGGAGATGTCGGGGATCCGCGTCTGCACGATCTCCTTCTCCCGGTCGAGGTCGGGGTAGTCGATGTGCAGATAGAGGCACCGGCGCTTGAGTGCCTCCGACAGCTCACGGGTGTTGTTCGACGTGAGGAACACGAGGGGGATCTGGGTGGCCGCCACCGTGCCGAGCTCGGGGATCGACACCTGGTAGTCGGAGAGGATCTCGAGCAGGAGCGCTTCGGTCTCCACCTCGACGCGGTCCACCTCGTCGATGAGCAGCACGACCTTGTCGTCGGCTCTGATTGCCTCGAGAAGGGGCCGGGTCAGGAGGAACTCCTCGCTGAAGATGTCCTCCTCGACGTCGTGCCACGTGCCGCCTTCCTGCTCGGACACGCGCTGGGCCTGGATGCGCAGGAGCTGCTTCTTGTAGTTCCACTCGTACAGGGCCTTCGACTCGTCGAGGCCCTCGTAGCACTGCAGGCGGATGAGCCGGGCGCCCGTCATCTCCGCCACCGACTTGGCCAGCTGGGTCTTGCCTGTGCCGGCCGGCCCCTCGACGAGGATCGGCTTCTGGAGGCGGTCGGCCAGGTACACCACCCCGGCGATGCCCTCGTCGGCCAGGTAGGCCACGTCCTTCAGCCCGTCCCGAACTGCAGGGACGTTCTCGAACCTGAACTCTGATTCAGCCACGGGTCTGGCCTTCCCCTTCAACGATGTACTTGTAGGTCGTGAGCTCGCGCAGGCCCATCGGGCCGCGTGCGTGCAACTTCTGGGTGCTGATGCCGATCTCGGCGCCGAACCCGAACTCCTCGCCGTCGGTGAAGCGCGTCGACGCGTTGACGACGACGGCCGCCGCGTCCACCTCGCGGGTGAACCGGTTCGCCGCGTCGAGATCGGCGGTGAGGATGGCCTCGGTGTGACCGGAGCCGTACCGGTTGACATGGGCGATCGCCGCGTCGAGGTCGGCGGCGACGGCCACGCTCATGGTGAGGTCGAGGAACTCGCGGCCGAACGCATCGTCATCGGCCGCGCCGATGCCCGGCAGCAGCTCCTGCGCTCGCGCATCGCCCAGGAACGTCACCTCCGGCATGGCGGCCCGGACGCGCGGGAGGAAGTCGGCGGCGACGTCCGCGTGCACGACGAGCGACTCCGCGGCGTTGCACACCGACGGGCGCTGGGTCTTGGCGTTGACGACGATGGCGACCGCCGTCTCCAGAGCTGCGCTCCTGTCGACATAGACATGGCAGTTGCCGTCCCCGTCGATGACATAGGGCACGGTGGCGTGCTCGAGGATGGCGCCGATGAGCGACGGTCCGCCCCGGGGGATGAGGCAGTCGATGGAGTCGCGCAGCTGCATGAACTCGCGAGCCGAGGAGTGGCTGGTGTCCTCGACCAGCACCAGGCTGTCCTCAGGAAGGCCGGCCTTGGCGAAGCCCTCGCGCAACGCGGTGGCGATCGCGATGTTCGAACGGATGGCGGCCGACGAGCCCCGCAGGAAGGCGGCGTTGCCGGACTTGAGACAGAGGCCGGCCGCGTCGCTCGTCACGTTGGGCCGGTTCTCGTAGATGATCGCCACCACGCCGAGGGGAACGCGCACGCGCCTGATGCGCAGCCCGTTGGGACGGGTCCAGCCGTCGATGACCTCGCCGACGGGATCGGGCAGCGAGGCGACCTGGCGCAGCCCACCCGCCATGCCGTCGAGCCGCTCGTGGCTCAGGCGTAGGCGGTCCACCACCGTCGTCGTGGTGCCCGCGCCCTCGGCCGCGACGACGTCGGCCGCGTTGGCGGCCAGGACCTCGGGCGCGTGCTCGAGCAGGATGTCGGCCGCGGCCCGCAGGGCGTCATCCTTGGCCCCCGTCGATGCCAGCGCGAGGGCGCGTGACGCGGCCTTGGCCCGGGCGCCGAGCTCGGGGAGGGAGGGCACTGCGCGACTTTACTTGACCGCTCGGTCAAGAGAGCCGGGCATTACCGTGCACGGCGTGGTCACGGTCAGGAACGCCACCCGCGCCGACGTCCCCACGCTCAGCCGCGCGCTGGCCCGGGCCTTCGAGGACGACCCGGTGATGAGCTGGCTCTACCCCGGCCCGCACCGCTTGGAAGCCTTCTTCCGCGGCTACGAGCTCAAGCTCCACCTCCCCCACGGCGAGGTGTACACGACCGATGGCGTCGACGGCGCGGCCATCTGGGCGCCGCCGGACCAGTGGCGGACGTCGGCCCGCGACGTGCTGCGCGTGGCGCCGGGGCTCTTGCGCGTGACCGGCACCCGTCTCATGCGCGGCCTGCGCACCATGAACGCGGTGGAGCGCAAGCACCCGAAGGAGCCGCACTGGTACCTGGCGGTGCTCGGCACCGATCCGTCCAAACAGGGCAAGGGCGTCGGCAGCGCGCTCCTGGCGCCCGTGCTGCAGCGGTGCGACAACGAGGGGCTGCCCGCCTACCTCGAGTCGTCGAAGGAGTCGAACATCGCCTTCTACCGGCGCCACCGCTTCGAGGTAACCGACGAGATCCAGCTGCCCAAGGGCCCCAAGGTGTGGCCCATGTGGAGGGATCCGCAGCCGGCGTGATCGACAACGCACTGAGCGAACCGGTGGACCGCTTCGTCGCCGATCTGACCCCCGCGCTGCAGCAGTTGTCGGCGCGCGTGCCGAGCGTGAAAGCCGAACGCCTCTCGACGGACGTCACCCTCGAGGCCTTCAACCTGGTGGCGGCCTTCATCGACGCCGACGGGCTGCACACCGACGAGGAGCTGTGGGCGTTCATCACCACCTTCGCACCTCGCTTCGACACCCAGCTCGAGCGGGCCACGCCGGGCGACGTTCGCAAGGCCCGCCTGGTGGTGGGCAAGAAGGAGTGGCTGCACGCGCCGTCCGCCCTCTTCGACCTGGTGGTGCAGGCCGACCGCGTCGGCGGCACCGACCTGTCGTGGCGCTACTACGAGACGGCGATGCGCATCGCCCACATCGTGTGCTCGCTCGACGAGCACCCGTCCACCAGCGAGCTCGATGCCATCGAGGACTTCCGCACCATGCTGCTCCGCACGCGCGAGCTGGCGGGCCTGGGCCGGCCCGGTCAGGCGCCCGCGGGCGGGACCACGGCCGCCGCGCCGGCCGCGCCAGCCGTAGCGGTGGCGCCACCTGTCCAAGAGCCGGCCCGTCCACTCGAGGAGCTCCTGGCCGAGCTCGACGCGCTGGTCGGCCTGGCCGGCGTCAAGCGCGAGGTGAAGCTGGTCGCGGCGCTCATCCAGATCCAGAACCTGCGCCGCGAGCGCAAGCTGCCGGTGGTCGAGTCGAGCCGCCACCTCATCTTCACGGGCAATCCCGGCACCGGAAAGACCACCGTCGCCCGCCTCCTCGCCCAGATCTACCGCACCCTCGGCGTGGTCGAGAAGGGGCACCTGGTGGAGACGGACCGGGCCGGCCTCGTTGCCGGATACGTCGGGCAGACGGCGGCCCAGGTGTCGCGCGTCTTCGAGTCGGCGTTGCAGGGCGTGCTGCTGGTCGACGAGGCCTACGCGCTGGCGCGGGGCGGCGAACGTGACTTCGGCCTCGAGGCCATCGACACCCTGGTGAAGCTGGTGGAGGACCACCGCGACGACATCGTCGTCATCTGTGCCGGCTATCCCGACGAGATGGGTGTCTTCGTGGACTCGAACCCGGGCCTGCGCTCGCGCTTCCCGAAGACCATCGCGTTCCCCGACTACTCGACCGACGAGCTGTTGCAGATCTTCGAGAGCCAGTGCAAGACGGGCGGCTACACGCCCAACGAGCAGGCGGTGGCGGCGGCGCGCGCCTGGCTCGACGCCGTCCCCCGCGACAAGGGCTTCGGCAACGGGCGCCTGGTGCGCAACCTGTTCGAGGCGGCCATGGCCGCCCAGGCCAGCCGCATCGTGGCGTCCAAGGAGAAGGACCCTTCCAACGACGAGCTGGTGGCGCTCACGCCCGAGGACATCGCGGCAGCGACCGCGCCATGAGCCCCCTCGCCATCCGCATCGGCGCGCTCGTCGCCGCCGTCGCCATGATCGTGGGCGCCATCGTCGTGCGGGGCAAGCTCAACGACCGGCGGTCGGAGCGCAACGCGGTGCTGCGGCTGACGTGTGCGACGGAGCTCGGAGACGTGTGTCAGGACTTCGCCGACACCTCCGGCGCAAAGGTGGTTCTGACGGTCGAGGACGCGGGAGTGACGGCCGACAAGTTGACCGGCGCGTCCGAGTCGCCGTTCGACGGCTGGCTCACCCCGGGTCCCTTCCCGCAGCTGGTGCAGGAGGCCAGGCGGGCCGGAGGACGACCTGCCCTCATCGACCGTGTGTCCAAGCCCATCGCCCGCACGCGCGTGGCCATCGTGATGTGGAAGGAGCGCGCCGCAGCGTTGACTGCGTTCTGCAAAGGCGCAGTGGCCTGGACGTGTCTCGGCAACGCGGCCAACGGCCCGTGGAAGGCGGCGGGCGGCAAGGACACCTGGGGCACGGTGAAGACGGCGCTCCCGGATCCCGTCGTCACCGCGTCGGGGCTGGTGGCGTTGGGCGCGGGCACGGTCGGCTTCGTGGGCCGGGCCGACGTCTCGTCCACCGAGCTGCAGGACAACGACGCCTTCGGGGTGTGGCTGGGCGATCTGGCGCGGGCGCAGGTGGCGGCCGACGTGAGCACGATGCTGGCGGGCGGTCCGGCCATCGTCGACGCGGTTGCCGGGTTGGAGGCACAGATGACGCCCGTGCTCGCTGCCGCCGCCAACGCCGGCGACGTCAACGTCATCTACCCTTCCCCCGTGGTCACGGCCGATGTCGTCCTCGGAACCGTGGCGTCCAAGCAGTCGGCGCGCCTGGCCGAGCTGCTCGAGGGCAAGGCAGGGCGCGACCCCTTGGAGCGGGCGGGATGGAAGGTCGCAAGCCCGAGCCTTCCGAGGACCAGCGGCCTCCCCGACCCCGGTCTGCTCGCCTACCTGCGCGGCGCGTGGCGGGACGCGGCATGAAGCGACTGCTGCTGGTCATCGCCGCCCTGCTCGTGCTGGCCGGGTGCAAGCCGCCTGCCGACAACGGGGCGAGCGGCGGATCCGGCAACGTCAACGTGCCCAAGGGTTGCGCGGCCGTCGACGTGGCCAGCTCGCCCGAGAAGGTGGAGCTCCTCACCCAGCTGGCGGCCACCTTCAACGACAGCAAGGCGGCGAGCGACGGTGGGTGCGTGGTCGTACGCGTGCAGAGCAAGTCGTCGGGCGCAGGCGCAACCACGCTGGTCGACGGGTGGCGGGACGAGACGGCCGACGGCCCGAAGCCGGTGATCTGGTCGCCGGCCGCGCGGTCGTGGGGCGCGGTCGTGAACCAACGCCTCACCGACAAGGGCGACACGGCGATCGTCCCGACCAACGCCCGGTCGTTCATGCTGACGCCGCTGGTGATAGCCATGCCCCGGCCCATGGCGTCCGCCCTCGGATGGCCGGACACGCCCATCGGCTACGGCGACCTGCTGGCGCTGGCCCGCGATCCCAACGGGTGGGCGGCCAAGGGCCATCCCGAGTGGGGCGCCTTCAAGCTCGGCAAGACCAATCCCAACTTCTCGACCAGCGCCCTGTCCGCCACCATCGCCCAGTACTACGCGGCGACCGGCAAGACACGTGACCTCACCATCGAGGACGTCAACCGCCCCGACATCGCCCAGATCAACCAGGGCGTCGAGTCAGCCGTCGTCCACTACGGCGACACGACGCTGACCTTCCTCAACAACTGGTACCGCAACGACTCGCGTGGCACGGCGCTCACCTATGTGTCGGCCGTCGCCGTCGAGGAGAAGTCGGTCATCGACTACAACCGCGGCAACCCCGACGGCATCACCGACCCGGGCGAGCGGCCCAAGCCGCCCAAGGTGCCGCTGGTCGCCATCTATCCCAAGGAGGGGACGCTGTTCTCGGACAGCCCCTTCTTCGTGCTGGACGCGCCGTGGGTCTCGGCCGCCGAGCGGTCGGGCGCCCAGCGCTTCGAGCGCTTCGTGCAGGAGCCGGCCAACCAGCGCAAGATCCTGCGCTTCGGCTTCCGCCCCGGCAACCCCGCGGTCGCGGTGGGGTCGCCGATCGTGCGGGCCAACGGCGTCGACCCGACGCAGCCCCAGACCACCCTCGGCGTCCCCGCTCCGCCTGTGCTCGTCCGTCTCATCGAGCGGTGGGGCGAGACGCGCAAGGGCGCGCGCGTGCTGATGGTGATCGACGTCTCGGGCTCGATGGGCGAGGACGCGGGGAACAACGAGACCAAGCTCGACCTGGCCAAGAAGGCCGCGATCGACGCGCTGTCGCAGTTCAAGCCCGACGACCAGGTGGGCCTGCGCATCTTCTCCACCAACCTGCAGTCCAAGGAACCGCGCGACTACCTCGATCTCGTTCCTATCGCGCCGATCGGATCACAGCGCGAGAAGCTGGCGTCGTCCATCGACGGGCTCATCCCCCGCGAGGGCACGCCACTGTTCACCGTCGCTCGCGACTCGTACCAGTCGCTGAAGGAGAGCTACGACCCGGCGCGCATCAACGCCGTCCTCCTCCTCACCGACGGGCGCAACGAGGACGACCGCAACACCGACCTGGCCGGTCTGCTGGCCAAGCTTCGGTCAGGCAGTGAAGGACTGTCGTCGACGCCGGTGCGGCTGTTCACCATCGCCTATGGCCAGAACGCCGACAAGGACACGCTGAAGCGGCTGGCGGAGGCGACCAACGCCGCGGCCTACGACGCGTCCGACCCGCAGACGATCAGCAAGGTCTTCACCGCCGTCGTCAGCAACTTCTAGGTCACTCGGACCCGGCGAAGGCCTCCTCGGCCCGCTTGAACTCGCGCTGGACCTCCTCGAGGTCCCACGGTTGCTCGGCGAAGGTCTCCGCGTCCCACTGACTGCGCGCGGTGCCGATGAAGTCACCGCCGTAGACGTGGATGGCGCCGGTGTAGGCGCGGGCCGGGTTGAGCACCGAGTGGATCGTGTCGTCGCCCAGCAGCAGCACGTCGCCCTCGCTCAGCTGCTTGCCCCCCGATTCGACGATGCCCGTGTCGGCCCGGCGGTAGAAGGCATTGTCCTCCCGCCCGCCGTAGATGGCGATGGCGGCCCACATGCGATGGTCGTGTGGGAACAGCGACATCAGCGGCGGCCACACCACGTTGAGCACGGTGAGCTCGGCGCTGTTGTAGAGCACGTTGAGCCCGCTGGTCTGTCGTTGGAGGCTGTCGGCCACCTTGCCGTCGGCCACCGCACGACGCAGGACGTCGCGGATCGCCCCGCGGGAGTCCGTCTCGGCGATGGCCTCGATGCACGCCGGCACGAGCAGGTCGGGATCCACCATGGGGCCAGTCTGCCAGCCGGGTGCCTCGCGCCAAGGCCGGCGGAGGCCTGATCGCCCGTCGCTGGTCGCCACCGGCACCGATCCACGCCATTTCGTGGTGCAGATGCCCTGTCTGTGGCTTTCTATGGGTGGTGGAGGAGATGCCATCGACCGATCTACCGGCTGAGGAGGCGTTCGTCGCGTTCTTCGCAGGTGCGGAGCCGACGCTGCGCCGCGCCCTCATCGCGGCCTACGGACCGACCGGACGCGAGGCAGCGGCCGATGCGCTTGCGTACGGGTGGGAGCACTGGGAGCGGGTCGGTTCCATGCACGATCCGATCGGCTACCTCTACCGCGTGGGGCAGAGCCGGATGCGGTGGTATCGCCGGCGCCCACGAGCGGTCGCGCCACCGGACCCTGCCCCTGAGCCGCACTTGGACCCCGGCCTGGACACGGCCTTGGCCAAACTGACCCGCCCGCAGCGCGTCGCGGTGGTGCTGTGTCACGGCTTTGGCCTGACCCATCGCGAGGTGGCAGCGCTATTGGGCGTCGCGCCCTCGACAGTGCAGAACCACGTCGAGCGAGGAATCGCCAAGCTTCGCTCCCGACTGGAGGTCTCCGAGGATGCCTGACCCCGAGCTGGCGACGCGCCTGCGCGACCACATCGGAGGCGCCGTCCCGCCCATCACCATCGCTGAGCTGTTGGGGCGGCGGCGACCTGACCGGCACCGCCGAACCACCGGCCTCCTCGCCGCGGGTGCCGTCATCGTCGTCGTCGTGGTGGCGCTCGTGGCGGCCGCCGCCGTGTGGTCCGACGACGCGGGCCGACGTGTAACGCTCGCGCCCCTCAGCACGTCGGCCCGGGCCTTCCGGTCCGGTCCGGTCGGCGTCGAGCTGGTGTGGGCCGACGGTGACACCCTCATGGCCGGCGATCCCAAGACGGGTGCGGCGCGGCCGATAGACGCCCCCGCGGCCTGGTGCGGCACATGCCAGCTCGTGCGCGTCGGACCCTCGCTGTTCTACGGGGGCACCGGCGCCACATGGCGGCTCGATCCACCGTCCTACGTGGCACAGCAGGTCGAGACCGCGCAGAAGGTCTTTCCCGCGGCACGGGCCAACGCCGTTTATGTGGCTGATGCATCGGGGGCGTCACCGAACGGAAACCACGTCCGTCTCGTGACGGTGGACGGTGCCCCGCTGGGCGGCCCGTGGGACCTCCCGACCGGCTACTCGCTCACCGACCCGCCCCGAGCGCTTGCCACGGGCATCGTCGTCGCGTCCCCAGCGAACAGCTTCCCTCAGCGTTTCGCAACCTGGGATCCCGGCACCGGTCGCGTTGGTCGCGCCATCGGGACCGGCGGGCGGGTGATCGACACGTTCAGCAGCGCGGGGCGTTCGCTCGTCGCCTGGACCCGCGAGCCGTGCCAGGAGTCGTGTGATCTCGTGATCACCGATGTGGCCAAGGAACATGACGTGGCCGTGCGCCGCCCTGCCACCGACCGCGGCTTCATCGGCGGCGGCGGCTTCTCGCCAGACGGGTCCACCCTGGCCGCGTTCTCTGTTCTCGACGCGGGCAACGTCGGTGGCGACGCCGGGGGCCGTCGCATGCGGCTGGCACTCGTCGATGCGCGCTCCGGACGCGTCACCCTCGTCGCGGGCGCGCCCGCCGAGTTCGGTGAGGACTACGGCTTCGCCACCTGGTCCCCCGACGGCCGCTGGGTCTTCTTCGGCGGCTTGCACGAGGTCTACGCCCACCGGGTCGGCACCGCCGACGCCGTGCGGGTCATGCTGCCGCCGACGTACTCCATGACCGCGGTGCGCCGATGAACCTCAACGTTGCGGTCCACGGTGACACCCCGCCGTCTCGAGGCGACGTCTATGGGGTGCGGCCGATGAACGCGAGCAGCTTGGTCTGGACGTCGGCGTCATCGGGGACGTCCACGCGCGGACCGTACTGGCCGCTCTGACGCAGCACCTCGTCCATCGGCAGCATGCCTTCGAGCATCGCGGCGCACTTGTCCGGGTCCAGCGTCTCGTCCTGGCCGGTGGCTCGGGCGAGATCCCACCGGTGCATGAACACGTCGCTGGTGTAGATCATGTCGATCGCTTGCCCGAGCGGCATGCGGCCGATGTGCGGGAGATCGTGTTCGCGGTCGGCTGTAGCGGTGTCGTCGAGCAGTGCCTGCACCGCGTCGGTCTGGGTGCGCCACGCACCGACGGGGTCGTCGTCCGCCGACGGACCCGCCGGCAGCGTGATCCCCACCGCGCCCTGCAGGAAGGCCGGGAGCCACTCGACGAGGTGGCGGACGACGTCGCGGGCGACCCAGCCTTCCACCGGTGCAGGCTTGTCCCACGCCTCGGGAGCGGTTCCCTCGACGGTTGTTGTGAACGCGTCGGCGATGCGCCGATGCTCGTCGGCGGGGCCGCTCATCGGAGCTCGGCGATGAGCGCGTCGAGCTTGGCGTAGCCCTGGTCGACGCCGGTCTCCATGCCGCTGGCCAGCCATTGATCGCGACCCTCGAAGCTGTCCACCAGCGATTGCGCGTGCAGTCGGGTGCGACCGCCGCCGAGGTCCTCGAACCACAGCGTCTCGAGGGCGACGCCATCGGGCTGACCGTCGAAGGTGAAGGTCTGGACGATGCGGTCCTCGCCGACCTCGTGGAAGCAACCGTGGAAGCCGTACTCCTCGCCGTCGCGCCCGGCGACGTAGCGCCAGCGGCCACCGGTGGTGGCGTCCCATTCGACGATCTTGGTTTCCATCCCGTCCGGACCAACCCAGCGCGTGAACAGCTCGGGATCGGTGTGGGCCCGCATCAGCTGCGCAGGTGTGGCGTCGAAGTCACGGGTCATCCGGATGATCGGCAGGCTGGGGTCGGCCTCGATCGAGACCTCGTGGCGCTGGTTGGTGGCGTTCATGACGCTGCTCCTTGCTGTCGGTGCCGCTGGTGTGTGGGTTGTTCCTCGCCGCGCATCTCGGCCAGGACGGCGTCGAGGCGGTCGTAGCGCTCCTGGGCCTGTTGGCGGTACCGCTCGATCCATCTCGTCATCAGGTCGAAGACCTCCGCTTCGAGATGGCACGGCCGCCGCTGGGCGTCCCTGCTCTGGCTCACCAGGCCGGCGTCGGTCAGCACCTTGATGTGCTTCGACACCGCCTGGACCGAGACGTCGTAGGGATCGGCCAGCTCCCCGACGGTGGCGTCGCCCACGGCGAGCCGGGCCACCATGTCGCGCCTCGTCGGATCGGCGAGAGCGGCGAAGACTCGGGACAGCCGGTCGTCGACCACGGACGACCTCCTTATTCAACTGATTGGTTGAGTACAACCTACGCAGCCGTTCCACCGTTGTCAACCATTTGGTTGAAGAGCGCGGGCCATCACCGGCTCGGGCATGACCGTCAGCCAGCGTTTAGGGACGGTGCTCTGCCGCGGGTCCGAGCGGTTAGCGGATCGCCCGGACGATTGGGTGGAGTTATCCACGCCTGGTGTGGCTAAGTCCACCCAAACTGCGAAGTGCTCGGTAGTGCCGGCTCTGCACTCGTTGTCGCCAGAGCGAACCGCTTGGTATCGCTCGGAGCCGGCGTTACGGGACGCTCCCAGTCCGCCGTCGGAAAGGCGTCGCGCGGACGGCCGATGAGTCTGCAAGGCCTCTAGCGTCGGAACGGTATGTCCCACGAGGAGATCGACGGTGTCCCCATCTGGTACGAGGAGCACGGCGACCCGGCGGGTCGGCCGCTCGTCGCCCTGCACGGCGGCATCCTCACCTTCCAGCGCAGCTTCGGCGACGTCCTCCCCTGGCTCACCGAGGGCCGACGGGTGATCGGCGTCGAGCTCCAGGGCCACGGCCACACGCCCGACACCGGCCGCTCCATGTCGATCGATCGATTCGCCGACGACGTCGCCGAGCTGATCGACCGAGTCGCCGATGGGGGGCCGGTCGACGTGTGGGGCTTCAGCCTCGGTGCCCTCACCGCGACGAGCCTCGGCGTCCGCCACCCGGGCAAGGTCCGCCGGCTCGTGCTCGCGGCCTCGAACATCCGCCCGGACGGGTACCACCCCGAGATCACGGCGCCTGAGCAGGATGACCCGCGCCTGCCAACCGAGGAGGAGTTCACCACGTGGAAGGCCGACTACGAGTCGGTGGCGCCGGACCCGGCGGACTTCTTCCCGTTCCTCGAGCGCATGCAGCCGGTCGTGCACGACTTCGCCGGCTGGACCGCCGACGAGATCCGTTCGATCACCGCACCCACGTTCCTCGTGGTCGGCGATCGCGACTTCGTCCGCCTCGACCACGCCGCCGAGATGCTCGATCTTTTCCCTGACTGTCGGTTGGCCGTCCTTCCCGCCACGCGCCACACCGAGGTCATGCAGCGCACCGAAGAGCTCCGGGCACTCCTACGCCCGTTCCTTCCGTAGCGACTAGCCGGACCTCCACCCGGTCGCTCGAGATGACGTTCAGCCGGCGTTTCGGGGCAGTCGTTGGCGCGCTGGTATCGACGGTCATCGAGCCGCTACCTACGAAATTCCCGACGATCTTGATCCGAGACAGCTCTAGCCTCTCGAGTCCACGACGGTCGGAGACCCACGCATGTCAGCCCCAACCCGGATCGGATTGACCATCGACTGCTCCGACCCTGAGCAGCTCGCTTCCTTCTGGGAGCGCTTCCTCGGCTACGTCAGACGCCCGGGCCCATCGGGAGGCCCCTACGTCACGATTGACAGAGCCAGCGGTTCCGACGGACCGCCCCACCTGACATTCCAGAGAGTGCCGGAGCCAAAGATCTCCAAAGCGCGAACGCATCTTGACCTCTTCGTCGAAAACGCGCAGCCGATGGTCAAAGACATGATCGCCGCAGGTGCCTCGCCGGTGTCGATCACCGAGGCCGGTGAGTGGACGACACGCGTGCTTCAGGACCCGGCAGGCAATGAGTTCTGTGTGATCGGGCCCGATTGACTCGTTGAGAAACCCGCGACTGACCCGGCGTTGGCGTTTGGTGCCCCGACATCGCGCTTCTGGTGCACTTGCACGCCTGGGAATGACCGTTCGTGCACCAGAACGCGGTGGGCCCTGCACGCCGGAGGACGTCGCGAGAACGGTTGCCGTTCTCTAGTTGCTGATGCGTCTGGGACCTGTGTTCCATTGAGGGATGGCAACAGACGTGGATGGCCGCGCCGCCCGACTGGAGTACGCGACCATCGGCTGGAACGCGGCTGAGGCCGTCGTCGCGCTGGTTGCCGGGACGGTCGCATCCTCTGTCGCGTTGGTGGGCTTCGGCCTCGATTCGGTCATCGAGGTGTCCGCCGCCTTCGTCGTCCTGTGGGAGCTGCGAGGGGCGCCAGAGCACCGCGAGCGCCAAGCCATGAGAGCCATCGGCGCATCCTTCTTCGCACTCGCCCTCTACGTCGCGGTGACCGCGCTTCGCGACCTGCTGACCGGAGCACACCCGGATACCTCTGCTGTAGGGATGGTCGTGACGGCGCTGTCGCTTCTGGTCATGCCCTGGCTCGCGCGTCGCAAGCACAAGGTGGGTCACGAACTGCACATGCCGACCCTGATCGCGGACTCGGCCCAGACCAGACTGTGCGCGTACCTGTCTGCCGCGACGCTGGCCGGACTTGCCTTGAACGCCATAGCGGGGTGGTGGTGGGCCGACCCACTCGCCGCAATGGTGGTGGCTGGACTCGCGCTGAACGAAGGCCGCGAGGCGTGGAGCGGCGACCACCGCTGCTGATCGAAGCGCCGCCCTGGAGCTAGCGAACAGGCGCGTCGATGACGTCCTTCGCTGGCGTCGAGAACGGTCCCCACTCGAACGCGGGCAGGAAGGGTTCAGGGGCGACGGTCCACGTCAACGCGCAGAGCTGACTGCGGCTGCGTCTGCCGCTGAGTGCGCGGAACAGCTCGAACGGCGACCCTTCCACCGCGGCATCACCGGCGCCTTCGCTGGCCCACGCATCGCCTGACGTGGTGCGGACGCACAACGGCTCCAACCCTCGCTCCGCGACCTGGGAGGCGAACGTCGGTGCGAGCCAACGGAGTCCGATGCCAACCGCATCGCTGTCCTGGGCGCCCGACGCCGCGAGCGCGCCGCGCAGGTCGTGTTCGTGGGTGGTCACGTCGAAGACGGCCTGCTCACCGGGAGGACCGATGGCGTCGAGCATGGACTCGAAGGCGGGCGCCTTCTCGTTCCACTCCGCGACCACGTCTTCGAGCGAACGGTGCGCGCGCGCCTCGACCTGGAGCGCCGTCCACGGATCGGTGCCGACGCCGTCGAGCCGCCCGGCGAGCGCGTCGTCGACCACGCCGGCCATGTGGGCAACGACATCCTTCACTGTCCACTCGGGACACGCCGGCACCCGCCGCGCCGGGTCGGCACCAACGACCATCGCACTCACCCGTTCCCGTACGCCCGCATAGGCACTGCCGACCTCGCCCATCGCCCGCTCCTTCCCGCCTGCCGGTGCTCGCCGGTGAGACGGTAACCGCGTCGGCGCATAGCGTGATGGGCCATGCTCGAGCGGCTGCCGGACAACGTGCGCACCCCGGCGGTGGCGCGCGCGGTGGTGTCCCCGTCGGCGCTGCTGCTGGCCGGGGCAGGGACGGCCGCCGCCATCCTGGGCGGGCTGCCGATCGCGGCGGCGGCAGGCATCGGCGCGTTGGCGTGGGCCGTCCGCGTGGCAGCCGCGGTTCCCCGCCGGCCGAAGGGCGAGCGGGTCGACGCCTTCCGGGTCGGCGAGCCGTGGCGCAAGTACGTGCTCGACGCACAGCAGGCCAAGGCGACATTCGAACGCACCACCAGGCGGATGAAGGACGGGCCCCTACGCGAGCGGCTCGAGGGCATCGGCTCCCGCCTCGACGACGGCGTCACCGAGTGCTGGCACATCGCGCGGCAGGGGGACGACCTGGTCGGCGCCTATCGCCAGCTCGACGTACGCAACACGGCCCAGGAGCTGGCCGGCCTGGAGGCGGAGGCACGGGCGAACAGCGACCGCGACCGCAAGTCGTCCCTCGACCGGGCCATCGCGGCCGTGCAGGCCCAGCTGGCCTCCGCCGAACGCATCAAGAACGTGGCCGAGAACGCGTCCGACCGGCTCAAGGTCATCAACGCCCAGCTCGACGAGGCGGTGGCCCGTGCCGTCGAGCTGTCGGTGCGCGCCAACGACGTGAGCGAGCTCAGCCCGCTCACCACCGACGTCGACAACCTCGTCAGCGAGCTCGAATCGTTGCGCCAGGGCCTCGAGGAGACCGGTGACGCGGCGGGGGGTATGACCGCATAACCTTCGACGCATGATCAAGCTCTTGCGTCGAATGGGGCGCTACATCACGGCCGCCCTCACCGGGAAGTTCAACGAGGTCGCCGACCCCAAGGTGCAGCTCGAGCAGGCGATCATGGAGGCCCAGGAGCAGCACCGCCGGCTCAAGGAGCAGGCGGCCAACGTGATCGCCAACCAGAAGCAGACCGAGATGCGCCTCAACCGGGCCATGGAGGAGCTGGAGAAGGTCAACTCCTCGGCCCGTCAGGCCGTGCTCATGGCCGACGAGGCCACCAAGCAGGGCGACGCCGCCAAGGCGACGGAGTACACGCGCGCGGCAGAGGCCTTCGCCAACCGGCTCATCGCGTCGGAGAAGGAGGTGGACGGCCTCAAGAGCCTGGCCATGCAGACCACCCAGGCGTCCGACCAGGCCAAGGCGGCGGTGGCCCAGAACTCGAGCGCGCTGCAGAAGAAGCTGGCCGAGCGCCAGAAGCTCCTCAGCCAACTCGACCAGGCCAAGATGCAGGAGCAGATGAACAAGGCCATGGCCAGCCTGTCCGAGACCGTCGGCCAGGACGTCCCGACGCTCGAAGAGGTGCGGGACAAGATCGAGACCCGCTACGCCCGCGCCCTCGGCACGTCCGAGCTGCAAGGCGAGTCGGTCGAGAGCCGCATGCTCGAGGTCGAGCAGGCCTCGCTCAACACCGAGGCCAAGGCCCGCCTCTCGGAGATCCGATCGCAGCTCGGGCTGTCGGCTCCGGCCGCCGCGCCCGCGCCTGCACCAGAAGCGACCCCGAGCGAGGGGTCCGCCGGTTAGGCGGACTCACCATGGGCGCCGGGCTGGGCCGGGTCCTGCGGTGCTACGACGACGGCATCGACGCGGTCGAGGCCATCGCGACGCGTATCGAAGCGGCCGACGCGTGGGAGTCGACGACGCCGTGTCCGGCGTGGACCGCGCTCGAGCTCCTCGGCCATCTCGGGATCGTCGCCGGCTGGTACCACGCGTGGCTGGATCGAGCTGAGGCCGGGATCGCGGAGCCGCCCTTCCCCGCCGCCCACCTGCCGGTGGAGAACGCTGCTGCGGTCGACGCGCTGCCTGCCACGTCGGGTCCGGACCGCCTGACCACCTTCACCACGCTCGCCCGCACCTACGCCAAGCGCCTGCCCGAGCGATGGAGCCTGCCGTACGGCTACCCGCGCGGCACCGTGACGGCCGGGTTCCACGCCGGTGTCGCCGCCATCGAGTGGCACGTGCACGCGTGGGACCTCGGCCAGGTCATCGGGCACACGCACCGACCCGAGGACCCCGAGACGTTGGCCGCGGTCGGGGCCGAGTCCGAGCTGCGCTACCGCGCCCCCGCGCTGCGGTCCGTCGCGCCGCTCGCCCGCCGGCTCGCGACCACAGGTGACGCATGGCGTCGCGTCCTGAAGGGCGCGGGCCGCACGCCCTAGCGAGGGTGCCTCCACCCATATGAAGTCGCTGGCAGCCGCCCTGTCGCGATGCCACCTCTGAGGCGAGACTGACACGATGGGGGCCGTCGCGCTGCTCTTCCGTTCGCTCGTGCGCCGCCGCTGGCGCAGCTTCGTCGCGGTTGCGCTGCTGATCGGGCTCGGTGGCAGCGTGGCGCTGGCGGCGGGAGCCGGCGCGCGCAGGACGCTGTCGGCCTATCCGCGCTACCTCCGGGCAGGCCAGGTCTCGGACCTCGCTGTCGACTATCCCGTCAAGGACTTCGCGACCGACTTCGCCTCAGGCATCGCCCATCTCCCGCAGGTCGTCGCGGGCAGTAGCGCCACCTACATCGGGATGAACGTGGCGACGGCGACGCCCACGGGCGACCCCGACCCGTCGCTCCAGTTCGAGTCGGTCGGGAGCCTCGACGGGCGGTTCATCGCGCAGGACCGAGCGGTCGTCATCCACGGCCGTCTGCCCCGCGCCGCACGCGCCGACGAGGTCCTGATCAACCAGGCGCTGGCCGACGCCGGTCTTCGGCTGGGCCAGACCATCCCACTGGCGACCGTGCCCCACGACAACGACGAGGACGGGACGTCCGGCTTCGAGACCGGCGTCGTCCTCGACCGAGCGCGCGTGCGGGTTGTCGGCATCGGGTTGCTGCCGGAGGAGGTGGTCCAGGACGACATCGACCGCGGGCCACGGATGCTCTTCACTCCCGCGTTCACGCGAGCCCACCTCGAGAGCGCGAACTACCCGTGGCAGGGCCTTCGTGTCCGCGGTGGCGGCGCGGGCGTTCCCGCAGCGAAGCGCGCAATCGTCTCGTCGGCCCCGAAGGCGGACCAGGTGCTGTTCCGTGAACAGGCGCCGATCACCGCCAAGGTGCAGCGCTCCGAGCGGCCCATCGCCACCGCCCTCGGCATCTTCGCGGCGGCGGTGGCCTTCGCGATGCTGGTCCTCGCCGGCCAGGCGTTCAGTCGCCTGTTGAGCTTCGAACGCGACGACGAACGCGGCCTTCGCGCCATGGGCCTCGGGCCCGCGGCACGCGGCCTGCCCATGGCGTTGGTCGCGCTCGGGACGGTGGTCGTGGGCGCGGTGCTTGCCATCCTCGGCGCGCTCGCCCTGTCGCCGTTGGCACCCGTCGGGATCATCCGGCGCGTCGATCCCGATCCCGGTGCCGCGCTCGACGTCACCGCTGTCATCGGCGGCGCCGCTGTCCTCACCGTCCTGCTCACGGTCCTGATCGGCTTTCTCGTCGTCCGAGCCGTGGGCCGTGCCTCCGACCCCGACGCCCGCAGCGAACCGTCACGGCTGGCGGCGGCCGCGGCCGGACTCGGCCCCGCGGCGGCCATCGGGACCCGGATGGCGCTCGAACCGGGCCGGGGGCGAACGGCCGTACCGGTGCGCACGAACCTGTTCGCGGTGACGGGCGCCGTGGTCGTCGTCGTGGCCGCGTCGACCTTCGGCGCCAACCTCCATCGGTTGGTCGGCCATCCCGCGCTGTACGGCGCGCCGTGGAGCGGCGTCATCGCCGCCGACGGCGGTTACGGCGAGGTCTCCATGCCGGCCATGGGCCGGGCCATGCGTGACGACGAGGCCGTCGACGGCTGGGCCGGCGCCACCTTCGCGGCGGTCGGTGTCGACGGGCACGACACGCCCGTGATGGGACTGACCCGGGGGCGCGGCAGTGTCGGTCCCCCGGTGCTACGAGGTCGTCTGCCGGCCGACGACCGAGAGATCCTGCTGGCCGGGGGGACGGCAAAGGCGCTGCACGTCGACATCGGTGACAAGGTCGCGCTCACCGCCGGCGGCCCTTCGAAGCCGTTCACGGTCGTCGGCACCGGCGTCCTGCCCGCCATCGGCAAGCTGTTCTCCGAACACACCAGCCCCGGCATCGGCGCGCTCGTGAGCGGCCGCACCGTGCAGGAGCTGTCGCCCGACCAACCGCTTGCGGCCGCCGTGCTCGTGCGCTTGCGGCCGGGTCTCGCAAAGGAGCGAGAGCTGCGCCGCCTCGCGACCACACTGCCACGCGCGCCTCACACCAACGCCTACGACGTGCTCATCGACCAGCGGCCCGCGGACATCGCCAACTCGAGCTCGGTGGGCGCCGGGCCGACAGCGCTGGCCGGCGTCCTCGGCGCCGCCGCGGTGTTGTCGGTCGCGCTCACCGCGGCTGTGTCGGCCCGTCGCCGCCGTGCCGATCTCGCCGTGCTCAAGGCCATCGGGTTCACCCGCCGGCAGCTGGCCACCGCGGTCCGATGGCAGGCCGGCCTCACCATGACCATCGCACTCGTGGTCGGGACCGTGCTCGGCATCGTGGTCGGACGCGCGGTGTGGCGCGCTTTTGCCAACCAGTTGCACGTCGTCCCCGCCACGACCATCCCCGTGCTGCTGCTCGCAGCGGTCGCCGTCGCGTTGCTGGCCGCCTCCGTCCTCGCCGCTGCGCCCATCGGTCGCTCCGCGGCACGGACACCGACCGCCGTGACGCTCCGGACGGAGTAGCGCCTCAGCCAGGGAGCACGACGAGGTCGTCGCGGTGCACGACCTCGTGCGGCACGTCGGCGGGCAGGTCCGACGTGTGCCTCCCCTGCCACTCCTTGATGCGCGCCGCGGAATGACCGGCCAGGCCCTTGGCGAAGACGCGCCCGTCACTGGCGGCGATCTCCACCGCGTCCTCCGCCGCGAACGAGCCCTCGACGCCGACCACGCCCGCGGGCAGCAGCGAGCCGCCCCGTTCGACCAGGGCACGACGGGCGCCGTCATCGACGACCACCGTTCCTGACGATCCGACCGCGAAGGCGATCCACAGCTTGCGGGCCGAGAGACGGCGGTCGTGCGGGCGCACCACCGTCCCCACCCCGGCGTGGCCGTTGAGCGCGTCCTGCAGCACACCGGCCCGGTCGGCCTTGGCGATGACGGCGCGCACCCCCGACCAGCTGGCGATCTTGGCCGCGGCCAGCTTGGACGCCATGCCGCCGCTGCCCTGCACCGTGGTCGGTCCGCCGGCCGCCTGCTCGAGGGCGTGGTCGACCTCGACGATCTCCTCGATGAGGCTGGCCCCTTCGTCGAGCCGGGGGTCTGCGGTGAACATCCCGGCCGTGTCGGTGAGCAGCACGAGCAGGTCCGCGCTGACGAGATGGGCGACGAGGGCGGCCAGCCTGTCGTTGTCGCCGAAGCGGATCTCGTCGTCGGCGACTGCGTCGTTCTCGTTGACGATGGGCACGACGCCGAGCTCGAGCAGACGGGTGAGCGTCTGCCGCGCGTGCAAGTACTGCTGACGGTGGACGAAGTCGAGCGGCGCCAGCAGCACCTGTCCGCCCACGAGGGAGTGGCGGCCGAGGATGTCGTCGTAGGTGCGGATCAGGCGCCCCTGCCCGACCGCGCTCACCGCCTGCAGGGTGGCGAGGTCGGTGGGGCGGTTGCCGTGCAGGCCGAGGGCGGGCAGGCCCGCGCTGATGGCGCCCGACGTCACGATGAGCACCTTGTGGTGCGCCCCTCGCAGGCCCGCCACCTCGGTGCACAGCTTCTCGATGGCGGTGGCGTCGATCTCGCCGTGCTGGTCGGTGATCGACGACGTGCCGATCTTGACGACGACGATCATCAGCCGGGCTCGTAGTCGAAGCTGAACTTGCCGATGCGGACGGTGTCGCCCTCGCGCGCCCCGGCGCGTGCGAGCGCCTTGTCCACGCCGAGGCGCTTGAGCCGGTGCTGGACGTAGTCGAGGGCCTGCAGGTTGGTGATGTCGTTGACGGCGACGGCCCGCTCGACGGCGCGGCCGTGCACGACGAAGGCGCCGTCGTCCTCCCGCTCGATGCTCAGCCCCTCGGCCATCGGACGGTGGACGACGAAGGTGTCGGGCTCGGCTTGCTCGGCGCGCGCCTGGGCGACGAGCTCGGCCATGCGGTTGACCAGCGCGTCGACACCGTCGCCCGTCACCGCGCTGATGCGCACGCCGTCCCAGTCATACACCGCGCTGTCGGCTTTGGTGCCGACGGTGACGCGTGGGCGAGTGAGCAGGTCGGGCCGGTAGCGGCCGAGCTCCTCGAGCAGGACGCGCTCCTGCTCCTCGGGCTCGTCGCGCTCGTCGATCAGGGCCAGGTCGACCAGCACGACGAGGGCGCGCGCCCGTTCGATGTGACGCAGGAACTGGTGCCCGAGACCCTTGCCCTCGCTCGCGCCCTCGATGAGACCGGGGATGTCGGCCACGACGAACTCGGTGTCGCCCCGCCGCACCACGCCGAGGTGCGGCTCGAGGGTGGTGAAGGGATAGTCGGCCACCTTGGGCTTGGCCGCGGAGATGCGGGAGATGAGGGTGGACTTGCCCGCGTTCGGGAAGCCGACGAGCGCGACGTCGGCCATGAGCTTGAGCTCGAGGTTGAGCCAGCGTTCCTCGCCCACCTCGCCCTGCTCGGCGAATGACGGCGCCCGGCGGGAGTTGGAGAGGAAGCGGGCGTTGCCCCGTCCGCCCCGTCCGCCTGCACCGGCCAGCCAGCGATCGCCCTCGTCGACGAGGTCGGCCAGCAGTGTGCCGTCGAGGTCGCGCACCACCGTGCCTTCGGGCACCTTCACGACCAGGTCGTGACCCTGGGCGCCGTGCTTGCCCTTGCCCTGGCCGTGGACGCCGTGGGTCGCGGCCCGATGCGGGTGGTCCTTGAAGGCGAGGAGCGACGCCACGTTGCGGTCGGCCACGAACCAGACGTCGCCGCCCTTGCCGCCGTCGCCTCCGTCCGGCCCGCCCTTGGCCACGTGCGCCTCACGCCGGAACGAGACCGCGCCCGCGCCACCGTTCCCGGCCTTCACGTGGGCCTGGGCCTCGTCGACGAATCCGGACACGGGTACGAGGCTACGTGCGTTCTGTGGAGCCAGAGCGCCCGTTACGGGCGCTCTGGAACACGCGGAACGCGAGTCCTGGGGCTAGTTGTCGCCGTCGGGCGCGAGCACGTCGACGAGCTTGCGGCCCTTGCGCTCGCCGAACTTGACCTTGCCGGGGGCGAGGGCGAACAGGGTGTCATCGCCACCGCGGCCGACGTTGACGCCGGGGTGGAACCTGGTGCCGCGCTGGCGCACGATGATCGTGCCCGCGTTGACGGCGCCGCCGTCGAACACCTTCACGCCCAGGCGCTGGGCCTGGGAGTCACGGCCGTTGCGGGTCGAGCCGCCACCTTTGGTCTTGGACATCGTTAACCCCTCGTGATCCCGGTGATCTCGATCGTCGTGTACTTCTGCCGGTGACCCCAGCTCTTGCGGCTGCGGCTCTTGTTCTTGTACTTGAAGCCCCGGATCTTGGGGCCCTTGCTCAGGCCGACGATGCGGGCCGACACGCTGGCGCCCGTGAGGTCACCCGCCTTGGCGACCACGTCCTCGCCGTCCACGAGCATCACAGGGGTGAAGGTCACCTCGGCGCCCTCCTCGCCGTCGAGCAGCTCGACGTCGAGGCGCTGGCCCTCGGCCACCTTCTCCTGCTTGCCACCTGTCTTGATCACCGCATACATAGGAAGGGGACAGGATACTCCAGGCAACGACAGCCCCCAATTGCCGCCGGCCGCTCAGGCGCCGAAGGCGCCCCTTCGGATGGCGGCCAGAAGGAAGCCTTCAGCGCGGAGCACGATCAAGCTCGGCCGAGCTTGCGAGGCCGAAAGGCTTCTATAGCAGCGCGTCGTCGAAGACGATTCCCCTGCCCTGGCAGGTGGGGCAGGTGGACGAGAAGCTCTCGACCAGGCCTTCCGACACCCGCTTCCTGGTCATCTCGACCAGCCCGAGGTCGGAGATGTCGAACACCTGGACCCGGGTCTTGTCCCGTGAGAGGGCGTCCCGGAAGGTGCGCTGGACCTCGTCGCGGTTCTTGCGGATCTCCATGTCGATGAAGTCGATGACGATGATGCCGCCGATGTCCCGCAACCGGAGCTGACGGGCGATCTCCTCGGCCGCCTCGAGGTTGTTGCGGAAGACCGTCTCCTCCAGGCTCGACTTGCCCACGTTGCGCCCCGTGTTGACGTCGATCACGGTGAGGGCCTCGGTGCGCTCGATGATGAGCGAGCCACCCGACGGCAGCCAGACCTTGCGGTCGAGGGCCTTGTGCAGCTGCTCGTGCACGTGGAAGCGCTCGAAGATCGGGAGCGCCTCGACGGCCGGGTCGTAGTACTCCACGCGGTCGGCCAGCTCGGGGCTGATGCTGGCCACGTAGTCGCGCACCTCCTTGTGCAGGCCGGGATCGTCGATGACGACGCCCCGGTAGTTCTTGTTGAACTCCTCGCGGATGACCCGCACCGCCATCCCCGGCTCCCGGTACAGCAGCGCCGGCGCGCGGGACTTCTTGGCCAGCGCGTCGATCTGGTCCCACTGGCCGGACAGGCGCGCCACATCGCGGCGTAGCTCGTCGGCCGTCGCGCCCTCCGCCGCGGTGCGCACGATGAGGCCGTGGCCGGCGGGGCGCACGTCGTCGAGGATGCGCCGCAGGCGCTTGCGCTCGTCGTCGGGCAGACGCTTGGAGATGCCGTAGGTGTCGCTGTTGGGGATGAGGACCACGAAGCGGCCCGGCAGCGACACCTCCTGGGTGAGCCGGGCGCCCTTGGTGCCGATCGGGTTCTTGGTGACCTGGCAGAGGATGTTCTGGCCCGCCTTGAGCATCTGCTCGATGCGCAGGTTGCTGTTCTTCGAGGTGCCCGCTCCGTCGCCTTTCTCGCCTCCGGCGATGATGTCGTCCGGGTCGTAGCGGACGTCGCCCTTGTAGAGCACGGCGTTCTTGGGCGTGCCGATGTCGATGAACGCCGCCTCCATGCCCGGCAGCACGTTCTGGACGCGACCCACGTAGATGTTGCCGTCGATCTGGGTCGCGTCGTCCTGGGGGATCGACACGTAGTGCTCGATCAGGGCCCGGCCCTCGAGCACCGCCAGCTGCGTGCCCTGCGGTCGCACGTGCACGCACATGAGGTAGCGGCCGACCGGTCGGCCCTTGCGCTCGCGCCCCCGCCGCTTGGCGAGGGTCTCGTCGTCGAGCTCGTAGTCGTCGTCGTCCGCCTCGAGGTCGAACTCGACGGGGCGGACCTGCTGCCCACCGCCACCGCCTCCACCGCCGCCGCCTCCGCCACCACCACTGCGTGAGCGGCCCCGACCACCCCGGCGCCGGCGCCGTCGGGTGCCACCGGACGCGGCGCCATCGTCGTCGCCGTTGCGAGCGGCGGGACGGGGCGCGCTGGCGCCGGGCGGCGCCGGCCTGGTGTCGCCGATCTGGGGCTTGCGGGGCGCGGGCGTCACGGTCGCTCGCTCGGCCGCCTCGCCCGTGGCCCGTCCCTCGATGGGACGGTCGGGCAGGTCGTCGGGTCGGCGGTCGTCCGCCCCGGAGCTCGCGGTCGCGGTGCCGGCTGCGCTGTTGGGGTTGCTACCGGGCGTGCGGCGGCGGTTCCGCCCGCCGCGCGAACCACGCCGACGGCGGCGGTTCGGGTCTGCTGGTGTGGTCTCGTCGGACACTTGGGAAGTCCCTTCTCATGACGCACGCATCCCTGCGTGCGGCGCGTCCGTCGCGTCGAGGGAGATCGGCTCCCATCGCGCGCCGTCGCGCTCAATCCATTGGTGTGTCCTGCGTACGAGGCAGTCCTCGAACTCGACGCCGAGCACGGAGAGCAGCTCGGCTGGACGGACCCCGCGCTGCTGTACGAGCAGCTCGAAGGTCAACGTCGCATCGGGGTTGAGGACGAGCGAGCGGATGGCGGGCCGGATGTCATCTGTGACCGGCCGGCCCTTGCGCTCGCGGGTCAGGACGATCTCGTCCGCGGCCAGCACGTCTTGTATGCGGTCGCTGAGGTCGCCGTGCTCCCCCAGCTCCACCATCCACGTGGAGCTGGTGACTTCGTGCTGCAGGCTGTCGGCACCGGGCGGGACGGCGGCAGCCGCCACCACGTCGATGCCGACGGGGAGGGCAGGCGTGAGCCGGCCCGGAAGCGTGAGGATCTCGAGGGCGTCGTCGTTGACGTCGAGGTCCAGGTACTCGGCCATGGACTCGTGCCCGGTTGGGAGCGCGAGCCCGAAACTGACCTTGGGTCGAGGGGAGAACCCCTCGGTGTAGCTGAGGGAGACGCCCGCCCGCCGGCACGCCCGCTCCCACATGCGAGCCACGTCGCGGTGGCTGGTCCAGCGGACCTTGCCCAGCTTGGTGAAGCGAACGCGAACCTTCACGCTCTCGTCCCCAAGAGCGTGACGGGCACGCTGCCCCCGTCGCGCAGGTCCTGGCCGGTTCCTTGACTGCCGCCCGCCGGCGGCACGCTGGAGGCCACGACGTGCTCGATGCCGTAGCCGGTGCACGCCCCGCAGTCATAACACGGGGTCCACCGGCAATCGGGGAGCCCCGACGCCTCGAGGGCGTCCTCCCAGTCCTGCCAGAGGAAGTCCTTGTGCAACCCGGCCGACACGTGGTCCCACGGGAGGACCTCGTCGCGGTGCCGGTGGCGGAACACGTACCAGTCGATCTCGAGGCCGTGGCGGGCCATGGCGTTCTCCCAGAGGCGGACGTCGAACTTCTCCGACCACTCCTGGAAGGTGCCGCCGTTGCGCCACACGTCCTCGATCACCGGGCCGAGGCGGCGATCGCCCCGGCTGGCGATGCCCTCGGCCAGGGTGGCCCGAGGGTCGTGCCACTTGAGCTGGACGCCCCGGTCGCGCTTGGTGGCGTCCTTCAGCAGATTGACCTTGCGCTGCAGCTCGGCCGGCGTGTTCTGGCCGAACCACTGGAACGGGGTCTGGGGCTTCGGAACGAAGCCGCCCACCGAAGCGCTGACCGCCACCCGGTTGGAGTGCTTGCGGCCGACGGCCACGCAGTTGCGCGCCAGCTCGGCGATGCCGAGCGTGTCCTCGTCGGTCTCGGTGGGGAGGCCGATGAGGAAGTACAGCTTCACCCGGTTCCACCCCTGCGAGAACGCCGACTCGACGGCCCCGTAGAGGTCCTCCTCGCGGATGAGCTTGTTGATCACCTGGCGCATGCGCCAAGTGCCGCCCTCGGGAGCGAAGGTGAGCCCGGTTCGGCGCACCTTCTGGATCTGGTTGGCGACGCCGACGGTGAAGGCATCGACGCGAAGGCTGGGGAGGCTCACCGACACCTGCCCGGAACAGGCGGGGTCGTTGATGATGCCGCCGACGACCTCGTCGATCCCCGAGTAGTCAGCGGAGGAGAGCGACGTGAGGCTCACCTCGTCGTAACCGGTGCGAGCAAGTCCGTCGCTCACCATGCGGCGCACCTGGGCGGCCGGACGCTCGCGCACGGGTCGCGTGATCATGCCCGCCTGGCAGAAGCGGCAGCCGCGCGTGCAGCCGCGGAAGATCTCCACGTTGAGGCGATCGTGGACGACCTCGGTGAGGGGGACGAGCTGCGACTTGGGATAGGGCCACTCGCCGAGGTCGGCGATGGTGCGCTTCTCGACGACCGCGGGGACGTCGGCGTATCGAGGTGTTACGGATCTCAGGGCCGGTCCGTCGTACTCCACGTCGTACATGGAGGGCGCGTACACCCCGGGCACCTTGGCCAGCTCGTGCAGGACGTGCTCACGCGAGCCCTCGGTGCGCCCGCTCGACTTCCACTCCCGCACGACATCGGTGATCTCGCTGACAACCTCTTCGCCGTCGCCGATGACGAACAGATCGACGAAGTCGGCGAGGGGCTCGGGGTTGAACGTGCAGTGACCGCCGGCGACGACGAGGGGATCCTCAGGCCGCCGCTCGGCCGCCCGCACCGGCACGCCGGCCAGGTCGATGCAGTTGAGGACGTTGGTGTAGACGAGCTCGGCCGACAGGTTGAAGGCCATGAGGTCGAAGTCCCCGGCGGGGCGGTGGTTCTCGACGCTGAACAGCGGGACGCCGCGGGCCCGCATCTGCGCCTCCATGTCCACCCACGGGGCGTAGGACCGCTCGGCCACCGCGTCGTCGCGCTCGTTCAGGATCTCGTAGAGGATCTGCAGGCCCTGGTTGGGCAGGCCCACCTCGTAGGCGTCGGGGTACAGCAGGAGCCAGGCCACCTTGCGGGGGCCGTGCTGCGGAAGCTGGGCGCCGTCCTCGCACCCGATGTACCGGGCGGGCTTCTGGACCCGAGCCAGCAGCGGCTCGATCCGAGGCCACAGATCTGTCATTTGCCAGTCCATGGTACCGGCCACGCGCGTTCCCGGGTCATGAGAAGCGCCGCATGTGGACGTTGAGGACCAGCCCCACGGCCGCGAAGGCGGCGAGGGTGGAGGAGCCGCCGTAGGACAGGAAGGGCAGGGGGATGCCGGTGATCGGCATGATGCCCATGGTCATGCCCGCGTTCTCGAATATCTGGAACACGAACATGGCGAGCACGCCGACACACACGAGCGTCCCGTACAGGTCCTTGGCCAGCGACGCTGTTCGCCAGGTGCGCCAGACGATCAGCGCGAAGAGCGCGAGGAGCAACGCGGAGCCGATGAACCCGAGCTCCTCGCCCACCACCGTGAAGATGAAGTCGGTGTTCTGCTCCGGCACGTACGACAGGTTGGTCTGCGTTCCCTTGAACAGGCCCTTGCCGGTGAAGCCGCCCGCGCCGATGGCGATCTTCGACTGGTTGAGGGTGTGGTACGCCGCCCGTTGGTTGTCGACCTGCGGATCGAGGAAGGCGCCCAAACGGTCGAGCTGGTACTGCTTCAGCACGCCGAGCTGGAAGACCGTCACCACCCCGAGGACGCCGACGATGGTGAGCACGGCCAAGTGGCGCGGGCGGGCGCCCGCCACCAGCAGCACGCCCATGAGGATGGCGACGAACACCAACGCGGTGCCGAGGTCGGGCTGCAGATAGATGAGCCCCATGGGGATGGCCGACAGACCGAGGATGGAGACGGTGCGGTTCCAGTCCAGCTCGCCGCGGTACTGCGAGCAGTACGCGGCAAGGCAGATGATCACGGCCAACTTGGCCCACTCCGACGGCTGGAACTGGAACGGCCCCATCTGGAACCAGGCCTGGGTGCCCCGGCTCGACGACCCGAACGGCGACAGCACGAGCAGCAGCACGAAGATGGTGGCGATGAAGATCACGGGCGCGAAGTCGCGGAACACGCGGTAGTCGACGAGGGCGAAGAACGCCATCACGCCCAGGCCGAGCACCATCCACACCGCTTGACGCTTCAGGTAATAGCCGGGGTCGGACAGCTCCTGCTCGAGCTTCTGGTGGGTGGCCGAATAGATCATCACCAGGCCGAGACCCGCGGCGATGAGCACCGAGCCGAGCAGGACGACGTCGAGGTGGCGCCACGCGGCGGTCGCGTCGCGGCGGGTGGAGGTGGCGCCGACCATCAGCCTGCCCCGCCCATCAGCTTGTCCATCAGCCTGTCCATCAATCGACGCCGCCGACTCTGCTCATGCCTCTTCGCGCAAGCGCTCATCGGGTGGGGGCGAGCGCCGGGCCCGCAGACGCAGCACGCTTCGCCGTACAGCATCAGTCGGTCCCCCCCACGACTGCGGCGCCCGTGTCCGGTCCGCCCGCCAGCTTCTCGAGGATGCGCCGCGCCACCGGGGCCGCCACCGACCCGCCGAATCCCGACTCCTCCATCACCACGGCCACGACGTACTGCGGGTTGTCGGCGGGGGCGAAGCCCACGAAGAGGGCGGTGTCCTGCTTCTTGGCCACCTGGGCCGTGCCCGTCTTGCCCGCCACCGTCATGCGGTTGAACGGGAAGCCTGCGAACGCGCCGGCCGCGGTCCCCTCGCCGCTCACCACGCCCTTGAGCCCGGCCAGGATCGGGTCGTGCACCGCGGGCGGGATGGACACGGTGCGCAGCTTGACCGGTTCCACCTGGCGATGGATGCGGCGCTGCTGGTCGACGACCTTGTCCACCAGACGCGGCTCCCACACGCTGCCACCGTTGGCGAACGTCGCGTAGGCGGTCGCCAGTTGCAGCGGCGTGACCGCCATCTCGCCCTGACCGATGGCGAGGTTGATGTTGTCACCAGTACGCCAGTCGCCGTTCGGGAAAGCGGTGGGGTTCTGGTCGTGCAGGCGCCGGCGGGTGGCGGGGTCGGGCACCCGTCCCACCGCTTCGGGCGACAGCGGGATCTCCGTCTTCTGGCCCAGGCCGAGGCGACGGGCCACGTCCTGCATGGCATCGCCGTGCTGGCTGCGCAGGTTCCAGAACTGCGCACCCAACTGGTAGTAGAAGACGTCGCTCGACACCGTCAGCGCCCGCGACAGGTTGACCCGCCCATGGGCCACGCCACCCGCGTTGCGGAAGATGCACTTCTCACCCTTGCAGTTCTTCAGCTGGAACTTGCCGCCGTCGAGCACGGTGGTGCGTGCGTCGATGAGACCGGACTCGACCGCGGCGATCGACGTCACCAGCTTGAAGGTGGACCCCGGCGAGTAGAGGCCCTGGGTGGCCCGATTGTTGAGCGGGAAGTGCGCCGCCGGGTCGTTGAGGGCGCGAAAGACGTCGGTCTTGATGCCGTTGACGAACTGGGCGGGCTCGAACGTCGGGTTCGACGCCATCGCCAGCACGGACCCGTCGCGCGGGTCCATCACGACGACCGACCCGGCGGGCGCGACGAAGTCCTTGCCGCTGGAGCGGTCGTGGACCCGACGGTCTGCTTCGAGACCCTGGGCCAGCGCGTTCTCCGCCACCGTCTGCACGTCGAGGTCGAGAGTGAGGAAGAGATCGCGCCCCTGTTGCGGGCTCGTCTCCCGCAGCGGCGGTCCGAGCACCTTGCCGGCCGAGTTGACCTGCAACCGCTTCGATCCGGGCGTTCCCCGCAGGTCCTCCTCGTAGGACTTCTCGACCCCCTGCTTGCCGATCTCGTCGCCCTCCCGGTACCCCTGCGACCGGCGGGCGTCGAGCTCCGCCTTGGTCGTCTGGCCCACGTACCCGAGGAGGTGGGCGGCCAGCGCCCCGTTGGGATACGACCGCTCGGGCCGCGTCGGCGCGGCGATGCCGGGGAACTGGTCCTGGTGCTCGCGGAGGTACACGACCAGCTCCTCGGGGACGTCCTCGGCGACGGGCACGGGCGTGTAGGGACTGAAGCGCACGTCGGCCATGCGCTTGCGCACCTCGGCGACGGGCAGGTTCAGCAGCGCAGCCAGACGCCCCACGACCTCAGGCTTGTCCTTGACCTCGTTGCGGTCGACCGTGATCACCTGCGAGCCGCGGTTGTCGACGAGCACCTTGCCGTTGCGGTCGAGGATCCGCCCCCGCGGCGCCTCCTCGTAGACGACGCGCACCTGGTTGGTGGTGGCCTCCACCTTGAAGGTCTGCGAGTCCATCACCTGCAGGTACCAGAGGCGCGCCAGCAGCGCCGCGAAGAGGGAGACGACGACGATGCCGAGCACGCCGAGACGAAGGGGCCCGCTGTCGCCGGGCCGGGGGACCGTCATCGGACCGCGTAGGTGCGTTCGTTGACCCCGCCCATGGCCCACGTCATGGCGCGGGCGACGAGCAGGCTCAGCGGAGCGTTGACGAGGCCGACCGACAGGGCGATGAACCCGAGCCGCGGCTGCACGAGGTGGGACTGGCCGACCATCGCGCCGATCACCGCGTAGAGCGCCATGCCGACCGCGCTGCCGATGAAGGCGGTGGCGGGCATGATCCACCACGCCGCCCGGATGACGTTGCCCTGGAGGACGCCGACCGCGAAGCCGGCCAGGCAGTAGGCGAGGGCCGACAGCCCGAACGGGGTCTGCAGGAACAGGTCGGCGACGAGTCCGGCGCCGAAGCCGACGAGGGCACCGCGCTCCGGTCCGCCCAGGGCGCCGGCGACGACGGCGACGAGCACGAGCGCGTCGGTCGGGATGCCCGCCGACCGCAGTCCCTCGAGCAGCGACGACTGGAGGATGAGCACGCCGAAGATCACCAGCACCACGCGAGCACGTGCAGCGCCCGTCACGGCGTCACCCCGGGGTCGCGCTGCCACATCGGCTCGCGTCGCCGTCGCTCGCTCACGACGGGCTCCATTGGAGGACCTTCACGAAGGACAGCCGGTGCAGGTCGACGATGGGCTTGACCCGGAGGAACTTCTGGAACCCGCCATTGGGCGACGACGCCTGCGTCACCTTGCCGATGGGGATGGACGGCGGGAACTCGCTCTGCTGCAGACCGCTGCTGACGACGACCTCGCCCTTGGCCACTTCGGCGTCGGGTGCGACGAAGTCGACACTGAGGTCCTTGTCGCTCCCCCGTCCATTGGCGACGCCCACCTCGGCCGATCCGGTGAGGCGGATGCCCACGCTCGACGCGGGGTCGGTGATGAGCAGGATGGTGGACCGCGTCCGCGACACCGACGTGACCCGGCCGACCAGGCCTGCGCCCGTCACGACGGGCATGCGCAGCGCGACGCCCGCGTTCGTGCCCTTGTCGATCTGGATGGTGAGGTCGAAGTTCGACGTCGACGTCGACACGACGCGCGCCGCGACCGACGGGATGTTCTGGACCACGGTGAGGTTGTCGAGCTCGAGCAGCTGCTCGCGCTCCCGTTCGGCGTCGGCCGCACGCAACGTCTGACCGCGCGCCTCCTCGAGCTGGTCGCGCAGGCGCGCGTTCTCCTTCTCGAGGGCGCCGTAGTGCGTGATGCCCTGGAAGAAGTCACCGACGGGGCGGAAGGCGGCGTCGGCCGCGTCCTGCACCGGCGCGAACGCGTCCTGGGCCGTGCCCTTGATCGAGTCGATGACACCGCCGGCGTCGCCCCGGTAATCGAGGGTGATCACCGTGACCGACGTGAGGATCAGCAGGAAGAGGGTGAACCTCGGTCGAGCTGCCCGGCGGTAGACGGCCACAGACCGTCTTTCCTCAGGTTCGGCTGCTCGAGGAGATCAGGACCTGCTTCAGGGCCTCGAACTCCTCGAGGCACTGGCCACTTCCGACGGCTACCGAGTGCAGCGGGTTCTTGGCGATCACGATCGGCATGCCGGTCTCCGCCGACAGCCGGTGATCGATCCCGTGCAACAGGGCTCCCCCACCGGTGAGGACGATGCCCTGCTCCATGATGTCGGCCGCCAGCTCGGGCGGCGTCTTGTCGAGCGTCACCTTGACGGAGTCGACGATGGCAGCAACGGGCTCCTCGATGGCCAGCCGGATCTCCTCGGTGGTGGTGACGATCGTCTTCGGCAGGCCGGTGATGAGGTCGCGGCCTCGGATCTCGGCGTGCAACTCGTCTTCGAGGGGATAGGCGGTTCCCAACGCGATCTTGATCTCCTCGGCGGTTCGTTCGCCGAGGGCGAGGCTGTATTCCTTCTTGATGTACTGGATGATGGCTTCGTCGAGCTCGTCGCCGCCGATGCGGATCGACTGGCTCGTGACGATGCCTCCGAGCGAGATGACGGCCACCTCGGTGGTGCCGCCGCCGATGTCCACCACCATGTTCCCGGTGGGTTCGTGGACAGGGAGCCCGGCGCCGATCGCGGCGGCCATGGGCTCTTCGATGATGTAGGCGGGCTTGCGGGCGCCGGCGTACTCAGCCGCTTCCTGCACGGCACGCTGCTCGACGCCGGTGATGCCGGACGGCACGCAGATGACCATGCGGGGCTTGGCGAAGCGGCGCTGATGCACCCGGTGGATGAAGTACCGGAGCATCTTCTCGCAGATCTCGAAGTTGGCGATGACGCCGTCCTTCAGCGGGCGCACGGCCTGGATGTGTGCAGGCGTGCGGCCGATCATGCGCTTGGCCTCCGCGCCCACCGCGAGCGGACGGCCGTCCTTCACGTTGACAGCGACCACCGACGGCTCGTTGAGCACGATGCCGCGCCCGCGCACGTAGACGAGTGTGTTGGCGGTTCCCAGGTCGACGGCCATGTCGCGGCCAAGGAACGAAGAGAGGAAGTTGTCGGACACGACGGAAGCGAAGCCCCCTCAGGGGGTTGAGGTCGTGCGACAGGCTATTGGACGGGACGCCGATTAAGCCAGTCCCGGGAAAAAGATGGAAATTTCCCGCTTTGCGGAATCGGGTCCGTCCGACCCGTGCACGAGGTTCTCGGTGAGCTCCACCGCGAGGTCGCCGCGGATCGTGCCGGGCGCCGCTTCCTTGGGGTTGGTGGTGCCCATGAGGTTCCTGACGACCTTCCAGGTGTCCCCCGGGCCCTCGACCACGAGGAGCATGGCGGGGCTGCGGGTGATGAAGGCCACGAGGTCGTCGTAGAACGGCTTGCCCTGGTGCTCCTCGTAGTGGCGGCCCGCGGTCGCTGCGTCGATGGTGCGCAGCTCGCCGGCCACGAGGGTCAGGCCCTTGCGTTCGAGGCGGGCGATGATCTCGCCGGCCAGGCCGCGCTCGACGGCGTCGGGCTTGCAGATGACGAGGGTGCGGTCAGCCATGGTCGGGCGAAGCTAGTACCGCGCGCGCCGCACCGACCAGGTAGAGGCTGCCCGTCACGAGGACGAGGTCGTCGACGTGGGCCGCGTCCACGGCGAGGCTCAGCGCCTCGGCGACTGACGTGGCCGGCACCGCCTCGGCGCCGAGCGACTTGGCTGCGTCCACGATGTCGGCCGCCGGCAGAGCCCGCGGCCACGGCGGCGGACAGGCGACCACGAGGCGGGCCTGTTCGGCGCCCAGGGCGCGCAGCAGCTCGACGGGGTCCTTGCCCGCGAAGCACCCGAAGACGATCACACGACCCGACGCCGAGGAGAACTCCTCGTCGAGGGTGGCGGCGGCCGCGCGCGCGCCGGCGGCGTTGTGTGCGCCGTCGAGCACGACAAGGGGGCGGCGACCGACGATCTCCATGCGGCCGGGCGACCGCACCGTCGCCAGCCCCTCGGCCACGACCTCGGGTGTCAGGGGTTCGCCGAAGAATGCCTCGGCCGCGGCGAGGGCGATGGCCGCGTTGTCCCCCTGGTGGGCGCCGTGCAGGGGCAGGTACACGGCGTCGTAGGTCGCGCCGGGCGTGCGCAGGTCGAGCAGGCGGCCGCCATGAGCCACCGCGTTGGCGATGCACGCGAAGTCCTCGTTGCGCAGCCACGTGGTGGCCGCGCCCTCGCGCTCGAAGATGGGGACGAGGCCGGGATCCGTCTCGCCCAGCACCAGGGTGGCACCCGGTTTGACGACGCCGGCCTTCTCGAAGGCGATGTCTTCGCGCGTCGGCCCGATGAACTCGAGGTGGTCGAGGGCCACGTTGGTGACGACCGCGACCGAGCCGTCGGCCACGTTGGTGGCATCGAAGCGGCCACCGAGACCCACCTCGACGACGGCCACGTCCACCGCGATGTCGGCGAACCAACGCAGCGCCGCGGCGGTGATCAGCTCGAACCAGGTGGGCATGTGGTCGATGAGGGCCTCGAGCTCGGCCAGCGCGCCGACCACCTCGGCGAAGGCGCCGTCGGAGATGGGCTCGCCGTTCCAGCTCATGCGCTCGTTGACGCGCTCGAGGTGGGGGCTCGTGAAGGTGCCGACCGAGAGCCCCTTGGCCTCCAGCAGGGCGGTGAGGATGCGGGCGGCCGACGTCTTGCCGTTGGTGCCGGTGATGTGCAGCACCGGGTACTGCTGCTGCGGATCGCCCATCACCGTCATGAGGGCGCGCACGCCCTCGAGCTTGAAGGCGGCCTCGGGCGCGGGCACCGCCTCGCGGTTGACGCGCTGGTCCAGCCACGCAATCGCCTCTTCGTAGGTCACGCTGCCCTCGCTAGTCGCCGAGGAGCGGGGCGGCCAGCGCCTTGACACGGTCGACGGCGTCGGGACTGATGCCCTGCTCGAGGAGGCCGGCCAGCAGCGGGATGACGTCGCCGGGGGTGCCCGCCGTGAAGGCGGCGTCGTAGGCGATCAGCAGGTCCTCGATGCCGGCCTCGCCGATGGGCGGGTCGTCGATGGCGGCGACGAGGGCGCCGGCCGCGTCCAGGTCGAGTCCGCCGGCCAGCAGGGCGGCCCGCACCACGCGGGGCCCGACCTCGGACACCAGACGGGCCAGGTCCACGGGCAGACGGGGGTCGGGGTCTTCCTCGGTGGCCACCACGTGGTGCACGGCGACGTTGCAGAACGGCACGACCCCCGCCAGCCACACGCCGAGGGCG
Source organism: Actinomycetota bacterium (assembly GCA_041166085.1). Classification (GTDB taxonomy): domain Bacteria; phylum Actinomycetota; class Acidimicrobiia; order Acidimicrobiales; family JAFATL01; genus JBEEFP01. The sequence continues at coordinate 35,700 of JBEEFP010000050.1, forward strand.
GCCATGGGCAGGACCCACTTGACCACGCCGCTCGGTCCGACCACGAGGGTCGTGACCGGCGCCAGCTCGGCCGGTCCCTTCTCGGTCGCGGGCCAGCCACCGGCCGCGAGCGGCCACACCGCGCCGACGAATCGGGCGTCGAGCACGTCGTCCTCGGCGACGAGCGTGCCCATGCACTTGCCGCACGACGTCGAGGTCTCGACGCTGACGGCGAGCTGGCCGCAGTCGAGGCACGCCGCCACCGGCACGGGCTGGCCCGCCCACACCTGGTGGCTCAGACACCAGTCGCCGCCCAGTCCGGCGCGGGCGATGAGCTCGTCGCGCGCCATGGGCGGGGCGAAGTCGATGCGGCTCTCGCGGACGGCGTCGGCCGCCGCCACCTCGAGATCGGCCATGGGCAGGAACCAGTGCCGTCCCCGCCTGGGCACGAGCACGGTCCCGCAGCGCCGGCACCGGTCCGACGGCTCGAGCCCGGGCCGCACCACGAGGACGTCCCCGTCGGCGGTGATGAGCTGGCGGGCCGCGGCCCGGGCCGCGAACCGGGCCAGGCCCTGCAGGGGTCCGTCGGAACGCACCACGCCGTCGGCGTCGAGCACGTCCACCGGTAGCAGCCCGTGACGGCGGGCCCGCTCGAGGCCGGCCGCGTCGTGCGACGGGATCACGAGCTCGGGCGCTTCGATGCCGGCCTCGGCGATCACCGGCACCACCGTGCGGGCGACGGGCACCTCGACCTGGCTGCCGGCGGCCGGGTGGTCCTCGGGCACGACGACCGCCACCACGCCCGGGAGCAGCTCGGGGGCGACGAGATCGACCTCCACGTCGAAGGTGACCTGGGGGCCGGTGGTCTCGGGCGGGCCCAGCTTGAGGGTGATGACCTCGGCGTCGAGTGCGGTGGGGATGGCGTCGGCCGGGTCGATGACCGTGCGGCAGCGGGGGCAGGTGGCCACGACCTGCTCCTGGCGGGTGAGCAGGCCCGCCTCGTAGAGACGGACGAAGGCGGTCCGGGCGGCGACGACAGGCGCCTCGGTGTCGAGGGCGTCGGCTCCCAGGTCGGCGCTGATCCCCGCCGCGGCCAGGTCGCGGGTCACCCGCTCGCGGGCCTCGGCCTCCTGGGCCCGCACCCGGTCGACGAAGGCGTCGCGGCCGAGGTCGGAGCGGCTGATGCCCTGGCGGGCCAGGTCCCGCTCGACCAGCGCTTGACTCCCGAGGTCCCCGGCGAGTGTGGGGGCCTGCCACGTCCCCTCGGCTCCCTCGGACCGGGCCCGGCGCAGCAGGGCGTCCACCGACGCGAGGGTGGCGAGGTGGGCCAGGTGCAGCTCGCCGGTCAGGCGGACGGGGCTGGTGAGGATGCGGTACTGCTCGGGCACGGTCGCCCGAGGTTACGGAGTGCTGGGTGCCTAAGCGACTTTGACCAGGATGGGCTCGCGGTCCTGGATCCGCTCCTTGGCATGGTCCGCCAGCTCCTCGGCCCGCTTGCGAGCCTGATCGGCGGCCTTCTCGGCCCGCTTCCGAGCCTGCTTGCCGGCGTGCTCGGCCCGCTTGGCCGCCTCGATGCGTGCCTTCCCGGCCCGCTTGCCGGCCTCCTTGCGGGCGGCCTTGGCCTGCTTGCGAGTCTGCTTGGCCGCCTGCTCGAGATGCGGCTTGGCCGTGTCCGCCGCCTCCTTGGCCCGCTCGCGGGCGACCTCGAGGGCGTGCTCGACAGCGGGACGGGCGATGCGGGCCGCCTCGGCGAAGCTGCCGGCCTTGAGCGCGGTGATGGCGCTCGCCTTGCGGGACTTGCGCTTGGAGCGACGATCGAGGAGCAGGCCGAGGACGGCGCCGCTGGCCGCGAAGGCACCGGCGGTCTTGGCCGCGTCGGTGGCGAGGTCCTCGGACTGGTCGTTGGGCGACTGGCTGCTCCGGTACACGGCGACGCCGACACCGGCGATGCCACCCAGGAGCGCGAACTTAACGAGCTTGGCCATGGGGGGAACCTACCCCCGCGCTGCCTTCTTGACTCCCGAGGAGCCGAGGGGGAAGGGGGCGACGCGCGTTACGAGGCGGCGCGGCGGGGGCGGGCGGGCTTTTCGCCCTCGACCCGCGGGACCAGCGTGGGATTCACGCGGTCGAGGACGACGGAGCGGTCGATGACGCACTTGCCGATGTCCTCACGGCTCGGCAGGTCGTACATGACCTCGAGCAACACCTCTTCGAGGATGGCCCGCAGGCCGCGGGCGCCGGTGCCACGGAGCAGGGCCTGCTCGGCGACGGCTTCGAGCGCCTCCTCGTTGAGCTCGAGCTCCACGTTGTCGAGCTCGAACATGCGCTGGTACTGCTTCACCACCGCGTTCTTGGGCTCCATGAGGATGCGCACGAGCGCTTCCTTGTCGAGGTTGGACACGGCGCCGATGACGGGCAGCCGGCCCACGAACTCGGGAATGAGCCCGAACTTGAGCAGGTCCTCGGGCGACGACTTGCGCAGCACCTCGCCCAGGTCCTTCTCGCCGCTGCGGTGGATCTCGGCGCGGAAGCCGATGCCCTTGCGGCCGATGCGGCTCTCGATGATCTTCTCGATGCCGGCGAAAGCCCCGCCGCAGATGAAGAGGATGTTCGTGGTGTCGATCTGGATGAACTCCTGGTGGGGATGCTTGCGGCCCCCCTGCGGCGGCACCGAGGCGGTGGTGCCCTCCAGGATCTTGAGCAGGGCCTGCTGCACGCCCTCGCCCGACACGTCGCGAGTGATCGACGGGTTCTCGCTCTTGCGCGCGATCTTGTCGATCTCGTCGATGTAGATGATGCCGGTCTCGGCCCGCTTGACGTCGTAGTCGGCGGCCTGGATCAGCTTGAGGAGGATGTTCTCGACGTCCTCACCCACGTAACCGGCTTCCGTCAGCGCAGTGGCGTCGGCGATGGCGAACGGCACGTTGAGCATGCGGGCCAGCGTCTGCGCGAGATAGGTCTTGCCGCAGCCGGTGGGGCCGATCAGCAGGATGTTGGACTTCGAGAGCTCGACGTCGCCGTCGTGGTACGCGCCGGCCTGCACCCGCTTGTAGTGGTTGTAGACGGCGACGGAGAGGATCTTCTTGGCGTGGTCCTGACCGATGACGTAGTCGTTCAGGAACTCGTAGATCTCCTTCGGCTTCGGCAGCTCGTCGAAGCGGAGCTCAGAGGTCTCGGCCAGCTCCTCTTCGATGATGTCGTTGCAGAGGTCGATGCACTCGTCGCAGATGTAGACACCGGGACCGGCGATCAACTTCTTCACCTGTTTCTGCGACTTGCCGCAGAACGAGCACTTCACCAGGTCGCCACCGTCTCCGAACTTGGCCACTGTCCCCCCAGCCTCCTTATGCGACGCCCGCGGCTTGCGGGACCTGTGCCAGTTCGCGAGTCGTGATGACCTCGTCGACGATGCCGTACTCACGAGCTTCTTCTGCGCTCATGATGAAGTCGCGATCGGTGTCGTGCTTGACCTTCTCGATGGTCTGACCCGTGTGGTGGGCCAGCATGGCGTCGAGGAGATCGCGCATGCGCAGGATCTCCTTGGCCTGGATCTCGATGTCGGCGGCCTGGCCCGCAGCACCGCCGTAGGGCTGGTGGATGAGGACCCGTGCGTGGGGCAGGGCGAAGCGCTTGCCCTTGCTGCCGGCGGCCAGCAGCACCGCCGCGGCCGACGCGGCCTGCCCGTAGCAGAACGTGGAGATCTCGTTCTTCACGAACTGGATGGTGTCGTAGATCGCGAAGAGGGCGGTGATGTCGCCACCGGGTGAGTTGATGTAGAGGCTGATCTCGCGGTCGGGGTTCTCCGACTCGAGGAACAGGATCTGCGCGCACACCAGGTTGGCGATGGTGTCGTCGATGGGCGTGCCCAAGAAGATGATGTGGTCCTTGAGCAGCCGGGAGTACAGGTCGAAGGCCCGCTCGCCCCGGTTCGTCGACTCGACGACCGTGGGAACGAGGTAGTTGTACGCGGGCTGGATCACGACTGGAGCTGCTCCTCTTCTGCTTGCTCTTGTTGCGTTTCCTCTTGCGCTGGGGCCTCGTCTGCGGGGGCTGCTTCGTCGCCGGCGTCCTCGCCGGTTGCCTCATCCAAACCGTTGGTACCGGGGAGCTGCAGTTCGGCCCGGTCGATGGTGTGGCCCTCAGTGTCGACGATCTCGACGTGCTCGAGTAGCCACGCCAACGCCTTGCCCTTCCTGATGTCCGAGCGTACCGCCTGCATCTGGTCTGCACGTTCGAGTTGGCGGCGGAGCTGGGCGGGCTTCTGTTCGAAGCGTTCGGCCAGACGCTCGATCTCGGTGTCGACGTCGGCGTCGGTGGCCTCGATGCTTTCGGCCTCGACGACGGCGCGCAGTGCCAGGTCGGCCTTGACCGCCTCGGTTGCGGCGGAACGCAGGTCCTCGATGAGCTGCTCCTGGCTCTGGCCCGTGGCCTCCAGCCAGCCGCCGAGCTCCATGCCCTGGGACTCGAGGCGGTGCGACAGGTCGTGCAGACGGCGTTCCATCTCGGCGCCGACGAGGGGCTCGGGCGCGTCGTCGTCGACCAGCTTCACCAGCTCGTGCACGACCTCGTCGCGCAGGGCCAGCTGGGCCTGCACCTTGCGCACCATCGACAGCCGGTTGCGAATGTCGTCCTTGAGCGCGTCGACCGTCTCGAACTCCGAGGCCTCGCCCGCCCACTCGTCGGTGACGTCGGGGAGGATCATCTCCTTGACGTCTTTGACGAGAATCTGGAACGACACCTCGTCGTCCGGAGTATCAGAGAGCTTGGCGTTGAACTTGAGGATGTCGCCGACCTTGGCGCCCCGCAGCTGCTCGTCGAGCTCGGGGACCATGGCGCCGCTGCCGACCTCGTAGAGCTCGTCGTCGGCCTGCTGCAGCGTCTCGTCGTGCCGGTAGATCTTGCGGTCGATGGTGACGTGGTCGCCGTCGTGCGCAGGGCGGTTCACCGGATTGAGCTGCGCGTCGTTGCGACGCAGCCGATCGACCTGGGCGTCGATCTCGGCTTCCGACGGGTCGAGCCCGGGCAGGGTCACCTGCAGGTTCTGGTACCCGGCCACGTTGATCTGCGGCATGACCTGCACGACCGCGTCGAAGGCCACCGGCCCCGACTCCTCGCCGGAGGTGATGTCGATCTCCGGCGGGGCGATGGGGTCGATGTCGGATTCCTGCAGGGCCTTGGCGTAGTAGTCGGGCAGCGCGTCGCGCAGTGCCTCCTGCCGGGCCGCCTCGGCACCGATGCGGGCCTCGATGATGCGACGGGGCGCCTTGCCCGGACGGAACCCGGGGATGCGCACCTCACGGGCGATCTTGCGGAAGGCGGCGTCGAGGGCCTTCTCGAACTCCTGCTCGTCGACCTCGACGGAGAGCTTGACCTTGTTCCCCTCGAGGGGCTCGACCGTCGACTTCATGCGGGGGCGAGTGTACCGGCGGGGGTCTCCAATCCCGACACCCTGCTTATTGCGCCAGCTCGGCTCCGCCTCGCCAGCGCGGTGCTGACGGGGACCCCAACCCCGTCAGCGGCAACTCGTCGGGTGCGCGCCTTGCCGTCGGTACGATTGCTGGCTCCAGCACATTCGGGGAGTGGCGCAGTGGTAGCGCAAGGCTGCATTGCGGGGGCAGGCGCCCCGCCTGTCCCCAGTACGATCACCGCGACCGGGGAGTGGCGCAGTGGTAGCGCACCTGCTTTGGGGGCAGGCGGTCGGGGGTTCAAATCCCCCCTCCCCGACGGCTAGCGTGCCAAGATCCGTGCGGGTGTAGCTCAATGGCTAGAGCTCCAGCCTTCCAAGCTGGTGACGCGGGTTCGACTCCCGTCACCCGCTCCAATCTGCAAGTGAGGGTCTCCTGAACCGGGCTGCTGCAAGGAACGTTCTGGCCATCCTGACGCTGGCGATGCTCGTCGTCGCCATCGTGGGCCTGTTCACCGTCGACTTCGGCGACGACAACAACGTGGCCACGGGCCCCGGCGGAACCACCACGACCGAGTTCCCCGGCACGACTGCCACGACGGCAGGCACTGCGACGACCCAACCCAGCTCGGCGACGACCCAGGGCACCACCGCGACGACGAGCGCACCCGCCACAACCCAGGCCACCACCGCCACCACAACGGCCGTCGGCGGCACCGCCACCACCGCGCCCGGCAGCGGCCTCGGCACGGGCGGCACCGGCCAGGCCGGTCAGGGCCCGCTGGCCACCTCGGGCGGCACCGACATGATGGTGCCCGCCATCCTCCTCGCCCTGGTGGGGATCTTCGGCTGGCGGGTCAGCCGACGGGGAGCGCCGGCGGAGCGCTGAGCGCCTCGCCGGTCCCCTCTTCCACGCCGTCGGACTCGGCTCGCCCCTGGCGGCCGCGCCGACGCCCCTTGCGCTCCAACGGCGGTACCGCGAGAAGCAGGACGAAGAGGGGCAGCATCTGGACGCGCTGCCTGGCAAGGATGCCGAAGTTGCCGATGCTGCCGAAGGCGAGACAGAACACGAACGTGTAGCTGCCGACGAAGGCCAGGTACGGCACCCGCACCATCATCCGGATCGCCGCAGCGATGCGGCGCCAGCCGCGGATCGTGAGGAGGAGCAGGAACGACGCTTCGACCGCGGTACCGAGCGCGAGTGGCGTGCCAGCCTCGAAGGGGAACGGGCGGAACAGCACGGTGACGATCGCGACGGGTGCCTGCGCGGGGTTGGTGGCCTTGACCGCGGTGAACTCAGAACCGGACTTCGAGGTCTGGGCCTGCGTGCGCGTCAGGGCGGCGTCGACACCCTCGGCGTCGAAGCTGTCGAGGTTGAACTTCTGGGCCACGCCACCGATCACGACACTCCCGACAACGAGGAGGACGACGATGCCGAGACCCTTGACGAGGATGTTGGTGGGCAACCGCTTGACGGGTCGACGCAACAGGAACGCTGCCGTCAGCCCGACGAAGAGCATCAGGGTGATGTGGGGACGGCACGCGGCTGAGCCGAGGAGCCCAGCGCCGGTCCACAACACGCCGCGTGGCTTGGCCTTCAGCAGCAGGGCGACGCCATACGCGGTGGCACCGACCGTCAGCACCATCCATGCCTCCTTGCCGATGCTGGATGGCCAGAACAGCGTCGATGGCAGGAAGAACAGCAGGAAGAAGTAGCGACGGGAGTCGAGCTCGGGACAGGCCACGCGCATGGCGCGGTAACAGAGGTACACACCCAGGAACGAGAACCACCCGAACACGAAGAAGCCGCCGAGCTTGGTCGGATCGGTGATGCTGAAGACGATGCCGGTCACGATCTTCAGGAACCCCGTGCCGATGAACTTGCCGACGTCGACCGAGTAGTCCCCGGCACGGAACTGGTCGGCAAGCGAGCGGCCGGCGCCGTAGTACTCGGTGGCGTCGCTCTTGCCGTGATACAGCCCGTAGATCATCACGAACCGGGCCAGGATCCCGATGGCCTTCACCCCGAGCACGGTCGGCGCGAGGCGCACCATGAGGTCGTCGCCCTCGCGCCGAGCGGTGCGCAGCATGAACGGAAGCGTGATGGCTGCGAGCAGCGGCCCGATGAGCATCGCCGGCCAGACGTCGTAGGTCGTGCGCTCCATGGCCCACGCGAACACGCCCATGTAGGCGATGAGGATCGCGCCTCCGACAACCACCTCGAACCGCGGCAGCCGCAGGCCGAGCTCGGCTGACAAGGGGCGGGTGGCCATCAGCGCGTCACCTCGGCATAGACCTCGAGGGTTCGAGCGACCGCTGGTGCGATGTCGTAGCCCGCTCCGGTCGTCGCCGCCGCCGACCCGAGCGCGTTGCGGAGCGCGGCGTCCTCCAGCACCTTCCCCAACGCAACCGCGAGGCCGGCCGCGTCACCGGGAGGGACGAGAAGCCCGTCCTCGCCGTGCGTCACCACTTCGGGCACGCCCCCCACGGCGGTTGCCACGCACGCCAGTCCCGACGCCATGGCCTCGAGCAAGGCGATCGGCAGCCCTTCGAAGCGGGAGCTGAGCACGAACACATCGAACCCGGCCAAGAGATCGGGGACGTCGTCACGCAGACCGAGGAAATGCACGCGACCCTCGAGCCCGGCGGCTGTCACCTGCCGGCGAACGGCGTGTTCCTCAGGACCGGTGCCGACCAGCGCGAGCTCGGCCTCGGGATGGTCGCGACGCAACTGCGCGAACGCGGTGATGAGTGTGGCGTGGTCCTTCTTCGGCGTGAAGTTCCCGACGGTGCCCACGACCGGCACGCCTTCGGCGATGCCGAGAACGGCACGAGCACCGGCGCGATCGCCCGCCCCGGTGATCGCGTCCACGTCGATGCCATGGACGAGCACTTCGACGGGGGGACGACCCGGCCGGCGGGGTGTGATCGACGCCGCCACCGCCGAAGAGACGGCAAAGGCGCGAGTGTTGCGGGCATAGGTGAGGGCGTTGGCCTTGGCCGTGAGCGGCCGGTACCGCTCCCAGAGGTTGTGCTCGGTGTGCACGAGCCGCACTCGGCGGGGCGCCACGAGACGCGCCGCGACCGCGGGGACGGGCATGTGGGTGTGCACAATGTCGTAGTTCCCGGTGCGGATGAGCTTGCGCAGTCGCCACACCCACCGCAAGTCGGCGGGTCCGCCACCGCCGAGACAGTGCACCGGCACCTTGCGTTCGACCAGGGCCGGGACCAGCGCGTCCTTCCATGGCAGGACGTAGGCGACCTCGACGGCGACGACTGCCGGGTCGATGTGGCGGATGCTGTCGACGGCGAGTTGCTCGGCGCCGCCCCGCCCCAGGCCCTTGAGGAGCCAGAGCGCGCGGAGAGGCACGGTCACCCGCTGCCGGTCAGCGGTCCGACGGACCGAAAGGGGGCGCCGACGGGATCGCAGCGTCAACGGCCACGTCGGCGATCACGTCCTCGGGGTCGTCGAGACTCACGGTTTCGGGAGCCGCGACGGGGCCCTCGGCGGCCGGCGGCGGGGGCGAGAACGGACTCGGCTCGGCGCGCGGAGGAGGGGCCGGCTGCTGCTGTTGGGGACGCGCCGCGACCGTGGCCGCCGGAGGCCGAGGCGGCTGCGGTTGGGGAGCGGGCGGCGCGGCCTGCGGTGCAGGCTGGGGCGTCGCGGGAGCGGGTGGGGTCGGCCGCTGCTGCTGCACGTTCTGCTGCTGCTGCGGAACGGGCTTCGGGCCCGCGGGCTGCGGGGCGGCGGCGACCTTCGCGGCGGCTGGGGCGGCCGCCGGAGGTTCGGCCGGCAGCGTGGCAACCGCAGGTCGACCCTGCTGCGGACGCGAGCCCCCCTTCTGCTTCCGCTTCTTGCCGCCCTGGCCGCCACCACTCGACGGCGGACGGTTGGCAGCCGCGCCCTCGGGGCGGGGACGGGTGGGCCGCGACGCGGTATCGGGCCGACGACGGCGCCGGAAGAACCCGGCCAGACCGCGGCTTCGACCGGACGAGTAGTAGTAGTAGTAATAGCCGTGGGCGGCCGGCGCATCGGCGCCACCCACCAGCACGACGCCCTGCAGGGGCGCACCAACGCGACGCAGGCGCTCAGCCGCGAGCTCGGCCGAGGGATAGCTGGTCTTCCCACCACGTGCGACGAGCACCACCTGGTCCACGATCGGCACGACGTCGAGGGCGTCGTTGATGGCGAGGATCGGCGCGGTGTCCAGGATGACGACGTCGGCCAATCGGCGGGCGCCGGCGACGAGCTCGGTGGCGAGGGGGAACAGCTCGGAGGGACGGTCGACCGACTGGCCGGCGGTGATGAGACGCACGCCCGGTACCGAGGTCGAGCGGGCCAGCTTCTCGAGGTTCATCGGCGAGCCGCTGTGGGCGGCGAGGATCGCGTCACTGAGGCCGGGCGAGTCGGAGACGCCCAGGTAGCGCTGCGCACGCGGGTGGCGGAAGTCGCAGTCGAGCACGAGCACCGATCGGCCCGCCTCGGCGAAGCTGGCGGCCAGGTTCACGGCCGTCGTGGTCTTGCCCTCGCCGGGGTTGGCGGACGACACCAGGATCATCAGGTCACTGACCTCGATGGCGGGCGTGTGGCTCGTGACGTGCTCGCCATTGCCACTGCTGTGCGATGCCTGCGGGTGCGGCCGCATGAGCACGAGCGAGGTCCGCAGTGTTCGGTACGCCTCGGCGATCATCGACGAAGGATCGACGGCGGTCAGCACCTCGGGCCGGCGGCGGAGGCGCAGGGGCAGGATGGGAACATCGGAGAGCACGGGGGCGCCGAACGCCGCCTCCGCGACCTCCTTTGTTCCGATGCGCAAGTCGAACCGCTGCACGATCAGCGCCAGGGCGAGACCGAGGAGGAGCCCGAGCGCGGCAGCCAGCGCGATGCGGCCAAGACGACTCGTGGGCGCGCGGAAGCGGCTGGCCGGCGCCAGCTTGGCGTGGGCCGTCTCCAGCGAGCTCAGACCCGAGGTGGGCGTCCCTGAGATGAGCTGGAGCTCGGCGTAAGCCTGGCCGTATTCCCGGAGCAGGGCGTCGCGCTGCGCGATGAGCGCGGCCTGTCCGGCCAAGGGCGTCTTGGCGATGCGCGCCTCGAGCTGCGTGACCTGGGTCTGGATGGTTTGGATGCGCTTGTTCGTCGCGTCGACGAGCTGCTGCTGCTGCGAGAGCTGTCGACTGTCGAGCTCGACCAGCAGTTCCGTGGCGAACGCGTCCGCCAGCTGCTCGGCCTGTGCCGGCTTGCTCTGCGTCGAGGAGATGGTGATCGTGCGCGTGTCGGGGTTGGCCTCGACCTTGATCTGGCTGGCCAGCTTGGCGCTGTCGCCCTGATATCCGACCCTCGCAGCGACGCGCTGGGTGACCTCTGCCCCGGTGGCGAGCTCGGCCGCCGCGGGCAGGGCGTTGGGCTGCAACGCACCCCCCGAGCGGTCATTTCCCGTGGCCGGCGACGAAAGGATCAATCGGTGCTGCGCGACGTAGCGCTTCGGCGGACCCTTGGGGTGCGCGGGCGTGACCACGAACGTGACGACGACCGCCGTCAGGATCGTGAAGGCGATGACGCGCCAGCGTCGCCGCAACGTTGTGAGGTAAAGGTCCGGCTGCACGATGCTCCGACTCGGGGGGACCGGGGTATCGACCGATTTCCGGCGGTCGCCCCTTTCGACCAACTGGCAGGTTACCGCCTCTACGCCGCAGGCGGCCACACCCCCCCCGGATCGGCCACGGCGTCGAGCAGTTGTGCCCACGAGGCTGCGACCGCGCCCAGCTCGAAGCGTTCTGCGCACCGGCTCCGAGCGGCTGGGCCCATCTGCGCCGCGGCCGCGATGGCGGTTCGTAAGCCCCGCGCCAGCGCACCGACGTCCCCGGGGCTGACGAGCACGCCCGTGACCCCGTCGACGACGATCTCCGGGATGCCCCCGACGGCGCTGGCCACCACCGGGACGCCAGCGAGGCCAGCCTCGATGGGCGCCGCCGGTAGGCCCTCCGTCCGGCTCGGAAGCACCAGCGCGTCTGCCGCCGCGTAGACGGGCACGACATCGTCGAGCGACCCGAGGAAGTGGACGCGCCCGGGCGCCGCTCGCTCGGCCTCCGCGCGCAACGCCGCCTCGTCCGGGCCGTCACCTGCCACGACGAGCCGAACGCCTTCGATGGCCCCGATGGCGCGGATGGCGCTTCCCAGATCCTTCTCGCCGGACAGCGCGCCGACGTAGGCGACGACCGGTCCCTCCGCCGGGAGTCCGAGGGCGAGGCGGGCCTGGCCCCGATCGGCGGACGTCACGGCCAGGAGCCGCGCGCCCGGCACGCCGTTGGGGATCACCCGCATCCGCTCGGGCACGACGCCGTGACGACGCACGAGCTCGGCCCCGGCGGCGTCCCAGAGGCTCACGACCGCCGCGGCACGGTGGAGTGCGACGCGCACCCAGGCCCGCCGGTCGATGCGGGTCGACCAGAAGGCGGGGTCACCGATGGAGCGATACACGAAGGGCACGCCCGTACCCGCCGTCGCGACGGCTGCAGCCGGCAGGGTCGTGGACCCGTGAGCCACAACCACCCTTGCGTGACGTACCCGGGCTCGGAGGCGCCGCAAGGTGCTCGGCGCAAGGCGCCGCGTGCCGAGGGTGGCGATCGGCAATCGCGTCGGCGATGTTCCAGGTGCCAACGCCATCACGTCGCCGTGACGTCCCAGCGTTTCGAGCGCGGCGGCCAGCCCGACGGCAAAGACCTCGGCGCCTCGGTGATCCGTCGTCGTGACGACGTGGAGGATCCGGGGAGCTGTCCCGCGCATGGCGCGCAGCCTAGGGAGCGGCCGGCGACATCTAGCGGGGCCGTCGACCCGCGCGTTGGACCCGCTCGTAGAACGCGACCGTCCGGTCGGCCACGGGTCCGATCTCGAACCGATCGAGGAAGCGCTGCCGGGCCGCGTCGGCACGACGGACAGCTCCATCGCGATCCGTCATGCAGAGCTCTATGGCCCGGGCCAGGGCGGACGGATCGGCTGCGGGCACCATGAGCGCTTCCTGCTCGTGCCGGACCACCTCCCGCACCGCGGGGATGTCGCTGGCGACGATGGGTGCCTCGAGCGCCATGGCTTCGATCAGCACGCTGCCGAGGCCCTCCCAGCGCGACGGCACCACGAACACGTCGGCGGCGGCGAGGAGGTCGGGCACGTCGTCGCGGGCGCCCAGGAGGGTCGTACTGGGGTCGAGTCCCGCATCGGCGACGAGCCGCTCGAGCTCGTGCGTTCGATTGCCGCGCCGACCCGCTATGACCAGGCGGGCGCCGCGGCTGCCCGCTAGGTCGGCCCAGGCGTGCACGAGCACATCCAGGCCCTTCTGCCACTCGTGGCGCGCGGCCGCCAGCACGAGTGGCTGACCGGGCGCCACCCCGACGGCACGACGGGCTGCCGCAGCCCGCTCAGGCGACCGCCGGCCCAGGACGGCTTCCTCGCGCCCGCGAGGGATGACGTCGATCCGCTCGCGCGGAATGCGCAGGCGATCACTCATCGCGATGGCGACGGTTTCGGTGATGGCGTGGAAGCGCACGACGGCTCGGCTCGTCATGGTGTCCAAGGCTCTCGCCGCCAGGAGACGCCGGCGCGAAAGGGAGCGGTCGGCGCGCTGTTCCTCCCCGTAAGGCACGTTGACCAGGCTCGAGACCACGGGAACGCGCGCCAGGCGCGCGGCGATCCGCCCGACCTGATCGGCCTCGAACAACGTCGTGTGGACGATGTCCGGGCGGCGATCACGTATCAGGGCGGCGACGGCTCGGAGCCATTGCACGCGACCACTTCCGCCGACGGCGTGCACCCGGATGTCGTGCTCGAGCAGGGCGGGGGCGAGCGGCGCTTCTGGTCGGAGATGGGCCACTTCGATGGCGATGCCCCTGTCCGCGAGTGCTGGCGCGAGCGCGACGAGCGACCGCTCCGCGCCCCCGGGCGCCAGGCTGTCGATCACGTAGAGGATGCCCGGGCGTGGCTCGGGTGACACCCGGGGCATCCTACGGATGCGACCATGGCCCGGTGCCAGGGCGTCTCCCCAACTTCTTGATCGTCGGTGCCATGCGATCGGGCACGACGTCGCTGGCCCGATACCTCGACGCCCACCCCGACGTGTTCCTCGCTCCGACCAAAGAGGTGCGATTCTTCGACCGTCACCACGAGCGCGGGCTCGATTGGTACCGCTCGCATTTCGCCGGTGCTGGCCAACATCCGCTGGTCGGCGAGGCCACGCAGACGTACCTCTATGACCACGACGCCATGCAGCGGATGGCCGCCGCCGTCCCCGATGCCCGCTTGGTGGCCATCCTCCGCGATCCCGTCGACCGCGCCTACTCGCATTACTGGCTCAACAAGGCACGCGATCGCGAGCCGCTGAGCTTCGAGGACGCCCTCGCGGCAGAGCCCGAGCGGCTGGCGCGGGGCGACCTGGACTCACGCTTCTTCTACTCATATGTCGACCGCGGCCGATATGTGCACCAGATCGACCGGCTGGAGCGCCTGTATCCGCCGGGCAGGGTGCACCTGATTCTCTTCGACGACCTGCGTGACCGGGCCCCCGACACCTACGCCGGCGTCCTGCGGTTCCTCGGAGCCCGTCCCTTCACGCCCGACAACCTCGGGCGCGCGGTGAACACCTATACGTCGTTCCGCTCGGTGCGGCTGCGACGGCTGGCCCGGAGGTTGCCGGGCCGGGCGCGGGACGCAGTCGGTCGCATCAACGCACAACGCGAGTCGTACCCACCCCTCGACCCTGGACTGCGGGCCCAGGTCGCGGCCTGCTTCGCAGACGACAACGCCGCGCTCGCTGAGCGGCTCGCGCGCGATCTCTCGCTTTGGAGCCGGCCAGCGTGAGCGACACGCTCGTGCTGCCGACCTTCGTCGTCATCGGGTCGATGAAGTCGGGGACGACCACTCTCCAGGCGTGGCTCGACGCTCAGCCCGACGTGGAAATGGCGCCGAAGGAACCCAACTTCTTCTCGCGTGACGAGGTCTGGGCTCGAGGCCTGCGCTGGTACTCCGACCTCTTCGAACCCACGAGCGCGCCCGCGCGTGGGGACGTGTCGCCGAGCTACACGAATCCGTTGTGGGCCGAACGTGCCGCGGCGCGGATGCACGAGGTCATTCCCGATGCGCGGATCGTGTATTTGCTCCGGCATCCTGTCGACCGCCTTCGCTCGCATTACCTCCACCAGGTGCGCCGCGCGCGTGAATCACGGTCGCTCGTCGAGGCCCTCGCCGATCCGAACAACCCGTACGTCGCCCGCAGCCGCTACCTCGCATGCATGCAGCCGTACATCGCCCATTTCCCGAAGGAGCAGATTCGAGTCGAGCGCCTGGAGGACCTGGTGGTGCCCGGCGCGCCCGGCTGGACACGGCTCCTCGAGCACCTGGGCCTCCCGCATCGCCAGCCCCCGGGGACGCACCACTACATCGGTGCCGAGCAGCCCGCGTATACCCGTCCGCTGCGTTGGCTGGCCGATCGAGGCCGCCTCGACTCGGTGCGCCGGCTGCCCGCGCCGGTGCGGGCGGTGGGCAAGGCCGTCGCCCTGCGGCGACGAGCCGCGGGTCGGCGACGCGAGGAGGAGGCCGCCCTCGCAGCGCTGCCGACAGCGGCGCTCGACGCGGTGTGGCGCGACATCGCCGAGCTCGAGGCATGGGTCGGTCGCGGCCCGCTGTGGCCCGCCGACGACGGGACCGGTCGAAGCCGTCCCGTATGATCGTCGGCCGGAGTCCCCCGCCACCTCATGTCCCTACGTCCCGATCTTGCTGCCGGCCCGCCGCCGGAGCTTCGCTACCGCTACCGGGTCCGGCCCCTCCACTCCATCCGCGAGTTCTGGGGCGCCCGGCGCCTGGCGTGGACCCTGGCCGAGCGCGACATCCGGGCCCGATACAAGCAGGCCTTCCTCGGAGTGAGCTGGGCGGTCGTCACGCCGCTCATCATGATGTTGGCGTTCAACGTGTTTTTCAAACGGGTGGCCAAGATCGACACCCACGGCGCGCCGTACCCCATCTTCAGCTACCTCGGGCTGCTGCCGTGGCAGTTCTTCTCCGGCTCGGTGAGCAGCGGCGGCTACGCGTTCATCACGGACTCGCAATTGCTGAACAAGATCTACTGCCCCCGCGAGGTGTTCCCGCTCGCGGACATCATGGGCACCGCCGTCGACATGGTGATCTCGACCGGCGTATTGGTGATCCTCTTCGGCGTGTTCAGCTACGCGCCGTACGCCACCTCGGTGTGGGTGCCGGTCCTGCTGCTGATCCAGATCGCTTTCACCGTCGGCGTGACCCTGGGGATCTGCGGCCTGTTCGTCTACATCCGGGACCTCAAACAGGTCGTGCCGATCATCCTGCAGCTCGGGCTCTTCGCCACGCCCGTGGCGTGGGGCCTCGAGTCGATACCGGCGACATGGCGCGGCGCCTACTGCACGATCAACCCCCTCGGCATCGTCATCGACGGATACCGCCAGGCCGTGCTCTACGGCCACGCGCCTGACACCCGCTTGGTGGTCTACGCCGCCGTCTCGTCCGCCATCTACCTCGTCGCCGGTTACCTCCTCCTCAAGCGCCTGGAGGTTGGCTTTGCCGACGTTGCCTGAGGGCACGATCGCGGCGAGCCACGTCTGGAAGCGCTTCCGCGCCGACCGCCGAGGGTCACTCCTGAGCGCGGAGCTGCGCCGGTTGAGCGCAAGGCTGCGCGGCCGGCCCTTCCAAGCCTGGCGATGGGCGCTGCGCGACGTGGACTTCCATGCCGAGCCCGGCGACAGCATCGGACTCATCGGCGCCAACGGCTCGGGCAAGTCGACACTGCTCAAGATCCTGACGCGCGTGATGTACCCCTACGCGGGGTCGGTGCACGTGTCCGGCCGGGTCGGTGCGCTCATCGAGGTGAGCGCCGGCATCCACCCCCAGCTCACTGGTCGGGAGAACGTCTACCTGTACGGCATGCTGCTCGGCCTCTCGCGCAAGGAGGTCTCCCGCAAGTTCGACGAGATCGTGGCCTTCGCGGAGGTGGAGCAGGCGACCGACCGTCTCGTGAAGTTCTATTCGAGCGGCATGAAGATGCGCATCGGCTTCGCCGTCGCCGCCTTCCTCGAGCCCCACATCCTGCTCGTCGACGAGGTGCTGGCGGTGGGTGATGCCAGCTTCCAGCAGAAGTGCCTGGATCGCATGCGTGTCGTCCTGAGTCAGAACACCACACTCGTCTTCGTCTCCCACGACCTCGCGGCGGTGCAAGCCACCTGCACGCGTGGCATCTGGCTGGCCGAAGGCGACGTCATGACCACCGGCCCGATCAACGACGTGCTCGCGTCGTATCGCCACGCCATCGAGATGGCCGCTGAAGCGAGCACCGCCGGAGCGCTGGGCGCTCTCCTGAAGGTCACAGCGGCCGGGCGCGCCGGCGTCACGGCGCGTACCGAGGAACCGCTCGACATCACGTTGGTGTTCACGAGTGACTTCCCACGCGATGCGGACCTCTATCTGGGTCTGAGCGAGGGGACCGCGACCCCGATCTTCACCCTCAACCGGCCCGTGCACCTGAGCAACGGGCAGACCGAGGTGCGCTGCACGATCCCCCATCTTCCGTTGCCGCGGGGTCGCTATTACGTGTGGGTCGGGTTGTGGGGCGGCGGTCAGATCGTGCCGTGGCAACCAGCAGGTCATGTGGACGTCGTGGGTCCCGACCTCGACCCAGCGCCGCGCGCAGTGGTACGCCTTGCTCCGGTGTACGTCGAGGCCACGTGGGACGTCGCGGCGCTGTAACCCACCCGCCCGAACCTCCGGCCGTCCTCTTCGTCTGTCTCACGGGTGGGCTCGGGGGCTCCACGCGCAGCGTGGCAACCGTACTCAGCCACATCGAGGGTCGGGCCACTCGTGTCGTCGCCGGACCCCCTCGCGGCCGCTTCACACGACTCGTCGCCGAGCGAGGTCTCAGCGACGAACGCGTCGACCTGCCCCAGAAGGGCGACCACCGGCTGCGCGCCATCGCGCGGGTGCGGGCGGCCGCCCGACTGGCGCGCTGGGCGCGCGCCAACCGAAGCCGGTTGGCAGCCATCCACGCGAACGGGCCCGAGGAGATCAACGTGGCGGCGCCGGCCGCGCTGTGCGCGGGCGTGCCGCTCGTGGTGTGGACCCACGCCTGGACGGTCCCCCCGTCGGCGAGACATTTCGGCCGCGTGTGGCGTCGGCTCCTCGCGCGCCATCCAGTCAGGTACGCGGCGGTGTCGGCGCTGGCCGCGCGGATGTTCGCCGACGCCGGGTACACGGACGTCGGGAACGTCGAGCTCATCCCCAACCCGATCGATCCCGCCGATGTCCTCGTGGAACCAGCCGCTCGTCACGACGACATCGTCCGGGTCGGGTTCCTCGGCGCGGCCGACCAACGCAAGGGCGTCGACCTCCTGCCCGGTGTCATTGCTGCCCTCGCCGACCTTTCCGTGCGGTGGATCCTGTTCACGCCGCGGACGGCGGAGCTGGCGCCCGTGGAGCGACTCATCCGCGAGCGGCCCGAGATGGCGATCGAGTGGCCCGGGCTCGTCGCCGACGTACGCGTGGCCTACGCCCAGCTCGACGTGGTGTTCTGTCCATCCCGGATGGAGTCGTTCTGCCGCGTCGTCGCCGAGGCCATGTTGAACGGCATCGCCGTGGTCGCCAGTGATCTCGAGCCCATACGCGGTCTGGTCGGGGAGGACGAGGCTGGACTGCTGTTTCCTCCTGGGGACCCGGAGGCCGCGGTCGTCGCCCTCCGTCTCGTTGTCGCTGACGCCAAGGTGCGGGCCGCACTCGGAGACAGCGGGCGGTCCCGGGCCGCGATGTTCGAGCCCGCCGCCGTCGTCGACCAACTGGCCCGTCTCTACGGGCTGAGGGTCAGTCCGTGAACGAGTAATCACGCAGCAGCGGCCGGTCCGCCATCTCTGCGCTGGTGGATTCGACGAGGTCATGGGTCCACGGTGCGCGTTCGCGAGTGCGGCGAGGCGCCGCGAACAGGATCCCCGCACACGCCGTCGCCCATGCTTCGTCCGCCTCGATCTGCATGAACCCAGCCAACGTCGCCAGCGTCGCAGCTGGGTCGGCGATCAGGTCCTCGTGGCGGAGGTCGAGCAACTCACTGGGCTCGAGCCTGGTGCGAAGGCCTTCGACGCCGTCGGCCAGCGAGAAGTAGGCCCTCGCCGCGCCCTCCAGGTCGGTGTGGCCCCGTTCGGCCATCGTGCTGATGTTGTCGAAGGGATTGCGCACGACGTGCACGACGCGGAGCGGCACCTTCACGGTGGCGCGGACCTTGTCGAGCACATTCGCGTGGGCAGTCAGGATCCGCGTCGACTGTGCCCCCTTCTTGTCACCGATGACCCGCAGCCGGCGGAATCGTCCCTGCCATTGGTCGGGGACCGCATAGTCGTACCGCGTCTGCCTCCCGGCTGCGGTGAAGCTGCGGTCGCGCCTGAGGATGAGGGAGTAGATCTGATCGCGGCGAAAGCCGACACGAAAGAGGCGGAGTGCGCCCAGCTCGTGGGCGATGACAGCCTCGGGGTGAGCGTCGAGGAGGGACCCGACCAGGCTGTGACCCGATCGCGGATAACCCACGAACATCGCGTAGTTCGCCACATCCGTGAAGTTGGCCCGGTCGCGTCGCGCCGTGAAGAGCGACGTCACGAACGCGGTGGGCACGTCGCGGTTGAAGTGGGCAACGCGCCACGGCGCCGTCATGTCTGCGTCTTCCGGCCTTCGGCGCGCCGGAACTCATCCACCCGCCACACCCGCCCTCCGAGCGCAGGGCCGGCGGCGAGGATCATGCGGCCGAGGTGCTTCGGGTTGCCGGGATTGGCGCGTGCCGCCGCCCACAGCATGCGGCGGGCCTCGCGCCAGTCGCCTCGCCGCGCCGCGCTGACGCCGGCGATCGCCAGGTAGTCCCCCAACATCCTGGGACTCCGCCGCAGTCGGTCTCCGTGGTGCTCGAGGATGTACCGCGCGCCCTCGTAGAGCGCCGAGGGGTGGTTCCGCGCCCGGTCGCTGGCACGACGGTCGTGCACGAGCACGAGTGGCTGGTCGACGGCGCGGATGGTCCAACCCCGCGCTTCGCAGAGACCAACGAGCCGGAGGGCCAGTTCGGTGTGCGGGCTGGCCGGGAGACCGTCGACGAATCCGCCCACACCGTCGAAGGCCTCGCGGCGCAGGATGTAGGTCCCGGTGTCGAACAGACCCCGCAGGTGATCGAAGGGCGCGCCCATGTCCTGAGGCGGGACGGTCCGCGCGATCGCACCGTCCTCGTCGACGTGAGCCGCCGCGCAACACGCGACCGCGCAGTTGGGGTCGCCGAGCTGGCCGAGGAGGGTCGCGGCCCAACGGGGAACCACTTCGTCGTCGTCGTCGAGGAACGCAAGGACCGGTGCCGTGGCGACCCGCGCCCCTGCGTTGCGGGCCGCGCACCCCCCCGCGTTGTCCTGCGCCACGTACCGCACTCGGGGATCTCCGATGGCTGCGACCACCTCCGCGGTGTCGTCCACCGAACCGTCGTCGGCCACCACGACCTCGACTGCGGCCCCTTGTTGCGCGAGGACACTCCGGACCGTTGCTTCGAGAGCCCGGGCGCGGTTGTACGTCGGCACGACGACAGAGAGAGCGGGGAGGGTCATCAGGCGATCGCTTAGGGTTGTCCGAGATGTCGGTCGAGCGGGCCTCGGGCCCCGACCCCATGATCAGCGTCGTGATGCCGGCCCGCAACTCGGCCCATGTGATCGCCGGTCAGTTGGCCGCGCTCGATGCGCAACTGTACGACGGGCCTTGGGAGATCATCGTCGCCGACAACGGTTCGACGGACGGAACGGCCGGCGTCGCTCGCCGGTGGGCGGACCGTCTCCCCGCGTTGCAGGTCGTCGATGCAGGCGAACGCATCGGCATCAATGCCGCAAGGAACGCAGGCGCACGCCGGGCCGCCGGTCGCTTCCTGCTCTTCTGCGACGCCGATGACGAGGCCGATCCCGGATGGCTGGCGGCGATGGCCGACGCAGCGCGCACGTGCTCGGCGGTCGGTGGGACGCTCGAGAAGCAGACGCTCAACGACCCCACGGTGGTCGAATGGCGGCCGCCGCTCGTCATGACGGAGCTCCCGGTCATGGCCGGTTTCCTGCCGCGCCCGGTGGGGGCGAACTGCGGGGTTCGGGCGGAGTTGTGGCGCCAGCTCGGGGGCTTCAACGAGGAGTACACCGTCGGAGCCACCGAGACCGAGTTCTTCTGGCGTCTGCAACTGGCAGGCCACGACGTCTGCTTCGTACCCGACGCCGTCATGCACTACCGGTTCCGGCCCGGGCTGCCGGCGCACGCCCGCCAGTTCTTCCGCTTCGGTGTCGCGCGAGCCCGGCTCTACCGCGACTTCCGCACGGCGGGCATGCCCCCGCGCATGTTTCGGGCACTCCTGCGCGACGTCGGATGGCTGTGCGGCCATCTGCCCGACCTCTTCCGGGGGCGCGGGCCGCGCGGTCGGTGGATCGGGCACGCGGCAGCCGAGTGGGGCCGAGTGGTGGGCAGCATCCGCTACCGGCTTGTGTATCTGTGACCTCGGTCCAGGGCACCGGCCGCCTTCCGGACTTCGTGGTGATCGGCGCCGCCAAGTCGGGCACGACCACGCTGTACCGATGGCTGGCCGAGCAGCCCGACGTCTTCGACGCGCCGCTCAAGGAGCCACGGTTCTTCTCGCGGGACTGGGACAGGGGCATCGACTGGTACGCCGGTCTCTACGCGACCGCGAGCCCAGACGAGCTGGTGGGCGATGCGTCGACCAACTACACGGATCCGGCGTTCAGTGACGTCGCGGCGGCGCGCATGCGTGATGCGCTGCCGAATGCCCGCCTCGTCTACCTCCTCCGCCACCCGGTCGAACGACTGCAGTCGCAGTACCGGCACGACCGGCGCAGGGCCGTGGTGAAGACGTCGCTCGCACAGGCCGTGCGTGAGCCGGGCAATCCCTACGTCGGACGCAGCCTCTACTGGTCCAACCTCCGCCCTTACGCGGATCGGTTCGATCGTGACCAGATCCGCGTGGCCCGCTTCGAGGACCTGGTGGGCAACGGGGCGCCCGCGTGGCACACCATCCTGAGGCACCTCGGTCTCACCGACCGACCGCCGCCGAGCGAGGCATACAACGTGACGTCCGAGAAGCGGCGAGTCAGCCGTCCCCTGGCGATGTTGCGGGACCGCGGGCTCCTCGAACGCGTCCCGACACTGCCGGTACCGGTGGCCCGTCGCCTCAAGCGGGCGCTTCGGCCTCGGCAGAAGGGCGACGGGGGGGCGGAAGGGCTCGAGGCGATCCCGCAGGACGTGATCGAGTTGATCCGCGCAGACAGTGCGGAGCTCGAGGCCTGGCTCGGTCTGGACCGTCCGCTGTGGGACGCCGGGGGGGGCGCGGACCCAAGCGACCGGTAGCGTCGTCGCGACGATGTGCGGGATCTGTGGCAGCCACGGCGCTCACGACGCGCTCGACCTGCAGGTCGCGACGCTGCGGCATCGCGGTCCGGATGCCGCAGGTGGCTTCGTGGAGGGATCGGGTGCGATCGGCCAGGCCCGGCTCGCGGTGATCGACCTCCTCACCGGCGATCCCCCCATCGCCAACGGCGACCGCTCGGTGGGTGCCACCCTGAACGGCGAGATCTACAACTTCCAGTCATTGCGCGCTGAGCTGGCTGCAGGCGGACACGACCTCAAGACGCAGGGCGACACCGAGGTTCTCGTGCACCTGGCAGAGGACCTCGAGCCCGTCGAGATGGCCCGTCGACTGGATGGCATGTTCGCCTTCGCCGTGCTCGACGGGCGGCGCGACCGGCTCGTGCTCGGTCGCGACCCCGTGGGCAAGAAGCCGCTCTACTACTTCTATGACGGTCGGGTCTTCGTCTTCGGCAGCGAGATCAAGGCGGTCATCGGCCACCCGCAGGTGCCACGGCGACTCAACGAGCGCGCCCTGCCCGCATATCTCACCTTCGGTTACGTCCCCACGCCCGAGACGTTCTATGACGGCGTGCGCAGCGTGCCGCCCGGCCACGTCCTCTGGATCGAGCGGGGCGCGGCGCCGGTCATCGAGCCGTTCTGGGAACCGCAGGTCCCAGGCATGGGAGACACGACCCGCCTCGACCTGTCGCTCGACGCGGCGGCTGCCGGCATCCGCGAGCGGCTGGCCCGCGCCGTCGAGAAGCGGTTGGTGGCCGACGTCCCCCTCGGCGCCTTCTTGAGTGGAGGCATCGATTCGTCAACCGTGGTCGCGCTCATGGCCCAGATGATGGACGAGCCCGTGCGCACCTTCACCATCGGCTTCGACCAGCCCGGCGCAGACGAGCGCGACTACGCGCGACTGGTTGCGAAGCGCTACAAGACCGATCACACCGAGTTCGTCGTCCAACCCCACGGCACCGGTGAGCTCATAGAGCAGCTGGTGTGGCACTACGACCAGCCCTTCGGCGATTCGAGCGCCCTGCCGACCTTCATCCTGTCCGAGCTCACTCGCGCCGAGGTCACGGTCGCGCTCTGCGGCGACGGCGGCGATGAGCTGTTCGCCGGGTACAAGCGCTTCGTCACCGGGCAGCGCCGCTCATTGGCGGCCCGCACCCCGAGGCCGCTGCGGCAGGCGACGCGGCGTGCCCTCGCGGCGATGCCGACCGGACGGACACGGGCGGCAGCCGGCCGCCTCGCCAACGTGGAGCTCAGCGGTACAGAGGCCCAGCTCTCATGGGTCGCGCGCATCCCTGGGCCGTGGCGGGATCGCCTCCTGCCTGATGCCGACCGCTGGGCGATCGACGACTACGAGCGCCTCTGGGCCGAGAGCGATGGCGGCAGCTACCTGGACCGCATGCTGCTCCTGAACCTGCAGACGTATCTGCTGGACGATCTCCTCCCCAAGATCGACCGCATGAGCATGGCCCACGCCCTCGAGCTGCGGTCACCGTTCCTCGACCGCGAGCTCGTGGAGTTCGCGTTGCGCCTCCCCGACCGGACGCGGGTGAGTGGCGCCACGACCAAGCGCGCCCTGCGGGCGGCGATGGCGGCAGACCTGCCCGCGGAGATCA
Source organism: Actinomycetota bacterium (assembly GCA_041166085.1). Taxonomy (GTDB): domain Bacteria; phylum Actinomycetota; class Acidimicrobiia; order Acidimicrobiales; family JAFATL01; genus JBEEFP01. Next base: position 59,125 of record JBEEFP010000050.1, read on the forward strand.
TGAGCCGAGGCAAGCGCGGCTTCCAGCTCCCGCTCAACGACTGGTTCCGGAACGAGCTGGCCGACTACGCCCGTTCCATGCTCTGCGACCCGCGGGCACGGGTACGACAGGTGCTCGCCCCGGAGGCCCTCGACGACCTGGTGGCGGGCCATCTCGGCGGCGGATCGTACGGGCGACCGCTCTGGACCCTCATCACGCTCGAGGTGTTCCTGCGTACCCAAGACCTGTAGGCCGCTCACGTATCGTGCAGCAGTGAGCGCGGTCCAGCACCTGAAGCGCTGGGTGCCCCGTCGGCAGCGCCGTCGGTTCGCGAGGGCGCGTGTGGGCGCGCGTACGCACATCCCGCTCACTCGGGTACTGCCCGACGCGCTGGTCATCGGCGCTCAGCGATCGGGGACAAGCTCGCTGTACAAGTACCTCGAGGCCCATCCGCAGCTGATGCCGTCGATCCGCAAGGAGACCGAGTACTTCACGTTCTGGTTCGACAAGGGCGACCGCTGGTACCGCTCCCACTTCCCGACGCAGGCCCGCATGGCCGCGGCCCGCCGCGGGGGCAGGCCGGCCCAGGCCTTCGAGGCCACGCCCTACTACCTGTTCCACCCGCATGCCCCCGAACGTGCGGCTGCCGTCGTCCCTCACGCCCGTCTGGTGGCGGTGCTGCGCAACCCGGTGGAGCGGGCCTACTCGCACTGGCAGCACGAGGTGCGGGGCGGTCGAGAGTCCCTGTCGTTCGAGGAGGCGATCGACGCCGAGCCGGAGCGAGTGGACACCGAGGAGCGCCGGTTGCAGAACGATCCGTCGTACCGCAGCAACCGCCACCACCGCTTCTCCTATGTCGGCCGGGGCCGCTACGCAATGCAACTCGAGCGCTGGCTGGCCCACTACCCCCGTGAGCAACTGCTCGTGGTTCGCAGCGAGGACCTGTACGCGGATCCAGCGTCGACGTTCCTGCGCATCGTCGAGCACATGGGCGTGGACCAGTGGGAGCCGGCGGAGTTCCGCAATCACAGTTACGAAGGGCTCAGGCCAGAGGCCGGGCCGCCCATGGCCCCTGCGACGCGCACCCGACTCGAGGCCACCTTCGAGGCCGACAACGAACGACTGGCCCGGCTGCTGGAACGCCCGGCCATGTGGAGCTGATCGCGTGCTCCCGAACTCCGTGATCATCGGGGCACAGAAGGCTGGTACCACCGCGCTCAAGCTCGCTCTCAAAGCCCACCCCGACGTGGACGCACCGCGAGGTGAGTGCCCGTTCTTCGAGGACCCGTACTACGACAGCGACGACCTCGGGCCGCTCGAAGCGCTGTTCGCAGGGTCGACCGCGTCGGTGCGCGTCATCAAGCGGCCGGACTACCTGGCCCACCCCGAGTGCGCCGAGCGCATCCACCGCCACCTCCTCGACGTCAGTCTCGTCGCGGTGCTTCGCCACCCCGTCGAGCGGGCCGTGTCCGCGTACTTCCATTTCGTCGCCCGGGGCATGCTGCCCCTGCGCGGCCTCGACAACGGGATGCGCCGCCTCCTCCAAGGCGACGAACGGCCCGCGGCCCAGGACGTCCTGAACTACGGCTACTACCACCGTCAGCTCACCGCCTACACCAACGTGTTCCCGCGTGAGCGTTTGCACGTCATCCGCTACGAGGAGTTGCGCTTCAGCTTCGGCGCCGCCCTCCATGACGTGCAGGTGTTCCTCGGTCTCGACCCGGAGCGGATGGGGTCGCTACCGCCGTTGTCGGCCAACGAGAGCATGTACGCCCTGCCCCGCCTCTCGGTCCATCGTCTGCGCACGCGCATCCGCTCCGACCGCGATACCGCGCGCGGGCACACGCATCCCCGCACCGCGATGCGCGCACCCGCACGATGGGCCAGCGCCGCCCTCCACGGGGTGGACCGCCGCGCGCTGGCGCGACTCGACAGCAGCAAGCCGATCCTTGCTCCCGACCTGCGGGCCGAGCTGCTCGAGCGGTACCGCGACGACACCGATCAGCTCGAGGTGTGGCTGGGCGTCGACCTCTCGGATTGGAAGCGCTGAGACCGAACTACGCCAGGTCGATGACGACGAGGACGATGGTGCCGAACGGCTCCTGGCTGTCGGGCGGACCCGCGTTGAACCCCACGTAGGCCCGCTTGCCCGAGGGGTCGAGGGCCACGTCATAGGAACCCCCGAGCCGCAGCTGGAGCTGCTTCTCGGCCAGGTCGTTGACACGCACGACGACCGTCTGGTCGCCGGTCTTGGTGTCGACGCGGATCAGCGGACTGCCCTGCTCCCAGCTCCTCCCGTGGGCGTCGGGAACGTAGTAGAAAGCGTCGCCCTTCGGGTCGAGGGCCATGGAGGCGGTGTACCCCTTGGCGTCGCCGAGCACGTCGATGCTGCCGTCGGGATGCAGCGCGAAGAACTTGTCTGGCAGCCGGGTGACGCCATAGATCGTGCCGTCGGGTCCGGGACGCGTCGATGCCCGCATGTACGCACCGGGAAGCTTCGCCGGTAGGACGTCGAGCTTCTTCGTCGCCGGGTCATAGCGCTTGAGTTGGCTGTCGCCACCCGAGTAATAGGCGACGCCCTTGGGTCCAACGGCCACGTTCCGGTAGCCGGCCTGCGTGCCGTCGTCCTGGAAGACGACCTTGCCGGTCTTGATGTCGTAGACGAAGAAGACGCCGGGCTTCACCTTCGCTTCGCTGTTGCCCTCCTCGTCGCTGCCCGTGCTGTCGGCAGCTCCGCCCGCCTTCTTGCCCGACCCCTTCTGCTTGACCGAGGTGGCCGTGCTGGACGAATCGGCCGCCGCCGCGGCCAGCGGATCAGGGGCCTCCCCGTAGAGCAGCCCGCCGGCCGTCCACGTCGTCATCGAGGGAATGCCGTGCTTGGGCACGGGTACGTCGAGCTTGGTGATCGCACCGGAGCCGGGGTCGACCCGGAGAAGGAGGTCGCCGTCATAGCCGTTGCCATAGGCGATGTCCTTCGACGCGCCCCAGTAGGTCGCCGCGTAGAGCTTCCCGTCAGGGCCGAGGCCCATCTGTGCGTGGATCTTGCCGTAGCCCCAGGCCCCGTCGTTGTGCCCCACCGACGAGTCGACGTCGCTCAGCATCCGGAGGCGGCCGCTGTCGGGTGAGAACTCGTAGAAGTAGGCATTCCCGTTGACGCCGCAGTGGTCGCCCACCGCCGAGAAGAACCGACCGTCTGCCAGCGCCACGCCCTGGCCCCACTGGCTCCAGAGCTTGGCCTGGTAGTCGGGGTGCGGATACGTCACGGCCTGCACGTGTGGCCCGGCGCCACCAGCCGCCTGCAGATCCTTGGCGGTCGCCGACATGTCGCTGGCCTTCTGCGGCGTGGCGCAGCCCTTGCCGCCGCCGGCGTCACCCGAGGCGGCATCACCCGGGCGGGTCTTCGCGGTTGCTTTCGCCGTTGTCGAGGTCGTCGACGTGGCCGCCTTGCTGCCGCCGTTGCAGGCGGCAGCCACGAGGGCGATGACAAATGCGATGCAGAACAAGCGAACGGACCGACGATGGGGGGACAAGCGTGACCTCCGGACCGGGTCATAGTAGGAGTGGGTTCGACCGGTCCGGACGCGCCCCGTGGGCGGCGGCCGAGTGTGGCCTGACTACCGTGAGCGTCGGTGCCCGCGCCCTTCCCCTTCGTCGTCGGGCGTGGCCGCTCAGGAACCACGCTCCTACGCGCCATGCTCGATTCCCACCCCGACGTCGCCGTCCCGGACGAGGCGCCGTGGCTCGTTCGCCTCGCCCGCGATCGGGCCGCGATGGAGCTCGGAGGTCGGCTGTCGGTCGAGCGGCTGCTCGACCGGCTGAACGCCGACCGCTCCTTCCGCCGTTGGGGCCTGCCTGAAGGCGAGGTCCGCGCCACCCTCGAGGGCGAGGCGCCCGCCACCTTTGCCGACGCGGTGAGATGCCTGTACCGCATGCACGCGAACCGCCAGCGCAAGTCCCGGTACGGCGACAAGACGCCATGGGCGGTCATGCACATCGGGCTCCTGGCAGGGCTGTTCCCCGAAGCGCGCTTCGTGCACGTGATCCGGGACGGCCGCGACGTCGCCCTCTCGTATCTGGAGGCAGGGTTCGGTCCGCCGACGCTGGAGGCGGGTGCCCTCGAATGGCGGCGCTACGTGGAGGCGGGTCGTCGCGCCGGCCGCGCCCTCGGCCCCACCCGCTATCTCGAAGCGCGCTACGAGGACCTGGTCGCGTCACCCCAAGCGGTGCTCGAACGCATCTGCGCGTTCCTCGAGCTGCCGTTCGTCCCTGGGATGCTCCTCTACTACGAGCGGGCCGACGAGGTCGTCGGGTCGATGCCCCACCCGCAGGCTCGCCGCAACGTGTACCTCCCGCCCACGACCGGCCTGCGCGATTGGCGGTCGGCGCTCAATCCGACCCAGCAGGCCCTGTTCACCGCGCTGGCGGGCAAGCTCCTCGCCACCCTCGACTACGAACCGGGGCCGAGGCCGACGCCGAGGGTGTGGGCGGCCGCGCTCGGCGCTCACGTGCGTTGGCGAGCCGACCGGGTGTCGGTGCGCCTCGGCCGGGGCTCGAGCCCTCAGCCGTCGAACGAGTAGCCAGCGAGGAAGTCGACGGCGGCGATGCGTCGCTCGACGTCACTGCGGAGCTCGGGGGTCCATGGTGCGTCATGACGAGTACGCCGCGGTGAGGTGAAGAGGATGGAGGCGCAGTCGTCGAGGTACCCCGGTCCGGCGTCGAGCCCGACGAAACGAACCAACGATCCGATGGTGCGATGCGGCGACTCGATGAGATCCTCGTGCCGCAGGTCGAGCACCTGCCCGGGCGCCAGGCGCGCGCGCAGGCCTGCGTTCACCTCGCACGCCGAGAAGTAGAAGTCGATCGCCCCGGGCAGCGACGCATGCTTGCCGCGCCGGCGGAAGATCGTGCTGATGTTGTCAAAGGGGTTACGCACCACGTGGACGAGGCGGACCGGCACTCCGGTCTGCTGCTGCAGGCGCTCCAGGAGCTGGGGACGGTCGCGAAGGCGCACGGTCGAACGACCGCCTCGTTTGTCGCCGATCACACGCAGCCGATCGAAGCGGCCCTGGTGCTGGTTGGGCACGGCGTACTCATAGCCGCCTGTCGCGGCCCGCCGCCCTCTCTCGGTGAACTCCCGGTCGTTGCGCAGGATGAGTGCGTAGATCTGCGATCGCCTGAAGCCGCCGCGCACATAGCGCAGGGCATCGAGCTCGTGCGCGATCACCGCCTCAGGATGCGCGTCGAGCAACGAGCCGACGAGGCTGTGACCGGACCGGGGGTAGCCGATGAACATGCAGTAGGTCTCGACCTCGGCGAAGAGGCGTCGCTGACGGAACCCATCCAGCGCCGACCGTACGTAGAGCGCGGGCAGACCGCGGTTGATGACGGCGCGCTGCACCATGCTTGGGCGCCGCCGCGCCGTGTTCTGCACCATGGCCACACACTAGGAGGAGCCACCTGCGGCCCCTTCGGGGGGCGCAAGCCCGCCCCTAGACTGCGGGGGGTCATGGCCAAAGTACTCCTGTCCTGCGTCGGTGAAAACGCACCGATGTGGCACAACAAGATGGAGAACCTGGTGCTGTCGATGCGACTCTTCGGTGGGTCGCTGTCGGGCTGCCCCGTGGTCGTGAACGTGGTCGAGAGCGTCGACCCCGAGTTCCGGGAACGCATGGCCCGTTGGGACGCGGAGGTGCGTGTGGTCGCGCGCGTCGACACGCGGTTGCCGGTCGCCAACAAGCTCCACGTCCTTGACCTCGCCACCACGGACGCCTTTGACATCGTGCTCATGCTCGATTGTGACGTGATCGTCATGGGCGACGTCGCGCCCGAACTCGGCTCCGGCACCCTGCGCGGTCTTCCCGCCGGGCGGAGCCACATCAGCGCCGCCGCGTGGAGCCGGCTCTACGCCGCCCTCGGCATCGCCGAGCCCGCGCCTGACTGGGTCCTCTCGGTCAGCGGCGAGCGCTCGCACCCTTACGTCAACAGCGGCGTGCTCTTCGTGCCGCACGCGCTCTGCGCGCCCCTACGGGAGGGGTGGTACGGCCACATGCAGTGGCTGCTCGGTCCCGAAGGTGTCGAGCTCCTCGGTCGGCCGGTGCACCGCGACCAGATTCCCCTCGCCCTCACCCTCGCCACCCTTGCGGTGCAGGTCGATCCACTGCCTCGCAACCTCAACCTCTCGACCACCGCCGCCCAGCCCGTCCCTGCCCAGTTCCGCTCGCAGGACGGTCCCCCGTTCATCCTGCACTACCACCGGAGCATCGACAGCGACGGTTTTCTCACCAGGTCGCCCCGCCGTGCCGTCAACCCGTGGCTCGACGAATTCAACGCGGCGCGCGCCGACGCGCTCGGCATCCCGTACCACGGCCTCGGCTCGCTGCCGGCCCGGAGCCAGGTCGCGGCGTTTTTGAAGTCCCGAGGGTGGGACCGGCGTATCCCGCGGCGCCCCCGTCGTCAGGGACGGCCCGCGGGCTCCTCGTCGTAGACGTAACCCGAGAAGAAGTCGTACGCGGCGGACCGCCGCGCCACCGCCCCGATGAGCTCGGGACTCCACTCTCGGTCGAAGCGACTGCGGTGCGGGGTTTGATAGATGATGCCCGCGCACGCGTCCAGGTAGTCCGGATGAGGCTCGATACCGAGAAACGTGCACAGGCCCGCGACCGCTGCCCGGGGATCAGCGATGAGATCCTCGTGGCGGAGGTCGTGCCACGCCTCGGGCGGCAGCAACGAGCGGATGGTGACGACTCCGTCGGCGAGTCGGAAGAAGCGGTCGGCCGTGCGGTCCAGCGGAGAGCGCGTGCGCTTGGACATCGTCGTGATGCTGTCGTACGGGTTGCGCAGGACGTGCAGGCACCGAACAGGCACCTTCACCAGGTCGCGCAGGTTCGCGAGGAGTTGCGGGTCGGCACCAATGGCTTGACTGCTGCCCTTGCCCCGCTTGTCCCCGATGACACGGAGCGTGCGGTACCGACCCTGCCACTGACCGGGCACGGCGTAGTCGTACTCGCGCTTGGTGCCTGTGCGACCCTTCTTCTCGAAGCGGGCGTCGGAGAGGAAGATCATCCCGAACAGCTGCGCGCGACTGAAGCCGTTCTCCACGTAACGAAGGGCGTTCAGCTGGTGGGACACCACGACGTCGGGGTGGGCGTTGAGCAGCGAGCCCACCAGGCTGTGGCCGCTGCGTGGGTACCCGGCGAACATGAGGTAGCGCTCGATCTGGTCGAAGTCGGCCGCGTGACGACCGGCCACGCGCCTGGAAAGAAGCCAGTCGCGGGCGACGCCGACGGACGTGAGGGCCCTGCTGATCCGCAGCTTGGTCTCGAGCATTCGGGTCATGCGGGGTCCTCCCTCCGACGCGCAGCCTCTGGACGAGCGAACCACGCTATCCGGCAATGGGTCGGGCACAACCAGCCGGTAGCTTGCCTCCCGTGAGCAAGCGGCCCCGTCCACGCGCGGCAATGCCGCGGCTGCTGCACATCACGACCACCGACATCAGCCTCGAGTTGCTGCTGGGACCCCAACTGCGCGCCTTCGCAGCGGCCGGCTACGACGTGCACACCGCGTCCGCACCGGGCCCCTACGTCGCACGACTCGAGGCCGATGGCGTCCGCCACCACCCGCTGCGACATGCGACTCGCGCCATGGCGCCGCGTCGCGACGCGCAGGCGCTGGTCGAGCTCTGGCGTCTCTTCCGCCGGCTCGACCCCGACATCGTGCACACCCACAACCCCAAGCCGGGCCTCTATGGGCGAATGGCCGCTCGCGCGGCACGCGTGCCCGTCGTGGTGAACACCGTGCACGGTCTCTACGCCGTCCCTGAGGACTCGCGTGCCAAGCGGACCGTGGTCTACGGGCTCGAGCGCGTCGCAGCCCGCTGCTCCGACGCCGAGCTCGTGCAGAACCCGGAGGACCTCGAGGTTCTGGCCGGGCTCGGAATCCCCCGTTCCAAGCTGCACCTGCTCGGGAACGGGGTCGACCTGAGGCGCTTCGATCCGGCCGCGGTGCCACTCGAACGGCGGGAGGCGGTACGTGCGGAACTGGGGCTCGGACCAGACGACGTGGTGTGCGGGGCCGTGGGACGGCTGGTTGCGGAGAAGGGCTATCGTGAGCTCTTCGCGGCAGCCGCAATCCTCGCGTCCACCGCACCGCAGGTGAAGATGGTGGTCGTCGGGCCGGACGAGCCCGACAAGGCTGACGCAATCACCGAAGAGCAGCTTGGTCAAGCACGTGCGAGCGGGGTCAGGCTGCTCGGAGCCCGGGACGACATGGAAGACCTCTACACCGCGATGGACATCTACGTGCTGGCGTCGCACCGCGAGGGCTTCCCCCGATCGGCGATGGAAGCGGCGGCCATGCGGCTGCCGGTGATCGCGACCGACATCCGGGGGTGCCGCCAGGTGGTCGAGTCAGGCCGCACCGGGACCCTCGTGCCTCCCCGTCGCGCCGACGCCTTGGCCACCGCCATCGCCGCGCTGGCAAGCGACCAGTCCCTCCGCCGGGCGATGGGCCAGAGCGGCCGGGACAAGGCGCTGCGGGAGTTCGACGACCGGCGCGTCATCGACATCACGCTCGGGATCTACGACCAGCTCGGCGCCCGCCCGGTCGCGGCGTCGCAACGATGAGACGCCCCGCTGTCCTCGGCGGCACGCCCGCGTTCGCGCCCGCTTTGCCGTTCGCCCGGCCGACCACCCCGCCCCTCGAACGGGTGACGGCGCGGCTGCAGCCGTCCTACGACCGGGGCATCCTCACCAACGGGCCCCTCGTGCGAGAGCTCGAGGCCGCCGCCGCCGACCGGCTCGGCGTGGCCCATGTCGTCGCCGTCGCGAACTGCACCTCCGGACTCATCCTCACGCTGCGCGCCCTCGACCTCGACGGCGCGGTGGTGCTGCCGAGCTTCACCTTCTCGGCGTCTGCCCACGCGGTGGCGTGGAACGGGCTCACCCCCTTGTTCGCCGAGTGCCTTCCCGAGAGCCTCCAGGTCGACGCGCAGGACGCGGCAGCGCGAGCGAAGGCGGCACAGCGGCCCGTCGCGGCGCTGCTGGCCACCCACGTGTTCGGCGCGCCGGCCCCCGTCAAGGAGCTGGAGGCCCTGGCCGACCAACTCGGCGTGCCACTCGTGTTCGACGCGGCCCACGCCATCGGGTCCGAACACGGCGGCCGTCCGGTCGGCGGCAACGGCTCGGCCGAGGTCTTCAGTCTCAGCCCCACGAAGCCGGTGGTCGCCGGTGAGGGTGGACTGGTCGCGACCAACCGCGACGACATCGCGGCCTTCGTGCGCATCGGGAGGGACTACGGCAACCCCGGCAACTACGACACCCAATTCGTCGGGCTGAACGCGCGCATGTCCGAGCTCCACGCGGCGGTCGCCCTCGAGTCGCTGGCCGGCCTCGACCAGAGCCTGGACGTGCGGAGGACGCTGGCGGAGCGCTACCGCGTCGGCCTGCAGGCGATCCCCGGCGTCGGCGTCCAGCACATCGCCCGGGATGACCGGTCCACGTTCAAAGACCTCACCATCACCATCGATCCCGAGCACTTCGGGCTGTCGCGCGACCACCTCGTGATCGCACTGGGCCAGGAGGGCATCGACACGCGGCTGTACTTCTCCCCGCCTGTACACCGTCACCAGGCCTATGCCCACCTGAAGAGTGAGGACCTCCCCGTCACTGACGAGGCAGCGGCGCGTGTTGTGAGCCTCCCCCTCTTCAACGCCATGACGCTCGACGACGTCGACGGGGTCGTCCAGGCACTCGCCTCGCTGCAGAGCCATTCCGCGGAGATCCGCCCTCTGCTCGCCACCGCCTGAAGGGCCAAGGCTTGAGCGCGTGATCGAGCTGGCAGGCAAGAAGGACAAGCAGAAGACACCGACGAGCGCCCCCGCTCCGACCACCCACCGCCCGCGGGACAACGCGCCCAAACCCGCTCAGCGCGAGCAACAGGTGAAGTCAACCCTCACCCAGGTCGTGCACCGCCCCGAGTTCACCCACGCTCTCGGCGACGCCGTGGGGGCAGTGGCCGTCGGTCTCGCCATCGCAGTCGTGTGGCGGCTGGCCCGCCGGCGCACCGCGCCGATCGCGGGGCTGGTGTTCGCCGCTGTCGCGCTGCTCGCACTGCGGGGCACCGTCGGCGCGCCCGACGACCTGGTGACGGGCGTCGCGGTGCTGGTCGTGCCGACCTTCGTCATCGAGCTGTTGCGGCTGGCGCCCGCCCTCGAGCTGGCGGCAGCCGTGCCAGGCGCAGTGCTGGTCGCCGGCGCGGTGCCCGACCCTGCTGCCGGCTGGGTGAGAATCCTGGTCGGCGTCACCATCGTGCTCGGCGGGTCGGTCGTCGGGAACTTCGACCACCGCTGGCGCAAGCGGGCCATCGGCCCTGGCCTCGCCGCGCTCTTCGTCGCTGGCGTGTTCGCCTGCGTACCCGAGACCAAGCGCATCGTGGTGCTGCTCGGCGCGGCGGTGCCATTGCCGCTCCTCGGCTGGCCAGTGCCGCTGGCCCGTCTCGGCAGGGCCGGTTCGTACGGCGTCGTAGCGGTCGTGCTCTGGGCGTCGGCGACCGACGGCGCGGCCCGGCCGAGCGCGGTCGTGGGCGCAGTCGCGTGCCTCGGACTCATGCTGGCCGAGCCCGTGATCCGAACCATCGGCAATCGCCGCAGCCCCCTCGACGTCGTCCCCGAGACGTGGCCGGCCTGGTTGTGGGCGGGTCCCGTCGTCGCTCTCCACTTCGCGCTCGTCTTCGTGGGATCGCGCGTGGCGGGGATCCGGCCCACGGTGGCAGAGGCGCTGACCGTCGTCGCGGCCGAGACCGTCGTGGTGCTGGCCGTCGGGGTGGGCCTTCGCCTATGGGCGACGCCGCCGCTCCCCCGTCGTCACGACCCGGCCGGGTAGCGCAGCATCCGGTCCACCGCGACATCGCGGAGCAGCGCAGGCGCGTCGGCGCCCGGCGTCGTGATGCGTACGTCGACCTTGGTGACGTCGCCCAGCCCCGCGTGGATCACCGGCGCGGCACCCCCCGCGTAGCCGATGTCGGTGGTGACCTCTTGGTGCAGCAGGAGGTCGTCGGGACGGTCGATGCCACCCGCCTTGAACACCTCGACAAGGGTCCCGACCGCGGGGTGGGGCTTGGAGCCGATGGAGATGCCGAGCCAGTGCCCTGACGGGGTCTCGTTGCGCAACAGCAGCGACGGCTGATCGGGCGCGATCGCCACCACGAACACGTCGACCCGCCCGTCGCAGTCAACGTCGCCTGTCGCGCCCGTCACCCAGTACCGGTCGTCGCCCAGCCCGGACACGCCGGCGAACACGGGCACACCGTTGTCGCGCCGCTCCTGACGCAGGATGGCGGGCTTGGAACCATTGGCCACCGATGCGGTCGCGAGGATGTCGAGGTAGCCGTCGTTGTCGATGTCGAGCAGCTCCACGTGCGGTGCCTTGGTCGGGAACGACGGGATCGCCGCCTTGTCGGTCACGTCCTCGAACTGTGGGTCACCGTCCTTGTCGCCCTTGTTGAGGTACACCCGGATCGGCACCGACTGGCCCTCGCCCTCGGTGCTGTTGAAGTGCTGGCCGAGCACGAGATCAGGGCGGCCGTCGCGGTTGATGTCACCGACGGCGACGCCCGCCACGTCGTCCTCCACGCCGAAGGTCTTCCACGTGAAGGTGGTGCCCGTGTCGACGGCCCGGAACTTGCCCCCGGTGTTCACGAACAGCTTGTTGGAGTCGCCGACGAACAGGTCGGGCTTGTGGTCGCCGTTGAAGTCGGCGGCCACGGCGCCCAGGCCGTAGACGTTGGCGGGCAGGCCGACCGACGTGGTCACGTTCTCGAACTTGAAGTTGCCCATGTTGCGCAGCAGCACGCTGGCGCCACCGCCGAAGCGGTCCTCGACGATGAAGAGGTCCATGCGTCCGTCGCCGTCGTAGTCGAGGGTGGCGATGGCACGGGCCGTCTTGTTGGTGACGGGGTGGCCCGTGTCGACGAACTTGCCCTTGCCGTCGTTACGGAACACCGCGGTGTCCACCAGGGGACGAGGCGTGCCGGCGGCGGCCGGCGCTCCTGATGTCGCCTGCGCACCAGTGGTCGTCGTCTTGTCCTTCTTCTTGTGGCCGCTCGCCTTGCGGGCCTGCCCCGGGGTGGACGTCTTGGTGTTGCGGGTGACGAACAGGTCGAGGTCGCCGTCACCGTCGAGGTCGACGAAGGCGGCGCCCGTGGTGCGACCGAACTCCTTCGGGAACTGCTCGTCCACCGTGAAGCCGTTCCTGCCCCCGAGCAGCAGCCGGTCAGGCGCGGGACCGGACGCACCGCGGAGCTGGTACTTGTCATCGGTCTTGTCGGCGAAGTCGCCGACGAAGAGGTCGAGCCAGCCGTCGCCGTTCACGTCGCCGATGGCCGCGCCGTGGCCGTACATGCCGAGCAGCGGCTCGAGCGCACCGCGGTCCTTGGTCGCGTCGGTCAGCTTCACCGGCCCGGTGGACGGGGTGATGGGCGCCGCGGTGCAACCCGGCCCCTGGTCAGCGGTCCCAGGGCGCGCTGCGGTTGGCGACGATGGGGCCTTGTCCTTGGAACAGGCCGCGAGCGCGGTCAGCACGAGCAGGACGGCGACAAGGGGGCGCGTGCGCACGAGGGGGCGATGGTAGTGACGTACCGGACGGCCGCGGTCGCGCCCGTGCGTGAGCGAAGCTCTGCGGATCACCCAGCGGTAACGGCCAGCACCCGCTCGACCAGCTCGGGTCGACAGATGAGCAGGTCGGGCAGCCACGGGTCGGCGCGGTTGTAGAGCAGCGGCGAGCCGTCGAGGCGCGACACATGCAGCCCGGCGGCTGCCGCCACTGCGACAGGCGCGCACGAGTCCCACTCGTATTGGCCGCCGCTGTGGGCGTACACGTCGACGTCACCGCGCACGACCGCCATGGCCTTGGCGCCGGCCGAGCCCATCTCGACCAGGTCGCCGTGGAGGTGCTCGGCCAGCTCGAGGGCGACCGCGGGCGGGCGGGTGCGGCTCACGACCAGACGCGGAGGGCCGTCGTGGGCCGGCGGCGGCGGTGGAGGGGCGTCGGTGGCCAGCACCACGCCGAGAGCGGGAAGTCCGACGGCGCCGGCGATGGGCAGGCCGGCGGCGGTGAGGGCGACGTGGACGGCCCAGTCGCTGCGGCCCGCCTCGCCGAACTCCCGCGTCCCATCGAGGGGGTCGACGATCCAGACCCGTTCGGCGTCGAGGCGGGCGGGGTCGGCGGCGCCTTCCTCGGACAGGACGGCGTCATCCGGACGCAGCTCACCCAGCCGCTCCATCATCAGCTCGTGGGACGCGAGATCACCTTCGTCCTTCAGGGCCTTCGGGTCGGCGCCCGCGTCGAGCTTGGCCCGGATGGTGAGCAGCAGCGCGCCCGCCTCCTCGGCCACGAGCCGGGCAATCCGGTGGTCGTCGTCCATCGCCCCGACCCTAGGAGACGGCTGGTAGGACTTCGGTGGTGCCGCCGACCGAGCCCTCCCCCCGCGCCGGTGTCCCGATCGTCGTCTACGGCGGCGGCGGGCACGGGATCACCCTCATCGACGCCCTCCGCGTCATCGGCGGCTACGACGTGGCCGGCGTCATCGACGGCGGCCTCGCCCAGGGGAGCTCTCTGCTCGGCGTGGCCGTGCTGGGCGGCGCCGACGTCCTGACCGAGGTCAGGGCGGGCGGCATCGAACTGGCGGTGAACGCGGTGGGGTCGCTGCGCGACCTCGCACGGCGAGCCGCCATCTTCGAGGAGCTGACCGATGCAGGCTTCCGGTGCCCGACCGTCACGCATCCATCCGCGGTGCTCGACGCCAGTGCCGAGGTGGAGGACGGCGTGCACGTGCTGGCCCACGCCTACGTGGGCGCGGCCGCCGCTGTCGGGTTCGGTTGTGTGGTCAACACCGGCGCAGTGGTGTCCCACGGGTGCCGCATCGGCGCGTGCGCGAACATCTCCCCCGGCGCGCTGCTGGCGGGAGACGTGACCATCGGCGACCACGCCCTGGTCGGCATGGGGGCCAACATCAACATCGGCCTGGCCATCGGCGCGGGCGCGCGCGTCGGCAATGGCGCAGTGGTCAAGGCCGACGTCCCCGACGGCGGCGTGGTGCGGGCCGGCGAGGTCTGGGGCTGACTCCTCGAGCCGTACCAGTCGCGCCAGCTCGGCCAAACCCTGCACACAACGAAGGGGCCGCGTCCCGGCTGGCCGCCGCGGCCCCGTCCGCCATTTGGCGCAGAGAACGGGGGGTGATCGCGGGCGAATTGCCAGGTTTCCACCCCCTGTTCTCTGCATGAAACGCGACCGAGCCGCGGGTTGGTGCACTTGGGCGCATTCGCAGACACGCGGGTGCACCAACCCAACGGGGAGCGCGCGACGCGACGTTCGACAGCGCAGCGCCTTCTTGTGAGCGGGGTTGGGCGCCTCCCGGCACCTCGATGTGAGCGTCGGGACCTACGGAAGCGACAGGGGAGCCCTAGAAGAGCTCGATGTCGCCGAGAGCGAGGGCCCATCGGGCCGGCGGCTCGGACCTGGTGAGGTGGCGAAAGACGAAGGTGGGGCCCTGTCCCGGCACCGGCAGCCAGCCGGCGCGGGGACCGTTGCCCGCTAGCCGCACCGCGTAGTCCGCACCGGACGCGCGCACCACGCGTCGCAACATGGCGTGGGGACGCGCCGCGGCCCCGGGCACCAAGAGGTCGCACACCGTCGCCTCGACGGCGCGACCGCGACGACGGAGGCGGTACACGACGAGCCCGTCCTCGATCCGGCCGCCCGCGAGGGCGACGCGGTAGTGGAGCGGTCCGAACCCGTAGCGCCAGCGGAGGAAGTCCGGGGTGCGATGGGTGCTGGCCCCGTCGGCGGCCGCGACCGAGCCCAACAGCCGCGCCACCGCGCCGGTGTCGGCGAAGACGTCGGCAGCCGCCTCGCCGGTCGTCGTGGGGATCGACATCTTCTCGGCCGGCACCGCCGCCCCCGCCAGCTTGGGAAGGGCCAACAGGCCGCGGGGTCGGGCCCACAGCGGCAGGCGCGCCACCACCTGCCATCCCATCTTGAGATAGCCGGGCCGGCTCTTCTCGTTCGGCGTGTTGAAGACGAACGCCACCCCCTCCGCCTCCATGGCATCGAGCGCGTGCAGCGTCAGCTTGGAGAAGATGCCCCGGCCCTGGAAGTCAGGGTGGGTCGCGGTGTCCACCGCGCGCACCGCGGGCATGGTCACGCCGTCGACGTCCCACTCCCATCGCAAGAAGGTGCGGAACCCGGCCAGGCGACCGTCGGCCTCGGCCACCCACGCCGCCGATCGACCGAAGGCGTTCTCCTGGTGCTTCCACCGGAAGAAGTCGCGCGTCAGGTCGTCGGGCACCCACCCCATCGACGCCTGGAGCAGCTCCAGCACCGCGGCCTCGTCGGCCACCGCGTCGAACGGCCGGATGACGAGATCGGTGGCAGGCCCGGATGCACCGGGCGTCACTGCCGGTAGTGCTCGACCGTGTCGATGTCGCGCGCGTGCGCCTCTTCGGGATCCTGACCGGTGTGGCGCTTGGCCCGACGTTGCCGGAGCAGGTCCCAGCACTGGTCGAGACCCTCCTCGAGGTGGCGCAGGCGGGCCTCCTCGTCCTCCTTGAGCCCGGCGGCACCACGCGTGCGCAGCTCGTGCTCTTCGTCGACGAGCTTGTTGATGCGCTCGAGGATGTCCTGGTCGTCCATGCCCCCGACGCTACCCACGTCCGGCGCCCTACGGCACGGGTTCACCAGCAGCTCCCTGAGGAGTGCCCGAACCCGCTTGTCGATCTCCTCGACGATCGGTCGCACCTCTTCGACCGACTTCCCAGCCGGATCGTCGAGCTCCCAATCGAGGTAGCGCTTCCCGGGGTAGAAGGGACAGGCGTCGCCGCATCCCATGGTCACGATCACGTCAGCGTCGCGAGCGGCGATGTCGGTCAGCGGTTTGGGGAAGTGCCGATCGGGGTCGAGGCCGCGCTCCCGGAGCACCGCCGCCACCGAGGGGTTGACCTCCGAACCGGGAGCGGAGCCCGCCGAGCGGACCTCGACCCGACCACGGCCGAGGTGCTCGGTGAGGACCGCGGCGGCGATCGAGCGGCCCGCGTTGTGCACGCATACGTACAGGATCTGCGGCGTCACGGCTCGCCGTCCCGGGTCCCGTGCGGCACCACGACGTCGTCCGCGACGCTCGCCACGTCCGGGTAGAGGTAGCGGACGAGCACCAACGCCACCCCGCCGCCCACCAACTGCGCGACGACGAACGCGGGCACCGACGAGGGTTCGATACCGGCGAAGGTGTCGCTGAAGGCCCGGCCCACGGTGACCGCCGGGTTGGCGAAGCTCGTCGAGGACGTGAACCAGTAGGCGCTACCGATGTACGCCGCCACCGCGAACGGAGCGGCGGACGCGCGGCCCGAGCGCACCACGCCGAAGACGACGAGGACCAGGCCGGCTGTCGCAACCACCTCGGCCAGCCAGAACCCGCCCCCCGAGCGCGCCCTCATCGACCAGTCGACCGCCCGCACGTCGAACATGAGGTTGGCGAGGACACAACCTGCGATTGCCCCCGTGAGCTGCGCGGCCACGTACGCACCGATGTCGCGCAACGACAACCCGCCGAACGCCGCGTCCACCAGCGAGATCACCGGATTCAGGTGGGCGCCGGACACCGGCCCAACCGCCAGGATGATCGCGACCAGTCCGCCCGCGGTGGCTGCCGCGTTCTCGAGCAACTGCAGCCCGGTGTCGGCCGGCGACATCCGCTGGGCCGCGATGCCCGAGCCGACGACAACGGTGACGAGCAGACCGGTGCCGACGAACTCCGCGAGGGCGCGGCGGCCGCGGCCGCCGTCCATCAGAAGGCGACCACGTTCACGCGCGCACGGGCACTGCCAGCGCGTCGCGCAGCACCGCGAGCCGCTCGGGTACGACGCGGTACCACGCCCACTTCCCCCGCTTCTCGCGGGTGATGAGGCCGGCCTCGGTGAGGGTGGACAGGTGATGGGAGACCGTGGGCTGGCTCTTGCTCACGGGTTCCACCAGATCGCAGGCACACGCCTCGCCGTTCGCTCCGGCGGCGATGAGCGACAGGAGCCGGAGCCGCACCGGGTCGGCCAGCACCTTGAACGCTGCGGCGAGCTCGTCGGCCTCGTCGGGGTCGAGGGCACCCTCCAGGACGGGCCCACAGCACGGTGCGATCGTCTTGATGTCCATCTCCGGCCTCCCGACCACGGGTCCTGCGCTGGCGAACATATTGACAGCGGTCTATGTTCCTCGTAGTGTCGCATAGACAGTGGTCGATGTGACCGTACCTCGTCCGGGAGGAACCCTCGTGTCTCGTGTCCAGCTCGCCCTCAACGTGTCCGACATCGAGACCGCGGTCGACTTCTACTCGAAGCTCTTCAAGGCCGAGCCCGCCAAGCGAAAGCCCGGATACGCCAACTTCGCCATCGACGAGCCCGCCCTCAAGCTGGTGCTGATCGAGAACCCGGGCGCCGAGGGCCGCCTCAACCACCTCGGCGTGGAGGTCACCTCCGCCGACGACGTCGGCGCGGCGCAGCGCCGGCTGGCGGGCGAGGGAGTGGCCACGGCGACCGAGGACAACGTCACGTGTTGCTACGCGGTCCAGGACAAGGTGTGGGTCGACGATCCTGACGGCGCACCGTGGGAGATCTACACGGTGCTCGCCGACGCCGACACGCCCAACGGTGAGCTCGGCGCGGTCGACGCGTGCGGCGCGGGTGCGTGCGCCACCGAGCCCCTCCCCGCCGACGCAGGCACGGCGACAGTGAAGGGATGCTGCTGATGTCGTGGCGTCCCCCCGCTGATCCGACCGCGCCGTCCGTCAGCTGCGGCCGCGGTGGAACAACAGCGTGAGGACGACGACGAGGATGGGCCCGACCAGGGCGATCGTCGGCATCACCCACGTGGGCGGGTCGATGACGGCGACGAGCTCGATCACTCGTCGTCCTTGCTGCGGCTCCAGCCGTCGAGAGCGGCGAGCAGCGCGAGGACCACGTACGTCGCGCCGGTGGTGACGGCGACCCAGCGATGCTCCGGATCGGCAACGGGCGTGAGCGCGAACGCCAGCCCGGCCGCCACCAGGAAGAACACGGCCCGGCGATCCACGGCCGTCGTCTTCACCCGAACGCTCGCACGACGTGAGCGGTGAGGAACGCGATCCCGAACGCACCCGGGATGGTCAGCACCCACGCCCAGACCACGCGGGCGGCCACGCCCCACCGCACCGCCGAGAGCCGGTGGGTGGCGCCCACCCCGACGATGGCACCGGTGATGGTGTGCGTCGTCGACACAGGGATGCCCGCGGCTGACGTGAAGAACAGCGTCGCCGCCGCCGCCGACTCCGCGGCCATGCCGCCCACGGGCTGCAGCCGCGTGATGCGCGATCCCATCGTCTTCACGATGCGCCAGCCGCCCGTGAGCGTGCCCAGGCCGATGGCGGTGTGCGCCGCCAGCACGACCCACAGAGGCACGTCGGCCTCCTTGGGCAGATGCCCGGAGGCGATGAGGACGGCGAGGATGATGCCCATGGTCTTCTGAGCGTCGTTGGCACCGTGGCCCAGGCTGAATGCGGCGGCCGAGACGAGCTGACCACGCCGGAAGCCCACGTTGAGCGCCTCCACCCGCTTCTCGCGGTGGAACAGCCACATGATCAGCACGGTGAGGATGAGGGCGAGGGCGAGCCCGATGAGTGGGGACAGGACGATGAAGACGCCGATCTTTCGCAGCCCCGTGCTGACGAGGACGTGGCCGCCCGCGTAGGCGACGGCGGCACCGGAGACGCCGCCGACCAGCGCGTGGGACGAGCTGGTGGGGAGGCCGAGCCAGAAGGTGAGCAGGTCCCATCCGATGGCGCCGACCAGTCCGGCGAAGACGACGCCGATGGAGAGCACGTCCTGCAAGACCACGTCCTTGGCGATGGTCGTGGCCACGTGCGTCCCGAAGATGAGGAAGGCGGCGAAGTTGAAGAAGGCGGCCCACGCCACCGCTTGGCGCGGGCTGAGGACCCGCGTGGACACGACGGTTGCGATCGAGTTGGCTGCGTCGTGGAAGCCGTTGACGAAGTCGAAGGCGAGCGCCACCAGCACGACGATGACCACGCCGAGCATGCAGAATCCTTACGCGTGCTTGAGCACGATGGACTCGACGACGTCGCCGATGTCCTCGAGGGTGTTCAACGCCGCTTCGAGGGCCTCGATGATGTCCTTCCACTTGAGCACATCGAGAGCGTCGTACTCGCCGCTGAACAGGCGCGCCATGGTGCGGCGGTACACGGCGTCGCCTTCGCTCTCCAGGCCGTCGATCGAATCGAGGTGGGGCTGCACACCCTTCATCTTCTCGAGCCGGCTCATCAGGCCTGAGACCTCCTCCGCCATCTTCACCATGACGTCGGCCTGCTCCTTGACCTCGGGCAGCAGATCACCAACGCCGGTGAGTTGGAGGAGATAAGAGACGGCGAGCATGTCGTCGACGACGTCGTCGAGCTCCTCGGCCAGGGCGTGGATGTCCTCGCGGTCGAAGGGCGTGACGAAGGTGGAGCTCAGCCGACGGAGGATCGTCCGGGTGATCTCGTCGCCCCGGCGCTCGCAGTCCACGACGCGGCCGTGTTTCGTGTCGATGTCGGTGAAGTCGTCGATCAACTCCCGCAGGCGCTCGGCGCACTCGACCACGTTGTCCGACGATGCTCGGAACAGATCGAAGAAGCCGTCGTCGGTAGGGACCAACCGGAACCGCACGGCGGGAGACTAGGAGCCCGCAGCGGTCTCCGGCGACACAAGATGGTTTGACCCAGGAAATCCACAGGGTTGTCCCCCTGTCGACCCACAGGCCAGGCGTCGTAGGGTCCCGAGCGTGAGTACCGGGGAGGCGGCGGACACGCTCGTCGCGCACATCGAGGCTGCCCGTGGACGTCTGGGTGCCCTTGCCACCGCCAGGGTGGATCGGGGCTCGGCCGCGTGCGACTTCGGGCGGGCCCTCGGGGTGGACATCGCCGGACTGGTCGACGACCTCGAGCTGGAGTCGCCTGCGGCGCGAGCGGCGGCGCGGGCGGCGGCCGAGCGCTTCGGCAGCCATGTCCTCGCCGCCACGCTGCTCGAGGCGAGCGATGCGTCACCCGCCTCGGTCTTCGAGCTGGTCGGCCGGGGCATGACCCGCCTGAGCGCCGACGTGGATCGGCTCGCTCGGGTCGGCCGGCTTCCCGCCTGACGCAATCCGTCCCACTCCCGTGCGTCGCAGTGCCACGCGTGTGCGGGGCGGCGCCCGTACGGTGAGCTCCATGCGCATCGCTGCGCTCGACCTCGGCACCAACTCCTTTCACCTGCTGGCCGTCGACGCCCACGCCGACGGGAGCTTCGTTCCGCTGCTCAAGGAAAAGGAGATGCTGCGCCTGGGCGAGTGGCTGGTCCGTGAAGGTCGTCTGCCGGACGCCCTTGCCGACGAAGCGGTCGAGACGGCCCACCGGCTCTGCTCGCTCGCGGCCAGCGCTGGCTGCGAAGAGATCCTGATGTGCGCGACGAGCGCGTTGCGGGAAGCAGAGAACGGCAGCGAGGTGGTCCAGCGCATCGAGGACGCCACGGGCCTGGCCGTGCGGGTGATCAACGGACGGGACGAGGCCCGTCTCACCTTCGCGGCCGTGCGCGCCAGCATCTCCCTCCCGCCTCGTCCGGTGGTCTGCTTCGACCTGGGCGGCGGCAGTTTGGAGGTGATGGTCGGTGACGGCGCGGGCCTCGTCTGGTCCACGAGCGTGAAGCTGGGCGTGGGCCGGCTCTCGGCCGAGCTCGTGCGCAACGACCCTCCGACCAAGGGCGATCGGCGCCGCCTTCGCGATCGCATCCGCGACGTGCTCGGTCCCGTCGCCGACGCGGTTGCCGACTTCGAGCCGGAGATGGCCATCGGCTCGAGCGGCACCTTCTGCGCCCTCGCCCGCATGATCGGCGCGGCGCGCGCGGGCGGCACCGCGCCGTTGTCGGTCAACCAGTTCACCGTGAGCCGCGCCGAGCTGTCCGCCCTCGACGAGCAGGTCTTCGCCCTCGACGCCGACGGGCGCCGTCGCCTGCCCGGCCTGGAGGCACGGCGAGTCGACCTCATTCCGGCGGGCGCCGCCATCGCCGTCGAGGCAACCAAGCTCTTCTCCTTTGCGAGCCTGACGGTCAGCGAGTGGGCACTGCGCGAAGGCATGGTGCTCGAGGCCATCGGCCGCCACGACGTGGTCGAGTGGAGTGGCGATCCTGGGCCCATGCGCCGGGCCGCGGTCGAGGGCCTGGCCAGGCGCTGCCAGTGGAACGAAGGCCACGCCCGCCAGGTCGCGGCACTGGCGGCCGAGCTCTTCGATCAGACGAGACCGCTGCACGGGCTGACGACCGGCGATCGCGAGTTGCTTGAATGCGCCGGTCTGCTCCACGACATCGGCGAGCACGTGTCAGCCATCGCCCATCACAAGCACACCGCCTACCTGATCCAGCACGGGCGCCTCCGGGGGTTCTCGCCCGACGAGGTGCTGGTGCTGGCCGCCCTGGCGCGCTATCACCGCAACAGCGAACCGAAGCCGGCCCACGAGCCGTTCGGTTCGCTCAGCCCGATCGACCAGGAGCGCGTCACCAAGCTGGCCTCGATCCTGCGCCTCGCCGACGGGCTCGACCGCGGACACTGCGGCGCGGTGGAGGACCTCGTGGTCGACGTCACCTCCGACTCCGTCCGCCTCACGCTCGAGGGTCGCAGCGACGTGGACCTCGAGCTGTGGGGCGCCCGCCGGAAGCGTGCGCTCTTCGAGCGCCTCTTCGGCCGGCGCGTCGACGTGGTCACGCGTCAGCCGTAGCCGGCCCCCGAACTTCGGCCCTCGTTCACCGCACGTTCATCCGCACGCCAGCCCGTCGCCTTGTGGCCTCTCTACGTTCCGCGCAGACACCACATGAGCGATCAAGGAGCGCACGTGAGACGACGCAGTTGGCTGCTGGGGTTGACCCTGGTCCTCGCCTTGGTGGCAGGGGCATGTGGCAGTGACAACAACTCCCCGGGCGGCGCGGCCAAGGGGGCCACGAACACGACGGCGACCCAGGTCGCGTGCGCGGCGGGCTCGGTCTCGGGCGCGGGATCCACCTTCGTGGCGAACATCGCGCAGCAGTGGATCAAGGACTTCGGTACGAAGTGCCCCGGCGCGACGATCAACTACCAGGGCGTGGGTTCTGGAGCAGGCATCCAGCAGTTCGTCGCGGGGACCGTCGACTTCGGGGCGAGCGACGCCGTCATGAAGCCCGAGGAGGAGCAGCCCGCGGTCGCCAAGGGCGGCGCGGTGCTGCACATCCCGTGGAGCGGCGGTGGCGTCGCCGTCGAGTACAACGTCGCCGGGCCCGACAAGCTGCAGCTCTCGCCCGAGACCCTGGCCGGCATCTTCGCCGGGAAGATCACCAAGTGGAACGCCCCGGAGATCGGCAAGGACAACTCGGGTGCCCACCTTCCCGCGACCGGGATCCAGGTCGTCCACCGCTCTGACGGCTCGGGAACGACCAATGCCTTCACGTCGTACCTCACCGCGGTTGCCCCGGCGGTGTGGACGGTCGGCGCAGGCAAGGACGTGCCCTGGCCCACGGGCCAGGGGGCCAAGGGCTCCGACGGCGTCACGGCCGCCGTCAAGCAGACGGACGGCGCCATCGGCTACGCCGAGGTGTCCTTCGCCAAGGGCGGCTCGCTGGGAATCGCGTCCATCAAGAACCCGGCCGGCACGTTCGTGCAGCCGGACGCTGCCAACGTCGCCGCCGCCCTGGCCGAGGGCACCATCCCGGCCGACCTCAAGGTGGTGCCGAACTACAAGCCGGTCGATGCCAAGGCGTACCCGATCTCGACCTTCACCTGGGCCATCGTCTTCCAGAAGCCGGTCGACGCAGCCAAGGCCAAGCTCCTGAAGGCGTTCCTCACCTACGCGGTCGGACCCGGCCAGGACGCGGCATCCTCGCTCTATTACGCCCCGCTCCCCAAGGAGCTCGCACAGAAGGCGCAGACGGCCGTCGAGTCCATCCAGGCTTGACCGCTACCGTCGCCCACTGAGCGCCCATGGCTGCGATGGACTCTCCCCCACGACCGGCGACACCACCCACGTCCCGGCGCGCACCGCGCCGGGACGTGCGTGTGGCCGACCGCCTCTTTCGGTGGCTCACGCAGGGCGCTGGACTCCTGGTCCTGGCCCTCATCGTCGCCATCGTGGTGTTCCTCGTAGCCAAAGCCATGCCCGCCTTCGACGAGGCGGGGCGCCACTTCTTCACCGAGAGGGGATGGTTTCCGGACGCGTCGCCGCCTCACTTCGGCGTCGCCGCGCTCATCTTCGGCACGCTGCTCTCCAGCCTCCTCGCCATGCTCATCGCCACGCCCGTCGCGGTCGGGACGGCGCTCGTGCTCACCGAGTTGCTGCCCGGGACCGTCGCCACCGCCGTCGGCTGGCTCGTGGATCTCCTCGCGGCAGTGCCGAGCGTCGTGTACGGCCTCTGGGGTCTGTACTTCCTCGTGCCGCGGATGATCCCGTTCGAGCGTTGGCTCGACGCCCACCTCGGGTTCATCCCCCTCTTCGACTCGCGCAACAACACCTTCGGGAAGTCGATCTTCGCGGCATCGGTGGTGCTGGCGATCATGGTGCTGCCGATCGTCGCCGCCATCAGCCGCGAGGTGTTCAGACAGGTCCCCACCGTGCACCGCGAGGCGGCGTTGGCGTTGGGCGCGACCCGGTGGGAGATGATCCGCACCGCGGTGCTGCCTCCGAGCCGCCCCGGCATCATCGCCGGCGTCATGCTCGGCCTCGGCCGGGCCCTGGGCGAGACCATCGCCGTCGCCCTCGTGCTCGGTGCGATCTACGACATCAACATCCACATCCTTGAGCCGGGCGGCAGCACCATCGCGGCCAACATCGCCCTCAAGTTCGGGGAGGCGGCCAGTACCGGCCGGGCCGCGCTGGTCGCGTCCGGGCTCGTCCTCTTTGCCATCACCCTCGTCGTCAACGTGTCGGCCAGGGCCATCGTTCGCGGCCGCACGGACGCCGACGCATGATCACCTCCCCGACCACCCGGCCGCTCGAGCGACCGCATCTTGGCCGTGCCCACGTCGCGGCCATCGTGGCCGTGGCGGTTGCGATCACCGGCGCCCTCTTCGCGGCCACCCCCCTGCAGGGCCGCGCCGACTTCCTGCTCGTGGCCGTCGCCGTCTATGTCGCGCTCCTGGGTGCGACGGCCCGATTGGTCGAGGGCCCGCGAGCGGCCCGCGACCGGTTGGCCATGCATGGCCTGTACGGGATGCTGGCGCTTGCCCTGCTGCCGCTCGTCGCGGTGCTCGCCTACACCGTCAACCGCGGCGCGCAGGCCATCTCGCTCAACTTCCTCACCCATTCGATGAAGGGCGTCGGTCCCCTCGATCCCGGGGGCGGCGCCTATCACGCCATCGTCGGCACGCTCGAGCAGGTCGGCATCGCCACCCTGATCTCTGTGCCGCTCGGGCTGCTGGCTGCCGTCTACCTCGTGGAATACGGACGAGGCCGGTTCGCGGGTCTCGTGCGCTTCGTCGTCGACGTGATGACCGGGATCCCGTCCATCGTGGCGGGACTGTTCGTCTTCGCCTTCTGGGTCGTCGGGCTGCACCGGGGATTCTCGGGTCTGGCGGCCGCCCTTGCGCTGACCGTGCTCATGCTGCCGGTGGTCGTACGGACGTCGGAGGAGATGCTCAAGCTCGTCCCCGCCGATCTTCGAGAGGCGAGCTGGGCCCTCGGCGTCCCCCGGTGGCGGACCATCGTTTCGGTGGTCCTGCCGTCCGCGTCGGCCGGGCTGACCACCGGGGTCATGCTCGCCATCGCCCGCGTCACCGGCGAGACGGCGCCGCTGCTGCTCACCGCCTTCGGATTCGATGCCATCAACACCGACCCGGTGCACGGGCCGCAGTCCGCCCTTCCGCTCTACGTGTTCGGTCAGGCCCAGTCCGCCTTCGACGTCGCTGTCGACCGGGCGTGGGCCGGAGCCCTTACCCTGATCGTTGTGGTCCTGCTGCTCACCACTACCGCCCGCCTGCTCACCCGGCGGAACCGGCTTGCCTGAGGAGACCCTGATGGCGAATCGCATCGATGTCGAGCACGTGTCCGCCTGGTTCGGCAAGTTCAAGGCCCTCGACGACGTCGACCTCGTCATCGAACCCAAACAGGTGACGGCCCTGATCGGCCCGTCGGGCTGCGGCAAGTCGACGTTCCTGCGCACCCTCAACCGTCTCCACGAGACGGTCCCGGGCGCGCGTGCCGAGGGCAGGGTCCTGCTCGACGGCGACGACATCTACGACGACGGCGTCGACCCCGTGCTCGTCCGGCGCTCGATCGGCATGGTGTTCCAGCGACCCAACCCGTTCCCCACCATGTCGATCCGCGACAACGTCGTCGCCGGGCTCCGCCTCAACGGCATCCGCAAGAAGAGCACGCTCGACGAGGCGGCGCAGCGCTCTCTCGAACAGGCCGGCCTCTGGGGCGAGGTGAGCCACCGTTTGGGCAAGCCCGCGGCCAGCCTCTCGGGCGGACAGCAGCAGCGTCTCTGCATCGCCCGCGCCCTTGCGGTGGAACCCGAGGTGCTGCTACTGGACGAGCCGTGCTCGGCCCTCGACCCCATCTCGACGCTCAAGATCGAGGACCTGCTCGTGCAGCTCAAGGACAGCTACACGATCGTCATCGTCACCCACAACATGCAGGAGGCGGCGCGCGTCAGCGACACGACCGCGTTCTTCAACATCAGCGGCGCGGGTGAGCCCGGCAAGCTCGTCGAGTCCGGCCCCACCACCAAGATCTTCACCAAGCCCGAGGACTCGCGGACAGAGGACTACATCACCGGGAGGTTCGGCTGATGGCCCGAGCAGCCACGCTCTCGAGGAAATGGGGTACCGATTCGGTACCCCATTTCCTCGAGACGGAGCAGGAGGACCGCGCCTGATGGCCGAGGAGATCCGCGTCGCCTTCCACCGGGAGCTCGACGACATCGACGAGAAGGTCGGACAGCTCTTCGCCTTGGTGGGTGAAGGGCTGCAGGGCGCCACCGAGGCCTTCCTGGCCAGCGATCGTGAGGCGGCCAAGGCGCTCGTCGACCGGGACAAGGAGATCGTCGACTCCCTCTACAACGACATCGAGGAGCTGGTGCAGCGCCAGTTCTTCCTCCAGTCACCGATGGCCCAGGACCTGCGCTTCCTCCTGTCGGTGCTGCGCATCGTCCCCGAGCTCGAGCGCAGCGGGGACCTGTCCGAACACATCGCCCAGCGGGCCGCACGCGGGCTCAGTGGCGAGCTCACCCCACGCATACGCGGCCTGGTCGAGCAGATGGGCCGGGTCGGCGCGGCCATGTGGCGCGACGCGGCCGACGCCTACGCGGAGCGCAACGCCGGCATCGCCGACCAGCTCAAGGAGGACGACGACGAGCTCGACGAGCTGCACGTGAGCCTCACCGCCGAGCTGGTGTCGGGAAAGCTGTCGGTGCCGGTCGCGTTGGAGATGGCGCTCGTGGCTCGGTTCTACGAGCGGCTCGGCGACCACGCCGTCAACATCGCGCAGCGCATTCGGTACATGGCGATCGGCAGGTGACCGGGCCGTGACACCGTGGGCCGCTGCCGCGGGCGCCGGCCTGCTGCTGGTCGTCACGTGGGTGCTCGCCCTGCTGCGCCGGCGTGCACTCGCGCGCCGGCTTGCGTCGGTCGCCACCCGGCTGGACGGCGGCGAGGCGGTGGGGGCGGGCTCGTTGGAGGACGTGCTGCACCGGCTCGAGCGGGCGGCCGAGACGGCCGGGGAGCGCTCCTACGACCTGCAAGCGGTGAGCGAGCGACTGGCCCAGGCCATCGACACCCTGCCCAACGGCGTGGTCGTGTGCGACGAGGACGGCGAGATCCGCTACCGCAACCATCGGGCCGAGGAGTTCACCGGGACGCGCCATGGCGAGGCGCTGGCGCAGCAGGCCACGTCCGAGGCGCTCACCGCCGCCCTGGGTGGCGAAGCAGGTTCGCGCGCCGTCGACCTGTTCGGTCCGCCCCGCCGCAACCTGCGCATCACCGCCGCGCCGCTGCTCGGCGAGCACCGCACCATCGGCGCGGTCGCGGTGATCGAGGACGTCTCAGAAGGCCGACGGCTCGAGGCCGTGCGGCGCGACTTCGTCGCCAACGTGAGTCATGAGCTCAAGACGCCGGTTGGCGCTCTGGCCCTGCTGGCCGAGACGCTGGCCGACGAGGAGGACCAGGCCGTGACGCGGCGCCTTTCGCGCCGGATGCAGATCGAAGCTGCTCGCGTGGGGCGCATCATCGAAGACCTCCTCGACCTCTCCCGTCTCGAGGCCGAGGAGTCGCCATTGCGCGAACCGGTGGCCCTCCACCTGGTGCTGGCACAGGCGGTCGAGCAGGTGCGTCCCTCGGCCGACGCCCGCAACGTCACGCTCGAGGTCGGGGACGCTCCCCGCCGGCTCCGCATCGTGGGCGACCGCCGCCAGCTGGTGTCGGCTGTCTTCAACCTGCTGGAGAACGCGGTCAAGTACTCGGACAAGGGCGCCTCGATCCAGTTGACGTGCGCCACCGACGGACGGGAAGTCGCCGTCTCCGTGCGGGACCACGGCATGGGCATCCCGACGCGCGACCTCGAGCGCATCTTCGAGCGCTTCTACCGGGTGGATCGCTCCCGCGGCCGCGACACGGGCGGCACCGGACTCGGGCTCGCCATCGTCCGCCACGTGGCCACCAACCACGGAGGTCGGGTCGAGGTCGAGTCGGCCGAAGGTCAGGGGTCGACGTTCACCATTCGCCTCCCCGCGCCTTTCGACCTCGTCGCCCTGTCACCGACGGCATGAACGAGCCTCGCAACACCGTGCTCGTCGTGGAGGACGAGGAGTCCTTCGTCGAAGCCCTCGTGGTCGGGCTCAAGCGCGAAGGCTTCCGCGTCCGCATCGCGCGTGACGGGGTGGAGGCGCTCGAGGTGTTCGACACGGCCCGGCCCGACGTGGTGCTGCTCGACGTGATGCTGCCGCGCATGTCCGGCGTGGACGTGTGCCGTGAGATGCGCAACCGGTCGCCCCACGTCCCCATCATCATGGTCACGGCCAAGGGCTCGGAGATCGACACCGTGGTCGGGCTCGAGGTGGGCGCCGACGACTACGTCACCAAGCCGTACCGGTTGCGCGAGCTGGTGGCGCGCATCCGCGCCGTGCTCAGGCGCACGCCGAGCGAGGACCAGCTGGCGACGAGCGGCGAGGCGATCAGCGTGGGCGACGTGGCCCTCGATCCCCTGCGCCACGAGGTGCGGATCCGCGGCGAGGAGGCCGCCCTCCCGCTCAAGGAGTTCGAGCTCCTCGAGTTGCTGCTCGACAACGCCGGTCGTGTGCTCACCCGGGAGACGATCATCGATCGCGTGTGGGGTCCGCACTACGTCGGCGACACCAAGACACTCGACGTCCACATCAAGCGCCTCCGGGGCAAGATCGAGGACGACCCCGGCCACCCCACCCGCATCACCACCATCCGCGGGCTCGGGTACCGCTACGAGAAGGCCTGAGCTCGCAGCCCGGCTCGCGGCGGCCGGCTGCGTCGCCTCGGAGGAGGAAGCGGCCGAGCTGCTCGACGCCGCCACCGACGAGGTCACCCTCGACGCGTGGGTGCGCCGCCGGGAGGACGGGGAGCCGCTGGCGTGGATCACCGGCACGATGCAGTTCTGCGGGCGCCCGCTGCGCGTTGCTCCCGGCGTGTACGTACCTCGCATCCAGACCGAGGAGCTGGCCCGCCGCGCCGCCGACGTGCTCCCGGCACACGGGCGGGCCGTCGACCTGTGCACCGGTGCGGGAGCGGTGGCCGCCCACCTGCGCGCCACCGTGTCCAGCGCGGCGGTTGTCGGCGTGGACCTCGACCCGCACGCAGCGGCCTGCGCGCGCGCCAATGGCGTTCCCACACTCGCGAGCGACCTCGACGCCGCGCTGCGCGCGCCCCGCCGCGTCGACGTGGTCACCGCGGTCGCGCCCTACGTCCCGACCGCCATGGTGCGCCTGCTCCCGTCAGACGTGCAGCGCTACGAGCCGCGCACCGCCCTCGATGGCGGCGCCGACGGCCTCGACGTGGTGCGACGGGTCATCACCGCCGCGTCCCGCCTGCTGCGACCGAGTGGCTGGCTGCTCACCGAGGTGGGCGGCGACCAGGACGCGGCCCTCGCGGCCGCGCTCGCCGACGCCGGCTTCGACGACTTCACACCCTGGCACGACGACGACGGAGACCTCCGCGGCGTGGCCAGCCGGTTCTCGAGGCAATGACTCACGGATTCCGTAAGTCATTGCCTCGAGAACCAGTGGGGCCCTCGTATTCCGGCATGGTGGCGTGGGTCGGATGGCTGATGCCCTCGCGCTTGAGCACCTTGATCGCGGTCTGCACGAGGATGCGCAGGTCCGTCAGCACCGACACGTGGTCGACGTACCAGAGGTCGTATGCGAAACGCTCGTCCCATGTGATGTCGTTGCGCCCCGCAACCTGGGCCTGGCCGGTGATGCCCGGTCGGACGTCATGACGCCGCGCCTGCTCGGGCGTGTAGCGCTCGAGGTAGGACATGAGCAGTGGGCGCGGCCCCACGAGGCTCATGTCGCCCTTCAACACGTTGACCAACTCGGGCAGCTCGTCGATGCTCGTCTTGCGCAGGAAGCGACCCACTGGCGTGATGCGTTCCGCGTCGGAGAGGAGGTTGCCGTCCTGGCCCCGCCGGTTCGTCATGGTGCGGAACTTGTAGAGGGTGAAGGGCCGGCCATCGAGGCCGGGGCGCAGGTGACCGAAGACCACCGGCCATCCCTGCGTGACGAGCAGGACGAGAGCGACGACGGCCAGCAGCGGTGAGAGCACCACGAGGCCGACGGCCGCGCCCACCACGTCGAGCAGCCGCTTCACCGCCGGCATGCTACCGGCGCGCCTGAGTCGTCCCAGACCGCCGGCGTCGCCCAGACTGGAGCCATGGCACGGAGCCGGGCCCGGCAACTGGCCCTCGGAGGCGTGAAGGTGGCGGCCGCGGCGGCCGACCGCGTCCGGCCCGCCAAGCCCGGTGTGGTCGTGCTCCTCTACCACCGGGTCGGACGACGCTCGACGGTCGAGGTCGACCTGCCCCGCGGCCTGTTCGCCGACCAGATGGCCGCCATCGCGGGCCGCGCCGTCACCCTCGACACCGCCCTCGACGCGCTGGCCGGCCCGCCGCCCGCCGGTGGCGCACCGGGGCCCGTCGTGGTCACCTTCGACGACGGCACCGCCGACTTCGTCGACGAGGCGCTGCCCGTGCTCGTCGAGCACCGAGTGCCTGCGCTGCTCTATGTCGCGACGGCGTTCATCGAGGACGGTCGGTCCTTCCCTGATGCAGGGGCGCCCGCGTCGTGGGCAGGATTGGCCGACGCCGTCTCCACCGGCCTCGTGACCCTCGGCTCCCACACCCACACCCACGCCTTGCTCGATCGCGCCGAGCGAGACGACGTGGTCGACGAGCTCGACCGCTCCCGCCAACTGCTGCAGGACCGCCTCGGCATGGCCGTCGACCACTTCGCCTATCCCAAGGCCGTCGCCGGCTCCCCCGCCGCCGACGCCGAGGTGCGGGCCCGGTTCCGCTCCGCGTCTCTGGCGGGCACGCGCGCCAACCCGTACGGCGCCACCGACCCGTACCGGCTGGCCCGCTCGCCCATCCAGGTCAGCGACGGCATGCGCTGGTTCGCGGCCAAGGTGGCGGGTGGCATGGTGCTCGAGGACCGGTTGCGCCAGGTCCTCAACCGCGGCCGCTACGCGGGCGCCGTCACCTGAACCTGCATGGGTACTTGTGTGCATTGACCGGGGCTATGGCCGGGGTCATTGCACACAACGGTGGCAAGCTCTCGGGGTGACGAAGGAGCGCTCCGGCGGTGACGTCCCCCTCGGCGTGCATCAGGTCATCGAGTACCTCATGGCGGGGTTCGCGCTGGTGTCCATCGCGCGGATCGAGCCGAAGTCGGCGCCCCTGTGCGCTGGCGCGGCCGCGATGCTGGCGTTGCTGGCCGGGCTGAGCGGAGGCCGCGCGGGCGTCGTGCGGATCGTCGGACCGAGGCTGCACCGCGTCCTCGACTACGTCGCCGCCGCCGCCCTCGCCACCAGTCCATGGTGGTCCGGGGTCGGTTGGGGCGGCGGCGGTGTCTGGGTCGTCGAGTCGCTGGCGGTCGTGGTGGTGTGGCTGGCGCGCGCGACGTCCTACCGACGCCGCCCGCCCGAGCCGCCCCAACCGCCCGCCCCGCCCGAGCCGCGTCGCGCTGCCACACCGACCGTCGCCGCCACTGCCCGGACGGCGGGACGACTGGCGGGCGTGGTCGGCCGCAAGGGCCCGCGCGCCGCTGGTGTCGCGGTCGGTCGGATCAAGAAGCGCAAACGCTGAACGGCCAGCGCGGGCGCTAGGACGAGGTGCCGAAGCGGGCGTCGGTCCGCAGCATGACGGCGAGCTCGTCGGGTGGCAGCGGGGCCGCGAACAGGTAGCCCTGGGCACGGTCGCAGCCGAGCTGGCGGAGGGCGGCGAGCTGTCCTGGCGTCTCGACGCCCTCGCCCACCGTCTCCAGCTCGAGGGCGCGCGCCAGTCCGACGACCGCGGCGGCGACCGCCCGGTCGACAGACCGGTGCTCGAGCCCGGCGACGAAGGCGCGGTCGACCTTCAGCGCGTCGATCGGGAACCGGGTCAGGTAGCTGAGCGACGAGTAGCCCGTGCCGAAGTCATCGACGGCGAGCGTCACGCCCCGGTCGTGGATGCGCTGCAGCACCTCGACCACACCCGGGTCCATGAGCACGGACTCGGTGATCTCGAGCCGCAGCCGATCCGGTCCCATCGTCTCCAACGCGGCGTCGATGTGCTGCTCCAACCGGCGGTCGGCGAGCTGGGCGACCGACACGTTCACGGACAGCTCCAACGACCCGACGTCGATTCCCTGCGCGCTCCAACGCTCGAACTGGCGGGCGGCCTCGCGCAGCACCCACGCGCCGAGTGGGTTGATCAGGCCCGTCTCCTCGGCGAGGGGGATGAAGGCGGCAGGCGGCACGAGGCCGACGCCAGGACGCTGCCACCGCACCAGCGCCTCCAGGCCGACCAGCCGCCCGGTCGTCAGATCGACGATGGGTTGGTAGTGCAGCAGCAGCTCGGAGCGCTCGAGGGCCTGTCGAAGCGCGTGCTCCATCTCGAAGCGATCCAACCGGAGGGTGCCCATGTCGGACTCGTAGACCGCGACGCCGCCCGGGCCGCGACTCTTGGCCGCCTTCATGGCCGTCTCCGCCTGTGACAGCAGGGCACCCGGGTCACCCGCGCCGGCGTCACTCCACGACGCGCCGAGGCTGCACGTGAGATGCACCTCCTGCCCGGCGACGACAAACGGCTCGCTCGACGCCTCCCGCAGCCGCTCCATGATCGGGCCGAGGTCCGTGGCCTGGGCCATGCCGTCACAGAGCACGACGAACGTGTCGCCCGCGAACCGGGCGACGGTGTCGGACGGACGCACGCTGGCGACGCATCGCCACCCGAGGTCGAGCAGGATCCGGTCCCCCGCCTCGTAGCCCAGGCTCTCGTTGACATGCCCGAGGCGGTCCACCCCGAGGAACAACACGGCGACGAAGCCGCCCTGACGCTGCGCCCGGGCCAACGCCATCCGGCACCGGTCGAGCAGCAGGGGCCGGGTCGGGAGCTGCGTCTGCGGATCCTGGAGGGCGAAGGGCGGCAGCGCATCGTCGCCGTCGAAGGCCCAGCCGGCGGGGACGGCCACGCCGGCGACTCCCCCTTCGACGCCGGGACCGAAGGAGACGTCGAACCAGCGGCCTCCAGCGCGAGCTCGTTCCCGCACCGTCTCGCCGTCAACCGCGCGACGCACGATGCGCTGGAGCTCGGGGTGCGATGCCAGCACATCGAGCAGGCTCCGTCCGAGGATGTCGGGAGTGAGGGCGAGGGTGGCCAGCGCCTCGCCGTCTGCGAGCACACAGTGCCCCCGGCGATCAGCGGCGAGGACGACGAGCGCCCCACGACCGACGGCGGTCCGGACCATGGCTGCGTAGCGCGCCGCCCCTGGATCCGTCGCCGGCGCCCGTCGTCCCCGCCACACGATCGGCTCTACGCCCCCGCCCCAGCCGACGGCGCGTTCGCCCCGTGCACCCGTTGCCACTCGCGCACCCGGTCTGCCCAGCGTCCTGCGTGGTCGGCCACGACGGGATGAGCGCCGTGGAGGAGTGCCAACCTCGCCCACGCCTCGATGGTCGCGGGGGCGGCCAGGTCGCAACCCCGCACCACGAACACGGGCTCGTCGTCACCGACGACGCCGAAGCCCAGCGGGTCGGTCGTCCGCCGCTCGGCCCGGCTCAATCGAACGGGCAGACGGTCGCCGACGGAGGATTGGGGCTGCCGTTCTCGACGGTCACCGTGTAGCAGGGGCCCGCCGACGCCGGGCCGGCCACGACGGCGAAGAGTCCGAATATCGCTGTCGCGGCCACCATCATCCGCACCGCGTGCCTGCGCATCCCTTGCATTGACGTCCTCCTGATCGGGTTCGGGACGCAAACGCTCAGCGGCGCTGCTGATTACAGGACAGGCCGACGAGAGAGGAGTTCGGCCCTCGGAGGGCGAAGAACGTTCACAGGGGGCCGGCTCCGAATCAGTTGGTGGGGAGCACGCATGTCGGCCAGCGCAGTGCAACCGAGCAGCCCGGCCATCGACGTCGGGCGTGAGTGGGGCTTCGTCCGCCGCGAGCTGCTGCGGGTGCTCTCGGCCCGCCAGGTGCCGCACGCCGACGCCGAGGACATCGTGCAGGAGGTCGCCCTACGCGCCCTCGTCCACCCGGAGGGGTTTCGCACCAGGCCGGACCTGGCGCGGTGGTCGTGGCGCGTGGCATGGCGACTGCGCATTGACGGCGTGCGCAGCGCCGCGCACATCGACGCCTCGCCCGCGCCGGACCTGCCGGGGCCGGAGGACACCGCCAGGCTGGTGGAGGGACGGCTCGCCCTCGACACTGTCCTCGCCGGGTTCACCCGGCTGTCCGCGACGGACCGCACCGCCCTCTTCGAGGCGCCCGCGCCGGACGCGTCCCGTCAAGAAGCGGTTCGCCTCGCCGTCCGACGACACCGCGCCCGCGCCCGGCTGACTCGACTCGTGGGTGGCCTGCCCACCGCATGGCTCGGGGTCACCGCGCACCTGCGACGGCTGCGGGTACGGACGCGGCCGCAGGTGACGCTCACCGCGCTCCCTGTCGCCTTCCTCGTTGCCGTGCAGCTCGGCGTCGTGGTCCTCGGCCTGCCCGACCGCGGTCCGCACACCACGGGGAAGCCGGGATGGTCGTCGGCGGTGCTGACGCAGGACACGCGAGCGGCGACGCCGACGCGTCCGCGCGTGGCGCTAAGCCCCGAACCCCCCTCCAGGGCGGCGGCCCGCCCGTCCGCCTCGACCGTTGCCGTCATCCCGCTGGGCGACGGCCTCCGAGTCAAGGTGACGACCGAGGACAGGACCGACCCGCCTACCGCCTGCCTGCGCAACGTCGCCATCATCGGCCAGATCTGTCTCGACCGGCCCGGTCCCGCTCTCCCTGTTCCGCCCATCGCGCCGTGAGCGGCACTCAGTCGACGCGATCGACCACCATCAGCCGGCACGGGCCGCCGGGTTCGTCCACCACGCCGACGAAGCGGAACCCAGCGCGCTCCAGGGCGCGCCACGACGCCACGTTCGCGGCGTAGGGCGCAGCGCAGGCTTGCGTCCACTCGGGATGCCCACCGAGCACCACGTCGCGGACGAACGCCTCGATGGCCGACGAGCCGATGCCGCGCCGACGATCGGCGGGCTCACCGACGAGGTAGTCGATCCCGGCTGCGGTGCTGTGCACACCGAGGGCGCGCCAGGGCGCGGTCTCCTCGGGCTCGTCGACAACCGCCCAGCACTGGATCCATCCGACGTCGCGCCCGTCGACCGCGAAGATCCAGTACTCGACCGGATCAGTGCACGCAGAGCCGTACTCGCGCACCACCGCATCCCACGACACGTCGTCGCCTTCCCACCACTCCACCACCCCGGGCTCGTTGAGCCAGCGGTGCAACATCGCGAGGTCGTCGTCGGTCAGGCGACGGAACGTCACCTCCATGCAGCGCGTCTACGGGTGCGCGAACGACGGCGCGTCCTCGACCTCGAATGCGAGGTCGTCCACGTAGCAGAACCACCAGTCCTCGCCCGGCTCGTAGGACTGGATGATCGGATGGCCGTCGGCGTGGAAGTGTGCGGTGGCGTGGCGATTCGGCGAGTTGTCGCAGCACCCGACGTGGCCGCACGACATGCACACACGAAGGTGCACCCAGCGTCCACCGATCTTGAGGCAGTCCTCGCACCCTTCGCTGCTCGGGGTGACGTCGGCCACCTGATCGAGGTGGGTGCAGCTCTGGCTCATGTGGTGACCTTCTCCTTTTCGGGGGACGCGGTGACGTCTGCCGGGTGCGCGAACGCGAGGTGCTCGTGGACGGACTGCACCGATGCCGACCCTTCGCCGACAGCCGCAGCGACGCGCTTGGTCGAGCCGGAGCGCACGTCACCGACGGCGAAGAGCCCGGGGTGGCTCGTCTCGAACGGCAAGGGCCCGCGTCCGAGGGACGTCCAGCGCTCGTCCAGGTGCTCGGCGCCGAGGGAACGGTCGGTGAGCACGAAGCCTCGCTCGTCGAGCG
This sequence comes from Actinomycetota bacterium, assembly GCA_041166085.1. Lineage (GTDB taxonomy): Bacteria > Actinomycetota > Acidimicrobiia > Acidimicrobiales > JAFATL01 > JBEEFP01. The sequence continues at coordinate 94,776 of JBEEFP010000050.1, forward strand.
CCGCGCACCCCGTCAGCCAACCAGCGGTCGGCTCGGCACCGATGAAGGAGAACAGCGCGGCGCAGGACAGCACCTCGTCCCCATCGGCAGTGGTGACGCGGACGGCGGACAAGCTGCGGTCGCCGTCGAGGCCGGTGATGTGCGTCTCGGTGCGCACCTCGATGCCAGGGTGCTCCTCGATCCGGTCGACGAGGTAGCGCGACATGCTGGCATCGAGGTCGCGGCCGCGAATGACCACGGTCACCGGGCTGTCCGCCGCCGCGAGGAACAGGGCGGCCTGGCCCGCCGAGTTGCCGCCCCCCGCCACCACCACTGGCGACGCCGCGCAGAGACGGGCCTCCATCTCGGTGGCCGCGTAGTACACGCCGTTCCCCTCGAAGTCCGCGAGGCGGGGAACGCCGAGTCGCCGATACCGAGCGCCGCTGGCCACGATGACGGCTCGTCCCGCCACGTCGGTGCCGTCCGCAAGGCGTATCACGAGGTGGCCCGCCTCCTCGCGCAGCGACTGGGCCTCACACGGACTCGTGAGCTGGGCCCCGAACTTCTCGGCCTGGATGACCGCCCGCTGCGCCAGGTCGTTGCCGGAGATACCGGTGGGGAACCCCAGGTAGTTCTCGATGCGCGACGTCGTGCCCGCCTGGCCGCCGACCGCGACCGTCTCCACCACGAGCGTGCGCAAGCCCTCCGACGCGCCGTAGACGGCGGCCGCCAGTCCCGCCGGACCCCCGCCCACGACGACCAGGTCGAAGCAGCGGTCGGGGATGCTCTCGATGGTGAGACCGAGGTAGGCCGCCAGCTCGCCGGGCGTGGGGCGACGCATGACCGTGCCCGGCGCGATGACCACCGGGAGGTCGGCCGCCGTCACGCCCACGTCCTGCAACAGGGTGTCGACGGCGGGATCGCGGTCGGCGTCGATCCACTCGTGGGGAATGCGGTTGCGAGCGAGGAACTCCCGCAGCCGGAGCGATTCGGGCGAGAACTGCGAGCCGATCACGCGCGCGGCTGCCGTGCCACCACTGAGGAGGACGGCTCGACGGGCGATGAAGGCGGCCAGGATGGTGTCACCCAGGCCGGGAGTGGCGGCCAGGACGTGACGCAGGGCGGCGGTCGGGACCACCAGCACCTCCCCCGCCTCGACGACGCGTGCGGAGACGTAGACCCGCTGGCCGGTCAGCATGTTCAGCTCGCCGAGGAAGCGTCCTGCGTCGTGGCGGGCCACGACCTCCTCTTCGCCCTGGCGATGGGCGACGATCTCGACCGCACCCGAGAGGACCACGAAGAAGTCGTAGGTCGCGTCGCCTTCCCGGTACAGGTACTCGCCCGTCGCAGTGGGTTGGCGCGTGCCCAATCCTTCGAGGACAGCCAGGGCCGCCGCGTCGAGGATCGGAAACGCGACCGGGTCGTCGTCCACCCGCGCAGGGTAGACCCGACCGCGATCCAACTCACCTGGGCTAGAGTAGAACAGGTTCTAGTTTCGAGGGGACGCCGAGGATGCTGCTCGAGGGCAAGACCGTCATCGTCACAGGCGTGGGCGCGGGCCTGGGTCGCGAATGCGCGGCCAGCGCCCTGCGCGACGGAGCCAACGTCGTGATGGCAGCTCGTACCCAGGAGACGCTCGACACGGCGGCGGCCGAGCTCGATCCCACCGGCGCGCGGGTGGCAGCCGTCGCCACCGACATCACCGACGCGGCGGCGTGCGCGGCGCTGGTCGATCAGGCCAAGGAGCGCTTCGGCGGCGTCGACGCCCTCGTCCAGGTGGCGGCCTTCGAGTACGTGTTCGGCGGTCTGCACGACACCCGGCTCGACGACTGGCGCAAGGCCTTCGACACCAACGTGCTGGGCGCCCTCACCGTCCTGCGCCCCGTCGCCACCGCCATGAAGGAAGGCGGCGGCGGCGCGGTGGTGCTCATCGGATCGCAGTCGATGTTCAAGCCGTCGCTCCCCCAGGCGGGGTACGCCGCGTCCAAGGCCGCCCTGTTGACGGCGATGTACTACCTGGCCGACGAGCTCGGCGCCGACAACATCCGGTGCAACATGGTCGTCCCGTCCTGGATGTGGGGCCCGCCTGTGCAGATGTACGTCGAAGGGACGGCGAAGCAGAAGGGGATCTCGGTCGACGAGGCCCTCCACGACCTGGTCGGCGACTTCCCCCTCGGGCGCATGACCGAGGACGGCGAGGTCGCCGACGTGGCCATGTTCTTCGCATCGGATCGCGCCAAGGCGGTGACCGGGCAGCACCTCATGGTCAACGCCGGCGAGATGATGCGCTGAGACGAGAGGACGCGGATGCGCAAGCGAGTCGTGGTGTGGGGAACGGGGTTCGTCGGCAAGCTGGTGATCCCTGAGATCGTCCGACACCCGCGCTTCGAGCTGGTGGGTGTCGGCGTGAGCAACTCCGACAAGGTCGGGCGCGACGTCGGTGAGATCTGTGGCACAGAGCCCGTCGGCCTGGCTGCAACGGACGACGTCGACGCCCTCATCGCGCTGGAACCCGACGCCCTCGTGCACTACGGACCCACCGCCGCCCACCCGGTCGACAACATCCGTGACATCGGTGCCTTTCTCCGTGCCGGCATCGACGTGTGCTCGACCGCCATGACGCCCTGGGTGTGGCCGGCGATGGAGGTGAACCCGCCGGATTGGATCACCCCGATCACCGAGGCCTGCGAAGCGGGCGGCGCTTCGTGCTTCACCACCGGTATCGACCCCGGGTTCGGCAACGACCTCTTCCCGATGACGCTCATGGGCCTGTGCGCCGAGGTGCGCCTGGTGCGGGCTCTCGAGATCCTCGACTACATCAACTACGAGGGCGACTACGAGAACGAGATGGGGATCGGCCGTCCGCCCGAGTTCAAGGCGCTGCTCGAGCACTCGGACCTGCTGGTGATGGCATGGGGTGCGACCGTGCCGATGATGGCCCACGCAGTCGGTATCGAGCTCGACGAGATCACGACCACGTGGCACAAGTGGGTGACAGACGCCGAGATCAAGACGGCCAAGGGCGTCATCAACCCCGGCGAGGTCGCGGCCATCAACTTCACCATCAACGGCATCTACAACGGCGAGACGCGCATCCAGCTCGAGCACGTGAACCGGGTCGGGCCCGACGCCGCGCCTGACTGGCCGCGCGGTACACAAGACGACGTCTACCGGGTCGAGATCGAGGGCACGCCGTCGATCACCCAGGAGACGGCGTTCCGGTTCACTGACGGCACGGGCCGCGACGCGTCGACGGCCGGTTGCCTGGCCACGGGGCTGCGCGCCCTCAATGCGGTGCCAGCGGTCAACGACCTCCCACCCGGCTGGGTGACGGCACTCGACCTGCCGCTCATCCCGGGAGCGGGCACCATCCGCTGAGCCGTCCTACTGGATGGCGATCACGTCGGCGGCCTCGGCCTCGGCGTCGATGACAGGAACGCCGTCGAGCTCGATCTCGACACGGTCCAGCGTTCCTGTCCACGGGAACGGGCTCGGGTGGTCGGGGTCGGCGGGCGGGATGGCGGCCGCGTACCCGGCGGTCAGTCCGTGGCCGGTCAGGGAGTAACGGCTCCACGCCGTCCGCTTGATCTCGCCGCTGCCGACGACGACGTCGTCGACGAGCAGCTCGCCTCGCGCCGGTCCCCCGTCTGCGGGCGTAAAGCGGAACTGGAGCCGGTGGGCGCCGGGCGCCAGCGGGGGCAGCGGCGCGGTGACCCGATAGGCGCGCCACCCGGACAGATTGTGGACGTACACCAACGTCGCGTCCTCGACGTGGAACGACCAGCCGCCCAGCACCGACCCCTGCGACACGAGCACGCCCATCGGTGTGTCGTCACCAGCAGACACGGTGACGTGGGCCGTGATCACGTGCGGCCGGTTCTTCGTCGGCGCGGCCTGAGGCTCGGGCACCGGCGCACGACCGGGCCAGTACACGTAGCGCGACCGCTCGGGGACGCCCGGAGGCCGCCCGAACACGAACTCCGAGAAAGGCCGGTTGTCGAGCGGGAGCACCTGGTACCGCTCGGCCTCCGCCCACCAGCGCCCGACCATCGCTTCCAGCCGAGCCGGCTCCTCGGTGGCTAGGTCATGGCACTCGCTCGGGTCGCGTCGGAGGTCGTAGAGCTCCCAACCGGCGCCGTCCAGACCCGGCTCGCTCTCGTGGATCGGGTGGTAGACGACCGCCTTCCATCCGTCCTGGTACAGGGCGCGGCAGCCGAACATCTCGTAGTACTGCACCGTGTGGCGCTCGGGCCCGTCCGCGTCGTCGAACGAGTAGGCGAAGCTCACCCCGGCCATCGGCTCCTGCTCGACGCCGTCCACGCTGGACGGCGCGTCGACACCGATGATCTCGAGGATCGTCGGCGCCACATCGACCGCGTGCACGTACTGCCGGCGGACGCCGCCGCGGGCGTCGCGGCCGATGCCGCCGGGCCAGTGCAGGATGAGCGGGTCGGCGACGCCGCCTTCGTGCGTCTCTCGCTTCCAGCGCCGAAACGGCGTGTTGCCGGCGACCGTCCACCCCCACGGGTAGTTGTTGTGGATCCGGGGACCACCGATCTCGTCGATGCGCGCGGCCGCCTCCTCCACCGTCCGGGGCAGGCCGTTCCACACCCGCACGTCGTTGAGCGAGCCGGTCGGCCCTCCCTCGGACGACGCGCCGTTGTCGGAGAGCACGATCACCACCGTGTCGTCGAGCTCGCCGAGACGGTCGATCAGCTCGACGACGCGACCGACCTGGGCGTCGGCGTGGGTGAGAAAGCCGGCGAACGCCTCCATGTAGCGCGCGTACACCCGTCGTTCGTCGGCGGAGAGGGTGTCCCAGGCGGGGACCCACTCGGGGCGGGCTGACAGCTCGGCGTGAGGCGCCACGACGCCGAGCCGCTTCTGGCGGGCGATGGTGGCTTCACGCCACCGGTCCCATCCGTCGTCGAAGTGACCCCGGTAGCGCTCGACGAAGGCCGCGGGCGCCTGATGGGGCGAGTGGCACGCGCCAGTCGCCAGGTAGCAGAAGAAGGGCTTGGCCGGGTCGACGTGGCGGAGGTCGGTGATGAACTCGATGGCCCGATCGGCCAGGTCCTCGCTCAGGTGGTAGCCGTCCTCGAACCGTCCCGGTGGCGCGACGAAGTGGTTGTCGTACGCGAGCACGGGATCGAACTGGCTCGTCTCGCCCGGGAAGAAGCCGTAGAAGCGCTCGAAGCCTCGCCCGAGGGGCCAGCGGTCGCGCCGTCCACCGAGGTGGGCGTCCTCCTCGGGGGTGAGGTGCCACTTGCCGACGGCCCAGGCCGCATAGCCGTGGGGCGTCAGCATGGCCGGCAGCAGCGCGCACGACCGGGGAATGCGTGCGTCGTAGCCCGGGAACCCCGTGGCCAGCTCGGTGATGCGTCCCATGCCGCACGTGTGGTGGTTCCGGCCGGTGAGCACGCACGCGCGAGTCGGCGAGCAGAGCGCGGTGGTGTGGAAGTTGGCGTACCGCAGGCCGCCCGCGGCCAGACGATCGATGGCCGGCGTGTCGATGTCGGAGCCGAAGCATCCGAGCTGCGCGAAGCCCACGTCGTCGAGCACCACGAGCAGCACGTTGGGTGCTCCCGCGGGCGGTGTCGGCTCCGGCGGCCAGAACGGCTCGGACTCCCAGTGGTACCGGCCCGCTCGGCCCCGGAACTCACCGCGCTCCATCGGACCTCCCCGGTGCGAGGGGCGGCACGGGCACGCTGATCGACGGAGCCTCGGTGCCGCCGTCGACCTGGAACACCTTCCCTGTGACCCAGGACGACGCCGGCGACGCGAGGAAGAGGGCGGCGCAGGCGATGTCCTCCGGCGTGCCGGGCCGACGCATCGGCGTGTTGTCCTCGAACATGCGCCGGAGGTTCTCGTCGGTCAGCACGACGTCGAGCGAGCCCGTGGCCACGCCGCCGACGGAGATGGCGTTGATGCGCACCGCGGGCGCCAGCTCCGCCGCCATGTTGCGGGTCATCATGTTGAGGGCCGCCTTGCCTGCGCCGTAGGCCACGAAGCTCGTCTGCACCATGTCGCTCGACCGCGACGAGATGTTCACGATGGCGCCAGAGCCGGCGGTGTCGACCATGGCCTGCGCTGCCAGCCGCGAGAGCAGGAACGCCGCTGTCACGTTGAACCGGAGCGCCTTCTCGAAGAACGCCTCGCTGGTGTCCATGGCCGCACGCGGCGGCGTGCCGCCCGCGTTGTTCACCAGCACGTCGAGTCGCCCGAGCTCCCGCACGGCCGCCACGACCAGGCGGTCGAGGTCTTCGGTCTGCATGACGTCGGTCGGCACGGCCACGGCGCGGCGGCCGAGGGCCCGCACTTCGTCGGCGACCGCTTCGATGTCGCTCTGGGTGCGGGCCGCGCACACCACGTCGGCGCCCGCTTCGGCGAACCCGAGAGCGATGCCGCGCCCGATGCCCTTGCCCGCACCCGTGACGATGGCGACCTTGTCGGTCAGCGTGAAGTTTTCGAGGATCATGTCGCCTCCGTGGACGGGCGTCCTTGCCGTCGGGACGTTACCGACCTGACTACGATCCCGTCCGCCGATGGTGATGGTCCTGGCGCTGGTCGCCGCCTTCCTGTTGGGCCTCTCGTCCGTCCTCCAGCACAAGGCGGCCCAGGCCGCTGCTCCGGAGCGCTCGCTGCGGCCCGGCCTCCTGGTGGACCTGCTGCGCAAGCCGCTGTGGTTGGCCGGTCAAGGCCTCGCCATGACCGGCTTCGCGGCCCAGGCGGTGGCGCTGTCGTTCGGTGCGCTCTCGGTCGTGCAGCCGCTCGTCGTCACCAGGCTCGTCTTCGGACTCTTCATCGCCGCCCGCGTCTCGCACCAGGCGGTCGCCCGACGCGAGTGGCTGGGCGCGCTCGCCATCATGGCCGGCCTCGGCGCGTTCCTGGTCGCTGCCTCGCCAGGGGAAGGCGCTTCGGCGATGAGCGACCGCGGCTGGCTCGGCGTCCTGCTCGTCACGGGGGTGCCCGCCGCCGCGCTGGTGGTGCTCGCACCGCGCGCACCGGGCGTCGGCCGCGCCATGTCCCTCGCCGCCGCCGGTGCCCTCCTGTTCGTCGCGACCACCACTCTCACCAAGGTCGTCGGCCACGAGCTCCGGGGCGATGCCGCCCACGTGCTCACGTCGTGGAAGCTCTACGCGCTGGCGCCGACCGGGATCGGCGCCATGCTGTTGGTCCAGAGCGCGTGGATGGCCGGGCCGATCCGAGCCTCGCTCCCTGTCCTCACCTGCGTCGAGTGCCTCGGCGCGATCGCCGTCGGCGTCCTCTTCCTCGACGAAGCCGTGTCGATCCAGGGACTGGACGTCGCCATCGAGGTGATCGGGCTCGCCGCCGTCATTTGGGGCGTCCGCACCGTCACGCGCTCCCGGGTGCTGGCGGCGACCCTCGAGGCCCCGCCGGCCGGCCCACCCCGCGTCGCCTGACCGGTTCGGGGGTCGTTCTCGTCCCTCGCCCGACAATTCGCCCTCTCCACAAAGAAAACGACGAGCGGGACGCGCATGGACCATACGGTTCCGGTCACCACATGTCGATGAGGCCGTATGCCCTCGCGCGCGCAGTCGCGGTCCGACAGGGCCGACGGCGGCGCGGGATCGGGCCTCTGGAAGGGATATCTCGTCGCGGCCTGCGGGCTGGGCGCGGCCTACTTCCTCCTCCCGCCCGCATCGGCCAAGCTCGTCGTGTGGCCGGCGATCGGCTGGTCGTCGGTGGCAGCCATCGTCGTGGGCGTGCGCAGGCACGGGCCCGACGCCCGTGCGGCCTGGTACCTGCTGGCGATCGGCATGACCACCTTCATCGTCGGCGACAACCTCTACAGCGTGCGGAACTACGTGCAGCACGCGGTTGTCACGTTCCCGTCGTTCATCGACCCGGTGTACCTGGCCATGTACCCGCTCCTCATCGGCGGGCTCGTGCTGCTCGTGCGGCGGCGCTCCCCCGGCCGCGACCTGGCCAGCCTGCTCGACGCGGCCATCATCACCTGCGGAGCGGGACTGCTGTCGTGGGTGATCCTCATCGTCCCGTACTTCCGCAACCAGGACATGGGCCTCCTCGAACGCCTGACCTCGATCGCCTATCCGCTCGGCGACATGGCGCTGCTCGCCATCGTCGTGCGCCTGGCCGTGGGTTCGGGTCGGCGGCCGCCCGCCTTCTGGCTGCTGGCCGGCAGCATCGTGCCCCTCCTGGTCGCGGACTCGCTGTACGGCTACATGAACCTCGCGGGCCTGTGGCACGAGCACAACCCAGTCGACGTGGGCTGGATCGCCTTCTACGTGGGATGGGGCGCGGCGGCCCTCCACCCGTCGATGCGCGACCTGTCCGTGCGCACCAGTGAATCGGCCCGAGTGGGCGGGCGCCGGCTCGCGATCGTCGGTAGCGCGGCGCTCATCGCCCCGACATTGCTGTTCGTCGAGCAGCTGCGCGGCAACGTGGTGGACAGTGCGGCCATCGCCATCACCAGCGCGGTGCTCTTCGTCCTGGTGCTGGCCCGCACCACTGCGCTCGCGCGCGAAGTCGCGGAGAAGCGCAGCGAGGCCCGGTTCCGGTCGCTGGTCACCAACGCGTCCGATGCCATCCTCGTCGTGGACGATCAGGGCATCGTTCGCTACCACACGCCCTCAGCCCCTCGCGTCCTCGGTCGCGATGAGCTCGAGCTCCTGGACCGACCCTTTGCCGACGTGCTGGCGACGGACGACGCGGGCCAACTCGGCCTCCTGCTCGTCACACCCGGTGTCACGACGACGGTCGAGTGGCAGGTCGGCGGTGCCGACGGCGTCTGGCGCGACATGGAGGTCGTCGCGGCCGATCTGCGCGGGCAGGCCGCGGTCGGTGGACTGGTGCTGACCATGCGCGACATCACCGACCGCAAAGCGCTCGACGCCGAGCTCCGTCGCCAGGCGCTGCACGACACGCTCACGGGCCTTCCAAACCGCTCCCTCTTCCACGACCGTGTCGTGCACGCGCTCGACCGGGCGGCCCGGCGGCGCGCCGAGGTGGCCGTGCTCTTCCTCGATCTCGACGACTTCAAGATGGTCAACGACTCCCTGGGCCACGCCACCGGCGACCAACTGCTGGTCGCGGTCGCCGCTCGGTTGCAGTCCAGCCTGAAAGGGGGCGACACGCTGGCGCGGTTCGGAGGCGACGAGTTCGCGGTCCTGCTGGAGGACGGCGACGCCGCCACGGCCGCCGAGAGGGTCGCACAGCGCGTGCAGGACGTGATGCGGGAGCCGTTCGGTGTGGGCGAGGAAGACGTCCCGGTGCACGTCAGCATCGGCATCGCCGTCGGGCGGGCCGGCGAGGACACCCCGAACGGGCTGCTGCGGGACGCGGATCTGGCCATGTACGTGGCCAAGCGCAACGGTAAGGCGAGGTTCGAGCGCTTCGTGCCGGAGATGCACGAGCAGGCCATCCGCCGTCTCGAGGTTGCGTCCGAGCTCCGGCGAGCCATCGACGACGGTGACCTCGTCCTCTTCTACCAACCGATCGTCGAAGTGGCGACCGGGCGGATCCTTGGTGCAGAGGCGCTCGTGCGCTGGAACCACCGCCATCGGGGCCTCATCCCGCCCTCAGAGTTCATTCCCGTCGCCGAGACCACTGGGCTGGTGATACCGCTCGGGCGTTGGGTGCTCGACGAGGCGTGCAGGCAGACCCGACAATGGCAGCAGGCCGGCCTTGTCGACGACGGGTTCTACGTGAGCGTCAACCTCTCGGCCCGACACCTCCGTGACAGCACCGTGGTCGACGACGTCGTCCACGCGCTCGAGCGTTCAGGCATGCCTGCGACCGCGCTTCTCGTCGAGGTCACCGAGACTGCTCTCGTCGAGGATCTCGATCCGGCCGGCACCGTGTTGCACGATCTCAAGAACCTCGGCGTGCGGCTGGCCATCGACGACTTCGGCACCGGATACTCCTCGCTCGCCCGTCTGAGCACGTTCCCGCTCGACGTCGTGAAGATCGACAAGTCCTTCGTCGACCGGGTCGCGCAGCACGCCGACGGCGACGCCATGGTGCGGGCCGTCGTGGACCTCAGCCACACGATGGGAATGCGGACTGTGGCCGAGGGAGTCGAGCGCGAGGAGCAGGCCCTGGCCCTCGACCGCCTGGGCTGCACGATGGCGCAGGGCTACCTCTTCGCCCCGCCCATGCCCGCTGCCGCGATGACGGAAACGCTCGAGGCGGAGTCGCGCAGGCTCGTCACGCAACCCTGAGCTCGCGCCCGTTCCACGCGCGGGGGACGTGCCCTCACTACCCTTGGCCACGTTGCGAGCGCACGGGCAGGGATCCGGGGGATGACGGGACCGCTGTCGAGCGACGTGTCGGACGTGCGAGCCCCTGCGGCGGCGCACGGCGCCACAGCGGTTCGCTTCGATGTGGTCACCAAGCGCTTCGGCCGCGTCACCGCCGTCGACGCAGTCGATCTCGAGGTGCGCGACGGTGAGTTCTTCTCGATGCTGGGACCGTCGGGGTCGGGCAAGACCACGTGCCTGCGGCTCATCGCGGGGTTCGAGACGCCGACCGCCGGCCGGGTGCTGCTCCACGACGTCGACGTGACCCGGGCCGCGCCCTACGAGCGCGACGTGAACACGGTGTTCCAGGACTACGCCTTGTTCCCACACATGAGCGTGGCCGAGAACGTCGGATACGGGCTCATGGTCCGCAAGGTCGCAGGAGCCGACCGAGCCCGCCGCGTGGACGAGGCGCTGCGGCTCGTCCGCCTCGAGGGCCTCGGCACGCGCCGGCCCGGCCAGCTGTCGGGCGGGCAGCGCCAGCGGGTCGCACTGGCGCGGGCACTGGTCAACCGGCCGTCGGTGCTCCTGCTCGACGAGCCCCTCGGCGCCCTCGACCTCAAGTTGCGTCAGGCCATGCAGATCGAGCTCAAGGCCATCCAGCGCGAGGTCGGCATCACGTTCATCTTCGTCACCCACGACCAGGAGGAGGCCCTCACCATGAGCGACCGCCTGGCCGTCTTCAACAACGGTCGGGTGGAGCAGGTGGGTGCACCCGCACAGGTCTACGAGCGGCCCGACACCGAGTTCGTGGCCGGCTTCGTCGGGACGTCGAACATCGTGTCGGGCTCGATGGCGCAGGCCATCTGCGGCTCGCCGCAGCCCTTCTCCGTCCGCCCCGAGAAGATCCGCCTCGCCCCCGTCGACGCCACGGCCGGCCCAGACGAATCGACGGCCGACGGCGTCATCCGTGACGCCGTCTATCTCGGGATGCACACGCGCTACCTCGTCGAGCTCGACACCGGCGGCGACCTGACCGTGGTCGAGCAGAACCTCAGCACGTCCTCGGGCGAGGTCACCGCGGCCAAGGGCCGCCGTGTCCGCCTTGTGTGGGCGACGGCCGCCAACCGGCCCATCGCCGTAGGTCCATCCATGCAACCACCGCCCGGAGCATCCGGGCCTGCGAAGGGAGATTCATGAAGCGGTTCCGAGGAGTGCTTGCCGCGGTCATGGTGATCGGTCTCGGCACGGCCGCGTGCGGCGGCGGTGGCGGTTCGGGCGGCGCCATCGACAAGGTGGGCGCGGGGGAAGGAGCCCTCTCCATCGTCGCGTGGGCCGGTTACGTCGAACGGGGCGACACCAAGGGCGTGGACTGGGTGACCCAGTTCGAAGCCGACACCAAGTGCAAGGTGAGCGTGAAGGTGGCGGGCACGTCGGACGAGATGGTCCAGCTCATGACGGGCAGCTCCTCGTTCGACCTGGTGACGGCGTCCGGTGACGCCAGCCTGCGCCTCATCCGTGGCGGCACGGTGCAGCCGGTGAACACCGACCTCGTCCCCAACTACAAGAACGTCGACTCGCGGCTGAAGAACGCGCCTTGGTACACGGTCGACAAGAAGCAGTACGGCGTGCCCTACCAGTGGGGCGCCAACGTCCTCATGTACAACACCAAGACCTTCCCGCAGGCGCCCACGTCGTGGAACGTGGTGTTCGAGAAGATGAACCTGCCGGACGGCAAGTCGAACGAGGGTCGGGTCGAGGCATACGACGGCCCCATCTACCTGGCCGACGCCGCGCTGTACCTCAAGGCGACCCAGCCTGATCTCGGCATCGGCGATCCGTACGCGCTGACCCAGAAGCAGTTCGACGCCGCCGTCGCCCTCCTCAAGGCACAGCGTCCGCTCGTGACCCGGTACTGGCACGACACCACCGTGCAGACCGAGGACTTCCAGAACGAGGGTGTCGTGGCCAGCGGCTCGTGGCCCTATCAGGTGAACACCCTCGTCGCGGCCAAGGCGCCCGTCGCCAGCACGGTGCCCAAGGAGGGGGCCACCGGGTGGGCCGACACCACCATGCTGCACAAGAACGCCAAGCACCCGAACTGCGCCTACAAGTGGATGAACTGGTCGTTGACGCCGAAGGTGCAGGGTGACGTGGCCGCATGGTTCGGCTCGGTGCCCGTGGTGACTGCCGCATGCAAGGGGAACGAGTCGCTCGGGGCCGATGGATGCAAGACCAACGGCATCGACAACTTCGGCAAGATCGCGTTCTGGAAGACACCTGAGGCCAACTGCTTCGGGAAGGGCACATGCGTCCCGTACAACCAGTGGGTCAAGGCCTACAACGAGGTCAAGAACAGCTGACCTCTGTGGGTGAGCCGGCAACCCGGGTGCCGCGCAGTCTCGGGCACCGTCTGTCCGGCGCGCTCCATCGACGGCCTCGGCTCAAGCTGGCGTTGCTGCTGACGCCGCCACTCGTGTGGCTGGCCGTCGTGTACGTGGGCGCCCTCGCCGCCCTCGTGCTGCAGAGCTTTTACCGCTACGACGACTTCAGCGGCACCGTCCGGCACACCTTCACTCTCGACACGTGGCACTCGATGCTGACGAGAGTCACCTTCGACACCACGGCCCGCACGGTGGTGATGGCGGCGGCCGTGACGGTCGCGTCCGCCGTCATCGCCTATCCGGTGGCGTACTTCATGGCGCGCTACGCGACGGGCAGGACCAGGACGGTGCTCGTGGCCATGGTGTTGGTGCCGCTGTGGTCGAGCTACCTGGTCCGTGTGTACTCGTGGAAGCTCATCCTGTCCAAGACGGGCGTGCTGCCGTGGTTCGCCCACCAGTTGGGCCTCGGCTTCGCCCTCGACTGGGTGCTCCGGCTCCCCGGCGTGGGCGGTCCGAGCCTGGCCACGTCCGTCGTCGGCCAGTTCCTGGTCTTCGTCTACATCTGGCTGCCGTACATGATCCTGCCGATCCAGGCCGCGCTCGAGCGGGTGCCGACGTCGTACCTGGAGGCGGCGGGCGACCTGGGCGCCACACCGCGCACCACGTTCCGCACGGTGGTGTGGCCCCTGGCCCTGCCGGGCGTCGCGGCCGGGTCCATCTTCACCTTCTCGCTGACGCTCGGCGACTACATCATCCCCACGATCATCGGGACGTCGCAGCCCACCATCGGCAAGCTCATCTACGACTCCCAGGGCGTGTCGGGCAACCTGCCGCTGGCGGCGGCCCTCACCGTCATCCCGATGGCGATCATGGCTGTCTATCTGTTCACGGCCAGGCGGGCCGGCGTGTTCGAGGCGCTCTGACGTGGCGGCAACCGTCCCGACTGTGCGAGGTCCCCGCCGCCTCGGCCTCCGCTTCACCGTCGCGGCGGTGCTCGTGTTCCTCTACTTCCCGCTCGCCATCCTGTTCCTCTACGGCTTCGACACGGAGGCGGCGACGTTCACGTTCCCACCCCCGAGCCTCACCACCAGGTGGTTCGGCGTGGCCGGACGGAACCAGGCGCTCTGGGACGCCCTGTGGCTGTCAGCGCGCGTGGCCCTGGTCGCCACCGTGCTGGCGCTGATCCTCGGCAGCCTGGCCGCCGCTGCGGTCGCGCGGTCCCGGTTCTTCGGCCGAGAAGCGGTGTCCTTCGTCATCGTGCTCCCCTTGGCCCTGCCGGGGATCGTGACGGGGATCGCGTTGCGGTCGGCCATCAACGTCGCCAACCTGCCCTTCGGCACCGCGACCCTCGTGGCGGGTCACGCCACGTTCTGCGTGGTCGTCGTCTACAACAACGTGCTGGCGCGACTGCGACGAACCTCGGGCTCGGTCATCGAGGCATCGATGGACCTCGGCGCCTCGGGCTGGCAGACCTTCCGCTACGTCATCCTGCCCAACATCAGCACCGCGCTGCTCGCGGGCGGCATGCTCGCCTTCGCGCTCTCGATGGACGAGATCATCGTCACGACCTTCACGGCCGGCAACCAACAGACGCTGCCGATCTGGATCTTCGCGAGCCTCAACCGCACCCAGAACCGGCCGGTGACCAACATCGCGGCCATGATCGTCGTGGCCGTCACCATCATCCCCATCGTCCTCGCCCAGCGCCTGGCCGGCGACGCCACGGGCATCGTCACCAGGACCGAGCCCGACGAGGAGTAGGCCCCGGTCACATCTCCGGACCGGCGTACGTCATTCTTCGTGACCGGACCCACGAGGTGGAGGATGAGGGTGGACGAAGGCGATCGGCTGGCTGCGCGGTTCGAGGCGAACCGCCCACGCCTGCGGGCCGTCGCCTACCGGATGCTCGGTTCCCACAACGAAGCGGACGACGCGGTGCAAGAAGCGTGGCTCCGACTCCACCGCACCGACCCCTCGGGCGTCGACAACCTGGGCGGTTGGCTCACCACGGTCGTCGCCCGCCTGTGCCTCGACCGTCTCCGGTCACGCCGGTCGCGACCGGAGGAACCGAATGACGGGCCGCGGCCCGAGGACATCGCCAGCGTCGCCGACGAGCACGATCCCGCGCATCAGGTGCTGATGGCCGACTCGGTCGGCGCCGCCCTCCTGGTCGTGCTCGAGCTCCTGGCGCCCGCCGAGCGGGTCGCGTTCGTGCTGCACGACGTCTTCGCGGTGCCGTTCGACGAGATCGGCGAGATCGTCGACCGCTCGCCAGAGGCGGCCCGGCAACTGGCCAGCCGGGCCCGGCGCCGCTTGCGCGGCACCACCGCGACCGCCGATGTCGACCTGGTCCGCCAACGCGATGTGGTCGACGCGTTCTTGCGCGCGGCCCAGGGCGGGGACTTCGACGCCTTGGTGCGATTGCTGGATCCCGATGTCGTGCTCCGACCCGATGCGGCCGCGCTGCGCATGGGCGCGCTGCGCGAGACGAGGGGCGGAGCGGCGGTGGCGGAGATGCTGGCCGGCGGAGCGCAAGGCGCGCGGCGCGCACTTGTCGACAGCGTGGCCGCGTTGGTGTGGGCCCCGGGAGGAGACGTCCGCGGGGTCATCGAGTTCACCGTCGTCGACGACAAGATCGTCGCCATCAACGTCACGGGGGATGCAGAGCGCATCGGCCGCCTCGACGTTGTCCTCCTCGACGGCTGACGCTCCCTCGACGGCTGACACTCCGGTCACATCGCCGGGGCGCGTTCCGTCATACCGATGACGGAACCAACCAGGAGGAGCCGATGCAGTTCGTCATCTTGATCTACCAAGGCACCACGCCGCTGCCGAACACCGAGGCTTGGGAATCGCTGTCGGACGAGGAGCAGCGCGCCATCTACGCCGACTACGCGGCGTTGAACGACACCCCCGGTCTGACCGCCGGCCTCCCGCTCGGGCTCCCCGAGGATGCCAAGGCCATACGCGTCGAGAAGGGCAGGACACTGACCGCCGACGGCCCCGTCGTCGACAGCAATGGCGCGGTCGGCGGCTACTTCGTCCTCGAGGCCGACGACGTGGACGCGGCGATCGACATCGCCGCCCGCATCCCCGCCGCCCGCCACGGCGGCGCCGTCGAGGTTCGACCCGTCGCCACCTACTGGTGACGGGCGAGCCGGTTCAGTGCTCACCGCCATCGCCACACACGGTCAATTGGTCCTGACGAGGGTCGGCGACGTCGTTTTCGCCGTCGCAGGTCGGGGTGACCCGGTCGTCTGGAACGGAGCGATGCCGGTGTCTCCCACGTCAACGCTCACGATCGTCCACCCAGAGCCGTCGTCGGACACGTTGTCCGCGGCTTGCGCGTCCTGGTTGGCCACGAGGAGCCGGTCGCCGAGGAACGCGGAGTAGACGGGATAGTGGAACAAGGGACTCGAGATGAGGCGTACCAACGAGCCGTCGGGGTTCAGAATGGCAAGCTGGTCCCTCCCGGAGACGGAGATGTAGAGCCTCCCGGACTTCCCGATCGACAGCCCGTTCGTCTGCGCGCCTCCGTAGGGGCCCATCGTGGGGGATGCGGAGTGCTCCACATCGCCAGGCTCGGGGGGGAACCTGTGGAGCTCCTCGAGGTCGTCGGCGGTGGGGCTGTCCTCGAGTGGGATGCGGTACACGACTCCGGCCACCAGGCGGTCCGGGGAGGCGGAGGCCACTGCGGAGAAATACAGGTACTGGCCCGTGGCGTCGACTTGGGCCTGGAACGGCCCCGCGAAGGACAGACGGGTGTCGTTGAACCAGAGCGACAGCTTCCCGTCGGGCGTGATCCTCCAGATCCTCCCCGCAGGAAAACCGTCGGTGACGTAGGCGGTGCCGTCGGCGGTGAAGTCGATGTCGTTCCACATCGACGTGCGCCATCCGCCCGTGGAGTACGGCGGCGGCGGCGAAGCCCACACCGCGGAGGCGCCATCGTCGTCGACGAGGCGAACGAGTCCGTTCATGTCGGCGAGGTACACGTGGTTGTCGGGATCGACGCCAAAGCCGCCGAGACCCATCTGCGAGTTCGGACCGGTGTCGACGATGGAGCCCTTCAACAGCTTCCCAGTCGTGCTGAACCGAAAGACGCCTTCGCCGAGCGAGTTGGCAAACGTGGGCACCCCGGCACTGGTGGACACGAGGACTTGACCGTCGTGGACCAACACGCCGAATGGATGGCCAGGGGACGGCACGTGGGCAAAGACCTCCATCACCGGCGGGTTGTCTGCCGTCGCACCCGGTTGGACTCCGACGAGGACGCTCGCCGCAAGGACGACTGCGCCCAATCTCGGAAGCCCGATCCGTCGCCTCATCCCATCACCGGTCACCGGCGGGAGGACACGCGTCGTACGGAAGGCTGTTCGCCGCTCGGGTAGAGCAACACCCGCGACCCGCCGCGCTCGTCGCATCGGTAGAGGCCGAACGCGCCAGACGTGGCGCTGGCATCGCGGAAGACCAGGCCGTAGCCCTCGCCGCTCCACGCAGGCTCGGTGTCGTCAGAGAGCCCGCTGACGATGACCGCGTCACCAGTGCCGTCGCTGCGGGCAACGTGGATGTCGGCGTTGTTCCCTTCACCTCGCTGGTAGGCGATCCTCGTCCCGTCGGGCGAGTACTTCGGGACAGACCCGGTGAGGCCCAGCGACCGCCGGTTGGCGCCGGTGGCATCGGCGACGAAGAGTGCTGCGTCACAGCCCTGGGCGTAGCTCGAGGCACAGGCGTTCCCGGTGAGGTCGGCGAACAGTATGTGATCGCCGTCTGGTGACCACGAGGGCATCGAACCGGTCGTGAGGTCGGTCACCGCGCCCCCCTCGACAGGAATCGTGTAGAGGTCGGTGCAGTTGAGCTTGAGACACGAGCTCTGCTGCGTTCCTGCGACGAAGAGGATGCGGTCACCGTGCGGCGACCAGGCGGGATAGGCGTGCCCCGTGCTCCCCGGCGTTCCATACGTGGTCAGTTGACGCAGTCCGGTGCCGTCGTCGTTGACGAGGAACAGCGAGCCGTCGCGAGCGAACACCACCCGTCTCCCGTCCGGTGACCAGTCGGGCATCTGGTCGTTCCCCGCCCCCGAGGTGAGCCGTGTCGTCGAGCGGTTGGTGAGGTCCATGATCCACAGGTCCGTGTCGTTCCCGCTTCCCGAGGGTGCGACGTAGACCGCTCGGTTGGCTCCGACGGTCGCCGGTGACGGCGCGGCGGACGACCCATTCGATGGCGCCGGAGCGAGCATGCCTGGCGAGGGGGCGCGGCGGGGACCGAGTCCGTTCGGCGCGCCGGGTGCGAGGCCGGGCACGAGCGCCGGAGACGTTGGGCTGACGGGAGGGGCGGACGTGTCGGGCGTCTCCGGTCGGTGGGCGGGGCGGGTGGTCACGCGCTGCGGCACGCTCTCGTTCGGCGCGACGAGGACGAGAGTTGCGATGACCGCCGCCGCGACGGCCACCGCTGACCAAGCGATCATCGGCCGCGAGCGCACCCAGTGGACGAGTCGGCGTGGCGCACGCGGCGACATGGCTCCCTCGAGGAGCGAGTGCAGCAGCGCGTCGCCGAACCCGGGCGGCGGATCGACGGGGCGTTCGATGGAACCGATGAGCTCGGCGACCAGGTCACTCATGCGACAGCTCCACGAAGCGACGCTTGAACTCCATCCGCGCCCGTACCAGCAGGGACTCGGTGGCGTGCACCGACCGGCCGATGACCTCCGCGACCTCCGGGACGGACAGCCCGTCCATGTGGCGGAGGACGAGGACCGACCGGCGGTCGCCGGCGAGGCCGTTGAGCGCTTCGACGGCGGCGTCGCGGGACGGGTCACCCTGCCAGATCACGACCTCCTCGGCGACGGTGCGGTCCGCGCCCGGCACCACCCGCCGGATCCTCTCCCGGCGGAAGTGATCCACCATCTTGTTCCGAGCGACCCGCATGACCCACGCGGTGGACACCGTCGTCCCCTGCTGGATCGTGACGAGGGCCGCGGCAAAGACGTCCTGGACGAGATCCTCGGCGATCGCCCGCGAGCGACAGCGGTTGACCAGGTACGAGTACACCGGTGTGAGTGCCTCCCGATAGAGGGCAGTGAACGCGGTCGTCGCCTCGTCTGCACGCGCCCCCTCTGGGATCGCCGCATCGCGACGGGACAGCCGCAGGTCCGCGACTGCATCGCCGCTCCCTGGGCCGGCATGGTCGTCCCCCACCATCAAAGCGTTCTGCACACGCACCGTTCTCGAAGCCGATCGCCCCCGAGCGACCCGATCTGACACCTCCTTATCGTGTACCTCGGGGCCCTTCCGTCGCCGGGAGCCCAATTTTCGCGAAAGCCGCGACGGAACCAGCACGAGCCGTACGTTGAAGAGGCATGGGATCCGGGGAAGCGCGGACGAGGTCGATGTCCTGGTCGTCGTGGAGCAAGCGGGCAACGCTCATGACGGCGGTCGCCGCTGCCTTCGTGGCGGCCGCGGGATGGCCCGGGGCGGCGGCGGGCGCCGCGACGCAGCAGGTTGCGGTCACCGCTGACTTCCACGACCCCGGCCAACCGGGCTTCAGCAACTACGCGCCGGCCTGCGGGCCGGAGCAGCCCGAGGTGTGCTCGTTCGGCTTCGACGGACGGGTCGACTGGACCGGGGGGATGCGCGGATCGTCGGTGTACCACGCCATCGGGTACGGAACGCCGAGTGGCGAGCTTCGGTGGGAGGTGTGGGAGACGTTCACCGGCACGGTCACCGGATGCGGCACAGGGACTCTGAGCTGGCACGGTGCCGGTTCGCTGGACGTTGCGCGCCTCGACCCCGCCACCCAGACCGTTCCGATGGAAGGCACTCTCGATGTGGGTGAACCCACGTCCGGTGACCTGGCCGGAACGGTCGGACGCTTGGAGCTCGTCGACACGGCCATGCGGCTAGCGCCGGCCTTTGGTGAGCAGCACGGGCATGTGACGGGCGAGCTCTCCTGCGCACGAGGGCCGGCCGTGGCGACCTCCACCACATCCCACGACGACGGTGGCGACCGGGCGGCGGTCCTCGCTGGTCGTAGGGAGCGGACGGACGTCGACCCCGCGGTAGGAACCAGCGGCGACAGCCACGCCGGCCGAGGATCGGCGAGCGCAGTCTCCGGTTCATCCCGATCTCTGGGCGGGACAGGGCTGGCCGTGACGGGGCACACCGCCGCGCCGCTCTTCGCGCTGGGTCTGTTGCTCGTCGTCTCCGGGGCCACTGTCCGGCCCGTGTTGGGTCCTTCGCCGCCGCTCAGGTGACGATCCGGAGAGCGACGTACGGCGCCAGGTTGAACAGGATGATTCCCAGCTTGTAGATCGTCATCCCAATGGCGTTGAAGCCGTCGAACTGCTCCCTGGACAAGTGAAACCATCGCCCGAGGATGCGATGGAATCGATCGTGCGCGAGACAGAAGAGTGCGGCCCAGTACAGCAGGAGCGCGTAGTTGATGATCGTGCACCACAGGAGAAGGTCTTCTGCGACCTTGATGCTCATGATTCTCCAATCGACGTCGGCCGTCACCGGATCCGACGGTCCGTTCAGCTGTGGTGAGCCTGGCTGAAACCGCTGAGGACCTGCCGTGCCTCCCGCGCGATCTGCCGATCCTCCCGGGCGGCGATGACGAGCGTCGCAACTGAGGCGTTGCGTCCGCTCACGTCGGCATCCGGGACCGCGGCGGTGTTGCGGGACTGATCCAGCCCGACTCCGAGGTGGGCCAGTCCCGAGCACGCGTCAGCACGCACGCGGGCGGAGTGCTCGCCGGTGCCGCCGGTGAACACCAGCACATCGAGCCCCTCCAGTGACGCGGCCATGGCGCCAATCGAGGACCGCAACCGATGGAGGTAGACGTCGTACGCGAGCCGCGCGTCATCGTCACCTCGATCGACGCCCGCTTCCACATCGCGCATGTCGCCAGAACCACCGAACAGGCCGAGAAGCCCCGACGCCTCCTCGAGACCGGCCTCGATCTCGCGCGCCGAGATGCCGTGTTCGCGCTGCAGCCACAGGAGCGCACCCGGGTCCACGCTCCCAGCGCGAGTCGCCATCACCAGCCCCTCCAACGGAGTGAAGCCCATGGTCGTGTCGATGGAAACTCCGCCCGCCACCGCGCAGAGGGAGGCACCGGCGCCGAGGTGGGCGCTGACCATTCGAAGCCCTTCGATCGGCCGCTCGAGCATGGCGGCCGCCCGACGGCTGGCCCATGCATGGCTGAGTCCGTGAAAGCCGTACCGACGCACCCCAAGCCTTCGCCATTCGAGCGGAAGCGCATAGGTGGCGGCCGCGACGGGGAGCGTCGCATGGAAGGCCGTGTCGAAGCACGCCACCGCCGGGATGCTCTTGCACACCTGTCGCGCGGCGCGGATGCCCGCGAGGGCGCGGGCCTGATGAAGAGGAGCGAGCGGCGTCAGGCTCTCGATCACTGCCTCAGTCGTCGCGTCGAGGACGACCGGCTCGCGCAGATCCGGTCCGCCGTGCACGACCCGGTGCCCGACGACGTCGATGGGGCCGGCGCAGTCGGTGACGCGACCGAGCGCCGAGGTGTCCTCTCCGTCCCAGTCCCGCACCTCGAGCGTTGTCACGATGACGTCGTCCTCATCGAGCACACTGACCTTGAGACTGCTCGAACCCGCGTTGACGACGAGGACGCGACTCAACCAGGCCACTCCCAGTCCCGCACGCTCGGCTCGTCCTCGCCGTACTGTCGGGTCCACGCACGGGCGACGGCACGATCGTCCACCATGCGTTGACGCACCTCCACCGCTCGCGAGCGGAGCCCGGGGACGCGGTCGATGACGTCCATCACGAGATGGAACCGGTCGAGGTCGTTCATCATCACCATGTCGAACGGCGTGGTGGTGGTCCCCTCCTCCTTGTATCCGCGCACGTGGAAGTTGGCGTGGTTCGTGCGCCGGTAGGCGAGGCGGTGAATCAGCCAGGGGTAGCCGTGGTAGGCGAAGACGACAGGACGGTCGCTCGTGAATATCGAGTCGAACTCGCGGTCGGTGAGGCCGTGCGGATGCTCGGTGTCCGGTTGCAGACGCATGAGGTCGACGACGTTCACGAAGCGCACCTTGACCTCAGGGAGGTGCTGCCGCAGGAGGTCGACGGCAGCCAGCGCCTCGAGGGTCGGGACATCACCGGCGCAGGCCACAACCACGTCGGGGTCCTCCATGTGGTTGCTCGCCCACTCCCACACCCCAAGGCCGCGCGCGCAGTGCAGTATTGCTTCGTCCATCGTGAGCCACGTCGGGGACGGCTGCTTCCCGGCGACGATCACGTTGATGTAGTCACGGCTCCGCAGGCAGTGGTCGGCAACCGAGAGCAGGCAGTTGGCGTCGGGCGGCAGGTACACCCGCACGACCTCCGCCTTCTTGTTCAGGACGTGGTCGATGAACCCCGGGTCCTGGTGGGACAGGCCGTTGTGGTCCTGGCGCCACACGTGGGATGTGAGCAGGTAGTTCAGCGACGCGATGGGAACGCGCCATTCGAGATGGCGACTGACCTTGAGCCACTTGGCGTGCTGGTTGAACATCGAGTCGACGATGTGGATGAACGCCTCGTAGCAGGAGAACAAGCCGTGCCGGCCCGTCAGCAAGTAGCCCTCCAGCCAGCCTTCGCAGTTGTGCTCGGAGAGGATCTCCAGCACCCGGCCGTCGCTGGCCAAGTGCTCGTCGACCGGAAGCCGACCGGCCACCCACTGCTTGGACGTTGCCTCGAGGACGGCGCCGAGGCGATTCGACTCGGTCTCGTCGGGACCGACGAGGCGGAAGTTCCGCCGCTCCGCGTTGGCTCGCACGATGTCGCGCAAGAACACGCCCAGCACCCTCGTCGGCTCAGCGACTGCCCCGCCAGGAGTCGACACATCGACCGCGTAAGGCCGAATGTCCGGGAGCTCGAGGTTGCGCAGCAACGCCCCACCGTTCGCATGCGGGTTCGCGCTCATGCGCCGGCGGCCCCGAGGGGCCGGAGCGAGCACCTCGGCCCGCGGCCGACCGTCAGCCTCGAAGAGCTCCTCGGGTCGATAGCTGCGCATCCACGTCTCGAGCTGCGCCAGGTGGTCCAGGTTGGTTCGCACCTCGGAGAGCGGCACCTGGTGGGCCCGCCACGTACCTTCCACGGGCAGTCCGTCGACCTCGGCCGGGCCCGTCCAACCCTTCGGCGTGCGCAACACGATCATCGGCCATCGGGGCCGCCCCATGCCACGGACGCCCGAGCGGGCCCGACGCTGGATGTCGGCGATGTCGTCGAGGGCGTCGTCCAACGCGGTTGCCAGCACCTGATGGACAGATTCCGGGTCGTCGCCCTCCACGAGCAACGGTCGATGTCCGTATCCTTCCAGCAGTGACACCAGCTCGCCCTCGTCGATCCTGGCCAGGACCGTGGGGTTGGCGATCTTCCAACCGTTGAGGTGCAGGATGGGCAGGACCGCGCCGTCGTGCACCGGACTGAGGAACTTGTTGGAGTGCCAGCTGGTGGCCAGCGCGCCGGTTTCCGCCTCTCCGTCGCCGATGACGCACGCCACCAGCAGGTCGGGGTTGTCGAACGCAGCGCCGTACGCGTGGGACAGCGAGTACCCCAGCTCGCCGCCCTCGTGGATCGAGCCCGGCGTCTCTGGCGCGGCGTGGCTGGGAATGCCCCCGGGGAACGAGAACTGGTGGAACAGGCGGCCCATGCCCTCGGCGTCGTGTGACACGTCCGGGTACACCTCGCTGTAGGTGCCCTCCAACCAGGCATTGGCCACCATGCCGGGACCGCCATGGCCGGGGCCGCAGACGTAGATGACATTCAGATCGCGCGCGACGATCGCCCGGTTGAGATGGGCGTAGAGGAGGTTGAGGCCCGGCGTCGTCCCCCAATGGCCGAGGAGGCGGGGCTTGACGTGCTCGGGTCGCAGCGGTTCGCGCAGCAGCGCGTTGGCCAACAGGTAGATCTGGCCAACGGAGAGATAGTTGGCTGCTCGCCACCACGCATGGATCCGTTCCGACTCCGCGGCGCTCAGCGGACCGTTCACCGCCGTCCCGGGCGCGAGGCCGGTGGTCATCGCCGGGCTCGCGTGCTCTTCGCGTTCGCCACCGAATCGGAAACGAGGCACCGGATCGTCTCCTGGAGCAGATGCAAGCCACCGCGCGCGTCGGCATCACTGACGTGTTCACGGACGTGAGTGCGGCCGAGGGCGAAGGCGTGGGCGATCGTGGACGCGTCGTGACAGGCGGCGCGGTTCAACTCGAGCGCGGCTCTGAGCCGATCGGGGTGCTCAGCTCTCTCGGCCAGCTCGTACGCCCGTCGCCAGACGACTCTCGCGGTCTCGCGGCGGACCCGTAGGCCCGCTTCGTCGATGCGGCCGGGGAAAACGGTCGAGGCCATGACATCCCCACCCCTCGTAGCAAGCGCCCATTCCGACGCGCTGCCGGGGTCCGGAGCACCGCTCCCCGGGCTGGCTCGAGGCCGGCCCGACACGTTCGGGGGTTGTCGTGTCGTCACCAAGGCTACTCCCGTTCTCCGTTCGAGAGATCACCTGTCGCCCCGTCTGGGTTCGACCCAACCTGCGGAGCAGGCAGGAGCAGGACGGGCACCGCAGACCGTCCGAGCACATCGAGGACGACCGCGGCGTGCCCCGGAGACGCAATCTGCGACCAGCTCAGCACGATCAGATCGGCGGCGGCCTCGCTGCACGCCTCGAGAATCCGACCGCTGACCGCCCCGGTTCGCAGGTCGACGCGCTCGGCGTCGGGGCAGAAGCGGGCGATGAACTCGTCACCCCACATCTCGAGGTCCCGACCCGGGTGATCGAGAACCGCGGGGACGGTTGCCGCGGTGAACACATGAAGGGCGACGAGCTCGACGGCCTCCAGATCCAGGGGGCCCAGGCCTTCGGCCACGACCCGGGCGGACTGCTCGTCGCCTTCGAGTGGGACGAGCAGACGGTGGAACGCCCGTGGCGAGACACCGACGGCGTCTGGGGGCACGACGACCACGGGCGTGCCGGTCTGCTCGAGGATGCGCAGCGCCGTCTGACCGACGGGCCTGCGCCCGCCGGGTGTCCGCCGGGCGCCGAGCACGCCCGCGACGACGTTCGGTTCGGCCAGGGCACGCAGGAGCACCGCATCGACCGGACCCTCGACCTCCCGTAGCTGGACGTCACTTCGCGCCGTGACGAGGTCGAGGATCTGCCCGGAGTCGTCCTGCACGTGTATCGCTTCGACGGCGGTGCCTAGCATCGCACCGAGGGCGAGTGCAGCCTCCAACACCGGCCGGGCGGCAGGGCTGCCGTCCACGGCGGCGAGCACGGTTCTCACAGGGCCACCTCGAGCCCGGGCGGCTCGGCCGTCCGCACCTCACCGCCGGCGATGCGCACCGACACGGCCTCGTCGCAGTCGACGCGGACCGAGCGATGGTCGGCCCGAACCCGGATCCGTCGGCCACGGAACCGAAGGCGCAGTCCCAACGCCTGCCACGCCACCGGTAGACACGGATCGATATTGAGGGTCTCGCCGCTGGGGCGCAGTCCGAGGAAGCCGTATGCGAGGGCCTGCCACAACCCGCCCATCGTGGCCAGGTGGACTCCGCCGGCGGTCGTGCCCGTGACGTCGTCCAGGTCGAGGCGGGCGGCCATGCGGAACAGCTCCAGCGCACGCTCAGGTTGGCCGGCCCGTGCGAACAGCGCCGCGTAGATCGCGGGCGAGAGCGAGCTGCCGAACGAGGTGCGCGGCTCGTAGAAGGCGAGATTGGCGGCCAGCGACTCGGGAACGACCTCCTCGGGAACGAGGTGGTGCAGCATGAGGACGTCCGGTTGCTTGAGGAGCTGGGACCCGGCCACCCGTTCGACGCCGAGCAGCATGTCGGCGGCGAAGGGCCTGGGCGCGATGTGCTCTGCGATGAGCGGCTCGAGGTTCCAGTAGCCGGCGAACTGCTCGTAGAGCCCTCTCGCCGGGTCCCAACCGTCGACGAGCCCGTCCGCCAGCTCCCGCCACACTCGTGCCTCATCGAGCTCGGCACCGTTGTGTTTTCCACCGGTCTGCTCGACGAGCCGGGCGGCGCGGCGCAGGTTCAAGCGAACCATGACGTTGGTGTACGCGTTGTCGTCGACCAACTCGTGATACTCGTCAGGCCCCATCAACCCGCACAGGTGCCCATGTCCTTGTGCGTCGCACCGGATCCGGGCCGCCCAGTACCGCGCCGTCTCGACCAGCAGATCGCGGGCCGGCCCGGCGATGAGCTCGCAGTCGCCACTCCAGGCCGCGTATTCCGTCGCAGCCCAGGCCACGTCGGCCACGATGTGTTCCTCCCGCTCACCCGTGAGGACGGGGAGCGTCTCGCCGTGGAGGCCGGTCACCTCATGCGGCGTCACGTCAGTCCCGTCGCCGGCGGCCTCCCATGGAAACCTGCCCCCTGGCATGCCGAGCTCGGCGGCCGCGGCGCGGGCGGCGGGCAGTCCACGGATTCGGAAGGCGATCATGGCCCGGGCCGCCGCGGGTCGGATGGCGGCCAGCGCGGGGAGGACGAACACGTCGGCGTCCCAGAACACGTGGCCGCCGTAGCCGTCACCCGTGAGCCCTCGGGCGCCGACCGCCGCCTCCCCCTCGTCGGGAGCGACGTTCAGCAGATGGAACACCGCGAATCGCGCCGCGAGCTCATCAGCCGCGTTGCCCTCGATGGTCACCTCGGCGTCGGACCACCGTTGCGCCCACGCCTCGCGGTGCTCGGCCAGGAGCCGATCGAACCCGATGTGCTCGAGGTCGTCGAGGCCTCGGAGGGCGTCGTCCCATGCAGGTGGCTGCGCTGGATCGGCGCTCCACGCAGCAAGACGCTCGATCGTCCGCCGGTCTCCGCTCGCGCCGTGACGGTCTCGGGCCGCGACCACGATGCCACCGCCTCCGGGGGTCACAGCACGCGCCAGGGCAACATCGCCCCGGTCGTGGCGCTCGATGGTCCGCGGATCCGCTCGGCCGAACGGCGCAGACACCTCCAGTGCGGCCGGTGGCGCCTCAGCTCGAAGGGCGAGCGCGTGGGGTCGGGCGGCCGAGACGAATCGCACCGACCGAAACATCGAGTCGTCGTCGGCACGGGCAAGGACGCCGGTACGCAGGTCGAGCATGCGACCGCCGCGCCCCGCGCCCTTGACCGTGAGCGTGCTCCACAGCGGGCCTGGAAGCAGCCGCGGGATCGCCTCGTTGGTGTACACGCCGTTGACTGCGAACAGGGGCATCGCACCCATCGCGTCCTCCTCCCGCGAGGCACGGGTTCCGGCCCACCCGTTCCCCACCGCGCCCAGCGCCTCCGCAACCCGCTCACCAGCCGCGTCGTCGGGAAGCGGCAGGATCCAGGCAGGGTCGTCATCGATTCCGGGAACGCGACGGTCGCGACGACGGGCGAGCTGATCATCGAGGATGTCCAGGAAGCGGGCCGGCCCACCGCCGGCATGCTCCACCCCGTCGGGGACGCCACCGGGTTCAGCGCCCACGGACACCACGGCGGCGCGAGCGAGGTCCGGTACCACCATGAACGAGTCGCTGCCGGGGACGCCTCCGACCGGCGCGAACTCGTCACCCGCGATCAGCACGAGCCGTCCGGTGATCCCGCGCCCTGTCAGCCAGTGTGCCGCCCACTCGCCGGAGTCCGTCTTGTCAGTGAGGCCGATCTCCACATGCTTCACGTCGCTGGTGACGCGCGGATCGGGGACACCACTCGTCTTGGCCGCGTCGATCGCGATGGCCACGACCTCGGCCAGGTCGGCGATGCCCACCGTCGCGAGCCTGCCGTTCACCGCCTCGAGCAACTCGGCTATCCGGGCCTTCGGGGGATCGGCCCACTCGGGCTCCGGGATGATGTCGATCTTGCGCCGGTTCAGACGCTCCGAGACGATCGAGGCGCGAAGTCCGCGGGCGCCGAGCCGTTCGACGGTCGCGGCAGCGGCGCGGTCGAGCGCGGCGTTCTCGTCGTCGGTGGCCTCTCGCCGCCACACGAGCGGGACGCCCTCGCTGGTGGCCTCGAAGACCTCCGATCCGCGGTTCAGGCACAGGTGGAGGCGACCGGGCCCGACGGGCCGGGCGCCCAGCTGGCCATCGACATTGCCCAAGTGCGTGCCGCTCACGACCACGACCTCCACGCCGGCCGCGCAGAGTGACTCCACGAGCGAGCGGGCGCGCGACGCATCCGCGCGTCTGTCCGGAACGGCGGTGCCGTCCCAATCGAAGACAACGGCTTCGAACGTCCTAGCGAGCACATCGATCCCAGATAGGCGAACGTCGTGACGACGCGCTGCCAGGGTCTGGAGCATCGCTCCCGGAGCCGGCTGCGGCCGGCCCGGCACGTTCGGGCTCCCTCGTGCCTCTGGTGACGGTACACCGCACCCGGTCGCGGAAGTACCGTGGAGCGACCAGACGGTGTTGCTCCGGACCCCGGTGACCCACGTCCCATCGGGAATGCGAGGATCCGGGTGTCGACTGCGACGGCAAGCCAACCAGGTCTCACGTCGGCCGAGGCCGCCACTCGGCGAGCCGCGGACGGACCGAACCGCCTCCCCGCGCCACCGCGGGTGCCGACGTGGCACAAGCTCATCGCTCAGCTCGGGAACTTCTTCGCCCTCATGCTGTGGGTCGCCGGCGTGTTGGCGCTGGTGGCCGGCATGCCGCAACTCGGCGGTGCCATCTTCCTTGTCATCGTGGTGAACGGCGTGTTCGCGTTCGTGCAGGAGCAGCGAGCCGATCGGGCCGCCGAACAGCTCCAGGACCTCCTCCCCGCGGGCGTCGTGGTCCGACGCGACGGTCAACCCCTCACGATCGACGCGGCCGACATTGTCGTCGGCGATCTCGTGGTGCTGTCACCCGGGGATCGGGTCCCCGCGGATCTCACCCTCGTCACCGCGGACGATGTCTCTGTCGATGCATCCACGCTGACCGGCGAGAGCGTGCCCGTCCCGTTGGGTGCCGATGACCAAGCCTTCGCCGGCACGTACCTGGTTTCGGGTGCTGCGGACGGGTTGGTGGTGGCAACGGGCTCCGCGACGCAGCTGGCGGGCATCGCGCAGCTCACCTCGACCGCTCAACCGCCCAAGACACCGCTCGCCCACGAGCTCGACAGGATCGTCCGCACGACCGCGTTGATCGCAGTCGGAGTGGGCGCAGGCTTCTTTGCGCTGTCCCTCCTGGTGGGGAGCCCGGCGCGCAACGGGTTCCTTTTCGCGGTCGGTGTCACGGTGGCGCTCGTCCCTGAGGGACTCCTCCCGACCGTCACGCTGGCATTGGCGATGGGCGCGCAACGAATGTCCACCCGCAACGCGCTCGTCCGCCGTCTCGAAGCCGTGGAGACTCTTGGCTCCACCACCTTCATCTGCACCGACAAGACGGGAACACTTACTCGCAACCAGATGAGCGTCACGACCGTCTGGACGCCGGAAGGCGCCGTGCAGATGGCCGGTCAAGGCTACGAACCGGAGGGGAGCGCCGATGGCTCGGCCGCGGCCATCGTCGCCGCGACGGCCCTTGCCGTCAGCGCCCTCACCGCCAGTCAGGGCCGGATCGCCCTCGTGGCCGAGCAGTGGGTTGCGGTCGGTGACCCGATGGAGGCGGCCATCGACGCCCTGGCCCGGCGGATCACTGGTTCAGGCACCACACCTGTGGCGCCGGAGCCGGTCCTTCGTCGGTTCGCGTTCGATCCTCGGCGCCGGCGGGAGTCGGTGCTCACCGTCGACGGCCTCCTCGTGAAGGGAGCGCCAGATGCCGTGCTTCCCCGTTGCATCGGCCACCAAGCCGACGCGGAGCGGGTCCTGACCAGCCTGGCCGACCAGGGTCTTCGGGTACTGGCAGTCGCCCGCCGCGACACCGGCGCCATCACCGATGACACCGGGGCGGATGCCGCGGAGGCGGACCTCGAGCTGCTGGGACTGATCGGTCTCCACGACCCGCCCCGCGCCGGGGTAGCCGACTCGATCCGCGACGCACGCGTCGCCGGCATCAAGCTGGCCATGCTCACGGGCGACCATCCGGCCACCGCGGCGGCGATCGCCCAACAGGTCGGGTTCTTCGCAGGCGAGCACCGAGTGCTCGAGGGCACCGACCTCCCGGCGGACCCAACCGAGCTCGGCGCGCTGCTCGACCACGACGGCGTGGTCATCAGCCGCGTCTCCCCCGCCGACAAGCTCCGCATCGCCCAGGCGCTCCAGGCTCGTGGTCATGTCGTCGCGATGACCGGCGACGGCGTCAACGACGGCCCGGCCCTCCAAGCGGCCGACATCGGCGTCGCGATGGGCGGCAGCGGGACCGATGTGGCTCGCGCCGCTGCCGATCTGGTGTTGCTCGACGACGACTTCTCGACGATCGTCGCCGCGGTCGAACAGGGTCGCGCCACGTTCACCAACATCCACCGGTTCCTGACGTACCACCTCACCGACAACGTCGCCGAGCTGACGCCCTTCGTCATCTGGGCGTTGTCAGGCGGTCGATTCCCCCTGGCCATCGGCGTGCTGCAGATCCTCTGCCTCGACATCGGCACTGACCTCCTCCCGGCCCTTGCGCTGGGTGGAGAGCCCCCCGGCGCCGGTGTGCTGCAGCAGCCACCCGAGCAGCGCCACCTCATCGACCGCCCGCTCCTCGTGCGCGTCTTCGGCGTCCTCGGGCCGGTTGAAGCCCTCGCCGAGATGACGGCATTCGTGGTCGCGCTTTTCGCCGCCGGGTGGCGACCGGGTCGGGACTTCCCAACGGGCCACGCGCTCATGGCCGCCTCGGGCGCCGCGTTCGCCGCGGTCGTGCTCGGGCAGGCCGCGAATGCGTTCGCGTGCCGGAGCGCGACCCGCTCGCCCTGGCATCTCGGTTGGAGGTCGAACCGGCTCCTGCTGTGGGCCGTCGCAGTCGAGCTCACGGCGCTGGCGATCTTCCTTGTCGTTCCACCCGTGGCGAACCTGCTCGACCAGGCCGTTCCGCCGATCGCCGGCCTGGCAGCTGCCGCATTGGCGGCACCACTCGTGCTTGCCGCGGACCATCTTCACAAGGCGCTGCGCGCACACAAGCGAGGCCGGAATGCGAGCATCGACTCCTGAGCCCCGGCGTGCCAGGACGGATCAGAGGTGCGCGTCGGGCGGAAGCAGCCACTCCAACTGGGTCTTCCGCAGCCTGCGACCGCTGATCGATCGGGGCTTGATGGCGAGCCATGCGGTCGCGTGGCCGCGAGGCCAGGGCTTCGGATCGAATCGCTTCCTCATCAGCTCGACCTCGTTGTGGTCCAGGTGATGCAGCACCCCCGCGACCAGCACCGACCAGCCGAGATGGTGTTCGTCGTCGATGCCGTCGATCTCGAAAGCCACCCGTTCGGGAGCGCGGTCGATGGCATTGTCAGCCCGGGTCCGCAACAGGATCCAGAGTCCCAACTCGTCACTCACCAAGCGGTAGTTAACGAGCAAGATGACCGGAACGCCGTCGACGACAAATGCGATTCGTCCCACTGTGGCGCGGCCAAGCATCGACCGACACTCCTCGTCGGACAGCGCCTCGAGTTCGACGTCCGGCAAGACCATCGGGGTTGTGCTCATCGGGCCACCACCACCCTGCGCGCGCCCGTGCCGGCTGCTCGAGGCCGCGCGGTTGCGGCCAGGCGCGCTCCCCACTCCTCAGCGCGCTCGCGCTCTCCAGGGAGCAGATCGTTCTGCTTCGTGACAAGGAAGCTCTCGGGCTTCGCGATGACGTCGAGACCGTGCCGCCGCAACGCCTTCGTGATGCCCGTGGCCGCCCGCCCCGAGAGCAGCACGGGTAGGTCGACTCGGGTGTCGAAGGCAGCCGCAAGGGCCGTGAGCCTTCCCAAGGAATCGATCCATTCCCGGACCCCTTCCCCGGCCGCGCCCGGATCCATCACCAATGCGCTGTCCGGCTTGTCCGCCGAGTCGGCCGCTGACTGCCGTGTCGCAGGGCGGCTCATGCCGTGAACATGCGTTGGCCCACCCACAACGATGAGGTCGACGCCCGTGAGCATGTCGGGGGCGAGACTCCGAACGGGCGAAACGGTCACCTCGGCCTCGGACTCGAGGCCCCTGCCGATCGCTGACGCGATGGCGTGCGTGTTGCCGTACATCGACTCGTAGACGACGAGTGCTCGCATGACGACCTCCCTTTCCCTCTCATCCATCGTGTGCTCGCAGGCCGACGCGCTCCAGGGCCGAAGGTCCCGCCACGACGGACCATCGGCTCTACCTGGCTAGGCGGGAGCTCGTCGCGGAGGTCGGCTGTTTCATGCGCGATCTTCCGGCCTTCCTCAGTGCGCCCCTCTCTCGCTCGTGGCACTGCATCAGGATGACCTCGCTCTCAGGTCGCTATGACAGGGCGACGGCGATCCGGTGGTTGTCGGCGGGCAGGTCGCCGTCGGTGAAGGCGGTGACGGTGCTCCAGAGGAGCTCGGCGGAACCGGCGATGGTCGTAGCGAAGGCGGTGTCGGCCGCATCCCGCCCCGTGGCGATGCGGACGAGTGACTGGCGGGGAGCAAGCCGGGTGGAGTCCACGATCTCCCACCGACCATCGGCGGCGACCTCGGCGACGGCGTGAAAGTCCATCGGCGATATACCCGGCGCGTAGACCGAAACGAGGCGGGCCGGTATCCCGACCGCGCGGCAGAGCGCGACGGTGAGATGGGCGAAGTCGCGACAGACGCCTCGACCGGCGAGCAGCGTCTCGATGGCGGTGTCGAGCGGACCACTGCTGCCGATCTCGTAACGGAGCCGGTCGTACACCCAATCGCCCACGGCTCGACCGCGGTCAGGACCATCATGCAGCCCGCCGAGCTCGGCCTCGGCAAAGGCGGCGAGCGCATCCGAGGGGCAGTAGCGGCTCTGTCGCAGCGCGACCAGCGTCTCGGCCTCGCTCGGGCCGGGACCCTCGGGCGAAACGCGCGACAGCACCCCGCGATACCGCACGGTCAGCTGGCCGGCGCCGGACCGAACGAGGTGGATCCGGCCTCCGTGATCGACGGCCACCTCGTCGACGGGTACGACGCTGCCGTCCAGAGCCACGACCAGGTCCTCGACCGCGAGCGGCCTGGCCGTCGACGCGACAGCTACCTGCAGCGCCATGGCCGCGTGATCGACGACTTCGAAGGCCAGCTCGCATCCGACTTCGACACGGCCGAGCTGTGTCGAAGTCACGATCGGACAACAGTGACAGGATCCCTGGGGTCCGGGCAACCGTCGCGGACGGCGTTGACGAACTCGTAACACGACCCGCGTTGAGGGCGTAGGTGAGCGGGAGCCACTCATCGAGGATGGCTCGGAAGTCGGAGGCGTCGGTGACCTCGGTGGGTTCGGCGCGCAGCGCGGAGCCGTTTTTTGGCGCCCCCGGCAGGACTCGAACCTGCGACCCGCTGCTTAGAAGGCAGCCGCTCTATCCATCTGAGCTACGGGAGCGTGCACCGAAACGGTACGCGACCTCGCTCACGGGCTCCTGCCATGCAGGTTGGGCTGGTGCACTCGCGTGCCTGGGATCGGCCCGTAGTGCACCAACCCGGATGATGGTCCCCGTCAGCCGTCAGCCTGCGGTGAGCGTGCGGACCTCGTCGGGTGAGAGCCGGATGCCGGCGGCGGCCACGTTCTCCTCGAGGTGGGCGACCGAGCCGGTGCCGGGAATGGGCAACATGGCGGGCGAGCGAGTCAGCAACCACGCCAGCACGATCTGCGGGACGGTGGCGTCGTGGCGCTCGGCGATCTCCTGCACCGCACGCTGGCGGTCGGCGTCCTGCACCGGCGCCCACGGCAGGAACGCCATGTCCTCGATCTCGCAGCGGTCGACGATGGCCTCGGACGAACGGTCGACGAGGTTGTAGCGGTTCTGCACCGAGACGATGGGGGTCAGTGCCTCGGCCTCGCTGAGCTGCGCCTCGTTCACGTTCGACACGCCGATGTGGCGGATCTTGCCTTCGTCCTTGAGCTCGACCAGCGCGCCGACGGACTCGGCGTAGGGCACGTTCGGATCGGGACGATGCAGCTGGTACAGCAGGATCTGGTCGACGCGCAGGCGACGCAGGCTGGCCTCGCACGCCGCCTTCAGGTGCTCGGGCCTGCCGTCGGCGTCCCACTGACCGGGCCCGGGCCGAACGAGTCCGCCCTTGGTGGCGATCACGAGATCGTCGGGGTACGGATGCAGCGCCTCGGCGATGAGGGTCTCGCTCACCTCGGGACCGTACGAGTCGGCGGTGTCGATGAAGTTCACCTGGAGCTCGACGGCCCGGCGCAGCACGGCCACGGCCTGCTCGCGGTCGGACGGCTCACCCCAGATCCCCCGGCCGGTGATGCGCATGGCGCCGAAGCCGAGACGGTTGACGGGAAGGTCTCCACCCACGTCGACCGTCCCTGCTGCAGCGGCGGTCACGGTTGTCTGTGCCATGGAACCCTTGCTACCCCGGGCCGCCGTCCTACACGACACGCGTTCGCGTGTTCGTCACCCGCCTGCAGCCGCCGGTATGCATGTATGCGCATGTATTAACGTGAGGTGATGGCCGCCCGCCGACACGCCGTCCAAGAGGCCGTCGCCGATCCGGCGCGGCACTCCGCGACGGCCGAGCTGCTGCGGGCGCTGGCCAATCCGCACCGCGTCGCCATCGTGCTCGAGCTCGCTGACGGCGAGCGCTGCGTGCACGAGCTGGTCGACGCCCTCGGGCTCCCGCAGCCCCTCATCTCCCAGCACCTCCGGGTGCTGAAGACCGAGCAGCTGGTGCGGGCCAGCCGCCGAGGTCGCGAGGTCGCGTACCTGCTGAGTGACGACCACGTCGTCCACATCGTGCGCGACGCGCTGACACATGCGACGGAACGGGCTTCGCGATGAGCACGGCCCGCGCTCGCCAGCTCCTGGCGGCTGGACCCGAGATGCACGACGAAGCGGCCCGCCGCCTGGCCGAGACCGACCAGCGCTACACAGCCGGACGCCGCGCCATCGTCGACGCCCTCATCGGGTCGGCGCGCCCTCTCACCGTGCCGGAGATCCTCGAGCGGGCCAAACGTGGGTCGGTGCCGATGAGCTCCGCCTATCGCAACCTCACCGTGCTGGTCGACGCGGGCGTCGTGCACCGGCTGCCCGGCGCCGATGAGTTCGTGCGCTACGAGCTGGCCGAGGAACTGGCCGGTCACCATCATCACGCCCTGTGCGCGACGTGCGGCGCGATCACCGACATCCCGACATCCGGCCGGCTCGAGCGGGCGTTGGCGGACGCGGCGCGCATCGCGGCGGAGGAGCACGATTTCGACGTCACCGGGCACCGCATCGACCTGCTCGGTCTCTGCGCAGACTGCCGTTAGCTCCCGTCGGTTGCGGCCGACAGGAGCGGCCCTTCGGGGCGGCGGCGGCGACCCCCGGCGATGGCCGTGACGACGAACACGGCCGCGCACGTCAGCACGATGGAACCGCCAGGCGCGAGGGCCCACTGCCGGGCCGCGGCAAGGCCGATGACGGCGCTGGCCGCGCCGATGGCGCTGGCCGTCAGCATGGTGGATCGGAACGAGTGCGCGATCCGTTGGGCGGCGCCGACGGGCAGCACCATGAGGGCGGCCACGAGCAGCACGCCGACGATCCGCATGCCCGCGACGACCGTCACCGCAGTGAGGGCGGCCAGGCCAAGGTTGAGGCCGTCGACAGGGAGGCCCGCGACGCGTGCCGCCTCCTCGTCGAGCACCACGCTGAACAGGGCGCGGCCGCCGACGACGACCGCGGCCACGATCACCACACCGATCACGGCCACGGTGACCGCGTCGGACCGATTGACGGTGAGGATGGAGCCGAACAGGTAGGTGAGGGTGCCGGCGTTGAGCGATCCCGCCAGCCCGGTGAGGACGACGCCACCCGCGATACCGGAGTAGAAGACGACTGCGAGAGCCAGGTCGCCACTGGCGCGCCCCCGGCCGCGCAGCCATTCGATGGCCACCGCCCCGATCACGGCGGCGGCAAGGGCGGTCCAGATGGGCCACACCCCCGCCAGCAGTCCGCCCGCCACGCCGGCGAAAGCGACGTGGCCGATGCCGTCGCCGAGCAGCGACATGCGCTTCTGCACGAGGAAGGTGCCGATGAGGGGCGCGCAGAGGCCCACGACGAGGCCGGCGGCCAACGCCAGCTGCATGTACTCACGGTCGAAGGGCCAGGGCAACGGCAGCGCGGCCAGCGTCATCGCAGGCCCTCGAGCCAGACGGGCAGGTCGGTGGCGTGCACGCCGAGGGACACGCCGCTGGCGGCCAGATCGTCGGGCGCGCCGTCGAAGTCGATCTTGCCGTTGCGCAGGAGCAGCACCCGGTCGAGGTCGCCGGCGACCGAACCGAGGTCGTGGGAGACCAGCAGCACGGTGCCGCCCGCGTTCCGCGCCGACATCAAGGCGTCGCGGAAGCGCGTTTGCGAGTCGGCGTCCAGACCGGCCGTCGGCTCGTCGAGCACAAGCAGGTCCGGCTCGCTGGCGAGGGCCTTGGCGATGTGCGCTCGCTGCCGCTGACCCCCCGACAGGCCGGACAGCCGTCGGTCCCTGAGCTCGGCCAGTCCCACCGCCTCGAGGGCGCGGTCGACCGCCACCCCGTCAGCGACCGTCGGCCGGCGCCACCACCCACGGCGGGCCAGCCGTCCCGCCGCCGCCACCTCGGCCACCGTCGCGGGAAAGAGCTCCGGCACCTGCGGCTGCTGGGGCACGTAGCCGATCCGCCACCGCTCCCGGAGCGCGCGCGGCTGCGCGCCCAGCACCGACACCGACCCGGCATCTGGTTGCAGCACTCCAAGCAGGACGCGCATGAGGGTCGACTTGCCCGAGCCGTTCGGGCCGGCAAGAGCCACGAACTCTCCCGCCTCCAGCTCGAAGGACACGCAGTCCAGCACCGGGGTGGCGCCATAGGCGAAGGAGACGGCATCAACCGCGACGGTCGACATCATGCGCACCCGAGAGCCTTGCGCAGGGCGGCGAGGTTGTCGCGCATCACCGCCACGTAGTCCTTCCCCGCCGCGACCTGTGCCTTGGTCAGGCCCTCGATCGGACTGAGCACGGCGGTGGTCACCCCCGCCTCTCTGGCCAGCGTGCGGGCCACCGCCGGGGACACGAGGTCCTCGTAGAAGACGGTCGTGATGCCGTCGGCCTTGATCTGGTCGGTGAGCGTCGCGATCCGGGCCGCGTCGGGCTCGGCCTCGGGGCTGAGTCCGGCGACCGGCAACTGCGTGAGCCCATAGCGCTGAGCCAGATAGAAGAAGGCGGCGTGGGACGTCACGATCTCCTTGCGCCGGCAGTTGGCCAGTCCCCGCTTGAACTCCTGGTCGAGCGTCGCCAGCGTCTGCTTGTACGAGGATGCGTTGGCCCGGTACGTGGCGGCGCCGGCCGGGTCGGCCTTGCCCAGTCCGTCGGCGGCCTCGTCTGCAGCAGTGGCGAGCAGGTTGGGGTCGAGCCAGAAGTGCGGATCCATGCCCTTCTCACCGAGGGCATCGGCGGCGCCCTTGCGCAGGGTGATCCGGTCGAGCACGTCGATGCTGTTCTTCTGCCGGCGCTTGGCGACGTCCGCGACGGCGGGCTGGAAGCCAGACCCGAGGTAGAGGACGACGTCGGCGCTCTCCAGCTCGTCGACCTGCTTCGGCGTCAGCTCGAGGTCATGGGGCTCGGTGCCCGCCGGCGTGAGGTTGGTGACCTGCACCCGGTCGCCCCCGACCCGCGCCGCCACTTCGGCGATGGGATAGAAGTTGCCCACGACGGTGACCTTGCCGTCGCTGGCGTGCGAGCCGCTACCGCCGTTGCACGCGGCCAGGACAAGGCCGGCCAGCAGGACGACAGCGATGGAAAGACGGCGAGCCATATCGAGAACGATTCTTACTATCATTCTGGGCGCGGCACCAGAGCGGCCGTGACGGCCGGTCGTGTCCGATACGCGAATCATGCAGAGAACCGCCGGTGGAAACTCGGCAATTCGCCCCCGATCACCGGCCGTTCTCTGCGTGATTTGGCAGCGGGCGCCTAAGCGTCAACCGGTTCCGGGAGCCCTGCGCGGCGCGGCGGCACTGGTCCACGCCCAGACCGCAACCACGAGGGCAACGGCGAGCTCACCCACGCGCAAGAGCACCTCGTAGCCGCCTTGGACGTTGAACGTCGTGTTCTGGCCGCGTCGGACGACGTCGAATGCGAACAGGTACACGATCAGCAGTGCCTCCGTCCCTGCGACGACGCTCAGCACGCGCAGGCAGGCTGCGAGCCGACGACTGGGGAAGACCCGACAGGCCAATGCCGCGCCGAGGATGTAGGTCGCGGACGACCAGCGGGCCACGATGCGCAGCCGATCGGCGAGGTCGTAGCGACCACCGAACCCGTCGCCGAACCCGATCGGACTGTCGAACGCCTGCGCGAACGCAGCGAGCAGGACGAGCAGCGCGGCCGCGACCGCGGCCACCGGGAGGTACTCCGCCCATCGAGCAGAGGCGTCGCCTGCGGCGGGTTCGGGTGCGACCGAGTCAGCGATTGAGCAGACCGCCGATCACGCCGCTGGCGCCGCTCGTCTCGCCGGGCATGACGCTGCGGATCCACGCTTGGAGCGCAGAGGGGTTGCGGGTCTGGGTGAGGACCCACCCCGGACCCGTGAAGTCGAACACGTAGCCCTCGCCCGACTTCAACGTCTGGACCACGCCGCCCGCGACCTTGCGGAGCTGACTGGTGACCGTCGAGTCGAAGGCCACCACGTGGCCGCTGTCGACCACGACCGACTCCCCCGCTGCCAGCTGGACCATGTCGATGGCGCCGTAACACGACATCACCACCGTCCCTTCACCGCTCGCCCGCACGAGGAAGCCGCCCTCCCCGCCGACCAGGTTCTTGAACCCGCCCCACTTGGTGTCGAGCTCGACGCCTGCGGACGAGGCCAGCCAGCACCCCTTGGTGATGGAGATGGGGCTGTCGGGGCG
Organism: Actinomycetota bacterium; assembly: GCA_041166085.1. Classification (GTDB taxonomy): domain Bacteria; phylum Actinomycetota; class Acidimicrobiia; order Acidimicrobiales; family JAFATL01; genus JBEEFP01. The sequence continues at coordinate 133,223 of JBEEFP010000050.1, forward strand.
GAGATCGTGGACCTTGATGTCACCCGCGAGCGCATCAGCGACGTCGACCCATCCGCCGGCGGCTGGGGCGGTGAAGGTGGTGATGAAGAGGCTCTCGCCACCCAGCACCGAGCGCTTGAGTCCCTTGAGCACGCCGCCCTGGGTGCTGGCCTTGATGGCGACGCCAGCCGAGGTCGCCATCATGGCGCCCGATTCGGCACGGAGCTCCTCCCCTGCATCGAGGGTGACACGAGCGGCGGAGAAGGCGGGGGCGTGGCGCACGTCGATGTTCATCAACGCGGACCCTAACGCCTGCGCTCGTACGATGAGCGAGTGCCAGACCAGAAGCCGCCGCGCCTGGCCGGTGACGAACGCGGGACGCTCCGCTCCCTGCTGCAGTACCAACGCGATTCGCTGCTTCGAAAGGTCAGCGGGCTCGACGACGCAGCGGCACGGCACGCACCGGTCGCCAGTGGCACATCGCTCCTCTGGCTCGTCAAGCACATGGCGCGAGCGGAGACGGTGTGGGTCGTGCACCGCTTCGCGGGTGAGGACATGGGCGGCATCGACGACACCGTGGGTCCGACCGACACGTTGGCCCAGGCCGTCGAGCGCTACCGCGCCACGTCGGCGCGGGTGGACGCCATCATCGACGCCGCCCCGACACTCGACGCGCCGTGCGCCATCGTCGAGGACCCGCCCGTCGACCTCCGGTGGGTGCTGGCGCACCTGCTGGAAGAGACGGCGCGCCACGCGGGCCACGCCGACATCCTGCGTGAGCTGCTCGACGGATCAATCGGTCGCTAGCTGCCTACAGTGGGCCGTTGCCGACCGAGGAGGCACACATGGCAGGTCCTGACCCGTGGCCGACCATCCACGCCGAGCGCAAGGCGCTCGCCGCTGACCTGCAGGGGCTGAGCGACGAACAGTGGCGGACGCCGTCACTGTGCACCGGCTGGACCGTCGAGCAGGTGCTCGGGCACATGACGGCCACCGCCCGCATGACCCCACCTGGGTTCTTCCTCAAGATGATCAAGGCGGGGTTCGGGTTCGACAAGATGACCAACGCCGCTATCGCCGAGGAGACCAGGGCCGGACCGGCCCGCACCCTGCAGTCCTTCGAGGAGGTGCAGACGTCGAAGAAGCACCCGCCGGGGCCCACCGACACATGGCTGGGCGAGACCATCGTGCACAGCGAGGACATTCGCCGTCCCCTCGGGATCACCCACGACTACCCGGCGGACGCGGCGGAGCAGGTGGCCGACTTCTACAAGGGTTCCAACCTGCTGATCGGCGCCAAGAAGCGCATCGCCGGGTTGACGCTGCGGGCGACGGACACCGACTGGTCGACGGGCGAGGGCCCGGAGGTCACAGGTCCCATCGTGTCGTTGGTGCTGGCGATGACCGGGCGGCCCGCGGATGACCTCAGCGGCGAAGGCGTCGCCACGTTGAAGGGAAGGAACTGATGGACCGCACGACACTGGGAAAGACGGGCATCCAGGTGAGCCGCTACTGCCTGGGGGCGATGATGTTCGGCGCGTGGGGCAACCGCGACCACGACGACTGCGTGCGCATCATCCACACCGCGATCGAACAGGGCGTCAACTTCATCGACACCGCCGACGTCTACTCCGCGGGCGAGTCCGAGGAGATCGTCGGAAAGGCCCTGAAGGGCAGGCGGGACGACGTGGTGCTGGCCACCAAGTTCGTGGCGCCGATGAGCGAGGACACCAACCACCGCGGCGCGTCCCCCCGCTGGATCAAGCAGGAGGTGGAGAACAGCCTGCGCCGGCTCGAGACGGACTACATCGACCTCTACCAGGCGCACCGTCCCGACCCGACCGTCGACCTCGACGACACCCTGGCCGCCCTGAGCGATCTCGTGCACGAGGGCAAGGTGCGGGTGCTCGGCAGTTCGACGTACCCAGCCGAGATGATCGTCGAGGCGCAGTGGGTGGCCGAGCGGCGCGGCCGCGAGCGCTTCCGTTGCGAGCAGCCGCCGTACTCCATCTTCGCCCGCGGCATCGAGACGTCGGTGTTGCCGACGTGCGAGCGCTACGGCATGGGCGTCATCCCCTGGAGCCCGCTGGCCGGCGGCTGGTTGACGGGCCGCTACCGCCGGGGCACGGAGGTGCCCAGCGGTGGGCGGGCCGCGCGCGTCCCCGACCGCTTCGACTACGACCTGCCCGAGAACCAACGCAAGCTCGACCTGGTCGAGGAGCTGCTCAAGGTGGCGGCCGACGCGGGGCTGTCGCTCACCCACCTGGCCATGGCGTGGGTGCTCGAGCACCCGGCGGTGACCTCGGCCATCATCGGCCCCCGCACCATGGAGCAGCTCACCGACATCCTCGATGGGGCCGACGCCCGCCTCGACACCGAGGTGCTCGACCGCATCGACGAGCTGGTGCCGCCGGGCACGACGATCAACCCGGCCGACGCGGGCTGGAGCCCTCCCGGGTTGAGCAAGCGGGCGCGGCGTCGGAGCCGTTGAGCGAGCTCGGCGGGACTATCCGCCGCCCTCGCTGGGTTGAAGAGTGTCGATGAGAGTCGAGATCTGGTCTGACGTCGTCTGTCCGTGGTGCTACATCGGCAAGCGCAACTTCGAAGCGGCGCTGGCCGACTTCGAGCACCGCGACGAGGTCGAGGTGGTGTGGCGGTCCTTCGAGCTCGATCCCCGCGCGCCGACGCTGCGGGAGGGCGACTATGCGTCCCGCCTGGCCCGCAAGTACGGGATGCCCGTGGGCGAGGCCAAGGCCAGACTGGCCGGCATGGTGTCGGCCGCGGCCAAGGTGGGCCTGGACTTCGACTTCGACAAGGCGCAGGTGGGCAACACGTTCGACGCTCACCGCCTCATCCACCTCGGGGCCAAGCACGGCATCCAGGACGCGGTCAAGGAGCGCCTCCTGCGCGCCACCTTCACCGAGGGCGAGGCCATCGGCGACCCGGACACCCTCGTGCGCCTAGCGGCCGACGCGGGTCTCGACGGGGACGAGGCGGCCGGCGTTCTCGAGGACGGCACCTACGGCGACGACGTGCGGGCCGACGAGGCCGACGCCGAAGAGCTCGGCGTCACGGCCGTGCCGTTCTTCGTGGTGGGCCGCAAGCTCGGCATCCCGGGCGCACAGCCCCCCGACGTCATGCTGCAGGCCCTGCGGCGGGCGTGGGAGAAGACACATCCGCGGCTGGAGATCACCGGCGAGGAGACTGCGCCGGGCTGCGAGGGCGACGCCTGCGCGGTGTGACCCCGAGACAGCTCAGGCGGTGACGCGCACGGGCAGCGTGCGCGGCCCGCGCACCTGCCCGCCCGACCACCGCACCGCGTCGGGGTCGTCGAGGTGGAAGACCGGGAAGGCCTCGAGCCACACCTCGAGGGCGACGCGCAGTTCCATGCGGGCCAGGTGCGATCCCGCGCACCGATGCATGCCGAGGCCGAAGGCGGCGTGGCGGTTGGGCTCGCGGTCGAGGATCACCTCGTCGGGCCGATCCCACTCGGCGGGGTCGCGGTTGGCGGCCGGGAACGGCAACAGCACCCACTCCTCGGCCTTCATCGGACAGCCCTTCCAGTCCATGTCCTGCCTCACCAGCCGGGCCATGGTGACGGGGGCGTAGGCCCGCAGCAGCTCCTCCATCGCAACCGGCATCAGCTCCGGCGCTGAGACGAGACGCTCGCGGTCGGCCGGGTTGCCGGCCAGGTGCCAGATGGACGCACCGATCGCGCTCCACGTCGTGTCGATGCCGGCGATGAGCAGCAGGCCGATGGTGCGGGCCACCTCGAACGGGTCGAGCTTCTGGCCGTCGACCTCACTCTCGAGGAGGAGGGTGATGAGGTCGTCGCGCGGGTTGGCGATGTGATCCTCGATGTGGTGCTGCAGGTAGCCGAACAGCGCGAGCATCCCCTCGGCTCGTTGCTCGAGCGGCAACGAGACGCCTTCGAGCACGTGGTTCACGAAGCCGCGGAACACGTCCGCGTCCTCCTCCGGGAGTCCCAGCATGTTGGCGATGACGCGCACGGGAATGTGCTGCGCGTAGTCCTGGGCCGCATCCACCACGTCCTTGCCGTCCATGGCCGCGATGAGCTCCTCGCAGTAATCGCGCGTGGAGGGCTCGAGCTTGTCGATGGCCTGCGGCGAGAAGATGGGCAGGAGCCGCCGCCGGGAGTCCTTGTGGAAGGGCGGGTCGGACGAGATAGGTGGCGCGATCCCCGCGGGCGCCAGCTCGTGCGGCGGCCGGAACTCGCTCACGACGATGCTGCGGGAGGTGAAGTGCTCGGTGTCGTAGGCGATGGCGGAGATGTCCTCGTGCCTCGTCGGTAACCACACCCCGCCGTAGCGCTTGCTGTGCGCGACCGGGCACGTCTCGCGGAGCTCGTCCCAGATGGGGAAGGGGTTGGCCGCCCACACGTCGTCGGTGTGGTCGAAGTCGGTGGCCCAGTCGGTCACCGGTTCGTGGTGGCCCATCAGCTCGTCTCCTCGATCGTGATGGCCCGCTCGGGGCAGTTGGCGACCGCCAGCCGGGCCTTGTGTTCCAACTCGGTCGGCACGCGGCCGTCGCCGATCTCGTGGCCATCGCCGATGTCGTCGGCCGCGAAGATCTCGGGCGCGGTCGCGTAGCAGCGACCATGGCCCTCGCACCGCTCGTCGTCCACGTGCACTCGCACGGCGTCCAGGCTACGTGCGGGTGCGATGATCCTGCCCATGTACGAGCAGATCCTCTACGAGGTGGACGATCCCGTCGCCACCGTCACCCTCAACCGGCCGGACGCGCTGAACGCTTGGACCGCCCGCATGGGCGCCGAGGTGCGTCATGCCGTGGGCCGGGCCGAGCGTGACCCTGCCGTCGTCGGCATCGTCATCACCGGCGCGGGTCGCGGCTTCTGCGCGGGCGCCGACATGAACATGCTGGCGGGCATCGCCGACGGCGACACTGGCGCCGCCGTCCCGGATGACCTGGCCGTCGAGGTGGGACGGGCCGACTGGGGCGACGACCTCCGCGGCGAGTACACGTACCTGCTCTCGGTGCCCAAACCCGTCATCGCCGCCATCAACGGTCCGGTCGCGGGCATGGGTGTGCCCATCGCTCTCGCGTGCGACCTGCGGTTCATGGCCGTCGACGCGGTGCTCACGACCTCGTTCTCGCAACGGGGACTGGTGGCGGAGTGGGGCATCTCCTGGCTCCTCCCCCGCCTGGTGGGCTCGGCCGTGGCCCTCGACCTGCTCTTCTCGTCGCGCAAGGTGGGCGGCGAGGAGGCCGAGCGCCTCGGCCTGGTGAACCGGGTGCTGCCGGCCGCTGACGTGGCGACCGCGGCCCAGGACTACGTGCGCAACCTGGCCGAGCGCTGCTCGCCCACGTCGATGGCCATCATGAAGCGGCAGGTGTACCAGCAGCTCCACGCAGGACTGGGCCCGGCCGAGCGCGAGTCCCAGGCCCTCATGCTCGAGAGCTTCACTCGTCGCGACTTCCCCGAGGGCGTGCAGTCCTACCTCGAGAAGCGCCCGCCCGCCTTCGACCGTCTGTCAGACCGATGAGCGCCATCGAGCGCAACGACGCCGAGGAGCGCTTCGAGCTGCGGATCGGCGACGAGCTGGCCGAGCTCGACTTCCATCGCGCCGGCAAGCACCTCGCCATCGTCCACACGGAGGTCCCCGATGCCATGGAGGGACAGGGCATCGGCGGCCAACTCGTGCAGGCCGCGCTCGACTACGCGGCCGCCGAGGGGCTCACCGTGATCCCGTACTGCCCGTTCGCGCGCGACTGGCTCGAGCGCCACCCCGACGTGGCCGCCGAGTACTCGATCCAGGCGCCGGGCTGATTCAGGGGAGCGGCATCCAGTTCGGCCGCGGCGCGCCCACGCGTGCCAGCTCGGAGCCGACCGCGCCGAAGCGCTCGGACTTCGCCTCCCAGTCGCGGTAGGCGGCGTCGACCTCGTCGGTCGAGCGCCCGACGAAGTTCCACCACATGACGACCGTCTCACCGAAGGGCGTGCCGCCGAGCAGCAGCGCCCGCCCGGCGGATGCGGGGCCGAGCAGCAACTCGTCGCGCCCGAGACCCAGGTAGGCGAGCGAGCCGGGGTGCACCATCGTGCCGTCGACCTCGAGGGCGCCCGAGGCGACGACCAAGGCGTGCTCGAAGGTCGGATCGAGCGGGATCGACCCCGCGCCGCGGGCGTCGAGGTCGGCGCCGAGCAGCGGCGTGTCCGCGCGCGCGGGCGAGGACGCGTTCCCCAGCGCGCCCACGAGCACGGTGGCGACGACGTCGCCCCACTCGTCGCGCGGCAGCTCGCGGTGGTGCTCGAAGGCGGGGTCGCCGAACCGAGTGCTCTCGGGCTGGGCGACCCACAGCTGGAGCCCGTGCATGGTGCCGGCCGTGCGGGCCGGCGTCTGCTCGGCATGCGCCACGCCGCGTCCGGCGGTCATGAGGTTGAGCTGGCCGGGTCGGATGAGCTGCTCGCTGCCGAGGCTGTCGCGATGGAGGACCTCGCCGTCGAGCAGCCAGGTCACCGTGTGCAGCCCCATGTGCGGGTGGGGACCGATGCGCACGCCGCCGTCGGTGATCTCGGCGGGACCGAAGTGGTCGGCGAAGCACCACGCGCCGACGGTGCGATGGGCCCGCTTGGGAAGCACTCGCGAGACCGTGCTCGTCCCGACCTGGGCCTGGCGCCCGGGGAGGATCTCGAGCCGTGGGCCCGCGACCTGCGCGGTGGATGCTGCTGTGTCCGCGGTCGCCTCCGCGACCGGGGCATCGGCGGAGGTGACCGGTCCGCTCATGCTCAGGCCATGGCCACGAGGTCGAGGAGGTCGTCGCTCCAGTAGTCGAGCGTTCCCTCGGGAAGGAGCAGCACCCGGTCGGGCGCCAGCTCCTCGACGAAACCCGTGTCGTGGGTCACGACCACCATCGAACCCTTCCAACCCGCGAGCGCGCGCGCCACCGCGGTGCGCGACGGCGGATCGAGGTTGTTGGTGGGCTCGTCGAGCAGCAGCAGGTTGTGGCGCCCCACCACCAGCTGGGCGAGCGCGAGCTTGGTCTTCTCGCCACCCGAGAGCGTGCCCGCGTCCTGGAAGGCGATCTCGCCGCTGAGCCGGAACATGCCCAGCAGTCCTCGCAGCTGCTGCTCGGGCGCGTCGGACATGGAACGGAGGTGGTCGAGCACCGGGACACCCGATGCCAGACCCTCGTGCTCTTGGGCGTAGTAGCCGGACGAGACCTGGTGGCCGAAGGTGAACGTCCCTGCGTCCGGGTCGCTCTGGCCGGCCAGGATGCGCAGCATGCTCGTCTTGCCCGCGCCGTTGAGGCCCATGACGAGCAGGCGTTCGCCTCGTTCGACTGCGAAGTTCACGTCCTCGAAGACGGGAGGTCCGCCGTAGCCCTTGGTGAGTCCCTCGACGTCGAGCACCAGACGGCCGCTGTGGGGTGGGTCGGGCAGGCGGACGGCGAGGTCGCGCTCGCCGCGCGGCCCCTCGACCGCGTCCGACGCCAGCCGCTCCACTCGCTTGTCGAGGCTCTTGGCGATGCGGGCCCGCTTGGCGGTGGAGTGCCGCATCGAGTCGGCGAGGTCCGACAGCCGGCGCACCTCGCGGGCCTGACGGGTTGCGAGGCGCGACAGTCGCTCCTCGTCGCGCTTCCGGGCCTCGCGGTACTGCGAGTACGTGCCCTTGTACTCCAGCACCGCGCCTTCGTCGAGATGCAGCACGCGCGTGATGGACTCGTCGAGCAGCTCGAGGTCGTGGCTGACGACGAGCATGGCGCCGCGGTATCGACGGAGGAAGCCGAGGAGCCAGGTGCGGGCGTCGTTGTCGAGGTGGTTGGTCGGCTCGTCGAGCAAGAGGACGTCACTGCCGCCGAAGAGGATGCGGGACAGCTCGACCCGCCGGCGCTCGCCGCCGGACAGCACGGTGACCGGCAGGTCCATGCGGTCGGCGGCCAGTCCGAGGCCGGCCGCGATGCGGCGCGCCTCTGGTTCGGCCTGGTATCCGCCCGCGTCGTCGAAGGCGGACTCGGCCCGGCTGAACCGGGCCACGTTCTGCTCCGACGGCTGCTCCTCCATCCGGAGGCGGAGCTTCTCGAGGCGGCCGACGGCCTCATCGAGACCGCGGCCGGAGAGGACATGGGCCAGCGCGGTGGTCCCCGGGTCCGCACCGTCGACGCGCGGGTCCTGGGGCAGGAAGCCGAGGTCACCCTGGCGCAGGACCCTGCCGTCGGCAGGAGGGCGGGCGCCCGCCAGCACGCGGAGCATGCTCGTCTTGCCTGCGCCGTTGCGACCGACCAGGCCGACCTTGTCACCGGCGCGCACGGTGAACGACGCGTCCTCGACGACGACGCGCCCACCCACCTCCACGCGCAGGTCCTTGGCCTGGAGCATCCCCCGATGATGGTCGACATGCGCACCGACCAGTAGCGAGTTGACGTGGCGGGTCGCTCAGCCCCGCACGCCCTGCGCGACCAACAGCACGCCGAAGACGACGAAGGTGACGGACGCGCCGACCTTGATGGCGCGCTCGGGAAGGCGGGCGCCCAGCTGGCTCCCGACCAGGATGGCGAGGGCGTCGGCTGCCACCATGCCGACGGTCGAGCCCAGCCAGGTGCCGAGCAGGCCCTCGTTGGTGGCGAGGGTGATGGTCGCCAGCATGGTCTTGTCGCCCAGCTCGGCGAGGAAGAAGGCGGTGGCGGCGGCCAGCACCGCCGACCGCGTGCTGCGATCGGCGCGTGCAGCCTCGTCGTCGCCCAGCGTGTCGCCCCGCAGCGTCCACGCTGCGAAGGCGAAGAAGGCCAGGCCGGCCACGACGGCGATGGCCCGCGTCGGCAGGGCCACGCCGACGACAGCCCCGAGCAGCACCGAGAAGGCGTGCACCAACGCGGTAGCGAGGGTGATGCCGATCAGGATCGGCAGGGGCCGATACCGGGCCGCGAAGGCCAGCGCCATGAGCTGGCTCTTGTCCCCGAGCTCCGCCACGAAGATGATCCCGAAGCTCAGCAGGAACGCGTGCACCCACCGTTGTTACCCGTCCACCCTCGTCTCGAGGGAATAGGGGCCGCTATTCGGCCCCGATTTACTCGAGACGGCGGGGAG